>NZ_VYKD01000026.1:0-86372 GCF_032424295.1 Pseudomonas sp. JV449 | reverse complement strand
TTTTCCACAGGGCGATGTCGGCGGTCATGTTGACCTCTTGCGGCATCCAGTGGTTGGCGCAGCCGTCGAGGTACTTCTGCCAGGCCCAGTCGTACTTGAAGGGCACGAGTTGGTTGAGGTCGGCGCGGCAGTTGATCATGCGCTTTTCGTCAACGGCGACGCGGGCGGAGGCGCCTTCGAGTTCGGCGAGGCCTTCGGCGACGTCGAGTTTGTCCAGGGCGGCCTTGGCGCGCACGATGGCGGCGGAGTCACTGGCGGTGACGGCGCGTGCTTCGATGGCGGCAGCGGCACCGGCACCGTCGAGGCGGTCCATGTTGGCTTCGGTGGCGTGGCCGGCGTTGGCGCCTTTGGTGGCTACTTCACCGTCTTCTTCTTTGTCGAATTCGTCCCAGCTCAGCATGACGTGTCGTCTCCTGCGTGAGGGCTCAAAGGTGCCCGTGTGAAACCGGATGGTTGGGTGTTCACACGGCCCTCGGGCCGCGGTGGATCTTAAGGAATCGTTTGTTGCAACAGCTCGCGCAGGCAAATAAACGGAATTGGGTAACGGGTACTGCATGAGGCTTGAGGGGCGGAGCGGTGGATGCATACTCCAGCGCAGGCTCAAGATCTGGCTCTTCGTCCCTGTGTAAAGGGATATTGCAGGCCCGATTTACCCGCGCATTATAGGGAAAAATTCGGCTTTGTGTTGCGGCGGATGGTCTCGGATCAGAGACAAAAAGGCGGCTATTTGAGCCAGAGTGAGGGTTTGCGGGGGGTTGATGGGGTAGGAAATTTTTGACGGGCGGTGGGCTATTTATTGTGGGGAAGAGGGGAGGGCTTTTTGAGGGCGGGAAGGGAGGACCGGTTCTTTGCCGCAAGAACGATTTCTTGCGGCGAATAAGATCCGGGTCTGTTCCAACTAACGAAGTTGTTATCCGTTAGAGCAACCATTACCCATGACATGGTAATTAAGGATATGGCGCTGACCCTGGGAGTCTTCATATTCCATCTTTACCGGCACAACTTCGCAGACTTCCGGGATTGTGCTCATGGACAATACTTTGGCCACGTCCAGCTTGGTGCTATAGGTGTAGTCCTCGACAATCGGGGCGTTCTGGCCGGCCAGCTCGGTCGGGGCCTCGTCGGCCAGGGCGGCGGTGGCGCACAAGCTGCTGAGGGCCATAACTACGAGAGCTTTCATTTCTTTACTTACCTTCTTCAGGGCGAAAGGGGTCACGGGGCCCTTGTGAGGCCACGTGTGTAACTTAGGATTGGTTAGTTCGGATTAACGTGCCTTCGTGGGGGCTGTTACGTTGTTAATCACTGTTGTGTTAATCACAATGCCTTGGTTGGCGGAAGTGATTCTAGGCCTGCGGGTTATATTCATATACCCGTGCTTTTGATAAAGACTATTGGCGGTTTTTGTAACAATCCCGTGATAAAGGTTTTTTCACCCACCCGCAAAGCCCCGCAGGCTGCGGGCCAGAGCGGTAAACGGGGATAGCAGGGCATTTTGTAGGGTCTTGTTACTACCATCGTCGAATGGTTCTATAGGCCCACCCCGGATACAACTGGGTCATACAACAACAACTATGTCACCGAGGTAAGAAAGATGAGTGCGGCTTCCCTGTACCCCGTTCGCCCCGAAGTAGCAGCCAACACGCTGACCGACGAGGCAACCTACAAGGCCATGTACCAGCAGTCGGTGGTCAACCCCGACGGTTTCTGGCGCGAGCAAGCCAAGCGCCTTGACTGGGTCAAGCCTTTCACCGCGGTGAAGCAGACCTCTTTCGACGATCACCATGTCGACATCAAGTGGTTCGCCGATGGCACCCTGAACGTTTCCTACAACTGCCTGGACCGTCACCTCGCCGAGCGCGGCGACCAGGCGGCGATCATCTGGGAGGGCGATGACCCGGCCGAGAGCCGTACCATCACCTACCGCGAGCTGCACGAAGAAGTCTGCAAGTTCGCCAACGCCCTGCGTGGCCAGGATGTACACCGCGGCGACGTGGTAACCATCTATATGCCGATGATTCCCGAAGCCGTGGTCGCCATGCTGGCGTGTACCCGCATCGGTGCGATCCATTCCGTGGTGTTTGGTGGTTTCTCGCCGGAGGCCCTGGCCGGTCGCATCATCGACTGTAAGTCGAAGGTGGTGATCACGGCCGATGAAGGCATTCGCGCCGGTAAGAAGATTCCGCTGAAGGCCAACGTCGACGACGCGCTGACCAACCCGGAAACCAGCAGCATCCAGAAGGTCATCGTGTGCAAGCGCACCAATGGTTCGATCAAGTGGAACCAGCATCGCGACATCTGGTACGAAGACCTGATGAAAGTGGCGGGCACCGTGTGTGCGCCCAAAGAGATGGGCGCCGAAGAAGCGCTATTCATCCTCTACACCTCAGGTTCCACCGGCAAGCCGAAAGGCGTGCAGCACACCACCGGCGGCTACCTGTTGTACGCGGCCCTGACCCACGAGCGCGTATTCGACTACCGCCCGGGCGAAATCTACTGGTGCACCGCCGACGTCGGCTGGGTCACCGGCCACACGTATATTGTCTACGGCCCGCTGGCCAATGGCGCGACCACCTTGCTGTTCGAAGGTGTGCCGAACTACCCGGACATTACCCGGGTGGGCAAGATCGTCGACAAGCACAAGGTCAATATCCTCTACACCGCCCCGACCGCGATCCGCGCGATGATGGCGTCCGGCACCGCTGCCTGCGAAGGCGTCGATGGCAGCAGCCTGCGCCTGTTGGGCTCGGTGGGTGAGCCGATCAACCCGGAAGCGTGGGACTGGTACTACAAGAATGTCGGCCAATCCCGTTGCCCGATCGTCGACACCTGGTGGCAGACCGAAACCGGCGCCACCCTGATGAGCCCGCTGCCGGGTGCCCATGCACTCAAGCCGGGTTCTGCCGCACGGCCGTTCTTCGGCGTGGTGCCGGCGCTGGTGGACAACCTGGGCAACATCATCGAAGGCGCCGCCGAAGGCAACCTGGTGATTCTCGACTCGTGGCCAGGCCAGGCCCGTACCCTGTACGGCGACCATGACCGTTTTGTCGACACGTACTTCAAGACCTTCCGTGGCATGTACTTCACCGGTGACGGCGCCCGTCGCGATGAAGATGGCTACTGGTGGATCACCGGCCGTGTGGATGACGTGTTGAACGTATCCGGCCACCGCATGGGCACCGCCGAGATCGAAAGCGCCATGGTTGCCCACCCTAAAGTCGCCGAAGCGGCGGTGGTGGGTGTGCCGCACGACATCAAGGGCCAGGGCATCTATGTGTACGTGACCCTGAAGAATGGCGAAGAACCCACCGAAGCCCTGCGCCTGGAGCTGAAGAACTGGGTGCGCAAGGAAATCGGGCCGATTGCCTCGCCGGATGTCATCCAGTGGGCACCGGGCTTGCCGAAGACGCGCTCGGGGAAAATCATGCGGCGTATCCTGCGCAAGATTGCCACGGCCGAGTACGACGGGCTGGGCGATATTTCCACCCTGGCGGACCCAGGTGTAGTGGCGCATTTGATTGAGACACACAAGACCATGAATGTCGCGTAAGGCGGGGTAGGTGGGAAAGAGCCCCATTCGGTGTATGCCGAGTGGGGCTTTTTTATGATTTCTCAAAATCACCGCCTTTCCTACATTTGGATTGCAATCCAAGGTGGGTAGGGGGGAGGGTCTGACAGGCCCGCATGATCATCAGGCAAATAAATATCGGTTTTTCGCGTAGGAGGTTTCTGAATGTTACCGAGTGGCACAAATGTGTAACCCATCGCCCAAACCTGAGGCAAAGGGCTACGCTTATGCCCCGAAAAACCGCGCCTTAGACACCCCGAGCCATAAGATTAAACGCCACACTTGCCGTGCTAGAAGGGTTTGCGAATAATAGGCCCGCAATTTGCAGCATCAACAGGTTTAATATCTTTTGTCTCTGCATAAAATTCAGAGGCTGTCAATGTGCTGGAACCGCTTTCTCAGTGCTTCTGTAAATTGTTGTCGCATTGAGGAAATATCGGCTTCCGGCCTGTCGTTAGAATGCCGATCACTCGCTCGTCGTCTCCACTGTTGAACTGGTGTAGGACGCAGCACCGCTATTCGGTTTCACTCAGTCGCATCGTGGGCCATGGCTCATACTGCTGTTTTGCCCTATACCGATGGAGTCCCAAGATGAAGAAACTCGTGCTGTTGGGCGCCCTGGCGCTGTCCGTGCTGTCCATGCAGGCTTTCGCTGAAGGCAAGCCCCTGAAAATTGGTATCGAAGCGGCCTACCCTCCGTTTGCCTCCAAGGCACCGGATGGCAGCATCGTCGGTTTTGACTACGACATCGGCAACGCCCTGTGCGAAGAGATGAAGGTCAAGTGCACCTGGGTCGAGCAAGAGTTCGACGGCCTGATCCCTGCGCTCAAAGTGCGCAAGATCGACGCGATCCTGTCGTCCATGTCCATCACGGAAGACCGCAAGAAGTCCGTGGACTTCACCAACCGTTACTACCTCAGCCCAGCGCAACTGGTGATGAAGGAAGGCACCACCGTCAGCGACAGCCTGGATGAATTGAAGGGCAAGAAGATCGGTGTGCAACGCGGTTCGATCCACGATCGTTTCGCCAAGGAAGTCTTGGCTCCTAAAGGCGCCACTGTTGTGCCTTACAGCTCGCAGAACGAAATCTACCTGGACGTGGAAGCCGGTCGCCTCGACGGCACCGTGGCCGACGCCACCCTGCTGCAAGACGGCTTCCTGAAGACGCCAGCCGGTAAAGGCTACGCGTTCGTGGGCCCACAGTTCACCGACGCCAAGTACTTCGGTGACGGCATCGGGATCGCCGTACGCAAAGGCGACAAGGAAAACCTCGACCGCATCAACGCAGCCATTGCCGCGATCCGTGCCAACGGCGAATACAAGAAAATCCAGGACAAGTACTTCGACTTCGATATTTACGGCGCTGACGCCAAGTAAATCGTCGCAGCGATCTGTCCGAAATGGCGCAAGCAACAGAATTCCTGCGGTTTGCGCCATTTTTTCATCCCCCTTTTCGAGGACCTGAATCATGTTGAAAGGCTACGGGGCCGTCATCCTCGATGGCGCATGGTTGACGCTTCAGCTCGCCTTGTCGTCCATGGCCTTGGCCATTGTTCTGGGTCTGATCGGGGTCGCGTTACGCCTGTCGCCGGTGCGCTGGTTGGCCTGGCTGGGTGACTTGTACTCCACGGTGATCCGCGGGATCCCCGACCTGGTGCTGATCCTGCTGATTTTCTACGGTGGTCAGGACCTGCTTAACCGCGTCGCGCCGATGCTCGGCTATGACGACTATATCGACTTGAACCCCTTGGCCGCCGGTATCGGCACCCTGGGTTTCATCTTTGGCGCCTACCTCTCGGAAACCTTCCGTGGCGCCTTCATGGCCATCCCCAAGGGCCAGGCTGAAGCCGGCCTGGCGTATGGCATGAGCAGCTTCCAGGTGTTTTTCCGGGTGATGGTGCCGCAGATGATCCGGCTGGCGATCCCCGGGTTTACCAACAACTGGCTGGTACTCACCAAGGCCACCGCGCTGATCTCGGTGGTGGGCCTGCAAGACATGATGTTCAAGGCCAAGCAGGCGGCTGATGCCACCCGCGAGCCTTTTACCTTCTTCCTCGCAGTGGCGGCGATGTACCTGGTGATCACCAGCGTGTCGTTGCTGGCCCTGCGTCATCTTGAGAAGCGCTACTCGGTAGGCGTAAGGGCGGCTGATCTATGATCTTCGACTACAACGTCATCTGGGAGGCCATGCCGCTGTACCTTGGCGGCCTGCTGACCACCCTGAAACTGCTCGCCATCTCGCTGTTCTTCGGCCTGCTCGCCGCCTTGCCCCTGGGCTTGATGCGTGTGTCCAAGCAACCGGTCGTCAACGGCGTTGCCTGGCTCTACACCTACGTGATCCGCGGCACGCCGATGCTGGTGCAGCTGTTCCTGATCTACTACGGCCTGGCGCAGTTCGAAGCGGTGCGCGAGAGCTTCCTGTGGCCGCTGCTGTCCAGTGCGACCTTCTGCGCGTGCCTGGCCTTTGCGATCAACACCAGCGCCTACACCGCCGAGATCATTGCCGGTAGCCTCAAGGCCACCCCCAATGGCGAGATCGAAGCGGCCAAGGCCATGGGCATGTCGCGCTACAAGCTGTACCGCCGCATCCTGCTGCCGTCGGCCCTGCGCCGCGCGCTACCGCAGTACAGCAACGAAGTGATCATGATGCTGCAGACCACCAGTCTCGCGTCCATCGTCACCCTGATCGACATCACCGGTGCCGCGCGCACGGTCAACGCGCAGTTTTACCTGCCGTTCGAAGCCTACATCACCGCCGGCGTGTTCTACCTGTGCCTGACCTTTATCCTGGTGCGCCTGTTCAAGTTGGCCGAGCGCCGCTGGCTGAGCTACCTGGCTCCACGGAAGCACTGATATGGAACGTATCGATCACCTGTTGCCCTGGGGCCACCTGGGCTGCGAGCGCCAACTGAGCGTGTTCCGTTTCGGCAGTGGCGAGCGCAAGGCCTATATCCAGGCCAGCCTGCACGCCGATGAATTGCCCGGCATGCGCGCCGCGTGGGAGCTGAAAAAACGCCTCGCCGAACTTGAAGCGCAAGGTGCCCTCAACGGCGTGATCGAGCTGGTGCCGGTGGCCAACCCGATGGGCCTGGGCCAGTTGCTGCAAGGCAGCCACCAGGGCCGTTTCGAAGTGGGCAGCGGCAAGAATTTCAACCGCGATTTCGTTGAGTTGAGCGAGCCGGTGGCCGAGTTGCTCACAGGCAAGCTGGGGGATGATGCTCACGCCAACGTGCGCATGATTCGCCAAGCGATGGCCGATGCGCTCAACGCATTGCCCGAGCCGAGCAGCCAATTGCAAGGCATGCAGCGCATCCTGCTGAGCCATGCGTGCAGCGCCGATATCGTCCTCGACCTGCACTGCGACGCCGAAGCCGCACTGCACATGTACGCGCTGCCCCAGCACTGGCCGCAGTGGCGTTCGCTGTCGGCGCACTTGAATGTGAAAGTCGGTCTGCTCGCGGAAGATTCCGGCGGCAGCTCGTTTGATGAGGCCTGCTCGTTGCCGTGGCTGCGTCTGTCCCGCGCCTTCCCTGACGCGCAGATCCCGCTGGCCTGCCTGGCGACTACCTTGGAGTTGGGCGGTCAAGCGGACACCGGTCGTGACGAAGCGATCTTCCACGCCGAAGGCATCCTCGCGTTTCTCGCCGAGCAAGGCCTGATCAAGGGCGAATGGCCGGCGCCGCAACACGAACCGTGCGAAGGCGTGCCCTTCGAAGGCACCGAATTGCTGTTCGCGCCCCACGCCGGGGTGATCAGTTACCTGCGTAAAGCCGGCGACTGGATCGAGAAGGGCGAGCCGATTTTTGAAGTGATTGACCCCCTGGAAGACCGCGTGAGCATTATCTGCGCAGGCACCTCGGGGGTGTTGTTTGCCGTTGAACGGCTACGTTATGCCCAAGCGGGTTTCTGGCTGGCCAAGGTGGCGGGGCGCGAAGCGCTGCGTCACGGGCGCTTGCTCAACGACTGACCACCTGTTTTTGTGAGAACCGACCGCATGTACAAACTTGAAGTCCAAGACCTGCATAAACGCTATGGCAGTCATGAAGTGCTCAAAGGCGTGTCCCTGGCCGCCGCGGCCGGTGATGTGATCAGCATCATCGGTTCCAGTGGTTCGGGCAAAAGTACCTTTTTGCGCTGCATCAACCTGCTGGAGCAACCCCACGCCGGCAAGATCCTGCTCAATAACGAAGAGCTGAAACTGGTGGCCAACAAGGACGGCGCCATGAAGGCCGCCGACCCTAAGCAACTGCAACGCATGCGCTCGCGCCTGTCGATGGTGTTCCAGCATTTCAACCTGTGGTCGCACATGACCGCGATTGAAAACGTGATGGAAGCCCCGGTGCATGTGCTGGGCGTGTCGAAGAAAGAGGCCCGTGAAAAGGCCGAGCACTATTTGGCCAAGGTCGGCGTGGGCCATCGCAAGGATGCGTTCCCCGGCCACATGTCCGGGGGCGAGCAGCAGCGCGTGGCGATCGCCCGTGCCCTGGCGATGGAGCCTGAGGTGATGCTGTTCGACGAACCCACCTCGGCCCTCGACCCCGAGCTGGTGGGCGAAGTGCTCAAGGTCATGCAGGACCTGGCCCAGGAAGGCCGCACCATGGTGGTGGTGACCCACGAAATGGGCTTTGCCCGTGAAGTGTCGAACCAGCTGGTGTTCTTGCATAAAGGCATCGTCGAAGAGCGTGGCAACCCGCGGGAAGTGCTGGTCAACCCGCAGTCCGAGCGGTTGCAGCAGTTCCTGTCCGGCAGCTTGAAATAATCAAGGCCGCTGCTTTCCCCCTGTAGGAGCGAGCTTGCTCGCGAAGATCGTCAACGATAACGCGGGAAGCCTGATGCCCCGTGGTGTTCTCAGGTTTTTCGCGAGCAAGCTCGCTCCTACAGGAAAGCAGGTCTTTATCGTTTTTGAGCTTTGTGTTGGTTTACGGGCTAGCATTGGCCCACGGCTTCTTTCACTGTTTTCGCTCCGGATAGCACTCCATGACCGCCCATAAAATTGGTTTCCTGATTTGGCCCAGCACAAAAGCACTCACGCTTGCGCTGGCTGAGGAGGCCTTGCGCGTTGCTCAGCGGGTGCATCCGGATGTGGTCTACGAGTTGTCGTTTCTGCTCGCAGAACCGGCGACCGAAGGGGCCTGGCAATTGCCGGGTGAGCCGTGGGCCGGCAAGCTGGAAGGTTTCCAGAAGCTGTTCCTGTTGGCTGACGAACCGCCCACGGCTATTGCCTCCCAGCTCAGCACTGCGCTCAAGCAGTTGGTGCGTGCTGGTTGTGTGATCGGCGGCTTGTCAGCGGGTGTGTACCCGCTGGCTCAGTTGGGTCTGCTGGATGGCTACCGCGCCGCTGTGCACTGGCGCTGGCAGGACGATTTTGCCGAGCGCTTCCCTAAGGTCATTGCCACCAGCCACCTGTTCGACTGGGACCGTGACCGTTTGAGCGCCTGCGGTGGCATGTCGGTACTCGACCTGTTGCTGGCGGTGCTAGCCCGCGACCACGGCGCCGAGCTGGCGGGCGCGGTGTCGGAAGAACTGGTGGTGGAGCGCATCCGCGAAGGCGGCGAGCGCCAGCGCATTCCCTTGCAAAATCGCCTGGGCTCCAGCCATCCGAAGCTGACCCAGGCGGTGTTGCTGATGGAAGCCAACATCGAAGAACCGCTTACCACCGACGAGATCGCCCAGCACGTGTGCGTGTCGCGACGACAACTGGAACGGATCTTCAAGCAATACCTCAATCGCGTTCCCAGCCAGTACTACCTGGAACTGCGCCTGAACAAGGCGCGCCAGATGTTGATGCAAACCAGCAAATCGATCATCCAGATCGGCCTGTCCTGCGGCTTCTCGTCGGGGCCGCATTTCTCCAGCGCCTACCGCAACTTCTTTGGCGCCACCCCACGTGAAGATCGCAACCAGCGGCGCAGCAGCAGCCCGTTCGAGTTGTCGTCAGTGCCGTCCGAGCGCGGCTGAGCATCCTCGCTTATTCCTCCATGGGTCTCGGGGTTCCCGGGGCCATCAGCGCCACGCCGAACTCGTCGAACATCGCCTCTTCCACGCCCAGTTCGTAGCCTGTCTGGCGGTAATAGTCGCGCAGCAGCTCGATGCTCTGATCGGACAGTGGGTTGCCGCTGAGGTCGGAGTCATCGTTGAGTGGCAACGGCATTTCCAACAGGTCGCTGGGCACGTCGACGATTTCGTTGTCACTCAAGTCCAGCACCCGCAGGCGGCCCAGGGCAAAGACGCCTTCCGGCACGTGTGTCAGCCCGCAGTTGTGCAGGTAGATCGACACTAGCCGTCCAAGGTTGCGGATGTCGGGAATAAATATCAGCGGGTTGTCACTCAGGTCCAGGTATTCCAGGTGGATAAGGCGTGAGAGCTGCTCTTTGCTCTCGCGGGTCAGACGGATATGGTTTTCCGCCAGCTTCAGATAGCGCAGGCGTCGGAGGCCGAACACCGAGGCGGGGATATCCAGCAGTGTGTGGCGTTCGAGGGTCAGGCTGACAAGGTTGGGGAAGCAGCGCAGCAGACCGTCCACTTGCTGGTTGGTACCGTCTCCGATGATCTCCAGCAGGCTCACGTGATCGAACTGCGCACTCAGCATCGGCATGTCCCCCAATAACTGGCCGTGGAACACCAGTTTATGGCTGTGGCGGGTGAAACCGTTGGAGTCGTCCAACTCGCCCTCCCGGCGCCAGCAGCGTTCGAGCAAATCCTTGAAGCCCAGGCGACGGATTTGTTCTTCGGCCCGCGCGCCCTCGTCCAGCACGGTGTCGAGCAGTGGGTCTCTGGAGGGGACCTCCATAGCCCAGGCTTGGAGGTGTGCCTGCAGGTCCTGATACTCGCCATCCAGGCGCGTGATGTGCAGGTCTACGGTGTCCAGGTCGCCCGGTAACTGGAAGTACACACGGCTGACCTCGCGGTTGTTGAGGCTTGGGTACAGTGCTTGTAGCTGTTGCAGTTGGGGTTGGGGGGCCGGCGCGTTCCAGTGCTCGCCAGTGGCCTGGCAGTAGGTTTTGATGCGGGCGAGGGTGTGCCGTGACAACGGATTATCCGACAGGTCAAAGGCTGCGCTGAGGGTGGCGGGCAGTTGGAAGCCTTGATCGGGAATCTGCTCGATGGCGTTGTGACTCAGGTCTACCCGTGTCCGGGCGATGTTGCCCGCCAGCAGCGCCGGTGGAATTTCCCGCAGGCCGGTGTTGCTCAGTGACAGGCTGGTCAGGGCTGTCAGGCGATTGAAGTCCGGTAGCCAGACCAGGCGGTTATTGGCCAGGTCCAGGTGTTGGAGGTGGGTCAGGCTGGAAAGCACCTGGGCGCTGGCGGGGTTCAGTTCAATGGCGCAGCGATCCAGGCGCAGATGGGTCAGCCGCTCCAGTTGCGGCAGGGTCCTGGGCAAATGCATCAGGGTATAGCGCTCGATGGACAGGCGCTCCAACTGTGGAAAGCTGCGCAGAAACGCGTTGGGCTGCAGGGTGGATGCATTGCCGGACAGGCTCAGTGATGAGACATGGGGGAAGGGCGTGCTCAGGGCGGGAATATCGCCGCTGATGGGGTAGGGCAGGTTGAGTGTGAAGCGCGGGAGACGCCCTGGGGCGTGTGTGTCCTGCTCGGTTTCCCGACGCCAGCCGGCTTCGAGCGTGTCCACGAACAGTGAGCGATAGGTGCGCTCCTGGGCGGACACTTGCTCGTCGTCGGCCCAAGGTGCCAGCGTTTGGCGAATCTGCGGGTATTCGATTTCAAGCTGCGCCAGCGCTGCGCGGCCTGCGTCCAGGTTGCCCGGGAAATCGAAGATGAGCTGATTGATGTCATTGTCCGACAGCGTTGGGTAAAGGCGTCTGGCGCTTTGGATTTCGGTGCCGGGCGCGTCAATGTCCCAGCGGCCACCGGTTCTTTGGTAGTACCCCTTGACCCGCTCCAGCGTGGGTCCCGACAGCGGGTTGCTGGAGAGGTCGAACTTGCGGCTGGTTTCTACCGGCAACTCGAACAGCGCCGGAGGCAGTTCGCGGATCTGGTTATTGGACAAAACCGCCAGTTCCAACTGTGGACGGTTCAGCAGGCCTGGCGGCAAATCACGGATGCCGGTGTAGCTCAGGTCCAAGTGTTGCAGGTGGGCCATGTGGGTAACGCTGGGCGTCAGGCCCAGAGGGTTGTTATACAGGTCCAGGGTCTTCAGGAGAGTCATGCTGCCAAGGGCCACCCGAGTTTCTTCGGTCAGGGTAATGTTGCAGTCGCTCAATATCAGCGCGTCGAGGCTGGGCAGTTGCGCGATGCTTGGCGCAAGGCCACCCAGGTAAAACTGGCTGACGTTCAGGTGACGCAGGCGTGGGAACAACTGCACGAAGTCATTGATCTGCAGTGCGGTGTGCTGACCCTTGAGCTCCAGCAGGCTGATGTGCTCGAAGCGTGCCGTGAGCCTGGGCAGTTCGCCGTAGATCGGGATCGTCAGTTGCAGCTTGTGGCCATTGAGGAGCAGTTGGTCATGGTAGTGATCAATCGCGGTTTCCTGGCGCCAGCCGCGCCTGACCTCCTGGGCCCACAGGGCACGGTTGCGTCGCACGTACTGGTATTCCCGGGGCGTCAGTGGTGCTTCAGTGATGGGGTGGAAGGTGGGCGTCATGTGTTCCCAGACGGCGAGGTCGGTGTCCAGTTTGTTGTATTCGACCTGCAGGGTTATCAGGGTCGCCAAGGCTCCGCCGGGACGGCTTTCCAGGGTCTGTACCAGGTCGGCGATCTGTTCCGCAGGGAGGCTGGGCAGCAAGTGCTGGGCGCGCTGCTCAAGCGTGGGCTGCGGCTCGGCGGCTGGTGGCCGTGACGGCCCTGCTGCCTGATAACCGTCCATGCCGCCACGCAGGCGCATGACTGTGGGGTCGAACGTCGGTTTGCGGTAAGTGTCTGCGCTGAGCAAGGTGCGCAGCCGCTCGCGATCGAGCACGTGCTCGCCAATCGCCTGGCGCAGGCGCTCGCCCTGGCCGATGTGGATGTTCAGGGCGTCGCGCTGGCTATCGGGGATCGCCTGGAGGATGGCGGTGAAGAAATCGGTGTCGCCAAACACCGGGCCCTTTTCATCGACAGGCGTATAGCGGCCCGATTCGGTATGGATGACGATTCGCTTGAGCGGCGCGTCTTCGGCGCCGATAGCCTCCAGCAACGGGCCGTCGCTACGGTACTGCCGGACTTCCAGGCGCATGCGCGTCGACCATCCGGGCAGGCGCTCCAGGGACAGCAGCGCGAGCAGGTGAGTGTCGGGGTTGTCGACGGCGTCCAGGTAGAGCCCTTCGTAAGCACGGGTGGTGCGCACATCCAGTTGGGCGGCTGCGGCTTGCTCGGCTATATGCGTCGGCACCTTGCCTTGGTCGATGGCTTGCAACTCGTCGCCGGTGGCATTGGCCAGCAGTTCATGGGCGACGCTGACGGGCAGGCCGGGCTCGGGAGCGGCGTCGATGATTTTTTGCAGCGCTGCCCCCGGGCTATGTTCTTCGCTGCGGTAGCGGGAATCGAACAGCGAGAAGCGTTTTTCGTGGGCAAGGCGGGCGATCTTTTTGCGCAGGGCCGCGGCGCGAATAGACGCATGGGAGGCGGGCTGGTCGGCGGGTTCTTCAAGCAGTGCTTTGCGCTCGGCTTCATCCAAACTCTCCACCAGCACGCGTAGCAGATCACCATTTTCCAATTGGCTTTCATGGATCTGTACCACGCTAGCGTCGGGCCGGCCAAGAAACTCCCATTGGGTTTTCCCTTGGGTATCCAGGAACCGCAAGGTCTTGGAGGCGGGCCACAGGCCGTAGCTGGTGAGTATCTGCAACTGTGTCTGAACGTCCGCCTGGCCATAGATGAGCGGGTCATCGCTGTTGAGTTGCGTGATGAAGTCTTGCAGCGCTAGATCGATCTTGAAGCGCTTGAGGGTATCGGCCAGCAGCGGCGGCGGCGTTTGCCCGGTGTGGTGCATCTGGCGCAGCGCGTTGTCGTGGGTACCGCTGACGCTGCGCGCCTGCTGCAAGCGCGCGTCATCCAGGCCTTCGGCCGGGTAGCCGAGACGCCGCATCAGTGTGGCGCTGTCCCAGCTCAGCGGGCGGTCCAACTCGGTAATCCAGGCGCCCTGGCCGTTGCTGATCACCTGCGGCTGGTAGGCCGACGCACGGCTGGGGTGCTGCACAAAATAGCGCTGGCTGATGGGGTCTTGCCGGACGGTGTAATAGTCGTCGCCCACCTGCAGCAGGTTTTTGCCGTTGAAGCGGTACACGCCTTTCTCATCAGGACGTACGCCGCTGGGCGGGCTCTGTTTGAGACGATAAGGCTCAAGATCGGGCTTCCACAGGCGTTCGCCGCCATCGGGTCTGGTCACGGGTGTGAGGCCATCCAGAAACCCCAGGCACTCACTCGGCAGCACTTTGCGCAGAATGCCCTGGGCGATGGGGATGCCTGTGGCAAACAGGCCCAATTGCACCAGTTGCTCGATAAACCCCATAGCATGTCCGAAGGCTTCCTGCACCTGGCCTTCAGCCCAGTCGATAACCCCTTCGAAGGCTTCGTCCAGCAATTGGTAGGCGGTGTAGCCGAGCATGAGCATGCCCAGTGGCGGCACAAAGGGGGTGGCAATCAGGGCGACGACTTGCAGCAGTGCCGAGGCGATTTTTTGCACCAGGTCCCAGCGCTCCCAGCGCGCTTTCTGGTTGGCGCTGGCGGTGCTCACTGCCTGGCTGCGCGCGTCGTTCAGCAGTTTGCTCAACTTCATCTGATGCAGGTAATGGAACAGCGGCTGCTTGATGGGAATGCCACGAAACTGCAGGTTTGCTCGCTCCACCTCGCTGCCGCGCCAACTGGGCAGCGGATCGCCCGGTGTATGCGAGTGCCAGGTCACTTGGCTCAGGCGGCCCGTGAGGTCGGCGAAAAAACGCCCCAGGTCGGCATGGTCGACAAAGCGGCTGAAGAAGTGCTGAAAGTCCGAGGCGCGCAACCGTGCGGTGAGCGCCTGGATAAACGCCTGCGTGCTGGCGTATTGCTTGATGGGGTGCTGCGGGTCGTCAGGGATATAGACGATCACCGGCACCGGCTCGCGGCTTGCATCCAGGTCCTGGGAAAACAGTACGATCCCGGTCAGGCGGCTGGACATGATCACCAGCTCATGAGCGACCCACATCGGGCAGTGCTGTCCGTGATCAATCAGGCTGTGGACCGCGTCGTAGCCGGTTTGCGGGATGTCGCCCTTGAGCAGTGCCATGTACAGCGAGCGTTTGAGCGCGCTGCTCAGGCTCTGCTCGACCTTGTATTGCAGGGCGGCCATGGCCACAGGGTTGTCCAGCCCCAGGTAATCTTCGAGATAGCGCTGATAGCGCCCGCCGATATCCAATTCACGGCAGAGGGTGGCAAATTGGGCAATGGTGATGCGTGCGTCAACCGCCGGCAGGCTTTGGAAATGCCCGGCGGCGTTGGGTTGGCTGCTGAAACCGGAGTTGCGCTCGTAGGCATCGGGCTGTGCTTCGGCGGGCTCGAAGTTGTGCAGCGCGGCGTTGAGCAGTGAAACGCTCCACGTACGCGAGGCCCCGGCCTGAACCCGAAACCCCGCAAGCGTCAATGGCACATAGAGTTGCAGCCAGGTGCTGCGCACATCCAGATCGACGCTGTATTGGCGCTTCAGCGCCGGTTGCAGCAGTTCGGCGCCGAAGGTTTGCGGGCTTTTGAGGCCGGCCAGAGCCTTGTCTACCTGATTCTGCCGGGTCCAGGCTTCGCCGTTGAGACGCTTGAGTTCGGCGTGCTGGGTGGCGGAGGCGTTTTTGTACCAGTCGGGAAAACTCCCGGACACTTCGCCCAGGGTGGAACGCCTGGCTGGCGTGGCGTCACCCAGCCAGTGGGGAATGGCCTGCATGACAATGGTGTGGCGAACTTCGCCGTTGGCGGGTGCGGGGAGGGGAGGCATGGGATCGATCCTTGACAGTATGAGTGTCTTTTCAGCAGACCAGTCGGCACGCGATCGACGGCGGTAGATAGTTGGTGCGGTGTGCTTCTGCGGATTCGCGAACATCACCTGCCCATGGAGCCGGCACACGGTTTAAACTGCGCCATTGCGACGCTATTTGTCGCATTGGCGTAAACCCGCCTAAATCGCGGGTTGGCGCTATAAGAAGTTGTCGCTTGGCGGCAAGGCCGCTCTGAAAACTGTCCTTACAATCCCTGCATCGCCCGCCAGTTCCAGGCAGGCGTTCCTCTTCAGGAGACTCCGATGTCCGTTGAGCAAGCCCCGGTGCAACGTGCCGATTTCGACCAGGTCATGGTTCCCAACTACGCCCCTGCTGCGTTCATCCCCGTGCGCGGCGCAGGTTCGCGCGTATGGGACCAGGCGGGTCGCGAGCTGATCGACTTTGCCGGCGGCATCGCGGTCAACGTATTGGGCCACGCCCATCCGGCGCTGGTCGGTGCATTGACCGAGCAGGCCAACAAGCTGTGGCACGTCTCCAACGTCTTCACCAATGAGCCGGCCCTGCGCCTGGCCCATAAGTTGATCGACGCCACGTTTGCCGAGCGCGTGTTCTTCTGCAACTCGGGCGCTGAGGCCAACGAGGCCGCATTCAAGCTGGCCCGTCGCGTGGCGTTCGACCGTTTCGGCAGCGAGAAGTACGAGATCATTGCCGCGCTGAACAGCTTCCACGGCCGTACCCTGTTCACCGTCAACGTCGGTGGCCAGTCGAAGTACTCCGATGGTTTCGGGCCTAAAATCACCGGCATCACCCACGTCCCTTATAACGACCTGGAAGCGCTGAAAGCCGCCGTATCGGACAAGACCTGCGCCGTGGTGCTGGAACCGATCCAGGGCGAAGGCGGCGTACTGCCGGCCGAACTGGCTTACCTGCAAGGTGCCCGCGAACTGTGCGACGCCAACAATGCGCTGCTGGTTTTCGACGAAGTGCAGACCGGCATGGGCCGCAGCGGCCATCTGTTTGCCTACCAGCACTACGGCGTGGTGCCCGACATCCTCACCAGCGCCAAGAGCCTGGGCGGCGGTTTCCCGATCGCGGCGATGCTCACCCGTGAAGACCTGGCCAAGCACCTGGTGGTCGGTACCCACGGCACCACCTACGGCGGCAACCCGCTGGCGTGCGCAGTGGCCGAAGCGGTCATCGACGTGATCAACACCCCTGAGGTGCTGGCCGGCGTCAACGCCAAGCACGACCTGTTCAAGGCGCGCCTGGAGCAGATCGGCAAGCAGTACGGCATCTTCACCGAAGTGCGCGGCATGGGCCTGCTGATCGGTTGCGTACTGAGCGATGCGTTCAAAGGCAAGGCCAAGGACGTGTTCAACGCGGCCGAGAAAGAAAACCTGATGATCCTGCAAGCCGGCCCCGACGTGGTGCGTTTTGCGCCGAGCCTGGTGGTGGAAGACGCGGACATCAACGAAGGCCTGGATCGTTTCGAGCGTGCGGTAAAAACGCTGACCCAAGCCTGATAGCGACACCTTCTGCCGGCTGGACTGGGTCAAAAATGTGGGAGGGGCGGTGCGACGATTCGACTTGCCCCCTCCCACACTGGAATATGCCCCACATGAAGATATGGGGTGTTCCTGACCTGTTCGGTATTTTTTTCCTGTGAGTTCTAGAGTTAAGGAGTGACACCATGCTGGTGATGCGCCCCGCGCAAATGGCTGATCTGGGCGAGGTACAGCGTCTGGCTGCGGACAGCCCGATTGGTGTCACCTCCTTGCCGGATGATGTGGAACGCCTGAGCGACAAGATCGCCGCCAGCGAAGCGTCCTTCGCGGCCGAGGTGAGTTTCAACGGTGAAGAAAGCTATTTCTTCGTGCTGGAAGACACCGAGACCGGCAAGCTCGCCGGCTGCTCGGCCATCGTCGCCTCGGCCGGTTACTCGGAGCCGTTCTACAGTTTTCGTAACGAGACCTTCGTGCACGCCTCCCGCGAGCTGAAGATCCACAACAAGATCCACGTGCTTTCCCAGTGCCATGACCTCACCGGAAACAGCCTGCTCACCAGCTTCTACGTAGTGCCGGAGCTGGTCGGTTCGCCGTGGTCGGAACTCAATTCCCGTGGCCGCCTGTTGTTCGTCGCCAGCCACCCCGAGCGCTTTGCCGACTCGGTGGTGACCGAGATTGTCGGCTACAGCGACGAGAACGGTGATTCGCCGTTCTGGGATGCCATCGGCCGCAACTTCTTCGACCTCAACTACGCTGCCGCCGAGCGCCTGTGCGGGCTGAAAAGCCGTACGTTCCTCGCCGAGCTGATGCCGCATTACCCGATCTACGTGCCGCTGTTGCCGGACGAAGCCCAGGAAGCCATGGGCCAGGTGCACCCGCGTGCGCAGATCACCTTCGACATCCTGATGCGCGAAGGCTTCGAGACTGACCACTACATCGACATCTTCGACGGCGGCCCAACGCTGCACGCACGGGTCTCGGGCATTCGCTCGATCGCCCAGAGCCGTGTGGTGCCGGTGAAGATCGGCGAGATGGTCAAGGGTGTCGGCCGCCAGTACCTGGTGAGCAACGCGCAGTTGCAGGATTACCGCGCGGTCATGCTGGAGCTGGACTACGCGCCGGGCAAACCGGTGACCCTGGACCTGGCAGCCGCCGAAGCCCTTGGTGTTGGTGAAGGTGCGAGTGTGCGCCTGGTAGCGGTATAAACAGAGTGTCGCGGGTGGCTGGCAGCAGCGGCCCGTCTGAGGAGATAGCATGATCGTTCGTCCCGTACGCAGCAGCGATTTACCGGCCCTGATTGATCTGGCGCGCAGCACCGGCACCGGCCTCACCACCTTGCCGGCCAACGAAGAGCGCCTGACCCACCGGGTTGGCTGGGCGGAAAAAACCTTTCGTGGCGACGCCGGGCGCGGTGATGCCGACTACCTGTTCGTGCTGGAAAACGACGAAGGCCGCGTGGTGGGGATTTCCGCCATCGCCGGTGCCGTCGGCCTGCGCGAGCCCTGGTACAACTTCCGGGTCGGCCTGACGGTCAGCGCCTCCCAGGAACTGAATATCTACCGTGAAATTCCGACGCTGTTCCTGGCCAACGACCTCACCGGCAATTCCGAGCTGTGCTCGTTGTTCCTGCATGCCGATTACCGCAACGGCCTCAACGGCCGCATGCTGGCCAAGGCGCGCCTGCTGTTTATCGCCGAGTTCCCACAGCTGTTTGGCAACAAGATCATCGCCGAGATGCGTGGCGTGTCCAACGACGCCGGGCGTTCGCCGTTCTGGGAAAGCCTGGGCCGGCACTTCTTCAAGATGGAATTCAGCCAGGCCGACTACCTGACCGGCGTGGGCAACAAGGCGTTTATCGCTGAGCTGATGCCCAAGTTTCCGTTGTACAGCTGCTTCCTTTCCGAGGACGCGCGCAACGTGATCGGCAAGGTCCACCCGGACACCGAGCCGGCGTTGAGCATGCTCAAGAGCGAAGGCTTCAGCTACCAGGGCTACGTCGATATTTTCGACGCCGGCCCGGCGGTGGAGTGCGAGACCGCCAAGATCCGTGCGGTGCGCGACAGCCAATCATTGGTGTTGGCCATCGGCACACCGGGGGACGACGCCACGCCGTTCCTGATCCATAACCGCAAACGCGAAGATTGCCGCATCACCGCCGCACCGGCGCGCCTGGCGGCAGGCACGCTGGTGGTCGATCCGCAAACCGCCAAGCGCCTGCAACTGGTGGTGGGTGATCAAGTGCGTGCCGTACCGTTGTCTGCTGCTCGGGAGTCGAAATAATGAATTCGTTGTATATCGCAGGTAGCTGGCTGGCTGGCCAGGGTGAACTGTTTGAATCGCGTAACCCGGTGACCCAGCAGGTGCTGTGGGTCGGTAATGGCGCCACGGTCGAGCAGGTCGAGTCGGCCGTGCAGGCCGCGCGCCAGGCGTTCCCGGCCTGGGCCCGGCGCCCGCTGGAAGAGCGCATCAGCGTGCTGGAAGCCTTCGCCGCGAGCCTGAAAAGCCGCGCCGATGAAATCGCCCGCTGCATCGGCGAGGAGACCGGCAAGCCGCTGTGGGAGTCGGCCACCGAAGTCACCAGCATGGCCAACAAGATCGCGATCTCGGTGCAAAGCTACCGCGAGCGTACCGGCGAGAAGAGCGGCCCCCTGGGCGACGCCACCGCCGTATTGCGCCACAAGCCCCACGGCGTGGTGGCGGTGTTTGGTCCTTACAACTTCCCCGGTCACCTGCCCAACGGGCATATCGTCCCGGCGTTGCTGGCGGGTAACACCGTACTGTTCAAGCCCAGCGAGCTGACCCCGAAAGTCGCCGAGCTGACCGTGCAGTGCTGGATCGACGCCGGTTTGCCGGCGGGCGTGTTGAACCTGCTGCAAGGCGCGCGCGAGACCGGCATTGCGTTGGCCGCCAACCCCGGTATCGACGGGTTGTTTTTCACCGGGTCCAGCCGTACCGGCAATCATCTGCACCAGCAATTCTCCGGGCGCCCGGACAAGATCCTGGCCCTGGAAATGGGCGGCAACAACCCGCTGGTGGTGGATGAAGTGGCCGACGTGGATGCGGCGGTCTACACCATCATCCAGTCGGCGTTTATCTCTGCCGGCCAGCGTTGCACCTGTGCCCGTCGCTTGCTGGTGCCGGAAGGTGCCTGGGGCGATGCGTTGCTGGCGCGGCTGGTGGCGGTGAGTGCGACGATTGAAGTCGGCGCGTTCGACCAGCAACCGCCGCCGTTCATGGGCTCGGTGATTTCCCTGGCAGCGGCAAAAGCCCTGATGGAGGCCCAGGAACTGATGTTGGCCAATGGCGCCGTGGCACTGTTGGAGATGACCCAGCCCCAGGACCAGGCCGCCTTGCTGACCCCAGGCATCATCGACGTAACCGGCGTGACCGAGCGCGAAGACGAAGAGCTGTTCGGCCCGTTGTTGCAGGTGATCCGCTACGCCGATTTCGCGGCGGCGATTGCCGAAGCCAACAACACCCAGTACGGCCTGGCCGCGGGCCTGTTGTCCGATTCCGAGGCGCGTTACCAGCAATTCTGGCTGGAAAGCCGTGCAGGCATCGTCAACTGGAACAAACAGCTGACCGGCGCCGCCAGCACCGCGCCATTTGGTGGGGTAGGGGCCTCGGGCAACCATCGCGCCAGTGCGTATTACGCGGCGGATTATTGTGCGTACCCGGTGGCGTCGCTTGAAACGCCAAGCCTGGTGGTACCGGCCACGCTAACCCCCGGCATTACGCTGATCTAAATGTGGGAGGGGGCTTGCTCCCGATGGCGGTGTGTCAGTCACCTGATTGATCAACTGACAGACTGCTATCGGGAGCAAGCCCCCTCCCACACTGGATTTGTGGTGTGTTGAAGATTTTTGAAGCCTATAAAAACAGATGTTCGTGGAGCCTCGCCGATGAAATCCTATGAAGTCAATTTTGACGGTCTAGTGGGGCCGACCCATAACTACGGCGGTTTGTCCTTCGGCAACGTCGCGTCCCAGAGCAACAGCCAGCAGCATTCCAACCCCAGGGAAGCGGCGTTGCAGGGCCTGCAGAAAATGAAAGCCCTGATGGACATGGGCTTTGTGCAAGGCGTGCTCGCGCCCCAGGAGCGTCCGGACGTAGCGGCGTTGCGCAACCTCGGTTTCAGCGGCACCGACGCCCAGGTCATCCAGCAGGCGGCCAAGCAGGCCATGCCGTTGTTGGTCGCCAGTTGCTCGGCATCGAGCATGTGGGTGGCCAACGCCGCCACCGTCAGCCCGAGCGCCGACACGGCAGATGGCCGCGTGCATTTCACCGCCGCCAACCTCAATTGCAAATACCACCGCAGCATCGAACACCCCACCACCAGCCGCGTGCTGGGGGCGATGTTTGCCGACCAGAAGCACTTTGCCCACCACGCCGCGTTGCCGGCGGTGGCGCAGTTCGGCGACGAAGGTGCGGCCAACCACACGCGTTTCTGCCGTGAGTACGGCGACGCGGGCGTGGAGTTTTTCGTGTTCGGGCGCAGCGCGTTCGACCCCCGTTACCCGGCCCCGCAGAAGTACCCGGCGCGCCAGACCCTCGAAGCCTCCCAGGCCGTCGCCCGCCTGCATAGCCTGAAGGATGAAGGCGTGGTCTACGCCCAGCAGAACCCGGCGGTGATCGATGCCGGCGTGTTCCACAACGACGTGATCGCGGTGGGCAACGGCGAGGTGCTGTTCTATCACGAGGACGCATTCCTCAATACCGAACAGATGCTGGCCGAGTTGCAGGGCAAGTTGGGCAAGCTGGGCGGCAACTTCCAGGCGGTGTGTGTGCCGCGTGCCCAGGTCAGCGTCGAGGACGCGGTGCGTTCCTACCTGTTCAACAGCCAGTTGCTGACCCGCGCCGACGGTTCGATGTTGCTGATCGTGCCGGAGGAGTGCCGCGCCAACGAGCGCGTCTGGCAGTACCTGCAAGGCCTGACGGCGTCCGCTGGGCTGATCCGCGAAGTCAAAGTCTTCGACCTCAAGCAAAGCATGCAGAACGGCGGAGGCCCGGCGTGCCTGCGCCTGCGCGTGGCCCTGAACGAAACCGAGCTGGCAGCGGTGAACCCAGGGGTTATCATGACCGCGCCGTTGTACGACACACTGACCCAATGGGTCGACAAGCACTACCGCGACAGCCTGCGCGAAACCGACCTGGCTGACCCGCAATTGCTACTTGAGTGCCGGACGGCACTGGATGAACTGACGCAAATCCTTAAACTGGGCTCGGTTTATCCTTTCCAGATCAATTAACGCCACCTCTTTTTACACCCTATGGCTGAGAATTATTTATGAGCACCGACACCCTGCAACTGATCCTTGAAGACACCGACGGTACCCAGCTGGAAACCTCCTGCACCCGCGTCGCCGTGGTCTGGCAGGGCAAGGAAATCTGGATCCAGCACGACGGCCGTGGCCAACTGCTGATCGGCGTGGACGTGGAAGAAGGCGACGCCGAATACGCCAACCTGTTGATGCGCCCCCTGGCCACCAACCTGATGAGCCTGCAACTGGAAATGGAACCGGCCGACGTTGAAGGTGATGACGACGATCACGTCCATGGCCCAGGCTGCAACCACTAAGGAAGCTGCGTATGCTCGCCCTCGGCAAACTGCTTGAACTGACCCTCGCCGGTCGCGAACCGGCGCAAAAAATTCAACTGACTGTCGACGGCGTGCAGATGCGCTGGCTCAGCGAGGGCGCACTCGAAGTGCGCCCGCCGCAGGCAACGGACAATGGCAGCGACCTGCTGCTGTCGTCCGGCATCCATGGCAACGAAACCGCGCCGATCGAATTGCTCGACCGCCTGTTGCATGGCATCGCCCGTGGGGAGATCAAGCCCCGCACCCGTATTCTGTTCCTGTTCGGCAACCCTGAGGCCATGCGCCGCGGCGAGCGTTACCTTGAACTGGACGTCAACCGGCTGTTCAACGGCCGGCATGAAAAAAACATCGGCCCTGAAGCCATGCGCGCCGCCGAGCTTGAACAACTGGCCCGCAGCTTCTTCAGCTTGCCTGGCCGTTCGCGCCTGCATTACGACCTGCACACCGCCATCCGCGGCTCGAAGATCGAGCAGTTTGCGCTGTACCCCTGGAAGGAGGGGCGCCAGCATTCACGTCACGAACTGGCGCGCCTGAACGCTGCTGGCATGGAAGCGGTGCTGCTGCAGAACAAGAGCTCGATCACCTTTACCGCGTTTACCTATGAGCAGCTGGAGGCCGAGGCTTTCACCCTGGAACTGGGCAAGGCACGGCCGTTCGGGCACAACCAGGGCGTGAATGTCTCCCGCCTGGAGCTGCGCCTCAAGCAGATCATCGAAGGCACCGAGCCTGAGACTGACAGCCTGGACGGGTTGAAATTGTTCGCCGTGTCGCGGGAAGTCATCAAGCACAGCGATGCATTCCTGCTGCACTTGCCGGCGGACGTGGAAAACTTTTCGGAATTGGAAAAGGGTTATCTGCTGGCCGAAGACGTGGCCAAGACCCGTTGGGTGATCGAGGAGGAGGGGGCGCGCATCATCTTCCCCAACCCGAAGGTGAAGAATGGCTTGCGGGCGGGGATATTGATTGTGCCAACCACAGAGGCCGGGCTGGCGTAGATCTGAGCCTTAACCTGGTCCAAATGTGGGAGGGGTGTAGCCCCCTCCCTCATCTTGTTTTGCAGTGTTGCTTAGACCGCTACCGCCCGTGGCTCGCTGCGACGGATCGCCCGCACCTTGTGCAGGGTGTCGGCGCATGTACGTGCAGCTTCCTGGCCCTTGTGCACGAAGTGCTCATGGAAGAACGCGGTGTGTTCGCTGCCGGCATGGAAGTGATGCGGCGTCAGGGACACCGAGAACACCGGCACTTCGGTTTCCAACTGCACCTGCATCAGGCCGCTGACCACCGACTGGGCCACGAACTCGTGACGGTAGATCCCGCCGTCCACCACCAGCGCGGCGGCCACGATACCGGCGTAACGACCGGTCTTGGCCAGCAGCTTGGCGTGCAGGGGCATTTCAAAGGCGCCGCCGACTTCGAAGAAATCGATGTCCGATTCCTGGTAGCCCTGGGCGATCATTTCGGCGAGGAAGCCTTTGCGGGATTGGTCGACAATATCCTTGTGCCAGCAGGCCTGGATAAACGCGACGCGCTCGCCGTGATGGTTTTTGCTTTTGCTGTCGATTGCGGTGGGTTGCATGTTCTGACTCCTGTTTAAGAAAAAAACAGGGCGTTATGAATCGAATGGGATTTAAGGGTACGAACCGCCGAGTCATGCAGGCATGCGCTCGGCGTGCGGCCCTTAGGTGCCAATCCCGTTCTCTCTTCATCCGGACTATGACCGTCGGCCCCGGGATCACACCGGGTCTGCTGACCTTGTCGCCGTCCTGCGTGAGCAGTTCGAGGCGCCAAGCGCTCGCGGGCTATGCACCTTGCGTGCAATTACCGCCGGTGGGGAATTGCACCCCGCCCTGAGAACGTTGCCACCAGAACCCTGGTGGCGGAGAGTTTTTAACATGGTTTTTCATAAACTGCACGAGCGTCGTATCGATAAGCTATATCGGTTTGTTTGGTTGGTATTCGATTGAGAACGCGTGGGGCTTGATATTCCGCGGCTTTGCCCGCAGTAATCATCCTCATAAGAATCTTAATGAACCCCTTCGAGGCTTGTTTCATGTCTGTGATCGACCTGCGCAGCGACACCGTGACCCAACCCACCGCCGGCATGCTCGACGCCATGGCCAATGCCGCCAGCGGCGATGACGTCTACGGCGAAGACCCCAGCGTCAACCGCCTGGAGGCCGAGCTGGCCAAGCGCCTGGGCTTTGCGGCCGCGCTGTTCGTGCCCACCGGCACCATGAGCAACCTGCTGGCGCTGATGGCCCACTGTGAGCGTGGCGAGGAGTACATCGTCGGCCAGCAGGCCCACACCTATAAATACGAGGGCGGCGGCGCGGCCGTGCTGGGTTCGATCCAGCCGCAGCCGCTGGACGTGCAGGCGGATGGCTCCCTCGACCTGAATCAGGTGCTCGAGGCCATCAAGCCCGACGACTTCCACTTCGCCCGCACCCGCCTGCTGGCCCTGGAAAACACCATGCAGGGCAAGGTGCTGCCGCTGGACTACCTGGCGAAGGCGCGGGCGTTTACCCGCGAACATGGCCTGGCCCTGCACCTGGATGGCGCGCGACTCTACAACGCGGCGGTCAAGCTTGGGGTCGATGCGCGGGAGATCGCCCAGCATTTCGACTCGGTGTCGGTGTGCCTGTCCAAGGGCCTCGGTGCGCCGATCGGCTCGGTGCTGTGCGGCTCCACGGCGTTGATCGCCAAGGCACGCCGTTTGCGCAAGATGGTCGGCGGTGGCATGCGCCAGGCCGGTTCCCTGGCGGCAGCAGGGCTGTATGCCCTGGATCACCAGGTGCAGCGCCTGGCCGACGACCACGCCAATGCGCAATGGCTGGGCGATGAGCTGCGCAACGCCGGTTACGCGGTGGAGCCGGTGCAGACCAACATGGTCTACGTGCAGATCGGCGACCAGGCCCAGGCCTTGAAGGCGTTTGCCGCCGAGCGTGGGATCAAGTTGAGTGCTGCGCCGCGCCTGCGCATGGTGACGCATCTGGATGTGAGCCGGGCGCAGATCGAGCAAGTGCTCAAGGCATTCGTCGATTTTTCGCGCAAATGAGTGTGCAGACCGTCTAATTGAACCTCTCTATCGCATAAACACGCTGTACCACCGGCAAAGGGCCGATATAATGCGGCCTTTTGCCGTCGCTCCGTCTGATGATGTTGCGCACTGGCCTTTGGCCGCAGCCTCCGTGGAAGAACCTATGAAAAGCGCAGAAATCCGTGAAGCCTTCCTTCGCTTCTTCGAAGAGCAAGGTCACACCCGTGTCTCCTCCAGCTCCTTGATCCCAGGCAATGACCCAACCCTGCTGTTCACTAACGCGGGGATGAACCAGTTCAAGGACTGCTTCCTGGGCCAGGAAAAACGCGCCTACACCCGCGCCACCAGCAGCCAGAAGTGCGTGCGTGCCGGCGGCAAGAACAGTGACCTGGAAAACGTCGGCTACACCGCCCGCCACCACACGTTCTTCGAGATGCTGGGTAACTTCAGCTTTGGTGATTATTTCAAGAAAGACGCGATTACCTTCGCCTGGACCTTCCTGACCGGCGTGTTGAAGCTGCCCAAGGAAAAACTCTGGGTGACCGTCTACGCGACGGACGACGAAGCGTATGACATCTGGACCAAGGAAATCGGGGTGCCCGTCGAGCGCATGATTCGTATCGGCGACAACAAGGGCGCGCCTTACGCGTCCGATAACTTCTGGACCATGGGCGACACCGGCCCATGCGGCCCCTGCACCGAGATTTTCTACGATCACGGCGCCGACATCTGGGGTGGCCCACCGGGCTCGCCGGAAGAAGACGGCGACCGTTACATCGAGATCTGGAACAACGTGTTCATGCAGTTCAACCGCACCGCCGATGGCGTGCTGCATCCGCTTCCAGCGCCTTCGGTAGACACCGGCATGGGTCTGGAGCGGATCAGTGCGGTGATGCAGCACGTTCACTCCAACTACGAGATCGACCTGTTCACCAACCTGTTGAGCGCGTCGGCCGCAGCCATTGGTTGTGCCA
Organism: Pseudomonas sp. JV449; assembly: GCF_032424295.1. Taxonomy (NCBI): domain Bacteria; kingdom Pseudomonadati; phylum Pseudomonadota; class Gammaproteobacteria; order Pseudomonadales; family Pseudomonadaceae; genus Pseudomonas; species Pseudomonas sp. JV449. Next base: position 59,795 of record NZ_VYKD01000026.1, on the reverse strand, counting down.
ATGAAAGCCAGTCGTCCCTCAAGGTGGTGTCGGACCACATCCGTTCCTGCGGTTTCCTCATCGCCGACGGTGTACTGCCGTCCAACGAAGGCCGTGGCTACGTGCTGCGTCGTATCATCCGTCGCGCCTGCCGTCACGGTAACAAGCTGGGCGCCACTGGCAGCTTCTTCTACAAGATCGTGGCCGCGCTGGTTGCCGAGATGGGCGATGCCTTCCCGGAACTCAAGCAGCAGCAGGACAACATCGAGCGTGTGCTCAAGGCTGAAGAAGAACAGTTCTCCAAGACCCTGGAGCACGGCCTGAAGATTCTGGAGCAGGACTTGGCCGAGCTCAAAGGCACCGTGGTGCCGGGCGATGTCGTGTTCAAACTGTACGACACCTATGGCTTCCCGATGGACCTGACCGCCGACATCGCCCGTGAGCGCGAGCTGACCGTCGACGAAGCCGGGTTTGAGCGTGAGATGGAAGCCCAGCGCGTGCGCGCCCGTTCCGCCAGTTCCTTTGGCCTGGACTACAACACCCTGGTCAAGGTTGACGTGCCCACCGAATTCACCGGTTACAAGGCGACCGTCGGCGCGGCCAGGATCGTTGCCATTTATAAAGACGGCAAGTCGGTCGACGTGTTGAGCGAAGGCGAAGAAGCGGTTGTGGTCCTGGACCAGACGCCGTTCTACGCCGAATCCGGTGGCCAGGTCGGTGACTGTGGTTTCCTGAGCTCGACCTCCGGTCGTTTCGAGGTACGCGACACCACCAAGACCGGCGGTGCGTTCCTGCATCACGGCGTGCTGGTGCTGGGCAACCTGACGGTCGGTGCGCCGGTGGACACCCAGGTCGATGCCGACGTACGCCATGCCACCGCGCTGAACCACTCGGCCACGCACTTGCTGCACGCCGCGCTGCGCCAGGTGCTGGGCGAGCACGTCCAGCAGAAGGGGTCGTTGGTCGACAGCCAGCGCCTGCGTTTCGACTTCAGCCACTTCGAAGCGATCAAGTCTGAGCAGATCAAGGCCCTGGAAGACATCGTCAACGCTGAGATTCGCAAGAACTCCCCGGTAGAAACCGAAGAGACTGACATCGAGACGGCCAAGGCCAAGGGCGCCATGGCGCTGTTCGGCGAGAAGTACGGCGACAACGTGCGCGTGCTGAGCATGGGCGGCGACTTCTCGGTGGAGCTGTGTGGCGGTATCCACGCCAACCGTACCGGCGATATCGCCCTGCTGAAAATCATCAGCGAAGGCGGCGTGGCGTCGGGTGTGCGTCGTATTGAGGCGGTGACCGGCGCTGCGGCCCTGGCCTACCTGAATGCGGCTGAAGAACAACTCAAGGAAGCGGCCAGCCTGGTCAAGGGCAGCCGCGACAACCTGATCGACAAGTTGTCCGCCGTTCTGGAGCGCAACCGTGCGCTGGAGAAACAGCTGGAGCAGTTGCAAGCCAAGGCGGCCAGCGCTGCGGGCGACGATCTGTCGGCTTCGGCCGTTGACGTCAAGGACGTGAAAGTCCTGGCTGCACGCCTGGACGGTCAGGACGGCAAGGCGCTGTTGGCCCTGGTCGATCAGTTGAAGAACAAGCTCGGCCGCGCAGTGATCCTGCTCGGCAGTGTCCATGAGGAGAAGGTCGTGCTGGTTGCCGGTGTAACCAAGGACCTGACTGGCCAACTCAAGGCCGGTGATTTGATGAAGCAAGCCGCTGCGGCAGTGGGCGGGAAGGGCGGTGGTCGTCCGGACATGGCGCAAGGCGGTGGTGTAGACGCCAGTGCCCTGGACGCGGCCCTGGCCCTGACCGTGCCATTTGTCGAGGCAGGTATTTAAGGCACTGTTAACCTGCCCGTGGTCTAGTCACGGGCTGTTCTGTGCTGGTTGATTGGATATTAGGCGCCCCTTTACGGGCTGAGGCGGCTTGGAAATGGCTTTGATCGTACAGAAATTTGGAGGCACCTCGGTCGGCTCTGTCGAAAGAATCGAGCAGGTGGCCGACAAGGTTAAGAAATTCCGCGATGCCGGTGACGACCTGGTCGTGGTGCTGTCGGCCATGAGCGGCGAGACCAATCGCCTGATCGAACTGGCCAAGGCCATCAGTGGCGAGCAACAGCCGCTGCCGCGTGAGCTGGATGTGATCGTGTCCACCGGCGAGCAGGTGACCATCGCCTTGCTGGCCATGGCCCTGAACAAGCGTGGCGTGCCTGCCGTGTCCTACACTGGCAGCCAGGTGCGCATCCTCACCGACAGCGCGCACACCAAGGCGCGGATCCTGCAGATTGACGACCAGAAAATTCGCACTGATCTGAAAGCCGGTCGCGTGGTAGTTGTAGCGGGCTTCCAGGGTGTGGACGAGCACGGCAACATCACCACCCTCGGGCGTGGCGGTTCTGACACCACCGGTGTGGCCCTGGCTGCGGCCCTCAAGGCTGACGAGTGCCAGATCTACACCGATGTGGATGGCGTCTACACCACCGACCCGCGTGTGGTGTCCGTGGCCCAGCGCCTGGACAAGATCACCTTTGAAGAGATGCTGGAAATGGCCAGCCTCGGTTCCAAGGTGTTGCAGATCCGCGCGGTGGAGTTCGCCGGCAAGTACAACGTTCCGCTGCGCGTATTGCACAGCTTCAAGGAGGGTCCGGGCACCCTCATTACTATTGATGAAGAGGAATCCATGGAACAGCCGATCATTTCCGGCATCGCTTTCAACCGCGATGAAGCCAAGCTGACGATCCGTGGCGTGCCAGACACCCCGGGCGTGGCCTTCAAGATTCTGGGCCCTATCAGCGATGCGAATGTTGAAGTCGACATGATCGTGCAGAACGTCTCGCACGATAACACCACCGATTTCACTTTCACCGTGCACCGCAACGAGTACGATGCGGCGTTGAAAATCCTGGAGAACACCGCGAGCGAAATTGGCGCCCGTGAAGTGGTCGGCGATACCAAGATTGCCAAGGTCTCGATCGTAGGTGTGGGCATGCGTTCCCATGCCGGCGTTGCCAGCCGCATGTTCGGGGCTTTGGCCAAGGAAAGCATCAATATCCAGATGATCTCTACCTCGGAAATCAAAGTCTCGGTGGTGATTGAAGAGAAGTACCTGGAGCTGGCTGTACGCGCGCTGCATACCGCTTTTGAGCTGGATGCTCCGGCCCGACAGGGCGAGTGATGCAATGCCAGGAAGGCGCGGTTTACCGCGCCTTTCATTTTTTTGTAGGGCGCATGGTCTTTTGCGTGCGCTCGACAATACTTAGGCCGTTAGGGCTATGGCTATCGAGTCGTAGGTCGAACGCCTTTTTTTTGCAGACTGTTGTTCCTGAAATGAAATGCGTGAGGAGAAAGGTATGCTGATTCTGACTCGTCGGTGCGCAGAAAGCCTGATTATCGGTGATGGCGAAATCACCGTGACCGTGCTCGGCGTCAAAGGCAATCAAGTGCGTATCGGGGTTAACGCTCCGAAAGAGGTGGCGGTTCATCGCGAGGAAATCTTCTTGCGGATCAAGAAAGAGAAGGACGAAGAACCAAGCCTTTAATTTTTATCGTTTTTTATGTTTGCAAACGGGGATGAACGTGGTTAATATACGCCCCGTGTTGCGGAGAGCTGGCCGAGTGGCCGAAGGCGCTCCCCTGCTAAGGGAGTACACCTCAAAAGGGTGTCGGGGGTTCGAATCCCCCGTTCTCCGCCATTATTTGCTTAGTACGTTGCAATCTGGTTTTTTCGTTAAGTTGTTGAAATTAAACGAAAAAATAGCTTTACATAGAGATTGAACGGCCTATAATGCGCGGCAACAAATGCACTCGTAGCTCAGCTGGATAGAGTACTCGGCTACGAACCGAGCGGTCACAGGTTCGAATCCTGTCGAGTGCACCATTTAAGAGTTAGTTGCAGTAATGCAGGTAGCTCGGCTTCAACCAGTTGTGATCTGGTCTAAAAACACAATATGCACTCGTAGCTCAGCTGGATAGAGTACTCGGCTACGAACCGAGCGGTCACAGGTTCGAATCCTGTCGAGTGCACCATACAAACAAAAAGCCCGCCTAGTGCGGGCTTTTTGCCGTCTGGGGTTTGTGTGGATCCTTATCTTTTTCTCCTTCCTTATGTGTTTTCCATTCCGGTGATGGCGTCGCAGTTGAATAGGTGTGGCCAATACTCAACTTTGGCTCGCAAGCGCTTGTTCTTTCCAGTTTTTTGACGTTAAAACCGGACGCACGGTGTATCATTGCGCCCGTCAGCCCCGCCGGGGCTTATGGAATACCTCCATGGACTTACCCAGTAGTTACTCAGTACCCCGTTTTACCAATCATGAATTGACTGATTGATCCTTCCGGCGTGCCCCGCTGCTGGGAGTGGAGTTCGCCTATGACCGAAGTAGAAGTAAAGAAAACACAAGAAAGCCTGCAGGATCGCCTGGCTCAAGTCATCGAGCTGCTGCAGCGCCAGCGCGTGGTCGAAGATTTCACGCACCGCCAGGATGGTCCGAATAACGACCTTGTCGAAAACCTGGTCCACCGCCAGAACCTCGTCGAGTTGCAACGCAAGCTCGATGACCTGCACTCCGCCGACGTTGCCTACATTCTCGAAGCCTTGCCCCTGGATGATCGACTGACCCTCTGGCAGTTGGTCAAGGCCGACCGCGACGGCGACATCCTGCTCGAAGTATCCGACTCGGTTCGTGAAACCCTGATCGCCGACATGGACGATCACGAGCTCCTGGCGGCCGCCAGGGAGATGGACGCTGACGAACTGGCCGACCTGGCTCCAGAGTTGCCGCGTGATGTTGTCCATGAGTTGATGGAGGCCCTTGACGGCCAGCAGCGTGAGCGCGTGCGCTCCGCGTTGTCCTATGACGAGGATCAGGTCGGCGCACTGATGGACTTCGAGATGGTCACCATCCGCGAAGACGTCAGCCTGGAAGTGGTCTTGCGTTACCTGCGCCGGCTGAAAGAGCTGCCGAGTCATACCGACAAACTGTTCGTGGTCGACTATGAAGGCATTCTCAAGGGCGTGCTGCCGATCAAGCGCCTGTTGGTCAACGATCCGGAGAAAAAGGTTGCTGACCTGATGGCCAGCGATACCGTGAGCTTTCACCCCGATGAGGATGCCTACGACGCAGCGCAGGCCTTTGAGCGTTACGACTTGATCTCTGCCCCGGTGGTCGACAAGAACGGCAAGCTGATCGGTCGTCTGACCATCGACGAAATCGTCGACTTGATTCGTGAAGAGAGTGAAACCGAAGTCCTCAACATGGCGGGTTTGCGTGAAGAGGAAGATATTTTTGCGTCAGTCTGGCGTTCCCTGCATAACCGCTGGGCCTGGCTGGCCGTTAACCTGATTACCGCGTTTATCGCCTCCCGTGTGATCGGGCTGTTCGAAGGTTCCATCGAGAAGCTGGTGGCCCTGGCGGCATTGATGCCGATTGTGGCAGGCATTGGTGGTAACTCGGGCAACCAGACCATCACCATGATCGTACGCGCCATGGCGCTGGACCAGGTCAGTACCGCCAACTCTTCGCGCCTGCTGCGCAAGGAGTTGGCAGTGGGCCTGATCAATGGCCTGGTGTGGGGTGGGGTGATTGGCGTGGTGGCCTACTTGCTGTACGGCAGTTGGTCCCTGGGGGTGGTGATGACCGCTGCCATGACCCTCAACCTGCTGCTGGCGGCCCTGATGGGGGTGCTGATCCCCATGACCCTGGCACGCCTTGGGCGCGACCCGGCCATGGGCGCCAGCGTGATGATCACGGCCATGACCGACAGTGGTGGCTTCTTCATCTTCCTCGGTTTGGCGACGATCTTCCTGCTCTGATCTGTCTCGGCCGGGCGCCCTCTGCTACGTGATAAGAATGTCGAGCCCTGTGAATCCCGGGCAAAAAAAAGCCAGCACAGGGCTGGCTTCGGCTTTCAGTGGCGGATCAATTGGCTTCTGCGGCCGCCTCTACGTCGTGCGCGATAAGCGAGACGAGGGCATTTTGCTGGCGGTGGGAGAGCTGACGAAAACGCTGCAGCAGTTCGCGTTCGTGCAGCGACAGCTCGGGGCTGTCCAGGCGCATGCTCAGTTCGTCACCCAGCGCACCTTCCTGAATAAGGCTCTGCTCCAGGCGCGCGATGATTTCGGAGTTCATGCTGCGGTGATGATTGCGAGCCACCTCGGCAATGCGTTCCCGCATTCCGTCTGGCAGACGTACGACGAACTTGTCAGCCGTACGGCTGGAATAAATTGCCTGTTTCAATGGGCGCATATATTTAACCGGTTAGTTCAGGGGAGCGGTTATTGGAATTGGCCGCAAGATGAGTGTTAAGACAAGACTCACGACCAAAGTTCAACCCGAATTGCAAAGAGGCCGCATCATGCCTCAGATTTGCCAGTTCCTTGGCGTCAATTCTGTGACAAATATTGAACTGCCTAGAGGCTTTATGCCAGCACTCATTTGCATTTTTGCGGACTGGTTGGAAAACTTTTCCATGAGTGATTCCACGAGGGAACTTCCCGTAAGTCCAGGCCACCACAGGGTTTGAGGTCGCACATCCTATAGCAAAGTGGCCTTTTGCCCTTAGTTTTAAGACTAGTGGCAATTTGCCGATTTACTAGGACGAGGCGACATAAGGTAGGGGGAGGGCAGTGCAGAGAAGGGAGGGGTCAGCGTAAAACCGGGTCAAATTTGATTCGGCGACCCACGACGAGCGTCAACAGAAGCAGGCCTGCGAAAACGCCGGCGGCGACGAATGCGCTGGTTTGCCCATCCTGGGAGCTTGCACTCAGGCCCATAAGGCCAGTGGCGATGGTCAGGCTCAGGAACAGCCAGGCAAATTTGCTCATGATCAGCGTCCTTAAAAAACCCAGTGTTCAGATGCCGGCGCGGCCTGGGTGCCTTGAGTCAGGCGTACTGGCGCTTGTGCATTCGGTGTCATCACGGCCAGTTGCGGACGTTGTTGCAAGTGGTGGGGGACTGCCTGCTGGCTGATCTGGGCGGGGTCGTTGCTGCCAGTCGATTGAAAGTGGAACATCACCAGTGCAGCCAGGGCGACGGTGTTGAGAGCTAACAGAATGGCACTGTTCATGGTCATGTTCTCCGTTTAACGCACTGGCTGAATGGGGTTTGCAGGAGAACTGTTGCAGGTGTCGTGCCAATGTATTAATTCAATAAAATCAATGGCTTGAGTTTGATTTGGTGGGCTGAAGGATTGCAATTTGCAATGCTGGCATTTTGGGTGGTTGCATTTTGCACGATGAGGCCAGGTGCCCGTATTCGCGGGGCGAAACCGCAATTGCCCGGGCAAGGCTCGGCCTACACTTAAAAAGCCCACGGACGACATGACAAAACCCACCTCGGCCGTTAACATGCACGCCGTCCGTCGCAGTGCCCTTGGCCTGATGGCTGTCATTTGTCCCAGTAGCTCAATTGGATAGAGCATCCCCCTCCTAAGGGGAAGGTTGGCCGTTCGAACCGGCCCTGGGACACCAGATTCGTAGCCCATAGAGAAAGCCCCGTACAGAACCTCCTGGCGGGGCTTTTTTGTGCGTGCTCGATCTTTTTGCACGCAGGTCGAACCTTGCCGCCGATCAAGGTTCACAGCAGGTGCCGTGATGTATTTGTCGCAACCATGTACCTTGCGCGCCATCCGACAGCGTCTGAGCTGTTAAGCAAAATAATCCCCGGAAACAGCGCATGTTGCCTGTCCGGACCCGGTCACCCCGGACTATCATGCCGATAGCCCTGTCTCTCACCGCAAGGAGCCGCTCGGAACGCCGATGCGCCAGATCTGGAAATCTTTTCGAGCCCTTTATTTCGCCTCCTTGATGATGCTGATTGGCTCCGGCCTGCTCAGTACCTACCTGGCCTTGCGCCTGGCGGCCGACCATGTCGACAGCCTTTGGGTGGGTGCGCTGATGGCGGCCAACTACTTTGGCCTGGTACTGGGCGGCAAGATCGGGCATCGCCTGATTGCCCGGGTCGGGCATATCCGCGCCTATGCCACCTGTGCCGGGATTGTCGGTGCGGCGGTGCTGGGCCATGGCCTGGTCGATTGGCTGCCGGCCTGGATTGTGCTGCGGATAATCGTGGGCCTGGGGATGATGTGCCAGTACATGGTCATCGAGAGCTGGCTCAATGAGCAGGCAGATGCCAAGCAGCGTGGCGTAGTGTTCAGCGGTTATATGATCGCCTCCTACCTGGGTCTGGTATTGGGCCAGTTGATACTGGTGATGCATCCCCAGCTTGGCCTTGAGCTGCTGATGCTGGTGGCGCTGTGCTTCGCCCTGTGCCTGGTGCCGGTGGCCATGACCCGGCGCATTCACCCGGCGGCCTTGCATCCTGCGCCGATGGAGCCGCGCTTCTTTATCAAGCGCGTGCCGCAGTCGTTGAGTACGGTGTTGGGGGCGGGGTTGATCGTCGGTTCGTTCTACGGCCTGGCGCCGCTGTATGCCTCCCAGCAAGGGCTGAGCACCGAACAGGTGGGTCTGTTCATGGGTAGCTGCATTTTTGCCGGGTTGCTGGTGCAATGGCCCCTGGGCTGGTTGTCGGATCGTTATGATCGCGCGCTGCTGATCCGCTGCTTTGCCTTGTGCCTGGCGGTGGCGGCACTGCCGTTGGCAATCATGACCCAGGTGCCGCTGGAGGTGCTGTTCGTGGCGGGCTTCCTGTGTTCTCTCGTGCAGTTTTGCCTGTATCCCTTGGCTGTGGCGTTTTCCAACGACCATGTGGAAGGGGATCGCCGGGTATCGCTGACGGCCATGCTGCTGGTGACCTACGGTATCGGCGCCAGCGTCGGGCCGTTGCTGGCGGGTGTGGTGATGAAGCTGTTCGGCAGCCAGATGCTGTATGCGTTTTTCAGTCTGTGCGCGCTGATCCTGGTGTGGCGAATCCGGCCTAAGGCGGTGACCAATCTGCACCAAGTGGAAGATGCCCCCCTGCATCACGTGGCAATGCCCGACAGTATGTCGAGTTCACCGCTGGTGGCGGCGCTGGACCCGCGGGTCGACGAGCAGGTGGTGCAGGAGCAGATGCAGACTGTCCCTGATCCCGAGCCGCAGGTCGATCCGGAGCCGCCGGTGGATGAGCCCGTCTTCGAAGGGCCACCTGAGCCCCTGGGGCCGGACGAGCATCCTCACGAATTGAGCAGGGCGCGCCCCTGAAAATAAAAACGGGCAGATCCCAAAGGGTCTGCCCGTTTTTTTCTGCGATCGTTAAGGATCAAAAATCGTCGTCTTTGTCGAACCGTCGTGCTTCACGCTGCAGCTGGTACACAAAGCGCTCGACCTGGCGTTGCACCAAACCACTCATGTTGTGGAAGCGCACGCCGGCAAAGGTCGTGTTGATTCTTTCTTCGAAGTGCAGGTATCGCAGTTCGACGGCGGTGGTCATGCTGCCAAACGGCAGGGCTGCGATAAAACGGTCGTAGACCTGGCCCAGTTGCAGGCGCTCGGAAATATCCCCTTCAAAACGCAATTTGCAGCCGGTGGCGGAAATATCCAGCAGTTTGCCGTTGACCGGCAGCTGAAGTTTCTCGCCGCCCAGCTCGATATTCACCAGTTGCGCCAGCTTCAACGCGGCGCGGAAGGCATTGCGGCGCTGATGGTAGACCACCTCGTCCGGCAGGCTGCCGGTGTAGATACGGTGGCCGCCTTTTTCGCTGATGGTCAGGGTGCCTTTGCTTTCCCAGGCGACGCGTACGCCATCATGGAAACCTTCGATGCGAAAGGGTTCGCCGTTTTCGAGGTGGCGCTCGCCGTCGCGGGGGATCATTTCGTCCAGCGCCAGCATGTTGCTGTCGCGGTTGACGTCCACCAGGTAGCTCTGGAAGCGCTGGCTGCGTTCGTGGAAAGTGATGATCAGCGGATCATGGCTGTCTTGCAGCATCCGCAAGGTGCCGGCGATTTCCAGAGGCGTGGTGAGGACCTTGGGTGGCTGCGGGGCATCTTCCGCATTAAGGGCGTTGAACACGGTTCTTCCATCTCCAGACAAAATACGACTACACGCAAGAACCGGCATTTTGCCAGCATGTGGCGCGCCTTGGATAGGGCGCGCTGTAAACCGGTGTCAGGCTTGGCTGCGGGTGCTTGGCTTGACCAGGCGCGAGGTGGAGCCCTGGGCGTTATAGAGTGCCGGAGGCTCTCCGCCGTGGAGTATACGCAACTGGTTGGCGGTCGTGGCTTGCTGAAGCTGGATCGACTGACCGTTAAGCAGGTTGGCTTCCTGGCACTGGGCGAGCAATTGGTTGAGTTCTTTGCTCTGGGCCAGCAGTTGATCGCCGACCGAGGAGTGGCTGGCCAACTGCGCCAGGCCGTCGTGGTCTGCCGGCAGGCCGAGGCTGATGAGGATCTGGCTGCGTTTTTTGCCGTGCTGTTCCAGCAGGACGATCAACGACTGCTTGCGTGCCAGAATTTCTTCCAGCAGCGGCATGTCCCGGCCATAGAGGGCCAGTGATTCTTCTTTGAGCAGCTCGAGCAATTGTTGCGTCGGCGCTAGATCATCAATGATCAGTTGAAGCAAATGTTCGTCGTGATGCATGGCTGGCCTTGGGTTTTAAGCGTCCAAAAGCCCTGCGCAGGCCTTTGCCTAGCGCTCGGCTTCGAAGTTAAGCAGCTTGCTGGCTACACGGTTGCTGTCGACTTTATAGCTGCCATCGGCGATCGCCTGTTTCAATTCGGCCACGCGGGCTTTATTGACGACCGGTTGATCGCGCAGCGAGTCAGTGACCTTCTGCAACTGTTGAGCCTCATTGCTCAGGTGTACGGATTCCCCGCTCTGGCTGGCACTGGCCTGTTCTGCCTTGGCGGGCAGCGCCGGGGCCTTGGCTTCTACGTTGTCCTTGGGACTGGTGGTGCGCGTAGTGCCTGACGTCGTCGGGGTGTTATTCAAACGGCTGAAATCGATGACCATGATAAAAAAACCTCTGGGTATTTGGACGCTTGCCATGTTTTCGGCCATACCCGGACAAACTTTAGGCGCGAATGACAATAAATCTCCGCACGGGGCCTCTCGTGCACAGTGTAGGAAAACCCAGCGTCCTGTACCAGTAATCTATAAAGCGACCTCGACTTGCCCTGGGGCTGTCACCCGCGCCTTGATCACGCGGTTGGAGTTGAGGTTCTTGACGCGAATCTGTTCGCTCATGCCGCCGTTGGACAGTGCTTCGCCCGGCATTTTCACATTCAAGCCGCCGCTGCTCGCGGAAATCACCACCTGATCGCCCTTGCGGATGACCTCGGCCTGTTCCAGGTGCACCAGGGTAATCACTTGATCGGTGACCACTGGTCGGGTCAATTTCTGCCCGATGGCCTGGTCCAGGGATGTCAGGTAGCCCTGGCTGATCTGGCTGATGTCGCGTTCACGCAATACAACGTCCTCGAAACCGATGATGCCCGTGCGTTTCAGTGGGCGGGCAACCACCACCACGTCACGGAACAATTTGACCTGGGCCGGTACGAACACGGTCCAGGGCGAGGCGCCTTCGCAGCGTACCTTTACCGTTACGCGCCCGATGGGTTGGGCGGGACTTTCCAGGGTCGCTGTCAATTCCTTGTCGCACATCGGCATACGCAGACGCGGGTCCAACTGGTTGACCTGGATTTCATAACGCCCCGGCGTCTGTGTGGTTGCCAGATAATCTTCTACAGTGAACTCAAGAAAGCCTTGAGTGACGCCGATAAGTAGATCAGGCAAGGTGACGTTCTCTGCACGGGCCGTGGTGCCCAGGCTGAAGGCAAGCAGCGCCAGCGGTACGCAGAGCAATCTGCAAAACCGTGTCAGGTGAAGGCGTCGGGAAACTGTCGTTTTAATGTCCATAATTCAACAAATAGCAAAGCTCGTGCCGTTTTAGTGTTGGGGGCGCGCCGCCCTTGTAGGTATAGCCAAAGGTTTTAGCGTAGGAGTCATGGCATGGCAGGAGTAATGGATTCAGTAAACCAGCGCACACAGCTGGTAGGGCAGAATCGCCTGGAGTTGCTGCTGTTTCGCCTGGATGGCAAGCAGCTGTATGGCATCAACGTATTCAAGGTGCGGGAAGTGCTGCAATGTCCCAAGCTGACGATCATGCCCAAGTCCAGTCCGGTGGTGTGCGGTGTGGCGAATATTCGTGGTGCGACTATCCCGATTCTTGACCTGGCCCTGGCCACCGGTTCGGCTGGCCTGCAGGATCGCGAGAACCCGTTCGTGATCATTACCGAGTACAACACCAAGACCCAGGGTTTCCTGGTGCGCTCGGTGGAACGCATCGTCAACATGAACTGGGAAGAGATCCATCCGCCGCCCAAGGGCACTGGTCGCGATCACTACCTCACGGCGGTGACGCGGGTCGATAACCAGTTGGTGGAGATCATCGACGTGGAGAAGATCCTCGCCGAAGTGGCGCCCACCTCGGAGTCGATTTCCGTGGGTGTGGTCGACGCCGAAACGGCCCACAAGGCGGTCTCGCTGCGTGTGCTGACGGTGGATGACTCCTCGGTGGCGCGCAAACAGGTGACTCGCTGCCTGCAAACCGTCGGCGTGGACGTTGTCGCCCTCAATGACGGGCGCCAGGCGTTGGATTACCTGCGTAAGCTGGTGGATGAAGGCAAGAAGCCGGAAGAAGAATTCTTGATGATGATCTCTGACATCGAGATGCCGGAAATGGACGGCTATACCCTCACTGCTGAGATACGCAGCGATCCACGCATGCAAAAACTGCATATCATCCTGCATACTTCGTTGTCGGGCGTATTCAATCAGGCGATGGTCAAGAAAGTCGGTGCCGATGACTTCCTGGCCAAATTCCGCCCTGATGACCTGGCATCCCGGGTAGTCGACCGGATCAAGGCAGCAGATCACGGCTAGGGTTTTCCCCTGGCGGTCATACGATTTTAGAGGCGGTATCAGTGTCTACGGGTAATTTGGATTTTGAACAGTTCCGGGTCTTCCTGGAAAAAGCCTGTGGCATATTGCTCGGTGAAAACAAGCAATACCTGGTATCCAGCCGTCTTAACAAACTGATGGAGCAGCAGGGCATCAAGTCCCTGGGCGAGTTGGTTCAACGGATCCAGGGCCAGCCGCGCAGTGGCCTCAAAGAGATGGTGGTCGATGCCATGACCACCAACGAAACCCTATGGTTTCGCGATACCTACCCCTTTGAAGTGCTCAAGAGCAAAGTGCTGCCGGAGGCCATCAAGGCCAGCCCGGGCCAGCGCCTGCGTATCTGGTCGGCCGCCTGCTCTTCGGGTCAGGAACCGTACTCGATTTCGATGTCCATCGATGAGTTCGAGCGGACCAACATGGGCCAGCTTAAAGCCGGGGCGCAGATCGTCGCCACCGACCTGTCCGGCACCATGCTCACCAATTGCAAGACCGGCGAGTACGACAGTCTGGCCCTGGGCCGTGGCTTGTCCCAGGAACGTCTGCAACGTTACTTCGACCCGAAAGGGGCAGGGCGTTGGGCGGTCAAGGCGCCGATCAAGAACCGTGTGGAGTTTCGCTCGTTCAACCTGCTCGACAGCTACGCCAGCCTGGGCAAGTTCGACATGGTGTTCTGCCGCAACGTGCTGATCTACTTCTCGGCCGAGGTGAAGAAAGACATCCTGTTGCGCATCCACGGCACCCTCAAGCGTGGCGGCTACCTGTTTCTCGGTGCATCCGAGGCGCTCAATGGTTTGCCGGATCACTTCCAGATGGTGCAATGCAGCCCTGGGATCATCTACCAGGCTAAATAATCAGGCCACATAATAATATGGGAGGGGGCTTGCCCCCTCCCATATTTGTTTCTGCGGCAAAGTTAAAGAAAGCGGCAACTCCCCATTGCCGCTTTACTGGCGCCACGCGGAAACCCGTTGCCGCTTTTCTGGCATTGCCGCCGGCAAGCTCCTCGCAACCCCTTGATTTACGGGGGTATCAGATATTGGCATGCGCCTTGCTATAACCCTGTTAACAGCAGGTCAGCCTAAAGGTTTCCGCCATGAGCATCAGCTTCGATAAAGCGCTCGGTATCCACGAACAAGCCCTGGGCTTCCGCGCCCAGCGTGCCGAAGTCCTGGCCAACAACATTGCCAACGCCGACACCCCGAACTACAAGGCTCGGGACCTGGATTTTTCCGCCGTGCTCGCCGCACAGCAGGACAAGACCAAGAACGGCACCTTCGCCTTGAACATGACCAACAGTCGTCATATCGAAGCGCAAGGCCTGAGCAGTGGTGACGAGTCGCTGCTGTATCGCACGCCGATGCAGCCGTCGATCGACCAGAACACCGTCGACGCCCAGCTGGAGCAATCGGCCTATGCCGAGAACTCGGTGAACTTTCAGGCCAGCTTTACCCTGCTCAACAGTAAATTCAAAGGGCTGATGTCAGCCCTGCGTGGAGAGTAAGCCATGTCCCTGTCCAGTGTTTTCAATATTGCCGGCAGTGGCATGAGCGCGCAGACCACGCGCTTGAACACCGTCGCCAGTAACATCGCCAACGCCGAGACCGTGTCTTCGAGCATCGACCAGACCTACCGCGCCCGTCACCCGGTGTTCGCCACCATGTTCCAGGGCGGCCAGAGCGGTGGCAGCGATTCGCTGTTCCAGAACCAGGACGCCGCCGGCCAGGGCGTGCAGGTCCTCGGTGTGGTCGAAGACCAGAGCAACCTCGAGGCCCGTTACGAGCCGAACCATCCTGCCGCGAACGAAAAGGGTTATGTCTATTACCCCAACGTCAACGTGGTCGAGGAAATGGCAGACATGATCTCCGCCAGCCGCTCGTTCCAGACCAACGCGGAAATGATGAACACCGCCAAAACCATGATGCAGAAGGTCCTGACCTTGGGTCAGTGATAAGGGGCGCCAAATAATGGCCATCGTTGATACCACGACCAACACGGCAGTCCAGGACCTTTTCAACTCCAAGGTCAAGACCGCCACCGACAACACCACCGTCGCCGACGCTACCAAGACGGCGACGGGCAGCCAGTCCCTGGGCAAGGATGCGTTCCTGCAACTGCTGGTGACCCAACTGAAAAACCAGAACCCGCTGTCGCCTCAGGACAACGGTGCGTTCGTGGCCCAGCTGGCGCAATTCAGCAGCCTGGAAGGCATCAACACCCTGAACGACTCGGTCAATGCGATCTCCAGTAACTTCAGCTCGTCGCAGGCGCTGCAGGCTTCGTCGCTGGTGGGGCGCTCGATCATTACCCAGACCAACAAGGCCTTGGTGGACACGAGCAAGAGCATGACCGGTTCGGTGGCGGTGACTGCGGCGACGGGCAACGTCTCGATCAAGATCTCCGATAAAGACGGCAACGTGGTGCGCACTATCGATATGGGTGCCCAAAGCGCGGGTTCGTCAGACTTTATCTGGGATGGCAAGAACGAGAACGGTGAGGTCGCCCCGGCCGGCACCTACACCTTCGCGGCGACGACCAAGAACGACAAGGGTGAGTCGGTGGCCATGGCGACTTCGTTGCCGGCAACGGTGACCAGCGTGACGTTGAGCAAGACCGGCGGCGAAATGCTGCTGAACCTTGCAGGTGGCATGGGCAGCGTCAAGCTGTCGCAAATTCAGACTATCGGTACATAGAGCCGGCTAAATACGGCAGAGGGAGAGAAACATGTCTTTTAATATCGGCCTTAGCGGCCTCTATGCGGCCAACAAACAACTGGACGTAACCGGCAACAACATTGCCAACGTTGCGACCACTGGCTTCAAGTCGTCCCGTGCGGAATTCGCGGATATCTACGCCGCGTCCAAACTGGGCACCGGCCAGAACAGCATCGGCAACGGTGTGAACCTGGCAGCGGTGTCCCAACAGTTCACCCAGGGTGACGTCAACAACAGCGGCGGCGTGCTGGACATGGCGATCCAGGGCGGTGGCTTCTTCGTGCAGAAGGGCAGCGATGGCTCGCTGGAATACACCCGTAGCGGTGCCTTCCGTGCCGACAAAGACGGCTATATCACCAACAACACCGGTACCTCGCGCCTGCAGGGCTACGCGGCAGATGACGACGGCAAGATCATCAAAGGCGGCTTGACCGACCTGCAATTGAACCTGTCGTACCTGCCACCGAAGGCGTCCACCAAAGTGGACTCCACCAGTAACCTGAACTCGTCGGAGCCGGTGATCAACCAGACCACCAAGCCGTTCGACCCGACCGACACCACCACTTTCACCACCCAGTACAGCACCACCCTCTATGACTCCCAGGGCAACTCCCACGAGATGGTGCAGTACATGGTGAAAACCGACGCCAACCAGTGGAGTTCCTACACGCTGATTGACGGTCGTAACCTGGATGGCTCCAAGCCTACCACCACCGGTACTACTGCTCCCGTGCCGTCGATATTGAGCTTTGACGGTGCAGGTAAACTGACGGGTATCAGCACCGGTGGTGTGGCGGGCACGACCCTGACGCTCACCGGTTGGATCCCGGGCTCGGTGACCAACGGCGTATGGACGGCTAACAAGGCTACAGCGCCAAACATTGCCGTCAACATGGCCAATATCACCCAGTACAACTCCGCCAGTTACCGCAACCCGCCGACCACCGATGGTTACGCCACTGGCCAGATCACCGGCCTGAAAATCGACGGCAATGGCGTAATGTTCGCCACGTTCAGCAACCAGCAGAGCAAGGCCATCGGCCAGATCTCCCTGGCCAGCTTCAACAACGAGCAAGGCCTGCAACCATCGGGCGGCACCACCTGGAGAGAGACCTTCGCCTCGGGCCAGCCGGGTTACGATGCCCCGCAATCCGGTACCCTGGGTTCGATCGTGGCCAACTCCCTGGAGAACTCCAACGTCAACCTGACCAACGAGCTGGTGGACCTGATCAAGGCCCAGAGCAACTACCAGGCGAACGCCAAGACCATCTCCACCCAGAGCACCATCATGCAGACCATCATTCAGATGACCTGATGCGGTAGCGCTCCACAAGAAGCCCCTCGTAAGAGGGGTTTTTTTTTGAGTGTGGGAAAAGGCCTCTAGACGCTGCGGGTTACGCGTTGAAATGCATGGAGAGGAACACTCCATTCCTGCCTTGCCACTGATTGGTCCAGAGCCTGCAGGCTCATCAATCAATGGAGGGGTGAAGATGTGGAGTTCAAGAGTGTCCGCATCAGGCGGTGGGCGCGTAATGTTCGTGCCCGGTATTGCTTCAGGGAAGTCGACTCCCGTCGAGTCTGGGGCTGAAGTGTCGAGGGTCAAGCAGTTGCTCAACGAGCTGTTTGATGCAGGGCAAGGCTCAAAAAAACAATTGGCTCAGGATTTGCGCGACAAGCTGAAGGATCTTCGCGAGGAACGGGGTAGCGAAAAATTCAAGGAGGCACTTAGCAAACTGATTGACGAAGCTGAGGGCGGTTTTCTTGAGTTTCTCAGGCGGCTGCTGAAGGAGTGGTTCCCTGAAGAGGGTGGCGGTGTGGCACCGCCCTCTCCCTCTCCATCGCCAGGTGGTGGTGGTGGTGGTGGTGGTGGCAGGAGCGTTAATCCGAAAGACTTTGGCACCCTGGAGTCCATGACTAACAAGCCCTTTACCGAAGGGGCTCGTTTCAACGACTACAAGATAGACAAAAGCAATCCTGGGAAAGCACCGGGCATGGGCAGAGAGGCTGGCAACATCTGGTCGGGTTTCAAGCAGGGGCCAGATGGAAATTGCACCACGGTTGCAGCAATTAAAGCTGCAATGATGAAGTTTGGTCAGAAGCCCACTGATATTTTCAAAGACGTGAAAGCAGCTGGCGATGGTTGGGATGTTCAAATGCGAGATGGATTTCGGCTTCATTTGAGCAAGGGCGAATTGCAGCAGGCGGCGCAGCAGGCCCGTTTCATGGGCGATGATCCGGCCATGATGACCGACGCCAACTTTTTATACGCAGCCTGTGCCAAGCGGGCCCAAATAGAGGGCCATAAGGGGCCGCTTAATGGTAACGACCACAATGCTCAGAGAAGCTATCGGGATGCGTTGGCAAGCTTGAACGACGGTGAAATGCTGAATGAGGGGTTGGATCGTTTGGGGTTGAAAGGCTTGTACCGGCAATCTTCAAGCGGTGAGCTGGCGGGTGGTGTATTGGGCGTCGTGGCCTACGGCGGCCATGCGATGGCGGTGATTGGAGGGCAGATCGAGTTGTGGGGAGGGCGAGGTGGCCGGCCGCGGATGGAGGAGCAACGGCAGGCATACGCATTTTTATAGGATGATCGGCAGGAGGGCTGTGCTCACAGAACAAAGCCCGTTAACTTTTCAGTTAACGGGCTTTCAACAGTCACTCAGCTTATTGACAAGCTTCGCAATCCGGCTCGTCGATCGCGCAGGCCTTTGGCACTGGCGCCGGGCCGGCAGGCGCGGCGAGCACCGAATCATCACCGTGGTTACCGCTGGACACAGCGTTCAGCTTGCCGGTGTTGATGGTCGACTTCTCGGTGCTGGTCGCGGCCAGGGCACGGAGGTAGTAAGTGGTTTTCAGGCCACGGTACCAGGCCATGCGGTAGGTCACGTCGAGCTTCTTGCCCGATGCGCCGGCGATGTACAGGTTCAGGGACTGAGCCTGGTCGATCCACTTCTGGCGACGGCTGGCGGCATCGACGATCCACTTGGTGTCCACTTCGAAGGCGGTCGCGTAGAGCTCTTTGAGTTCCTGCGGGATGCGTTCGATCTGCTGCACGGAACCGTCGTAGTACTTCAGGTCGTTGATCATGACCGAGTCCCACAGGCCGCGGGCTTTCAGGTCGCGGACCAGGTACGGGTTGATCACGGTGAATTCGCCCGACAGGTTCGATTTCACATACAGGTTCTGGTAGGTCGGTTCGATCGACTGCGATACGCCCGTGATGTTGGCGATGGTCGCGGTCGGTGCGATGGCCATGATGTTGGAGTTACGGATGCCTTTCTGCACACGGGCACGTACCGGTGCCCAGTCCAGGGATTCGTTCAGGTCAACGTCGATGTATTTCTGGCCGCGCTGCTCGATCAGGATCTGTTGCGAATCCAGCGGCAGGATGCCCTTGGACCACAGCGAACCCTGGAATGTCTCGTAGGCGCCGCGCTCGTCGGCCAGGTCGCAGGAAGCCTGGATCGCATAGTAGCTGACCGCTTCCATGGACTTGTCGGCGAACTCGACCGCAGCGTCCGAACCGTAGGGAATGTGCTGCAGGTACAGTGCGTCCTGGAAGCCCATGATGCCGAGGCCGACCGGACGGTGCTTGAAGTTGGAGTTCTGCGCCTGTGGCACCGAGTAGTAGTTGATGTCGATCACGTTATCGAGCATGCGTACGGCGGTGTTGACGGTGCGTTCCAGTTTGGCGGTGTCCAGCTTGCCGTTGACGATGTGGTTCGGCAGGTTGATCGAGCCCAGGTTGCAAACGGCGATCTCGTCCTTGTTGGTGTTCAAGGTGATCTCGGTGCACAGGTTCGAGCTGTGGACCACGCCCACGTGCTGCTGCGGGCTGCGCAGGTTGCAAGGGTCCTTGAAGGTCAGCCATGGGTGGCCGGTTTCGAACAGCATGGACAGCATCTTGCGCCACAGGTCCTTGGCCTGGATGGTCTTGAACAGCTTGACCTTGCCTGGGTATTCGGTGAGGGCTTCGTAGTACTCGTAGCGCTCTTCGAAGGCCTTGCCGGTCAGGTCGTGCAGG
Source organism: Pseudomonas sp. JV449 (assembly GCF_032424295.1). Lineage (NCBI taxonomy): Bacteria > Pseudomonadati > Pseudomonadota > Gammaproteobacteria > Pseudomonadales > Pseudomonadaceae > Pseudomonas > Pseudomonas sp. JV449. Next base: position 40,258 of record NZ_VYKD01000026.1, on the reverse strand, counting down.
TCCGGCACTTCGGATGGCGAGAACAGGGTCCACTTGCCGTCATCGAAGACGCGCTTCATGAACAGGTCAGGGATCCAGTTGGCGGTGTTCATGTCGTGGGTACGACGACGGTCATCACCGGTGTTCTTGCGCAGCTCGATGAACTCTTCAATGTCCATGTGCCAGGTTTCCAGGTAGGCACACACGGCGCCTTTGCGTTTGCCGCCCTGGTTGACCGCTACGGCGGTGTCGTTCACGACTTTCAGGAACGGTACGACGCCCTGGGACTTGCCGTTGGTGCCCTTGATGTACGAACCCAGTGCGCGCACTGGTGTCCAGTCGTTGCCCAGGCCACCGGCGAATTTGGACAACATGGCGTTGTCGTGGATCGCGTGGTAGATGCCCGACAGGTCATCCGGCACGGTGGTCAGGTAGCAGCTCGACAGCTGTGGACGCAGGGTACCGGCGTTGAACAGGGTCGGAGTGGACGACATGTAGTCGAAGGACGACAGCAGGTTGTAGAACTCGATCGCACGGTCTTCCTTGTGCTTCTCTTCGATCGCCAGGCCCATGGCCACGCGCATGAAGAACACTTGCGGCAGTTCGAAGCGGATCCCGTCCTTGTGGATGAAGTAACGGTCGTACAAAGTTTGCAGGCCCAGGTAGGTGAACTGCTGGTCGCGCTCGTGATTGATCGCCTTGCCGAGTTTTTCCAGGTCGAAGGTGGCCAGGATCGGGTTCAGCAATTCGAATTCGATACCTTTGGCGATATAGGCAGGCAGCGCCTTGGCGTACAGGTCGGCCATCTCGTGGTGGGTGGCGCTGTCGGCCACGCCCAGGAAGCCCAGGCCTTCGGCACGCAGGGTGTCCATCAGCAGGCGCGCGGTCACGAACGAGTAGTTCGGCTCGCGTTCAACCAGGGTACGGGCGGTCATCACCAAGGCGGTGTTGACGTCGGTCAGGGCCACGCCGTCGTACAGGTTCTTCAGGGTTTCGCGCTGGATCAGGTCACCGTCGACTTCTTCCAGGCCTTCGCAGGCCTCGGTGATGATGGTGTTCAGGCGGCCCAGGTCCAGCGGGGCGAAGCTGCCGTCGGCCAGGGTGATGCGGATCGACGGGTGCGCTTGCACGGCGGCTTCTTCGGCCGGGGTGCGGACGGCACGTTCCTTGGCGCGCGAATCGCGGTAGATCACGTAGTCGCGGGCCACTTTCTGCTCGCCGGCACGCATCAGGGCCAGTTCGACCTGGTCCTGGATTTCTTCGATGTGGATGGTGCCGCCCGACGGCATGCGACGCTTGAAGGTCGCGGTGACCTGTTCGGTCAGGCGGGCAACGGTGTCGTGGATGCGCGACGAGGCAGCAGCGGTGCCGCCTTCAACTGCAAGAAACGCTTTGGTGATGGCGACGGTGATTTTGTCATCGGTGTAAGGAACGACAGTCCCGTTACGCTTGATCACGCGCAATTGGCCAGGTGCAGTGGCGGACAGATCCATATTCGAATCAGCGGCCTGCGGCACGGAGCCTTGCGGGTTCTCGCGAGTTGTGTCGGTTTGCATGGGGGGTTGTCTCCACATTTCTATATTTATTTGGGCACCATCACGGTGCCCACCGTTCCGTCCTGAAGCACTTACAGCAGGCCTGGGCCTGGCATAACAACTTCGGGACAGGAGGAAGGGAGCTGATCGCGCCGCTTCCATGCCGAAGTCTTCGGTTCGGGGCTCAAACGCCCTTGGCCGTATTCCTGGTGGGTGACAGTTGCCAGGTTCAAGCACTGCAACACCCGTACCGTTTTCCGCTGTTGGAGCTGGAAAACGGCTGCCATCCGCTTGAGCGGTTTGGGCTTTCAAAAAATGCTTGGATTAGACCCAACAGGAGCAAGAAAGGGCTTGAGTTTCTTGTCTGATTTGTGTTGGGTCTTTTCGCTGAAAACCCTACATGTAGGGTTTTTTTTGCGCCGAGCTACAAGATAATGCGTTTTGGGGGGCTTAGCAACGTACTGCCTGTGGATAACGTTGTGGGTAAAATGTGTATGAAACGTGGAACACCCGTGTAGGCCGCAGCACTGCTGGATTCGGCCGTTTGTCACTGAATATTCCAAGTTGAAAACAGTCGGTTGGATTTTTGAGGGCGCGAACCCTATCACAGAAAAGCGCGATCACCGAATGGATTTCCCGGCTTGTGCGAGAGGGCTTGGGCATGACTACAATCGGCCTCTGTTATGCCCTCAAAACATTACAAATAAGGTGTGGCCTCCTCGGCCAACGCATCCCTTTATAACAACGAGGATCACCCGTGGAGCAAGAAGCCTGGCACATCCTGATCGTCGAGGACGACGAGCGACTCGCCGAGTTGACCCGCGATTACCTGGAAAGCAACGGCCTGCGGGTTTCCGTGGAAGGTGATGGCGCCCTGGCTGCGGCGCGGATCCTCGCCGAGCAACCGGACCTGGTGATTCTCGACCTGATGCTGCCCGGCGAAGACGGTCTGAGCATTTGCCGCAAAGTGCGCGAACGCTACGACGGCGTGATCCTGATGCTCACCGCCCGCACCGACGACATGGACCAAGTGCTCGGCCTGGACATGGGCGCCGACGACTACGTGTGCAAACCCGTGCGCCCGCGCCTGTTGCTCGCGCGTATCCAGGCCCTGTTGCGCCGCAGTGAGCCGGCGGAACCCGCCAGCGTGGAAAGCCAGCGCCGCCTGCAATTCGGCCCGCTGCTGGTGGACAACGCCCTGCGCGAAGCCTGGCTGCAGGGTGACGGTATCGAGTTGACCAGTGCCGAGTTCGACCTGCTGTGGCTGCTGGTGGCGAATGCCGGGCGCATCCTGTCCCGCGAAGAAATCTTTATCGCCCTGCGCGGCATAGGCTACGACGGCCAGGACCGCTCCATTGATGTGCGCATCTCACGGATTCGCCCGAAAATCGGCGATGACCCGATCCACCCACGGCTGATCAAGACCATCCGCAGCAAAGGCTATCTGTTCGTCCCTGAAGCCGCTGCCGATATGCCGTTGTGAACTCGATCTTCCTGCGTATCTATGGCGGCATGTGCGCGGCGCTGATTCTGGTGGCGCTGCTCGGCGTGCTGGCCCTGCACCTGCTCAACGAGGTGCGCAGCGGCCAATACCGCGAGCGCCTGGCCCACGGCACCTTTGCCTTGATGGGCGATAACCTGCAGCCCATGAGCCCCATCGAACGCCAGCGCGCCCTGGCCGTGTGGGAGCGCTTGCTCGGCATCCCCCTGGAATTGCGCGGCCTCACCGATGCCCAACTGGACCTCAGCCAGCGCACCCGCCTGCAACGCGGCCAGGTGCTGGTGGAGCAGACCGGCCCCCATGCCGCCCGGGTGCTGCGCCTGGTCAGCGATAAGGAACAGTGGGTGCTGACGGGGGAGGTGCAGCAGATCAGCGAGCAACTGGCCCGCGCGACCATTTACCTGCTGGCCGATGAACTGGTGCGCTTCCCCGTGGCCGAGCAGCCGCAACGGCTGGCGGATATAAAGGAAGCCAAGGGCTTTGGTTTCGAAATGCACCTGATGACCCTGGATCAGGCCGATATGGACGACGACCAACGCCGCCGTGTATCGGAGGGCGATACGGTCATGGCCCTGGGCAAGGGCGGCGATTCGATCCGCGTGTTTGCCGGCATGGTCGGCACGCCCTGGGTGCTGGAGCTCGGCCCGCTGTACCAGATGAGCCCGTACCCGGCGCAATGGCTGGTCCTGATCGCCTTGATCGGCCTGACCCTGATCGGCCTGATTGTCTATCTATTGGTGCGTCAGCTTGAGCGCCGGCTCCGAGGCCTGGAAGCCGCCGCCACGCGCATCGCCAAAGGCAACCTCGAGGTGCGTGTGCCGGCCCGGGGTGCCGACTCGGTGGGGCGCCTGGCGGCGGCCTTTAATGGCATGGCCGAGCACCTGCAGCAACTGCTGGCAATCCAGCGCGAACTGGTGCGCGCGGTGTCCCATGAACTGCGAACACCGGTGGCACGCCTGCGCTTCGGCCTGGAGATGATCGGCGACGCCGCCACGCCTGAAGCGCGGCGCAAGTACCTGGAAGGCATGGACAGTGATATCCAGGACCTCGACGGCCTGGTGGATGAAATGCTCACCTACGCAAGGCTTGAGCAGGGTGCGCCGGCGTTGATTTTCCAACGGGTCGATCTCGATGCGCTGCTTGATCAAGTGATCGGCGAATTATCGCCACTGCGCCCGCAAGTGACTGTGGCCAGGGGGATTTGCCTGTCGTCGGCACATTGGGATGACGCTTGGGTCGATGCCGAACCGCGCTACTTGCACCGCGCCCTGCAAAACCTGGTGAGCAACGCCATGCGCCACGCCCAGGGCCAGGTGTTGATCAGTTATCAGGTGGGCCAGGTGCGCTGTCGCATCGATGTGGAGGACGACGGGCCCGGAGTCCCGGAAAGTGCCTGGGAGCGTATCTTCACGCCGTTCCTGCGCCTGGATGACAGCCGCACCCGTGCCTCGGGCGGGCATGGCCTGGGGTTGTCGATTGTGCGGCGCATCATTTATTGGCACGGCGGGCGAGCGTTGATCAGCAAGAGCAACAACCTGGGCGGCGCCTGCTTCAGCCTGAGTTGGCCCAGAGATCAAGACAAACCCTGACGTCTTATCCCACGCCGAGCAAATCCGTAGCAGCTGCCGAGCGCAAGCGAGGCTGCGTCGGCCGCGCTACTGATCTAACGTCGAGTTGCGCGTGGCGCAGCCTCGCTAAGGCTCGACAGCTGCTACGGCTACCAGGCTCAACAGTTGGCCATCATTCACTGAGTATTGCGCCGATAGTTCCTTGCCGTGGCACCACTCGCTGGACAGGTCGGTGAGCAAGCGCAAGCGCACATGCCCGGCCTCTGACCACTCCACCACCTCGGCATGTTCAAAATAAAAGCGCTTCTGCACGATCGGGTAGAGCGCCTTGAACAAACTCTCCTTGACCGAAAACGTCAGCGTCACCAGCAAGGCGATCTGTTCTCGCGGCACATCAGCCATACGCTGCAGCTCTTGCACCGTCAGAATTTCCCCGGCCAGGCGCTCCGCCCGTTCCAGGCTCAGCAGGTTCTCCAGGTCCATCCCCAACCCACGCCATTGCGCCTTGTGCCCGACAATCGCGGCGGCATGCCCGGTGCTGTGGGTAATGGAACCGCTGATGTGGGCGGGCCACACCGGTGCGCGGTCTTCGCCGATCGCCGGGATGCAGTTGATCTGATCGAGCTGTTGCAGGGCCGCGCGCGCGCACAGGCGGCCGGCGAGAAACTCGGCCTGACGCTTGGCCACCGAACGCTGGATACTCGCCGGTGGCGGCACGGCGCAATGCTGGAAGTCGCCAGGTGCCAGCAATGCAGGATCGAACCGGGTGCTGAGAAACACCGTGCCCGGCAAGGGGTCGGGCAACGGCCAATGGGCGTCGAGTGGGGTGCAGCAAGCGGGTAGGGGCGTCATGGGCGGTATTTTGCCGAGTTGATGGGCAAGAGGATAGCCCGCCGTGATTCAGGCGAGGTTCAAAGCCTGTTCAGGGGGAGTTCAGGGGCGCTTGCGTAGTCTGGCCTCACAGCCAAACGCGTAATGAGGTAACACCATGACTGCGATCAAGAAGCTGATGTTGGCCTTAACCATGCTCAGTGCCACCGTCGGGGTTCAGGCCTCCGATGGTGCCTTTGCCGCATTCGGTCGTGAGAAAACCAAGAAGTCCAGCATCTTGATGCAGCGCGTCAGCATCGAAGATGCTGGCAGTCAGCCCACGCCCTGGGGGCAGTCCCTTGGCCAGGCCACCCCGCAGCCGAGCTATCGCGCCGGCTATGAACACCTGAGCGGCCGGTTCAACGGTATTAAACTGCGCCCGCAAGACCTGCAGGGCCGCTATGATATCCCTCTGTCGGACAGTTGATTTGCTTTGGAGAGCCTTATGAAATTGCTGGTGGTGGAAGATGAGGCGCTGTTGCGCCATCACCTGTTTACCCGCCTGACCGACAGCGGCCACGTGGTCGAGGCCGTGGCCAATGCCGAAGAGGCCCTGTACCAGACCGGTCAATTCAACCATGACCTGGCGATCATCGACCTGGGCCTGCCCGGCATGGGCGGCCTGGACCTGATCCGCCAACTGCGCAGCCAGGCCAAGACCTTTCCGATCCTGATCCTCACCGCGCGTGGCAACTGGCAGGACAAGGTCGAAGGCCTGGCCGCCGGGGCCGACGACTATGTGGTCAAGCCGTTCCAGTTCGAAGAGCTGGAGGCGCGGATGAACGCCTTGCTGCGCCGCTCCAGCGGGTTTACCCAGTCGACCATCGTCGCCGGGCCCTTGCTGCTGGACCTCAACCGCAAGCAGGCGTCCCTCGATGAACAGCCCCTGGCATTGACCGCCTATGAATATCGCATCCTCGAATACCTGATGCGCCATCACCAGCAGGTCGTCGCCAAGGACCGCCTGATGGAGCAGCTCTACCCCGACGACGATGAGCGCGATCCGAATGTGATTGAAGTGCTGGTCGGCCGCCTGCGCCGTAAGCTGGAAGGCCCGGCGGGGTTCAAGCCGATCGACACCGTGCGTGGCCTGGGCTACCTGTTCAATGAGCGCTGCCGTTGATTCGCTCGCTCCGTGTGCGCTTGATGCTGGCGGCCGCCACCCTGGCCGTGCTGTTTATGCTGGGCCTGTTGCCCGCCATGCAGGGCGCGTTCAGCCTGGCATTGCAGGATTCCATCGAGCAGCGCCTGGCGTCGGACGTCACCACCCTGATCTCCGCCGCGCGGGTGGAAAACAATCGCCTGCTGATGCCGGCGCAGTTGCCGGATGAGCGCTTCAACCTCACCGATAGCCGGTTGCTCGGCTATATCTATGACCGCGAAGGCCACCTGGTGTGGCGTTCGCGGGCCACCCGGGACGAAAACATCAACTACAAGCCGCGCTATGACGGGCGCGGCAATGAGTTTGCGCGGATTCGCGAGGCCGACGGGCAGGAGTTCTTCGTCTATGACGTCGAGGTCAGGCTGCTCGGCGGCAAGAGTGCGGCGTTCAGTATCGTGGCCCTGCAACCGGTGCGCGAATACCAATTGACCCTCGAAGGCCTGCGCGAAAACCTCTACCTGGGCTTCGGCGCGGCACTGCTGGTGCTGCTGACCTTGCTGTGGCTGGGCCTGACCTGGGGTCTGCAGGCCCTGCGGCGATTGAGCCAGGAGCTTGACCAGATCGAAGGCGGTACCCGCGAAAGCCTCTCCGAGCAACACCCGCGCGAATTGCTGCGTCTCACCGGCTCCCTTAACCGCCTGCTGCACAGCGAGCGCGAACAACGGGCACGTTACCGCGACTCCCTCGATGACCTGGCCCACAGCCTGAAAACGCCACTCGCCGTGTTGCAAAGCGTGAGCGAAGACATGGCGCAACGTCCGGAAGATCGCGACCAGGCCTGGGTGCTGCAATCCCAGATCGAACGCATGAGCCAGCAGATCGGCTACCAGCTGCAGCGTGCCAGCCTGCGCAAAAGCGGCCTGGTGCGCCATCAGGTGCGCCTGGAACCGGTAGTGCAAAGTCTCTGCGATACCCTGGGCAAGGTCTACCGCGACAAGGGCGTCGCGGTGTCCTTTGAACTGCCGGACGAATGCGATGTACCGATCGAGAAGGGCGCCCTGCTTGAATTGCTCGGCAACCTGCTGGAAAACGCCTATCGGTTGTGCCTGAGTGAAGTGCGCGTCAGCCTGGTGGAAAATTCCGAAGGGCTCGAGTTGTGCATCGAGGACGACGGCCCCGGGGTGCCGCCGGACCAGCGTGCACGGATTCTGCAACGGGGCGAGCGCCTGGACCGTCAGCATCCGGGGCAGGGGATCGGGTTGGCGGTGGTCAAGGACATCATAGAAAGCTACGGCGCACGACTGACCCTGGGGGATTCGCCGCTGGGTGGAGCGGCGTTCAAGATTCACTTTCCGTCTGTGTGATCTTCAGTGGCTGGGCTGGCCCTGTCGGGGCATAAGTATCTACACATCTTGAGCCGAGCCCCCTGCTACGCGTTATCCTACTGAAGTTGTGTAGATACTTATGCCTATCGGGGGCTTGCACCCCGATGAGGCCCTCACAAACAACACCCCTCTAATTCTCCTGCGCCCGATAGGCCCCCGGTGTCAGTCCCGTCCACTTCTTGAACGCCCGATGAAACGCCGACGGTTCGGAGAACCCCAGCTGCTCGGCGATCGCCTGCAAGGACAAATCCGCCCGCCCCAGGTGGTAGATGGCGATGTCCCGCCGCAATTCATCCTTAAGCGCCTGAAAGCTGGTGCCTTCTTCGCGCAAATGTCGGCGCAGGGTTTGCGGGCTGACGTGCAAGTGCTGGGCGACGGCCTCCAGGTCTGGCCAAGGCGTGCGGTCGCGGCTCAACAAGCGTCGCAGCTGGCTGCTCAAGCTGTCGCCTTCATCCGGGCGTGACAGCAGGTCGGCGGGGGAACGCTCAAGGAAATGCTTTAGGGTACGTTCGTCCTGCAACAATGGCAGGCTCAGGTAGCGGGCGGGAAACACCAGGCTGCTGTGCGGGGCACCGAACACCTGGGCGCAGGGGAACAGCAGGTCATATTCAGCGGCGTGGGCCGGCATCGGGTAGCTGAACGTGGCCTGGTGCAAACGAATGCGCTGGCCGATCAGCCAACTGCCCAGGCGGTGCCAGATCACCAGCAGGCATTCGCTGAGGAAGTGATCCGGGTCCCACAGGTGAGAATCATCCAGGCTCAGGCGGGCCATTTCGCCTTCTCGTGTCAGCTGCCAGCGCGGGCCTTGTGGGAATAGGCTATAAAATAATAAGCCGCGTTCCAGAGCCTTCTCCAGGGTGCGGCAGTGGATCAGCGCATGGCACATCATGGCGAAGGTGCCGCGTTTGCTCGGGCCGTCGGCGAACCCCAGGTACTCATCGTCCAGTGCCAGCCAGAGCATTTGCAGCAGCCGGGTGAATTGCTCGGGCGCAATGCGGGCGCGAGGTTCGGTCAACAGTTCCGGGGTGATGCCCAGCTGTTGCAACAGGCCCGAATAGTCGTAACCGGTTCGACGCGCACCGCCCAGGGCTGCCCGGGCGTAATGGCTGGCGATGGTACGTTCACGCATGCGGGGCCCTCGTCCATGGAAGGGCGGATGGTAGTCATCACCCGGCAGGGCAACAAGGCGGATATCCGCCAAATTGTAGGACGGGATTGGGCAGTGCGGCGGAAATCCGCCAGCCGATTCGGCTCTTCGGAGGGGGCTTTGAAATCCGCAGCCCTGATGTCTTAAGGCCCCCAGGGGTTTTCAGCAAAGTGGCACGGCGTTTGCGATAAGGATTACAGCGCAGGCCTGGTGCTACAGGCTTCGCAAACAACAAATCCCTCCAGTGCAGGAGGGTTCGCAATTCAAGTGTCGTGGGCAATGGCGGATATTTGCCACACGGGACGATTGAGGAACTCTGCAATGACGACTCGTCAGCCAATCTACAAATCCCTGTATTTCCAGGTGATCGTTGCAATCGTTATCGGTATTTTGCTCGGTCACTTCTACCCGCAGACCGGTGTGGCGCTCAAGCCACTGGGTGACGGCTTCATCAAGCTGATCAAAATGGTCATTGCCCCGATCATCTTCTGCACCGTTGTCAGCGGCATCGCCGGCATGCAAAGCATGAAATCGGTCGGCAAAACCGGTGGCTACGCGCTGCTGTACTTCGAAATCGTTTCCACCATCGCACTGCTGATCGGCCTGATCGTGGTGAACGTTGTGCAACCGGGCGCCGGCATGCACATTGATGTATCAACCCTGGAGCCTTCGAAACTTGCGGCAATCCAGGGCTTCGTCACTGCCGGTAAAGACCAGAGTATTGTCGCCTTTATCCTCAATGTGATCCCGAACACCATCGTCGGCGCCTTCGCCAACGGCGACATCCTGCAAGTGCTGATGTTCTCGGTGATCTTCGGTTTCGCCCTGCATCGCCTGGGTGCCTACGGCAAGCCGGTCCTGGACTTCATCGATCGCTTCGCCCACGTGATGTTCAACATCATCAACATGATCATGAAGCTCGCGCCAATCGGTGCCCTGGGCGCCATGGCGTTCACCATCGGTGCCTACGGTGTAGGTTCCCTGGTGCAGTTGGGCCAGTTGATGATCTGCTTCTACATCACTTGCCTGCTGTTCGTGCTGGTGGTGCTGGGCGGTATCTGCCGCGCCCACGGTTTCAGCGTGATCAAACTGATCCGCTACATCCGTGAAGAACTGTTGATCGTACTGGGTACTTCTTCCTCCGAGTCCGCACTGCCACGCATGCTGATCAAGATGGAGCGTCTGGGCGCGAAGAAATCCGTAGTAGGCCTGGTGATCCCGACCGGCTACTCGTTCAACCTCGACGGTACCTCGATCTACCTGACCATGGCGGCCGTGTTCATAGCCCAGGCGACTGACACCCACATGGACATCACCCACCAGATCACCCTGCTGCTGGTGCTGCTGCTGTCCTCCAAAGGTGCTGCTGGCGTAACCGGTAGCGGCTTTATCGTACTGGCTGCCACCTTGTCGGCTGTCGGCCACCTGCCGGTTGCCGGCCTGGCGCTGATCCTGGGTATCGACCGCTTCATGTCCGAAGCCCGCGCACTGACCAACCTGGTGGGTAACGCCGTTGCCACCCTCGTTGTGGCCAAGTGGGTCAAGGAACTGGACACCGACCAACTGCAAAGCGAGTTGGCTTCCGGTGGTCGCAGTATCTCCGACACCCGTGAAGAAGATGACCTGGGCGTGGCCGAAGGCCCTGCACCGGTGATCAAGTAAGCCGCTGATGGCGTGAACCCACGCTGACAGCTATCCGCAAACGCCCCGACTGGTTCGGGGCGTTTGCGTTTGTGCGGGATTACTTTTTTGCAATATTTTCACTTAGAGTCAGCGACTGATGAAATTCGCGCTACGCGGCATGTTCCAAACGCAGACTGGCAGGAGGATATATGGACAGTGTTGATTTAAATGTCCTGCGCAGCGTGCTCGAATGGCGCCGCGCCGGGCAGCAGGTGGTGTTGTATAGCGTTGTGCAGACGTGGGGCAGCGCGCCGCGTCCACCGGGCGCCATGTTGGCGTTGCGGGGGGATGGCGTGGTGATCGGCTCGGTGTCCGGCGGTTGCATCGAGGACGACTTGATCGCCCGCTTGCAGGATGGCCGTCTGACGCACGACGGGCCGCCGGTGCAGTTGGTGACCTACGGCGTGACGCGCGACGAGGCGGCGCGTTTCGGCCTGCCATGCGGCGGCACCCTGCGCTTGACCGAGGAGCGGGTGCAAGACTGGGCCTGGGTCGCGCAGTTGCTGGAGCGTTGCGAGGCGCATGAAATTGTCGCGCGGGAACTGGACCTGGTCTCCGGTGAAGTCACGTTGAGCAGTGCGAACAAGACCGATGTGGTCACCTTCGATGGCGAACGCCTGCGGGCTATCTACGGCCCGCGCTGGCGCCTGCTGTTGATCGGTGCCGGGCAACTGTCGCGCTACGTGGCGGAAATGGCGCGCCTGCTGGATTTCGAAGTATTGATATGCGATCCGCGTAGCGAGTTTGTCTACGGCTGGGAAGAGCAGCACGGCCGCTTCGTGCCGGGTATGCCTGATGAGGCGGTGCTGAATATCCAGACCGACGAGCGCACGGCCATCGTCTGTCTGACCCATGATCCGCGCCTTGATGATATGGCGTTGCTGACGGCGCTGAACTCCAGTGCCTTCTACATCGGTGCGCTGGGTTCGCGGGTCAATAGCCAGACGCGTCGCGAGAATCTGGCGGCGCTGGGTTTGTCGACGGATGCGATTGCGCGTTTACATGGGCCGATTGGCCTGCATATCGGTAGCCATACGCCGGCGGAGATCGCCTTGTCGTTGATGGCGGAAATTGTCGCGATCAAGAACGGCGTGGCGCCGATGCAGAAAAAGCCCCTGCCGGTGGTTGCTGAGTAATGGTGACGGCGATTGTCTTGGCGGCGGGGCAGGGCAGCCGGTTCCGAGCCGAAGCGGGGGCTGACCAGGATAAGTTGCTCGCCAATTGCCTGGGCCGTGATGGGGTGATGCGTCCGGTGATCGAGCAGGTATTGGTGAATTTGCCGGATCGCCTGGTGGCGCGCTGGCTGGTGACCTCGCCGGATCGCACGGAGGTCATTCGGTTGGCCGAAGTGTATGGCTGCCAGGTCTTGCTGTTGCAGTCAGCCGGCATGGGCGAGAGCATCGCCGCAGCCGTCGCGGCCTGTGCCTCGGCGGATGGCTGGCTGGTGGTGTTGGGGGATATGCCGTTTATCCAATCATCGAGCATTGAACGGGTGATTGACGCGCTGGAGGAGGATGGCATCAGCGTGCCGGTGCAGGCGGGTGACTATGGGCATCCAGTGGCCTTTGGTCGCGCTTTTGGTCCGGACCTGATGGCGCTGACCGGGGATCGTGGAGGCAAGCCATTGTTCGCACGTGCCCGGGTGCGGGAAGTGCAGGTGGAAGATGCGGGTGTTCTGTGGGATGTGGATCTGCCGAAACGGTTAATTTTTAACCCAGACTAAATTTGATCTTCGTTGTTTTCGATCTATAAAAAAGCCCCGCCTGATCACTCAGGCGGGGCTTTTTAGTGGCGGATGGAATCAGGCGAGGGGTTTAGGCTCGTGTTCTTCTTCCTGGGCCTTGTGCTCTACCACTGCTTCAGCAGCAGTGTGCTCAACCACGGTTTCAGCAACCGGGGCTGGCGCCTCGACAGCTTCGACTACGGCTGGAGCGGCAGCAGCAGCGGCGGCAGCTGCCTCAGCTTCCTTGCGGCGACGACGCACTTCACGTGGGTCGTTCGGCGCACGGCCGTTTTCGGTCAGGGCGCTGGCCGGTGCCGCTTCTACCACGGGTGCTTCGACTTCGGCTACCACCGGTGCTTCAACAACCACCGGTGCAGACTCGACGGCTGGCGCAGGCTCGGCAACCACTGCTTCGGCAACCGGCGCAGGCGCTTCTTCTACCACCGGTGCAGGCGCTGGTGCTTCAACCGGGGCGGCAGGTTCGGCAGTCCACTGGAAGGCGGTCTGTTCTTCGCGAACTTCACGCACTGCCGGGGCAGCTTCTTCGACAGCCGGGGCTTCAGCGGCGGCTTCAACTACTGGCTGAGGCTCAACAACCGGAGCGGCTTCAACTGCAACCACTTCGGTTTCTGGCTGGGCGTCGCGGATCGGTGCCACTTCCACTTCCGGAACCACTGGGGCTTCGACAGGGGTAGTTGCTTCAACGACCGGTGCTTCAACCACTGGGGTCTCGGTAACTGGCGCTTCTACAGCAGCGGTTTCTTCAACAGTGGCAGTCGCGCGTTCAGCCTGTTCATGCGCCTGGGCTTCAGCCGGTGCGCTGATCACCGAGCTGGCAACCGCTGCGGTAACGGCCAGGCCGGCAGCCAGTTCGGCACCGGTCGGTTCGTGGGTGGCGGCTTCTGCGTTCTCGCCGGCCTCTTCCGAGCCTTCGATCACATTGCCATTGGCATCACGCTGACGCTCACGGCGGTTGCTGCGACGACGCTGGCCACGGGAGCGGCGGCGTGGACGATCGCCTTCGGCGTTGTCCTGGCCGTCTTCCTGCAATTGCTCTTCGCCGGCCAGTACTTCTTCTTCGCTGGCGGCAGCGGCTTGCTCGGCACGTGGTTGACGCTCTTCACGCGGTGGGCGCGGCTGGCGTTCTTCACGCGGTGCACGCTCTTCACGCGGCTGGCGAGCTGGGCGCTCTTCAGCGGCAGTGGCTGCAACACCTGCAACGGCAGGGGCGGCATCCAATGGCTCGCGCAGTTCACGCACGCGTTCTTCACGCTCGCCACGCGGCTTGCGATCTTCACGCGGCGCACGTGGGGTACGTGGTGCGCGCTCTTCACGCGGTGCACGTTCTTCACGGGCTACGGCCGGGGTTTCTTCACGCGCTTCGCGAGGTGCACGCTCTTCACGTGGTGCGCGTTCTTCGCGAGGCGCACGTTCTTCACGCGGCTTGCGCTCTTCGTCACGGCGACCGTTGCGGTTACGGCTCTGCTGGCGACCGTTGCGACGCTCTTCGTTGCGTGCTGGGCGTTCGGTCGCAGGTTTTTCAACCACGACCGGTGCCGCAGGCTCTTCCTTGGTGGCGAACAGGCTGACCAGCGACTTCACCAGGCCCTTGAACAGGCTCGGCTCAGGCAGGGCGGCCGGTGCGGCAACCGGGGCAGCGGCTTCAACCGGCACCGGTGCGTTGGCACGGGCTGGCGCGGTTTTCACGGCGGCTTCCTGGCGCACCAGGGTGCGGGTCGCGGCGGCTGGCTGGACTTCTTCCACTTCGGCGGCGGCGGCAGCGATTTCGTAGCTGGACTGGCCGCTGTGGGCTTCCGGGCTGTCGTCACGCAGGCGCTGTACTTCGAAGTGCGGCGTCTCGAGGTGATCGTTCGGCAGGATCACGATACGAGCACGGGTGCGCAGTTCGATCTTGGTGATCGAGTTGCGTTTTTCGTTGAGCAGGAAAGCGGCAACCGGGATCGGCACTTGTGCGCGGACTTCGGCGGTGCGGTCTTTCAGGGCTTCTTCTTCGATCAGGCGCAGGATCGCCAGGGACAGCGATTCAACGTCACGGATGATGCCGGTGCCGTTGCAACGCGGGCAGACGATGCCGCTGCTCTCGCCCAGGGATGGACGCAGGCGCTGACGGGACATTTCCAGCAGGCCGAAGCGCGAGATGCGGCCGACCTGTACGCGGGCGCGGTCGGCTTCCAGGCATTCGCGGACTTTCTCTTCCACGGCGCGCTGGTTCTTGGCGGGGGTCATGTCGATGAAGTCGATCACGATCAGGCCGCCGATGTCACGCAGGCGCAGCTGGCGGGCGATTTCTTCAGCCGCTTCCAGGTTGGTCTGCAGGGCGGTTTCTTCGATGTCGCTACCCTTCGTGGCGCGCGCCGAGTTGATGTCGATGGACACCAGGGCTTCGGTCGGGTCGATCACGATGGAGCCGCCGGAAGGCAGTTCGACCACACGCTGGAAAGCGGTCTCGATCTGGCTTTCGATCTGGAAACGGTTGAACAGCGGCACGCTGTCTTCGTACAGCTTGATCTTGCTGGCGTACTGCGGCATCACCTGGCGGATGAAGGTCAGGGCTTCGTCCTGGGCTTCGACGCTGTCGATCAGCACTTCGCCGATGTCCTGGCGCAGGTAATCGCGGATGGCGCGGATGATCACGTTGCTTTCCTGGTAGATCAGGAACGGCGCGGAACGATCCAGGGACGCTTCTTTGATGGCGGTCCACAGTTGCAGCAGGTAGTCGAGGTCCCACTGCATTTCTTCGCTGCTGCGGCCCAGGCCGGCAGTACGCACGATCAGGCCCATATCGGCCGGTGCGATCAGGCCGTTCAACGCTTCACGCAGTTCGTTGCGCTCTTCGCCTTCGATGCGACGGGAGATGCCGCCGGCACGTGGGTTGTTCGGCATCAGCACGAGGTAACGGCCGGCCAGGCTGATGAAGGTGGTCAGGGCGGCGCCCTTGTTGCCACGTTCTTCTTTTTCGACCTGAACGATGACTTCCTGGCCTTCGCTCAGGACGTCCTTGATGTTTACGCGGCCTTCGGGGGATTTCTTGAAGTATTCGCGGGAGATTTCTTTGAGGGGCAGGAAGCCGTGGCGCTCGGAGCCGAAATCGACAAAGGCAGCCTCAAGGCTTGGTTCGATGCGAGTAATACGGCCTTTATAGATGTTGGCCTTCTTTTGCTCGCGTGCACCGGATTCGATGTCCAGGTCGTAGAGGCGTTGGCCATCTACCAGTGCAACACGCAACTCTTCGGGTTGAGTTGCGTTAATCAGCATTCTTTTCATGTTGTACCGTCGGTTTCCGGGCTGCCGGAAACGGCGTTCGGCACACACGACTTCTCACGGTCGGTGTCAGGTGCGTCAAGAGTGGTTGGCCACTCCAGTGTCCAGCAAAATCGGCCAATTGGGCCGGTATCGCGACGGACGCGTCCTGCTTGTTAGCGGTGGTGACAAAGGCACCACTTCAACAAAAGCTAAGGTCAGGAGGAGGAATCAACCGGCGACTGTGGACGAGATGAAGCGTCTAAATATAAGCCTAGTGCTACACGGTCCGACGGTTGTGCATCTCCACCCTACACGTATCCCTGATAATTCGGGTGCTGCCGCGCGCAGAATCCGCAGCGGGTTGGCATTTACCGTGTTCTCCAATGGGGAGTCCACGCTCATGGCTAAACAAGACTGAGTAAGGGGCGATTGCGCTCTCACTCAGCTCTTAACAGGCGTTGTTTCCGAAGCATTCGCCGTGGTCTGGCTCAAGACTGACTGCACTTTGTGAACTGGCCGTAAATATCGGCGCAGAACGCGAGTATTCACTCTGCTTTCTGCACTCGCTTCAGGCCTCATGTCACCTGCGCTTGTTACAATCTCGAGCCTTCCAGGGTGGCGAAAGCCCCGTAGGACGGCCTCGCGTCCTGATGAATTGCGATGGTCAGGGCCGGCAGTTTGCCGCTAGTCCTCTGCCCAGGCCGCTTTTGGCGGCGTTCGCGACTATAGCAGTAATGATTAAGTGCTTCAATTCCATAAAAAATTGTTATCATCGCCGCCATGACGACTACCGCCCCCCAGACCCCCAGCGTCCAGCTGCTCGAGGTCTCGCCGGAATATGCCGGCCAACGCATCGATAACTTTCTCCTGGCCAGGCTCAAGGGTGTGCCCAAGACCTTGATCTACCGCATCTTGCGCAAAGGCGAAGTGCGCGTGAACAAGGGCCGCATCAAGCCTGAGTACAAGTTGCAGGCGGGCGATATTGTCCGTGTGCCGCCCGTGCGCGTACCTGAGCGCGATGAGCCCGTGCCATTGGCCCAGGGCCTGTTGCAGCGCCTTGAGGCATCGATTGTCTTCGAAGATAACAAGCTGATTGTGATCAACAAGCCCTGCGGTATTGCGGTTCACGGTGGCAGCGGCCTGAATTTCGGCGTGATCGAAGCCTTCCGTCAGCTGCGCCCGGATTGCAAGGAGCTGGAACTGGTTCACCGCCTGGACCGCGACACCTCCGGCCTGTTGATGATCGCCAAGAAACGCAGCATGTTGCGCCACCTGCACACCGCCCTGCGCGGCGATGGCGTGGACAAGCGCTACATGGCGCTGGTGCGCGGCAACTGGGCCAGCTCGATCAAGAGCGTCCGCGCGCCGTTGCAGAAGAGCAACCTGCGCTCCGGCGAGCGCATGGTCGAAGTGGACGAGGAGGGCAAGGAAGCCCTGACCCTGTTCAAGGTGCTGCGTCGCTTTGGTGATTTCGCCACCATGGTCGAGGCCAAGCCGGTGACGGGGCGTACCCACCAGATTCGTGTGCACACCCTGCACGCCGGTCACTGCATCGCCGGTGATACCAAGTACGGCGACGAGGGTTTTTCCAAGGAAATCCGCGACCTGGGCGGCAAGCGCCTGTTCCTGCACGCCTACATGCTCACCGTGCCGCTGCCTGACGGCGGCGAGCTGAAGCTGCAGGCGCCGGTCGATGAGATGTGGGCCAAGACCGTGGAGCGTTTGAGTGTCGCACCTTGACTACAAGCTGCTGATTTTCGATTGGGACGGCACCCTGTGTAACTCCATCGGTCGGATTGTCGAGTCGATGCACAGGGCTTCGACCCGCTCGGGCTTCGAGTTGTGCACTGACCTGGCGGTCAAAGGCATTATCGGCCTGGGCTTGCCTGAGGCGATCCGCACCTTGTACCCCGAGATCAGCGACGCTGAACTGGTGACGTTCCGCGAGCATTACGCGGATCACTACATTGCGCTGGAAGCCACACCTTCGCCGTTGTTCGAGGGTGTGGCGCAGTCGCTGGAGGCTTTTCGCGCCGAGGGCTATCACCTGGCCGTCGCCACCGGCAAGGCCCGTCGCGGCCTGGATCGGGTGCTCAGTGCCCACGGTTTTGAAGATTATTTCGACATCACCCGTGCCGCAGATGAAACCGCCAGCAAACCTCACCCTCTGATGTTGGAGCAGATCCTTGCCCATTGCGGTGTGTCGCCGCGTGAGGCGCTGATGGTAGGTGATGCTTCCTTCGACCTGATGATGGCGCGCAACGCCGGCATGGACAGCGTGGCAGTCAGCTATGGCGCCCAGTCCCCCGAGGCGTTGCAGCAATACGAGCCGAGGGTCACGATTGATCATTTTTCTGAATTGCAGGCCTGGCTCGGTCGGGCCCAATAAGTCTTTGCTGGGGTTGATGGCATGAGTGACGAGTGGAAAGCGCCTGAAAAGGCTGAAAGCGGTGACGACAAGAGCTGGAAACTGCTGGAGAAGACGCTGCTGGCCAGCGTCCAGGAGCAACGCCGTGCGCGGCGCTGGGGGATTTTCTTCAAGTTGCTGACCTTCACTTACCTGTTGCTCATGCTGGCGCTGTTCAGCCCGCTGATGGACATGGAAAAGAGCGCGACCCGTGGCGCCAACTACACCGCGTTGATCGAAGTGCGGGGGGTGATTGCCGACAAGGAACCTGCCAGCGCCGACAATATCGTCAGCAGTCTGCGTGCCGCGTTTGAAGACCCCAAGGTCAAGGGCGTGATCCTGCGCATCAACAGCCCAGGCGGCAGCCCGGTGCAATCGGGTTATGTGTATGACGAGATTCGCCGCCTGCGCGGCCTGCACCCGGATATCAAGCTGTACGCGGTGATTTCCGATTTGGGGGCTTCGGGTGCCTATTACATTGCCAGTGCCGCCGACCAGATCTACGCCGACAAGGCCAGCCTGGTGGGCTCCATCGGCGTGACCGCGGCCGGTTACGGGTTTGTTGGCGCGATGGAGAAGCTGGGTGTTGAACGCCGCACCTACACTTCGGGCGAGCACAAGTCGTTCCTTGATCCGTTCCAGCCGCAAAAGGCCGATGAAACCCAGTTCTGGCAAGGCGTGCTCGACACTACCCATCGCCAGTTCATCGCCAGCGTGAAGCAGGGGCGTGGGGATCGCCTGAAGGACAAAGATCATCCGGAGTTGTTCTCCGGATTGGTGTGGTCGGGCGAGCAGGCGTTGCCGCTGGGGCTGATCGATGGTTTGGGCAGTGCCAGTTCGGTAGCACGGGATGTGGTCGGCGAGAAAGAACTGGTGGACTTCACCGTTGAAGAGTCGCCGTTTGATCGTTTCTCCAAGAAGCTCGGCGCCAGCGTGGCTGAGAAGCTGGCGCTGTACATGGGCTTCCAGGGCCCGGCGCTGCGCTGAGATTTTAGTCAGTATGGATAAATGTCGGAGGGGGCAAGCCGCCTCCCACATTTGGTTGTGTTCTTAAGGGATTTGCACGCCCTCGCTGAGTAGCATATCCACCAGCCGAATCAGCGGTAAGCCGACCAGGCTGGTTGCGTCCGGCCCTTCGGTGCTTTGGAACAAGCTCACGCCCAACCCTTCCGCCTTGAAGCTGCCCGCGCAGTCATACGGCTGCTCGATCCGCAGGTAGCGCTCGATGCGCGCTGCATCCAGCTCGCGCATGTGCACGGTAAAGGGCACGCAGTCGACCTGGCAGTGCCCCGTCTCGCTGTTCAACAGGGCCAGGCCGGTGAGGAAGCTGACACGCTTGCCACTGGCGGCCAATAACTGCTCGCGCGCATTTTCGAAGGTGTGAGGCTTGCCGATGATGCGGCCTTTCAGCGCGGCGACCTGGTCTGAGCCGATGATCAGGTGTCCCGGGTGGCTGGCGGCGAGGGCGCGGGCCTTTGCTTCGGCCAGGCGCTTGACCAGTTCGATGGCGGACTCATGTGCAGCATGGCTTTCGTCGATATCCGGCGAGCTGCAGATGAATGGCAGGTGCAGGCGGCTGAGCAATTCCCGGCGATAAACCGAGCTGGAAGCGAGTAATAAAGGCAGCATATACGTCTCCTCAAGGCAGCCGCCGATTCTAGCGGGGCGACCGGCCGACGCACAGGGCTGAATTTCCTTTGACATGGCTGGGTGCATCCCTATAATGCTGCGCCTATGTTGAATGACCCGATTCCACCTCACGTTGACCCGCGCAAATTGGCTGATCGTGGCACTTCCCTTCAAGGTGAGTTGCTGCTGGCCGATTTGGAGAGACTCTGCGACCCGCTTTCCGACACTGTCGGTACGGTGCAGGCCAAATTCGTTTTTGAACGAGATGAACGTAAATCTGTGGTAATTCACAGTTTTATCGACACCGAGGTCAAAATGGTTTGCCAGCGTTGTCTTGAGCTGGTCACCCTGCCGATTCACAGCGAGTGCAGTTATGCTGTGGTAAAGGAGGGTGCGAATACCCAGTCGTTGCCGAAAGGTTATGACGTGCTGGAACTGGGCGAAGATCCTTTGGATCTGCATGCACTGATCGAGGAGGAGCTTCTGCTCGCCTTGCCCATTGTGCCTGCTCATCATCCGGAAGAATGCCAGCAGCCGGCGGGTCTCGATGACGAGTCCGAACCGAGCGAGGACGAGGTAACGCGGTCCAACCCGTTCAGTGTATTGGCGCAGTTAAAGCGTGACCCAAACGTTTAGGAGTTAATCAATTATGGCTGTTCAGCAGAACAAAAAATCCCGCTCTGCCCGTGACATGCGTCGTTCCCACGATGCCCTGACGGCAAGCACTCTGTCTGTAGAAAAAACCACCGGTGAAATTCACCTGCGTCACCACGTATCGCCAGAAGGCGTATACCGTGGCCGTAAAGTGATCGACAAGGGCGCTGACGAGTAATCACTTGTCTGCTCAAGTCATCGCGATTGACGCAATGGGCGGGGACTTCGGTCCCCGCAGCATTGTTCAGGCCTGCATTGCCAGCCTGTCTGCCACGCCCTCGCTGCATCTGACCCTCGTCGGTCAACCCTCCCTCCTTGAAGAATTGATTGCCAGCCATCCGGCGGTGGATCGCGCGCGCCTGACGATTACGCCAGCCAGCGAAACCATCACCATGGATGAGAAACCGGCGACAGCCCTGCGTGGCAAGCCTGACTCGTCGATGCGGGTGGCCTTGGAGCTGCTGCGTGATGGCAAGGTGCAAGCCTGTGTCAGTGCCGGCAACACCGGCGCCCTGATGGCGTTGTCGCGGCATGTGCTCAAGACGCTGCCTGGCATTGATCGGCCGGCAATGGTGGCGGCGATTCCGACGCAGAAGGGCTATTGCCAGTTGCTGGACCTGGGGGCGAACGTCGATTGCAGTGCCGAGCACCTGTTCCAGTTTGCCGTGATGGGCTCGGTGGCCGCCGAAGCGCTGGGCGTGGCCCGGCCGCGGGTGGCCTTGCTGAATATCGGCACCGAAGACATCAAGGGCAACCAGCAGGTCAAGCTTGCCGCCACCTTGCTGCAAGGTGCGCGAGGCCTGAACTACATCGGATTTGTCGAGGGTGATGGGTTGTACCGAGGCGAGGCGGATGTGGTGGTGTGCGACGGGTTTGTCGGCAATATCCTGCTCAAGTCCAGTGAAGGCCTGGCGACCATGATCGCCTCGCGTATCGAGGCCTTGTTCAGGCGTAACCTGGTATCGCGCCTGGTGGGCGCCCTGGCGCTGCCGTTGATGCGTCGCCTGCAGGCCGATCTGGCCCCGGCGCGGCATAATGGTGCGAGCTTCCTGGGGTTGCAGGGCATCGTGGTGAAAAGCCACGGTTCGGCCGGGGTCGAAGGCTTCCAGAGTGCGATTGCGCGGGCGGTGATCGAGATCCAGGAAAACCTGCCGCAACGCTTGCACGGCCGTCTCGAGGACCTGTTGCCTTAGGCGAATCGGCCGGGGAATGCTTAAATGTGACCGGCCAGTTCAATTGACCATCCAATCTGTCAGTTTCGTGCGCTCCCACCGAGGAGCGACCATTTCCGACGACCAGATCATTAGGGGCTTGTTACATGTCTACATCCCTCGCATTCGTCTTTCCAGGGCAGGGTTCGCAGTCCCTCGGCATGTTGGCCGAGCTGGGCGCGCAATACCCGCTGATCCTGGACACGTTCAAGGAAGCTTCCGAGGCCCTGGGTTACGACCTGTGGGCGCTGACCCAACAGGGGCCGGAAGAGCAGCTCAATCAAACCGATAAAACCCAGCCAGCCATCCTGACCGCTTCGATAGCCCTGTGGCGCTTGTGGTTGGCCGAAGGCGGTGCGCGTCCGGCTTTCGTGGCCGGTCATAGCCTGGGCGAATACAGCGCCCTGGTGGCGGCGGGCAGCCTGACCCTTGCTGAAGCGGTCAAGCTGGTCGAGCGTCGTGGACAGCTGATGCAGGAAGCCGTTCCGGCCGGGCAGGGCGGCATGGCCGCTATCCTGGGGCTGGACGATGCCGTCGTGATCGAAGCCTGCGCCGAAGCGGCCCAGGGCGAAGTGGTCAGCGCGGTAAACTTCAACTCCCCAGGCCAGGTGGTGATCGCCGGTGCCAGGGCGGCCGTCGAGCGTGCCATCGAAGGCTGCAAGGCGCGGGGTGCCAAGCGTGCATTGCCGTTGCCGGTGAGCGTGCCGTCACACTGCGAGCTGATGCGCCCGGCTGCCGAGCGTTTTGCCGAGTCCATTGCTGCCATCAACTGGCAGGCGCCACAGATCCCGCTGGTGCAGAACGTCAGCGCAGCCGTGGCCGCCGACCTCGACACCCTCAAGCGCGACCTGCTGGAGCAACTCTACAAGCCTGTGCGCTGGGTCGAGTCGGTCCAGACCCTGGCCGCCAATGGCGCCACCGAGCTGGTCGAGTGCGGCCCGGGCAAAGTCCTGGCTGGCCTGAACAAACGCTGCGCCGACGGCGTGTCGACTGCCAACCTCAATACCCCGGATGCCTTCGCTGCCGCTCGTGCGGCGCTGGCCTGATCCCCGAACTTAGGAGAAGCCTGCATGAGTCTGCAAGGTAAAGTTGCACTGGTTACCGGCGCGAGCCGTGGCATTGGCCAGGCCATCGCCCTGGAACTGGGCCGTCAGGGCGCCGTCGTGATCGGCACCGCCACTTCTGCTTCGGGCGCCGAGCGTATCGCCGCGACCCTGAAGGAAAACGGCGTTCAAGGCACCGGCCTTGAGCTGAACGTGACCAGCGATGAGTCCGTGGCTGCCGTACTGGCCGAGATCACCGCACAGTTCGGTGCGCCGGCAATTCTGGTGAACAACGCCGGTATCACCCGCGATAACCTGATGATGCGCATGAAAGACGACGAATGGTACGACGTGGTCGATACCAACCTGAACAGTCTGTTTCGCCTGTCCAAGGGGGTTTTGCGCGGCATGACCAAGGCCCGTTGGGGGCGAATTATCAATATTGGCTCCGTAGTGGGTGCCATGGGCAACGCAGGCCAAGTAAACTATGCAGCCGCCAAGGCCGGCCTGGAAGGTTTCAGCCGTGCATTGGCGCGTGAAGTCGGTTCGCGGTCGATTACGGTCAACTCGGTGGCCCCAGGGTTCATCGACACCGATATGACCCGCGAACTGCCGGAAGCACAGCGTGAAGGCTTGCTGACGCAGATTCCGCTGGGCCGTCTGGGCCAGGCTCAAGAGATCGCGAATGTGGTCGCTTTCCTGGCATCCGACGGTGCGGCATACGTGACTGGGGCTACAATCCCGGTGAACGGCGGGATGTACATGAGCTAAATTGTGACGGATCGCTTCAAAAAAATGTCATACGAGCTGTCTAAAATCCGTTATAAAGCTGCAACTTAATTTATAGGCAGGTGGCAAACCGGGTACAGCGTGAAGCTTTCAGTTGAAAAGCTGAAAAGGCTTTCTATACACTTACTCACTGGCCAGCTGCCTGAATTTGTCCATTAGGAGTTAAACAAGGTATGAGCACCATCGAAGAGCGCGTCAAGAAAATCGTTGCCGAGCAACTGGGCGTCAAAGAAGAAGAAGTGGTCAACACTGCTTCCTTCGTAGAAGACCTGGGTGCCGATTCCCTTGACACCGTTGAGCTGGTGATGGCTCTGGAAGAGGAATTCGAGACCGAAATCCCGGACGAAGAAGCTGAAAAAATCACTACTGTTCAAGCTGCTATCGACTACGTTACGAACCACCAGGCGTAATAGTTTGTAGTCGTCGCCTGCTGTTAGGGAAAAACCGCACTGCTGTAACGGCGTGCGGTTTTTTCTTTAGCGCTGATGAAAAGTAAGCTCTGAAGCAAAGTGTCGTCATTAGAAAAAGGAGAGTGCTGTGTCGCGTAGACGCGTCGTAGTCACCGGTATGGGTATGTTGTCGCCACTGGGTACGGATGTGCCGAGCAGTTGGCAGGGCATTCTGGCTGGCCGCAGTGGTATTGGTCTGATCGAACACACGGACCTTTCTGCCTATTCCACCCGTTTTGGCGGCTCGGTAAAGGGGTTCAATGTCGAGGAATATCTCTCGATCAAAGAGTCCCGCAAGCTCGACCTGTTCATTCAATACGGCCTGGCAGCCGGTTTCCAGGCAGTGCGTAACGCTGGCCTGGAAGTGACCGACGCCAACCGTGAGCGCATCGGCGTGGCCATGGGTTCGGGTATTGGCGGTTTGACCAATATCGAAGAAACCAGCCGCACGCTGCATGATTCCGGCCCTCGTCGAATTTCACCGTTCTTCGTGCCTGGCTCGATCATCAATATGATTTCCGGTTTCCTGTCCATCCACTTGGGGGCGCAGGGGCCTAACTACGCGATTGCTACCGCGTGCACCACGGGTACCCACTGCATCGGCATGGCGGCGCGTAACATCGCCTATGACGAAGCCGACGTGATGATCGCCGGTGGTGCTGAAATGGCCGCCTGTGGCCTGGGAATGGGCGGCTTTGGCGCCTCCCGTGCACTGTCGACCCGCAATGACGAGCCGACCCGTGCCAGCCGTCCGTGGGACAAGGGCCGTGACGGCTTTGTACTGGCCGACGGCGCCGGTGCCCTGGTGCTCGAAGAGTTGGAACACGCCAAGGCGCGTGGTGCCACCATCTATGCCGAGTTGATCGGGTTTGGCATGAGTGGCGACGCCTATCACATGACCTCGCCACCGTCCGACGGTGCCGGCGCTGCGCGTTGCATCACCAACGCCTTGCGCGATGCCAAGGTCAACCCGGACCAGGTGCAGTACATCAATGCCCATGGCACCTCGACCCCGACGGGCGACCTGGCGGAAGCCGAAGCCATCAAGTCGGTGTTCGGCGCGCACGCCTACAAGCTGGCGGTCAGTTCTACCAAGTCCATGACCGGCCACCTCTTGGGTGCGGCGGGCGCGGTAGAAGCGATCTTCAGCGTGATGGCCATCAAGGACCAGGTCGCTCCGCCGACCATCAACCTCGATGAGCCGGACGAAGGCTGCGACCTGAACTTCGTGCCGCATGAGCCGCAACAGATGCCGATCGACGTTGCGATTTCCAACTCGTTCGGCTTCGGTGGCACCAACGGTTCCCTGGTGTTCCGCCGGTTCGCCGAGTGATGCACAGCTGGGTCGACGGTCAGCCAGGGGGCAGCGTGCCCCTGAAAGATCGCGGCCTGGCGTACGGTGATGGCCTGTTCGAGACCATCGCCGTCAAGGCCGGGCAGCCCGTGCTGCTTGACCGTCACCTGCAACGCCTGGATGAGGGCTGCAGGCGCCTCGCTCTCGTTGTGGATCAGGTGCTGGTCCGCAGCGAAGTGCAGGCCTATGCCGCCGCTCTCGGCGACGGTGTCCTCAAGCTGATCCTCACCCGCGGCGACAGCCTGCGCGGTTATGGCATCAACCCCGAGGCGCCAGTGCGTCGTATCTTGCAGGGCAATCCGCCTGCTACCTATCCCCAGGCCCATGGAGCCGACGGTGTTCGTCTGTTTGCGTGCGCCACCCGCCTGGCCGAGCAGCCGCTGCTGGCCGGTCTCAAGCACCTCAATCGCCTCGAGCAGGTGATCGCCCGTGCGGAATGGCAGGATGCCGAATATGCCGAAGGGTTGATGCTGGATGTGTCCGGGCGTGTCATCGAAGGCGTATTCAGCAACCTGTTCCTGGTAAGTAATGGCTTGTTACTAACCGCCGATCTGAATCGTTGCGGCGTTGCAGGCGTCATGCGCGCCGAGATTCTGGCTCAGGCGAGCGCCCTGGGCATCCCGGTAGCCGTGGCTGACATCAGCCTTGAGCAATTGCGGGAGGCTGACGAAGTCTTTATGTGCAACAGCGTATATGGCATTTGGCCGGTGCGTGGGTGCGCTGCGATGAGCTGGTCGGTTGGGCCGCTCACCCGTAAACTGCAGGGCATTGTTCGCGCGCTATTGGATATTTGAGTTGATACGAAAACTGGTTGTACTGCTGCTGATCGGTCTGTTCTCGGCGGCTTTGCTGTTGGGGTTTTCCGCGTGGAAATATGACGCTGCCTTGAAGCAGCCGTTGAATCTGACCCAGGAGCAATTGCTCGATGTGCCGGCCGGGGCGACGCCCACCGGGACCTTCAATCGCCTGGAAGCCGATGGCGTGCTCGACGGCGCGTTCTGGTTGCGCCTGTATTGGCGCTTCAACCTGGACGGTCAACCGCTGCACAGCGGTGAATACCGCATGACCCCGGGCATGACCGCCGAAGGCCTGATCGGCCTGTGGCAGCGCGGCGAAGTGGTGCAATACAGCCTGACGCTGGTGGAGGGCTGGAATTTCCGCCAGGTGCGTTCGGCCCTGGCCAAGCATGAAAAGATCGTGCAGACCCTGGCGGGCCTGAGTGACAGCGAAGTGATGGACAAGCTCGGCCATCCTGGCGTGTTCCCCGAAGGTCGGTTCTTCCCGGATACCTACCGCTTCGTGCGCGGCATGACCGACGTCGAGTTCCTGAAGAAAGCCTATAACCGCCTGGATGATGTCCTCGCCCAGGAGTGGAGCAAGCGCGCTGCCGACGCGCCCTATACCGACCCCTATCAAGCCTTGATCATGGCCTCCCTGGTGGAGAAAGAGACCGGTGTGCCGGAAGAGCGCGGGCAGATTGCCGGGGTATTCGTACGCCGCCTGAAGATCGGCATGCTGCTGCAGACCGACCCCACCGTGATCTACGGCCTGGGTGAGCGCTACAACGGCAAGTTGACCCGTGCGCACCTCAAGGAAGCCAACCCCTATAACACTTACATGGTTGCCGGCCTGCCGCCGACACCCATCGCCATGGTCGGCCGCGAGGCGATCCATGCCGCGTTGAACCCGGTGCCGGGCAGCAGCCTGTATTTCGTCGCCCGTGGCGACGGCAGCCATATTTTCTCCGATGACCTGGGTGCGCATAATGCCGCTGTGCGTGAGTTCCAGCTCAAGCGCCGTGCCGATTACCGCTCAAGCCCGGCACCGCTGGTAAAACCCCCGGAAGACGTAGCGCCGCCTGCTGATGCACCCGCCGAGCCCGCGCCGGATGCCGCCGCGCCACAAAGCCCGCAATGACTCTGACTAAGGACTGCCTGTGACTGGCTTGTTTATTACCCTGGAAGGCCCCGAAGGCGCCGGCAAAAGCACCAACCGCGATTACCTGGCCGGCCGCTTGCGCGCTGAAGGTGTCGAGGTGGTGTTGACCCGTGAGCCCGGCGGTACACCCCTGGCCGAGCGCATCCGTGACGTGTTGCTGGCCCCAGGCGAAGAACAGATGAACCCGGACACCGAGCTGCTGCTGGTGTTCGCTGCCCGTGCCCAGCACCTGGCCGAGGTGATTCGTCCGGCCCTGGCCCGCGGTGCCGTGGTGATCTGCGACCGTTTTACCGATTCCACGTATGCCTACCAGGGCGGTGGCCGGGGTTTGTCCCTGGCGCGTATCGCCACGTTGGAAACCTTTGTGCAGGGTGATCTACGTCCCGACCTGACCCTGTTGTTCGACCTGCCGGTGGCAGTGGGCATGGCCCGCGCCAGCGCCCGTGGGCGTCTCGACCGTTTCGAACTGGAAGGCCAGGGTTTTTTCGATGCTGTGCGCAGCGCGTTCCTCAGGCGCGCCCAGGCGGAACCGGCGCGCTACCACCTGCTGGACGCAGCCCAGCCGTTGACGCAGGTGCAGCAGGCCATCGACGCCCTGTTACCCAAGCTGTTGGAGCGCGCCCGTGGCTGAAGCCTACCCATGGCAGGACAGTCTCTGGCAGCAGTTGGCCGGCCGTGCCCAGCACGCCCATGCCTATCTGCTGCACGGGCCGATCGGTATTGGTAAGCGCGATCTGGCTGAGCGACTCATGGCCAGCCTGCTGTGCCAGCGCCCGGTCAACCTTGAAGCCTGCGGCGCGTGCAAATCCTGCCTGTTGCTCAAGGCCGGCAGCCACCCGGACAACTACCTGCTCGAACCCGAGGAGGCCGATAAGGCGATCAAGGTCGACCAGGTGCGTGACCTCGTCAGTTTCGTGGTGCAGACCGCGCAGATGGGCGGGCGCAAGGTGGTGCTGATCGAGCCGGTGGAGGCGATGAACATCAACGCCGCCAATGCCTTGCTCAAGAGCCTGGAAGAACCCTCCGGCGACACGGTGCTGTTGCTGGTGAGCCACCAGTCCAGCCGCTTGTTGCCGACCATTCGCAGCCGTTGTGTACAGCAGGCCTGCCCGTTGCCCAGTGAAGCCATGAGCCTGCAATGGCTGGCGAAGGCGCTGCCGGATTGCTCCGCAGAGGAGCGGATCGAGTTGCTGACCCTGGCGGCCGGTTCCCCGCTGGCGGCCGTCAAGCTGCAAGCCCAGGGCGTACGTGAGCAACGCGCCCTGGTTGTGGATGGGGTGAAAAAACTGCTCAAGCAAGAGCTGTCCGCCACCCAGTTGGCTGAAAGCGCCTGGAAGGACATTCCCTTGCTGCTGCTGTTCGACTGGTTCTGTGATTGGTCGAGCCTGATCCTGCGCTACCAGTTGACCCAGGATGAAAACGGCCTGGGCCTGCCGGACATGCGCAAGGTGGTGCAATACCTCGCGCAGAAAAGTGCCCAGGACAAGGTGCTGACTATCCAGGACTGGATCCTCGCCCAGCGCCAGAAGGTGCTCGGCAAGGCCAACCTCAACCGCGTGCTGTTGCTTGAAGCCCTGCTGGTGCAGTGGGTTGGCTTGCTCGGCCGCCGTTAATTTCCTTGGCCGACGGGTGTATCGTTGGCCAGACACTTTCCGTGACCTAAGTCGTAATTTCCTATGCTTGTAGATTCCCATTGCCACCTTGATCGCCTCGACCTTGCCCAGCATGGCGGCTCCCTGGATGCTGCCCTCGACGCTGCACGCCAGCGTGGGGTAGGGCATTTCCTGTGCATTGGCGTCAGCGCCGAAAATGCTGCCGACGTCAAAGCCTTGGCTGAGCGTTATGCCGATGTGGATTGCTCGGTGGGTATCCACCCGCTGGACCTCAAGCCCGGCGAAGCCCCGGCCCTCGACTGGCTGCTGGGCGAACTCAATCACCCGCGCGTGGTGGCCATTGGCGAAACCGGCCTGGACTACCATTACGAGCCGGAAGCCGCCGAGTTGCAGCAGGCCTCGTTTCGCCTGCATTTGCAGGCCGCCCGGCAAACCGGCAAACCGGTGATTGTCCACACCCGCGGCGCCCGTGCCGACACCCTGGCCCTGTTGCGCGAAGCCGCGTTGCCCCAGGCCGGCGTGTTGCATTGCTTTACCGAGGATTGGGACATGGCCAGGGCAGCGCTCGACCTGGGGTTCTATATTTCCCTGTCGGGCATTGTCACTTTCCGCAATGCCGATGCCCTGCGCGACGTGGCGCGCCAAGTGCCAGCCGACCGCCTGCTGGTGGAAACCGACTCGCCGTACCTGGCGCCGATTCCCCATCGTGGCAAACCGAACCTGCCCGAATATGTACGGGATGTGGCGGACTACCTGGCGATGCTGCGCGGTGAGTCCTATGAGCGCTTTGCCGAGCAGACCACCGAGAACTTCAAGCGCCTGTTCCCGCTGGCCCACGTCGCCGCATGACACGACTGAATCGCAGGCAAAAAAAACCCGGGTTCTGGGGGGTGAATCCGGGTTAAGACCATTAGGAGTAAAACAAGGGCACACAGTCCGTCGGTACCCAGGTCGGCGCTTCACTTGGGGGAGATGTCACGCCGACAGTTCAAGTATTGATCAGTATCTGATTCAGTCCAGTCGCGACTGATCGTTTTTTAAACAGATTTGGAATACATGCGCTTCGCTTGAGTTCTCATTGGGCAGGTGCACGGGTGCAGTTGTTGCGTATTATTTCTGACTGATAGGCATGAAAACGTTGGCGCCTTGAAAGTAAAGTGCAGGGCGGGTTCACATAGACGTTGCCCAACGACCGTTCAGTCGGGATAATCCCTCGCACTGGGTAAATCGTATCGCCATGTATTCGTGGCCCTGCGCAGCCCTCCCTATTCCGACCTTTGCAGACCTCTTCCTCATGCACAAAGAACCCCGTAAGGTCCGTGAGTTTCGCCGCCGTGAGCAGGAAATTCTCGACACCGCACTCAAGTTGTTCCTCGAACAAGGCGAAGACAGCGTCACCGTCGAGATGATCGCGGATGCCGTGGGTATTGGCAAAGGCACGATCTACAAGCACTTCAAGTCCAAGGCCGAGATCTACCTGCGCCTCATGCTCGACTACGAGCGCGACTTGAACGAGCTGCTGCATTCGGCCGATGTCGACAAGGACAAGGAGGCCCTGTCCCGGGCCTACTTCGAGTTCCGCATGCGCGACCCGCAGCGCTACCGCCTGTTCGACCGCCTGGAAGAGAAGGTGGTCAAGGGCCATCAAGTGCCGGAGATGGTCGAGGAGCTGCACAAGATCCGCGCCTCGAACTTCGAGCGCCTGACCCTGCTGATCAAGGGCCGCATCAGCGAAGGCAAGCTTGAAGACGTACCGCCGTATTTCCACTACTGCGCCGCCTGGGCCTTGGTGCACGGCGCCGTGGCGCTGTACCACTCGCCGTTCTGGAGCAATGTGCTGGAAGACCAGGAAGGTTTCTTCCAGTTCCTGATGGATATCGGTGTGCGCATGGGCAACAAGCGCAAGCACAGCTCCGAGCCGGCACTGGTTGAAGCGGCCCCCGTCGAAACCCCGGCCACGTAACGATTTGCTGCCAGGCGCAGTAACCCAGGAATATACTCAGGCAAGGATATTGCTAAAAGCTGATTTATCAGTCAGTTTTTAGTGCGCCCGAATCATCCTCTGCCGGAGTGATCCATGATCGTTGATCGTCAAGGCAGGCGTTTTCGCAATTTGCGGATCAGCCTGACCTCAGCCTGCAATTACGCGTGTACCTACTGCGTGCCGAACGGCAAGCGGCTGGTGGCTGCCCAGGACGAACTCTCGGCCGAGGCCATGGCCCGTGGCGTGGCCTACCTGATCGAGGCGGCGGGCATCGAGCGCTTGCGCATCACCGGTGGCGAGCCGCTGGTCAGCCCCAAGCTGGAAGCCTTCATGGGCGCCGTGGGCGGCATGGGCCTCAGCGACATCAGCCTGACCACCAACGGCCAGTTGCTGGCGCGCAAACTGCCGCTGCTGGTGGATGCGGGGATTCGGCGTATCAACGTCTCCCTCGATACCCTGGATGCCGGCGCCTTTCGCAGCATCGCCCGTGGCGGCGACCTGGCGACCGTGCTCGATGGCATGGACCAGGCGCGTGCTGCCGGGATCAAGATCAAGGTCAACATGGTGCCGTTGCGCGGCCAGAACCTCGACCAGGTGATGCCGCTGCTCGACTACTGTCTGGAGCGTGGCTACGAGCTGCGTTTTATCGAGTTGATGCGCATGGGCCACCTGGCCAAGGACTCCAATGCATTCCTGCAGCAGTTCGTCAGCCTGCAACAACTGCTCGGCCTGATCGGCGAACACCACGAATACCTGCAAGCCAACGCTCCCGTGGACGCCACGGCGGTACGCTACGAAGTGCCGGGCAAAGGCTTCTTCGGCGTGATCGCCAACGAAAGCGTACCGTTCTGCCGCACCTGTTCACGGCTGCGCTTGTCGTCGACCGGCTGGCTGCATGGCTGCCTGTCGTCGAGCAACCGTCACTATGTCGGCGACCTGTTGGACAAGCCTCGCCACCAGGCGCTGCCGGCCCTGCAAGGCCTGCTGATGAAGGCCTTGGGCGATAAGCAGGAAGTGGCCTTCTCCGGCGGTGCGACGATCATGAAGATCATTGGCGGATAATGCTTTCCCAAGATTAAACATCATCCAATGTGGGAGGGAGCAAGCCCCCTCCCACATTTAGTTCTGCGTTGTTTCCAAATGGCGCGGATTCTGCATCTCGTGTCCATTCGCCGGTTTTCCGTCACCGGCTTCTGGAGGATTAGGATGCGTAGTCTGGTTTTGTTGCTGGCGTCGTTGACGCTGAGTGGTTGCATGACCGTCAGCGATATGGCCGAAGGCACCCGTTATCAGATGAGCGACGCCGGGTTGCTGGACCACAGCGACACTCGTCGTACCGCCTCGGTGCGCATACAGCCGGATTCCTTTGTCTTTATCGCCCAGGGTGCATTTGTACCGCCCGGCAGCGCCTACCCGCGGCCGAATGTGGTGGCCGAGGAAGCCTTCAACGGTTTCGTCGAATACTTCCCAATGGTGCGTCGTGCTCGTCAGCCGGAAGGCCTGGAGCAGGCGATGGCCGAGGCCCGTGCGGCGGGTGCCCACTACCTGCTGTACTGCCGTTTCGCCAAGGCCGATGACCGTATCGGCAACGCCGACGAATGGGCTGATCAAGAGGCGCTGGACCGGCTTGGCCTGGACAACGGGGTAATCCAGATCATGTTGATCGAGACCAGCACCCAGTATTTGATTGATACTGCACGTATTCGCAGTCGTGGCGGTTTACTGACGTTCCACGACAACAAGCCAGAAGACCTGATTGCCCGCCCCTTGGCGCAGTACGCCCGAGGCCTGTTGGGCATGGGCGATCAGTAACACCAAGGAGAACACCATGACCGATTCCGCCAAGGCCAACGATCTGTTGGCTCAGTTGCCCAAGGGCAAGGGACCGGCGCCGGTGCATCTGTGGAACCCGGATTTCTGCGGCAACATCGACATGCGCATCGCCCGTGACGGCACCTGGTTCTACCAGGGCACGCCGATCGGGCGTAAGCCGATGGTCAAATTGTTCTCTACTATCATCCGCCGAGATGGCGATGATTACTTCCTGATCACCCCAGTGGAAAAAGTTGGTATCACCGTCGATGATGCGCCCTTTGTCGCGGTTACTCTCGACGTCGAAGGGCAGGGCGAAAGCCAGGTGCTGCGTTTCACCACCAACGTCGACGAGCAGGTTGCAGCCGATATTGAGCATCCACTGCGGGTGGTGATCGATCCCGTCACCCAGGAACCGTCCCCCTATCTGCGCGTGCGTACCAACCTCGAAGCCCTGGTGCATCGCAATGTGTTCTACCAATTGGTGGAGTTGGCGGTGAGTCGCCCGATCAATGGTCAGAACTGGCTTGGCGTATGGAGCGGCGGCGAGTTTTTCCGTATTGGCCTGGAGCCGTGAGACCGGTTTTTTCATCTCCCTGAAATAATTCGCTTGCTGCAAATGGCCGCTTTCGGTTATCAATTTGTACATGATTAGACATGTCCGATTTGATAAGAAAAAACGCGTCGTCGACGAGCTCATCCGCCGTATCGAGGGAGGGGTGATGGCCGACGGTTTCCTGTTGCCGGGTGAGCATCAACTGGCTGAAGAGTTTGCGGTCAGCCGGGGCACGCTGCGTGAAGCCCTCGCCGAACTCAAAAGGCGCAATTACATCGCGACCCAGAGCGGCGTGGGCTCCATCGTCACATTTGATGGCATGGCGCTGGATCAAACCAGCGGTTGGGCCCAGGCCCTGGCGGACACCGGGGCCCTGGTGACCACCGATATTCTGCGCCTGGAAGCGGTGACGCGCGCCGATCTGTTCAGTCGCTTCGGCACCGACCAATTTATCGCCCTCGACCGCCGTCGCCGCACGACTGATGGCACGGCCGTTTCCCTTGAGCGCTCGCTGATGCCCGCGTCCGGTGGCCTGGAAAGCCTGCCGCGCGTTGGGCTGATCGATAATTCCCTGACCATCACCCTGGCAGCCTACGGTTACGTCGGTGCCGAAGGTGACCAATGGATCGGCGCCGAGCCCCTCAGCGATGAAGACGCCGAGTTGCTTGGCCGCCCGGTGGGCACGGTGTTCCTCAAGGCCTCGCGCACCACCTACGATCGCCGCGAGCGCTTCATGGAGTACGTCGAAAGCCTGCTCGACCCTCTGCACTTTCGCCTGCACCTGCAGTTTGGATCTTCAAAATGACCCCCAATACCCGCGCCCTCGGCGCTTTCTACGGCCTGGCGTTGGGCGATGCCCTGGGCATGCCCACCCAATCCCTGAGCCGTGAGCAAGTGCAACAGCGCTTTGGTGCCATTACCGGCCTGGAAGATGCCGACGCCGACCAACCCATCGCGCCCAATATGCCGGCGGGCTCCATCACCGATGACACCGAGCAAGCGATCCTGGTCGGTGAGCTGCTGGTCGAGGGCCGAGGCAAGATCGACCCCGCCGTGCTCGCCCGGCGCCTGATCGATTGGGAAGCGGTGATGCGCGCCAAGGGCTCCCAGGATCTGCTCGGCCCGTCGACCAAGCGTGCAATCGATATGATCCTCAACGGCCATACCCCGGAAGAATCCGGGCGCTACGGCACCACCAATGGCGCCGCCATGCGCATCACCCCAGTGGGAATCGCCGCCGATGTCAGCGACCCGGCGCGATTTATCCAGGCGGTGATCCAGGCCTGCCAGGTCACCCACAACACCACCCTGGGCATCTCCAGCGCCGCGGGAGTGGCGGCGGTGGTGTCCGCGGGCATCAACGGTGTGGACTTGGGTGAAGCCTTGAATATCGGCACCCAGGTGGCTCAACAGGCGGAAGGCCATGGCCATTGGATTGCCGGCGGGCGCATCTCCACCCGTATCAGTTGGGCGCGCACCCTGAGCGTCGGCAGCGGCGACACAGCCCTGTTCGCCGACCTGCTGTATGAATTGATCGGCACCTCCGTCGCCTCCCAGGAGTCGGTGGTGGTGTCGTTTGCCCTCGCCCAGCAAGTGGCAGTGGGGGCCATGAACGCGTTCGAAGCCCTGTGCCTGGCTGCCAGCCTGGGCGGCGATACCGACACGATTGCCGCGATGCTCGGCGCGATGCTCGGTGCCTGCCTCGGCCTGCAGTGCTGGCCCGAATCGATGATCAAACAGGTCAAGCAGGTCAACGGCCTCGATCTGCAGCCGCTGGTTCAAGGCTTGCTCGCATTGCGCTGAGTCAGGAAGACCGCGTATCCGCCACAACCACAACAATACAGGCACCAGGAGCACCACTCATGAGCAGCACTTCTTCCGGCCAAAGCGCCGGGCAATTGGAAACCCGCGGTATCGAACCGGTCCCTGAAGGCGAGTGCAACGGCCATCCACTGCAACTGTTCTGGGTGTGGTTCGCCGCCAATATCAGCATCCTCGGCCTGCCCCTCGGCGCCACCCTCGTGGCGTTTCGCGGCCT
Source organism: Pseudomonas sp. JV449 (assembly GCF_032424295.1). NCBI lineage: Bacteria > Pseudomonadati > Pseudomonadota > Gammaproteobacteria > Pseudomonadales > Pseudomonadaceae > Pseudomonas > Pseudomonas sp. JV449. The sequence goes on along the minus strand of NZ_VYKD01000026.1, from coordinate 5,024 downwards.
GGCCATCTGGCAGGCGATCATCGTCGCGATCCTCGGCGCCGCCGGCTCGTTCGCCGTGGTGGGCATCATCTCCATCGCCGGCCGTCGCGGCCGTGCCCCCAGCCTGACCTTGTCCCGCGCCATCTTCGGCGTGCGCGGCAATATCGGCCCGACGCTGGTGTCGTTGATGTCGCGCCTGGGCTGGGAAACCGTCAACACCACCACGGCGGCCTTCGTGTTGCTGTCGTTGTGTTCAATTCTGTTCGGCTCTGCGGTGGAGGCGAAAAGCGCACCGGTCCTCACCCTGATCTTCATCGGCATGTTCGTGTTGCTGACCTTGGCCGTTTCGGGCCTCGGCCACGCCACCTTGCTGGTGATCCAGAAGTGGGCCACCTATGTGTTCGGCGCGTTGAATATCCTGGTGGGCGGTTTCCTCTGCGCCACCATCGACTGGAGCGCGGTGTTCAACGCCACCCCGGCACCGCTGAGCGCGATGATCATCGGCGTCGGTACCATGGCCGCCGGTACCGGTATCGGCTGGGCCAACGCCGGTGCCGACATGTCGCGCTACCAGCACCGCAGCGTCACGGCCGTGCGCCTGGTGGCGTCGGCGGCATTTGGTGCGGGCATTCCGCTGGTGTTGCTGATTACCCTCGGCGGCCTGCTGTCGGTCGGCAACAACGACCTGGCCGCGGCCACTGACCCGATCATCGCGATCCGCGACATGCTGCCCACCTGGATGGCGGTGCCGTACCTGATCACCGCGTTTGGCGGGCTGCTGCTGTCGAACAACCTGTCGGTGTATTCGGCCGGCCTCACCACCTTGACCCTTGGCCTGAAGGTCAAGCGCGTGCATGCGGTGATCGTCGACATCGTGGCGATCTTCGCCGGTTCCATCTACTTCATGCTGATCGCCGACAGTTTCTACGGCCCGTTCATCACCTTCATCTCGTTGCTGGCGGTGCCGATCACCGCGTGGGTGGGGATCTTCGTGGTCGACCTGATCCATCGTCACTACTACAGCCCCAAGGACCTGCTGGACGTGAGCCCGAGCAGCGCCTACTGGTATCGCGGCGGTGTGGAATGGCGCGCCTTCGGCGCCTGGGCCGTGGCCATCGTGCTGGGTTTCAGCTTCACCACCATTGGCACCACTGCCGAGAACATCTGGTTCGCCGGGCCGTTGTCCGACTCCTGGCTGGGCCACAATGGCCTGGGCTGGATCGTCACTTTCCTGGTCGCCGGTGGGATTTATGCGGTACTGGGCGGCGCGGCTGACCGTCGTCCGGCGTTGGTAGAGAGCCCTAATGTCTAGATTGCTGCACACCGGCCAGGTCATCGTCGACCTGGTCATGGCCCTCGACACCTTGCCTGCGACCGGCGGCGACGTGCTGGCCAAGTCCGCCAGCTTCGAAGCCGGCGGGGGCTTCAATGTGATGGCGGCGGCGCGGCGCAATGGCTTGCCGGTGGTCTATCTGGGCCGTCACGGCACTGGCCGCTTCGGCGACCTGGCCCGCGCAGCGATGCAGGCCGAGGGCATTGACATGGCCCTGGCGGCCAGCAGCGCAAAGGACACTGGCTTGTGCGTGTCCCTGACCGAAGCCACTACCGAGCGCACGTTCATTTCCCATATCGGCGTCGAGGGTGAACTCAGCCAGGAGGATTTGACCACCGTCGTACCGCGTGTCGACGACTACGTCTACGTCAGTGGCTACAGCCTGCTCCTGGAAGGCAAGGCCCAGGCGCTGATCGACTGGCTGCTGGCACTGCCCCGGGAAGTCGTGGTGGTGTTCGATCCGGGGCCGCTGGTCAAAGCGCCGGATTCGGCCTTGATGGGTGCGCTGTTGCCACGTATCGATATCTGGACCAGCAATGGTCCTGAAGCCTTGGCGTTTACCGGCGCGGCGGACATCGCTGCCGCGTTGCCGGCGCTCAGCCAGCACCTGCGCGCCGAGACGCTATTGGTGGTGCGTGACGGACCGAATGGCTGTTGGGTGGGGCGTGCGGGTCAGATCGAGCATGTGCCTGGCTTCAAGGTACAGGCGGTCGACAGCAATGGCGCGGGGGATGCGCATGCGGGGGTGTTTATTGCGGGTTTGGCGGATGGTTTGAAACCTGCTGAGGCGGCGCGGCGGGCGAATGCAGCGGCGGCCCTGGCGGTGACGCGTTGGGGGCCGGCAACTTCCCCGGGCACCGCCGAAGTCGACGCATTACTTACGGACTGAAGATAGGCCCAAGCATGTGAGAGGAAGGTTTACTCCCTCCCACATTGGGTTTTGCATGAGGGCTACTGGCGCGTTGCACCTTCGAGCTTGCGCGCTTCATCCACACCTGACGCCGTCAACTTGATCGGCAGATTCAGCGAGTATTCACCGGCGTCGTCGGTGGTCACATGCCCATCCTTGATCAACCCGCGGTCCTGCAGAAATGCCAACGCACTGGCGACCACTTTCTCTCCGCGGTAGTTATCCAGCACTTCCTTGCCCAGCCCCTGAGGATGAGCGTGCAGCAGGCGGGTGAGGACTTCTTTTTCAAGGTCTTTATCGACGTTCATGCGTACCTCTTCATTGGGGAATGATCGGGTGTTGCGATTGCATTTGATGCGTCAAGGCGCAGGCTGTTTCGGCGCGCCCGGCAGGTTCGAGTCATCGCCTTTATTGATCTTCGGCTCATTCACCGAAGGGCCCATTTTGCCGTTGCCGACGGCCGCTGGCGCCTGGCGTTGGGTATCGTGACCCTGGGTATGCGGGTCGGCACCATTGGTGTTATCGATGACCGCACCGCCGTTGGTGTCCAGGCCCGTGCCCATGGATTTCTGCGATTCGGTGGTGGCGTCCGGGTTGGTAGGGCCGGTGGACGACGTGGCAGCGAAACCACTCAGCGAAACCGAAGACAACAGGCCAGCAAATGCGAGGGCGGCAAACTTGGAATGCTTCATGAGGGTGTCTCCATATGATTGATGTCCTTACCCTCTATTGGTCAGTTGTGCCTTGATGATCGTGCCTGGGTGGCGACGAACGGTGCCGTGGCACCTGTAAGATTTTGTGTGTCGGTTGCCGGGCTCCCCATAAATTGCACTGCAATCAGTCATCAAAGCGCCTTAGTATGTGTGCTTTGAAATTGCCCAAGGCTCGCCCATGACCATCGAGATTCGCCCCGCCGTGCCCAGCGATGCTGCGCAGATCCTGACTTTCATCACCGAACTCGCCGAGTACGAGAAAGCCCGGCATGAAGTGATCGCCAGCGTGGTGGACATCCAGCGCAGCCTGTTCAGCGAGGGCGCCACCGCCCATGGCCTGATCTGCTCGCGGGATGGCTTGCCGATTGGGTTTGCGGTGTTCTTTTTCAGCTATTCCACGTGGCTGGGCAGCAACTGCCTGTACCTGGAAGACTTGTACATCAACCCGGAACAACGTGGCGGCGGGGCGGGCAAGAAGCTGTTGCGTCATTTGGCGAAGATTGCCTTTGATAACGGGTGCGCGCGCTTCGAGTGGAGCGTGCTGGACTGGAACGAGCCGGCGATTGCCTTTTACAAATCCATCGGTGCCCAGCCGCAGGAAGAGTGGGTGCGCTATCGCATGGAAGGTGATGCGCTGCGGGATTTTGCTCTCGGCTGAAGCCACCTTCTTGAACACACTGTAGATCAAATGTGGGAGGGGGCTTGCTCCCGATAGCGGTGAATCAGTCAGCCTTTCTGTAGCTGACGTGCCGCTATCGGAAGCAAGCCCCCTCCCACATTATTTTTTGATTTTGCTCACTATGTGGGATGCAAATTTATATATTGAGATGTTTCAAATGATGGGTTTATAGTCGTCTGCATCAGCACTCACTGCCAAAAATAAAACAGGTGACGCGATGCAGGCCCAACCGTTGTCATTACCCGCCGTGCCCGAGCCAACCTACGGCGAGCGCCTGAAGAACAAGGTGGTGATCATCACCGGCGCCGCTCAGGGCATTGGTGAGGCGATCGTCGCGTGTTTCCAGGCCCAGCAGGCGCGCCTGGTGATCGCCGATATCCAGGGCGAAAAGGTCGAGAAAGTCGCTGCCCACTGGCGCGAACGCGGCGCCGAGATCTACGCCCAACCCGTCGATATCACCTCCAAAGCGCAATGGCTGGCGTTGGTCAATGTGGCCATTGAGCGCTTCGGCCGGGTGGATGTGCTGGTCAATTGCGCCGGGGTCAACGTGTTCCGCGACCCGCTGGAGATGAGCGACGAAGACTGGCGCCGTTGCTTCGCCATCGACCTCGACGGCGCCTGGTACGGCTGCCGCACGGTGCTGCCACACATGATCGAGCAGGGCATCGGCAACATCATCAATATCGCCTCCACCCATTCCAGCCACATCATTCCCGGCTGCTTTCCCTACCCGGTCGCCAAGCACGGCCTGCTCGGCCTTACCCGCGCCCTGGGTATCGAATACGCGCCCAAGGGCATCCGCGTAAATGCCATCGCCCCGGGCTATATCGAAACCCAGCTCAACGTCGATTACTGGAACGGTTTCCCCGACCCCCACGCCGAGCGCCAGCGTGCGTTCGACCTGCACCCGCCCAAGCGCATCGGCCAGCCCGTCGAGGTGGCGATGACGGCGCTGTTCCTGGCGACCGACGAGGCGCCCTTTATCAATGCCACCTGCCTGATGATCGATGGCGGGCGGTCGGTGATGTACCACGACTAGAACTTGCCACTCCCAATAACAACAAGAGGTGCCGTTCATGAAAAAAGCAATACGCGTACTGGCAGCTGCCGCCGTGCTCAGCGGCCTCAGTACTTTCGCATTTGCCGAGGAAGTGAAAATCGGCTTCCTGGTCAAACAGGCCGAGGAACCGTGGTTCCAGACCGAATGGGCCTTTGCCGAAAAAGCCGGCAAGGAACATGGCTTTACCGTGATCAAGATCGCCGTGCCCGATGGCGAGAAAACCCTCTCGGCCATCGACAGCCTGGCCGCCAACGGCGCCAAGGGCTTTGTGATCTGCCCGCCGGATGTGTCCCTGGGCCCGGCCATCGTCGCCAAGGCCAAGGCCAACGGCCTGAAAGTGATTGCCGTGG
>NZ_VYKD01000025.1:0-151123 GCF_032424295.1 Pseudomonas sp. JV449 | reverse complement strand
CGGCCAGCGTGTTTGACGGGGCGATTTGAGATCAAGAGCCAAAGCGCGGCGGCCTTAGAGCCGACCGGAGTTGGGTCTGGTGTACTGGGTTAAAAATGTGGGAGGGGGCTTGCCCCCGATGAGCATGGGTATCTACACAACTTCCAGTGAATACGGAATCTATGGCAATTAGGCTTCTGTGGTGAGCGGGCTTGTCGAATCGTCGCACCGCCCGCGCTGGGCTGCGAAGCGGCCCCAATAAGGTCACCGCAGAGTGCCAGAATCAATCGAGGTGAAGGTTTTGGGGCTGCTTCGCAGCCCAGCGCGGGCGGTGCGACGATTCGACAAGCCCGCTCACCACAGAAGCCTAATTGCCATAGATTCCGTATTCACTGGAAGTTGTGTAGATACCCATGCCCCGATGGCGCCCGCCCAGCCAGCACCTCCCTCGCTTATTCCTTTAAGCCATAAGCACCACACTTTGCGTGATATGGCCCGCGGACCTTTCCCGGTATGATGTTCGCCCCCGCAGTCTGGATTGCGAATACGCCATGACCTTGCAGTACCCTACAATCGCCGATTGCGTCGGCAACACGCCCCTGGTCCGCTTGCAACGCATGGCGGGTGAAACCAGCAATACCCTGTTGCTCAAGCTCGAAGGCAACAACCCGGCCGGCTCGGTAAAAGACCGCCCGGCGCTGTCGATGATCACCCGCGCGGAACTGCGCGGGCAGATCAAGCCCGGCGACACCCTGATCGAAGCCACCTCGGGTAATACCGGGATCGCCCTGGCCATGGCCGCCGCGATCAAGGGCTACAAGATGGTGCTGATCATGCCCGACAACGGCAGCGCCGAGCGCAAGGCGGCGATGACCGCCTATGGCGCCGAGTTGGTGCTGGTCACCCAGGAAGAAGGCATGGAAGGCGCCCGCGACCTCGCCGAGCGCATGGCCGCCGAAGGCCGTGGCCAGGTGCTGGACCAGTTCGCCAATGGGGACAACCCCGAAGCGCACTACACCACCACCGGTCCGGAAATCTGGCGCCAGACCCAGGGCACCATCACCCATTTCGTCAGTTCCATGGGCACCACCGGCACCATCATGGGCAACTCGCGCTACCTCAAGGAGCAGAACCCGGCGATCCAGATCGTCGGCCTGCAACCAATGGAAGGCGCGGCGATCCCAGGCATTCGTCGTTGGCCCGAAGAGTATTTGCCGAAGATCTACAACGCGACGCGCGTGGACCGCATCATCGACATGGCCCAGCGTGAAGCCGAAGACACCACCCGCCGCCTGGCGCGTGAAGAAGGCATCTTCTGCGGCGTGTCGTCCGGCGGCGCCGTGGCGGGTATGTTGCGCTTGTCCAAGGAAGTGGAAAACGCGGTGATCGTCGCGATCATCTGTGACCGAGGCGACCGTTACCTGTCGACCGGCATTTTCGACGAACCCAACTGATGGCCAAGCACGAGAGAGGCCTGCGCTTCCAACCGACGGGCGGCAGCCGGGCCCCACAGATTCCCGTGGGCAAGAAGCAACGCCTGACCATCGAGCGCCTGGCCAACGACGGCCGCGGCATCGTGTTCTTTGAAGGCCGCACCTGGTTTGTCAACGGTGCGCTGGCCGGCGAAGAGGTTGAAGCGCGAGTGTTGGGCACCCACGGCAAGGTGGTCGAGGCCCGCACCGAGCGTGTGTTCACGGCCAGTGAACTGCGCCGTCCGGCACCGTGCGCGCACTTCGGTCGCTGTGGCGGTTGCAGCGTGCAGCACTTGCCCCATGCCGAACAACTTGCCCTGAAACAGCGCATGCTCGCCGAGCAACTGTCCCGCGTGGCCGGTGTCGAACCGCAGGAGTGGGCCGCTCCATTGAGTGGGCCGGAATTCGCTTACCGGCGCCGCGCCCGGGTGGCGGTGCGTTGGGATGCCAAGGCGAAGAAGCTCGAGGTGGGTTTCCGCGCCGTGGCCAGCCAGGACATCGTCGCCATTGATGATTGCCCGGTGCTGGTACAGGCCTTGCAACCGACCATGCAGCGCCTGCCGAACATGCTGCGCCGCCTGAGCAAACCTCAGGCCCTGGGGCATGTGGAGTTGTTCAGTGGTTCGTCCGTCGCCGTGTTGCTGCGGCATATGGCGCCGTTGTCGGGGGCGGACCTGCTGATCCTGAAAGAATTCTGCAGCTTCCATGACGCCCAGCTGTGGCTGCATGGTGAAGGTCAGCCGGAACCGATTGAGCCCGATCAGTCACTAGGGTTTCGATTGGACCCATGGGACTTGGAGTTGGCGTACCGACCGGGGGATTTTGTCCAGGTCAACGCCGGGGTCAACGAGGCGATGGTTGCCCAGGCCCTGGACTGGCTGGCGCCGCAACCTGCTGAGCGGGTGCTGGACCTGTTCTGCGGCCTGGGCAACTTTGCCCTGCCGCTGGCGAAACAGGTGTGCGAAGTGGTGGCGGTGGAAGGTGTGCAGACCATGGTGGACCGGGCTGCACGGAACGCCATCAGCAACAATTTGCATAATGCGCAGTTTTTTCAGGCCGATTTGTCCCAGCCTTTGAATGACGTGGAATGGGCCAAACAGGGCTTTTCTGCGGTACTCTTGGACCCACCCCGCGATGGTGCCCTGGAGGTTGTGCGCAAGCTCGCCACCCTGGGGGCCAGGCGCCTGGTGTATGTGTCCTGCAACCCGGCGACGCTGGCGCGGGACACGGTTGAGCTGGTCAAGCAAGGCTACCGGCTAAAACGTGCCGGGATCCTCGACATGTTTCCGCAGACAGCGCATGTCGAGGCCATGGCGTTATTTGAAGCGGGCTAGGATGCCCGTTTAATCCGACTGGCCTGCGTTCTCCAAGGCCTATGATCTGCCGCGGAGCTCGCAGTAAAAAGGTCGGCGATGATTTTGGCGCATCCAAGGTGCGTCATAGGGAAGGTAAGCAAGATGGTACAGGTGAGAGCACACCAGCCGATCAACACCGACGGCAGTATCAATCTCGAGGCATGGCTGGATCATGCCATCAGTGTCGACCCGGCACTGGACCGTGAAGCCTTGAAAGCAGCCTGCGAGTTCGCTCGTGAGTCTGAGCAACAAGACAATGCAGCGAAGAACCTGTGGGCCGAAGGCACTTCCAGCTTTCGCACCGGGTTGGAAATCGCCGAGATCCTTGCCGATCTCAAGCTGGACCAGGACTCGCTGATCGCCGCCGTGCTCTATCGCGGCGTGCGCGAAGGGCACATCCAGTTGCCGACCGTCAGCCAGCGTTTTGGCGCGGTGGTGGCCAAGCTGATCGACGGCGTGCTGCGCATGGCCGCCATCAGCGCCAGCCTCAGCCCGCGCCAGTCCATGGTGCTGGGCACCCAGGGTCAGGTGGAAAACCTGCGCAAGATGCTGGTGGCGATGGTCGACGACGTGCGTGTCGCCCTGATCAAGCTGGCCGAACGCACCTGCGCAATCCGTGCGGTGAAGACCGCGGACGACGAAAAGCGCAACCGCGTTGCCCGCGAAGTCTTCGACATCTACGCGCCCCTGGCCCACCGCCTGGGTATCGGCCATATCAAGTGGGAGCTGGAGGACTTGTCCTTCCGCTACCTCGAACCTGATCAATACAAACAGATCGCCACGCTGCTGCACGAGCGGCGGCTCGACCGTGAGCGCTTTATCAGCGACGTGATGGGCCAGTTGCGCGCCGAGCTGCAGGCCACCGGGGTCGATGCCGACATCAGCGGCCGCGCCAAACACATCTACTCGATCTGGCGCAAAATGCAGCGCAAGGGCCTGGCCTTCAGCCAGATCTACGATGTGCGTGCGGTGCGCGTGCTGGTGCCGGAAATGCGCGACTGCTACACCGCGCTGGGTATCGTCCATACGCTGTGGCGGCACATTCCCAAGGAGTTCGACGACTACATCGCCAACCCCAAGGAAAATGGCTATCGCTCGCTGCATACCGCGGTGATCGGCCCCGAGGGCAAGGTGCTGGAAGTGCAGATCCGCACCCACGCCATGCACGAAGAGGCAGAACTGGGCGTGTGCGCGCACTGGCGCTACAAGGGCACCGACGTGAAGGCCGGGTCCAACCAGTACGAGGAGAAAATCTCCTGGCTGCGCCAAGTGCTGGAATGGCACGAAGAACTCGGCGACATCGGCGGCCTGGCCGAACAGTTGCGCGTGGATATCGAGCCGGACCGGGTCTACATCTTCACCCCCGACGGCCATGCCATCGACTTGCCCAAGGGCGCCACGCCGCTGGACTTCGCCTACCGCGTGCACACCGAGATCGGCCATAACTGCCGAGGTGCCAAGATCAACGGGCGCATCGTACCGCTCAACTACAGCCTGCAAACCGGCGAGCAGGTCGAGATCATCACCAGCAAGCACGGCACGCCGAGCCGCGACTGGCTGAACCCGAACCTGGGCTACATCACCACATCGCGGGCGCGGGCGAAGATCGTCCATTGGTTCAAGCTGCAGGCGCGCGACCAGAACGTCGCCGCCGGCAAGACCCTGCTCGAACGCGAGCTGGGCCGCCTGGGCCTGCCCCAGGTGGACTTCGACAAGCTGGCCGAAAAGGCCAACATGAAGATCGCCGAAGACATGTTCGCCGCCCTCGGTGCCGGCGACCTGCGCCTGGCGCAACTGGTCAACCTGGCCCAGCAACTGGTCGAGCCGGAGCGCGGCAACGAACAACTGGAGCTGATCCCACGCAAGGCCACCGGCTACAAGCCCGGCAAGCGCGGCGATATCCAGATCCAGGGCGTCGGCAACCTGCTGACGCAAATCGCCGGCTGCTGCCAGCCGTTGCCGGGGGATGCCATCGTCGGCTACATCACCCAAGGCCGTGGCGTAAGCATTCACCGCCAGGACTGCGCCTCGGTGCTGCAACTGGGCGGGCGCGAGCCGGAGCGGATTATCCAGGTCAGCTGGGGTCCGGTGCCGGTGCTCACCTACCCGGTGGACATCATCATCCGTGCCTACGACCGTTCCGGCCTGCTGCGCGACGTCTCGCAAGTGCTGCTCAATGAGCGCATCAACGTGCTGGCGGTCAACACCCGCTCGAATAAAGAGGACAACACCGCGTTGATGTCCCTGACCATCGAGATTCCGGGGTTGGACGCGCTGGGGCGGCTGCTGGGGCGGATTTCCCAGTTGCCGAACATCATTGAGACGCGGCGCAACCGTACCCCATGATTCGCAGAATGAATGCAGGCTAAATGTGGGAGGGGGCTTGCTCCCACACTGATCGGACACAGAAAGATGTATTCACTTGAAGACCTGCTGCACCTGATGAACCGCCTGCGGGACCCGCAATACGGGTGCCCGTGGGACATCAAGCAAACCTACGCGACCATTGTCCCGCACACCCTGGAAGAGGCCTACGAAGTGGCCGACGCCATCGAACGCGGCGACTTTGATCATCTGCAGGGTGAGTTGGGCGACCTGTTGTTCCAAGTGGTGTATTACAGCCAGCTGGCGCGGGAAGAGGGGCGTTTCGAATTTGCCGGGGTGATCGACAGCATCACCCGCAAACTGATTCGCCGCCATCCCCATGTGTTCCCGACCGGCGATCTGTATGCGCCGCTGGATATTCCTCAACTGAGTGAAGAACAGGTCAAGGAACGTTGGGAGCAGATCAAGGCCGAGGAGCGTGCGGAAAAATCCGACGCGCCGGAGCAGCTGTCCCTGCTGGACGATGTGCCCAGCGCCTTGCCGTCCCTGTCCCGGGCCGCCAAATTGCAGAAGCGCGCCAGCCAGGTCGGCTTCGACTGGCCATCGGCGTTGCCGGTGGTGGATAACGTGCGCGAAGAGCTGGCCGAAGTGCTCGAAGCCATGGCCGACAACGACCCGGAGGCCATCGCCGATGAAGTCGGTGACCTGCTGTTCGCGGCGGTCAACCTGGCCCGTCACCTCAAGGTCGACCCGGAAACCGCGCTGCGTGGCGCCAATGCCAAGTTCGAGCGACGCTTCCGATTTATCGAACAGGCATTGCGCGACACCCACCAACCCATAGAAGATTGCACCCTCGAAGAGTTGGACGCCCTGTGGGGCGAAGCCAAACGTCAGGAAAAGAACGTGTCCAGCTGCGGTTGAGCAGTTGCCTAAGTGAGTAAGCACCATGAGCCTTTCCCTTCGCGACCAGTTGCTCAAAGCAGGTCTGGTCAACCAAAAGCAGGCCAAGCAGGTCGGCAAAGAGAAACAGAAGCAGCAGCGCCTGGTCCACAAGGGCCAGATCGAGGCCGATGACACCCAGGCGCGCCTGGCCGCCGAAGCGCAGGCCGAGAAGGTCAAGCGTGACCAGGAGCTGAACCGCCAGCAACAGGAAAAAGCCGAGGCCAAGGCCCGTACGGCCCAGGTCAAGCAACTGATCGAGACCTCGCGCCTGCCTAAGCTCACGACCGAGGACTACTACAACTTCGTGGATGACAAGAAGGTCAAGCGCCTGTCGGTCAACACGTTGATGCGCAACAAGCTGAGCAACGGCTCCCTGGCCATCGTGCATCACGGTGGCGGCTACGAGGTGATCCCCCGTGAAGCCGCGCTGAAGATCCAGGAGCGCGCCCCGGAACGTATCGTGCAGCTAAATATCCTCACCGAAAGCCAGGTGCCGGATGAGGATGATCCGTACGCGGCCTACCAGATCCCGGATGATTTGATGTGGTAAGGCTGTAGCTACGAATTGTGGTGAGCAGGCTTGCCCTGCGTTGGGCTGCGAAGCAGCCCCAGAACACACAAACCCCGCTCAAAAGGCGGGGTTTGTGTTTTATAGGCCCCCCAGCTGCGTGGGGCTGGGGGGCCTACAGGATTTTGAAGTTTCAGGAGCTTTGCGCCTGGCGTTTCATCTCAAGGGCTTCGAGCTCGTTTTTATAATTATGAGCGTCGCTCTCGTTGTGAAACATGCCGACCAGCAGGTCTTGTTGGTGGACATCCCAGATGTGAATCCCATGGCCCAGCGCTTCGTGGGACATATGTTCGTCGTCGCGTTCAGTTACTTTTACAGTCATCTGCTTGCTCCAATTTCTGGTGGGTATGCGGCAAGTCGTCGCAGGTCTTTTTATACGGTTTGTTAGCTTGCTAAGTAAACCGCTTTAGAGGTTTATGACAGAAGTTTCATGTTGGGCTCCCGATGACGGCAGACACTTGAACCCAAAACCCCCAGACGAAAAAAAGCCCCGCATTCAGCGAGGCTCTTCTCAGCTCATCAATCCAATCAGCTGCCCTTGATGGCTTTGCCGTCAACGGTACCGTCTTGCAACATGATGTTGTATTCCTTGCCGTCGGTTTCCACCTGACGCAGGGCTACCAGGATGCCACCCAGGTCCTTGGCGAACCACATCTGGGTGATGCGCTTGCTTTGAGTCGGGTCGCGTACGCGCTCGACCTTGATCGCGTCAATGCTGCCGACCTTGGTCTGGACCTTTTCCGGGCCGATCACACGGAAGTCGTAGGTGTCGACGTCGGTGCCTTCAACCACGTTGTAGCTCATGCTTTTCTTGCCGGCTGCCACGTCGCGCTGCAAGGCCAACTGGTAGGTCGACTTGTCGAGCATGCCGCTTTGCAGGGGCACATTGACCGGGTCTTTGTTTTCAAAACCCGTGACTTTCTTGGTCGACGGGTCGAAGTCCAGGTTGATCTTCTTGGTCTTGCCCAGGCCGCCGCGTTCGAAGGCGTAGCTCTTCGGTTGCAGGGTGTCCTTGTCGAACAGGATCACACTGGTTTCGGTCAGGCTGGCGATCATCATGGAAGCCTTGAAGTTCAAGGTCCAGGTGCCGTCACCGTTCTTGGTCAGGCTGCGTTCTGCCGAACCACTCATGGGCAACTGTTTCCAGTCGGCGGTGTAGCTGGCGGAGAACGGGTGTAGATCTGCCGCTTGCACGGCAGGCAAGGCGAACAGCGCAAAAGCGAAGAGCAAGGCGCGACGCATAAAATCTCCTAGGTTCGAATCAAGTGGCCGCTGGCCGCAAGTAACTGACCGTCCAATAATGCACCCTGGTCACCAAGAATCAACCGCCCCTCGGCAAACCAGCGCACAGCCAGCGGGTAAATCCTGTGTTCCTGGGTATGAACCCGTTGCGCAAGGGTCTGCGCCGAGTCGTCAGACTCTACCGGAACCACTGCCTGTACGACCAGAGGCCCGCCATCGAGTTCCTCGGTGACGAAGTGCACGCTGCAGCCATGCTCGCTGTCACCGGCATCCAGGGCGCGTTGGTGCGTGTGCATGCCTTTGTACTTGGGCAGCAGGGAAGGGTGGATATTCAGCAGGCGCCCTTCGTAGTGCCGCACGAAGCCAGGGCTGAGAATGCGCATGAAACCGGCCAGTACCACGAGTTGGGGGTTGAAGGCGTCGATCAGTTCGACCAAGGCGCTGTCGAAGGCCTCGCGGCCTTCGAAAGCCTTGTGATCCAGCGAGCGGGTTTCGATACCCGCGTCCCTGGCGCGTTGCAGGCCGTAGGCGTCGCTGCGGTTGGAGATCACCGCAGCGATGCGCACCGGGCTGTCGCCGGTGCGCGTGCTGTCGATCAGGGCCTGCAAGTTACTGCCAGTGCCGGAAAGCAGCACCACGACATCACAGGTCCGAGGCATCAGTGAGCCTTGAGGTTCTTCAGTTCAACCTGAGCCGCGCCTTCGGCAGCGGTGGCGATCTGGCCGATGACCCAAGGCTGCTCGCCGGCTTCACGCAATACGTTCAGCGCGGTTTCAACGTGTTCCTGCGCCACGCAGATCACCATGCCCACGCCGCAGTTCAGCACGCGGTGCATTTCGGTTTCATTGACGTTGCCTTTTTCCTGCAGCCAGTCGAATACCGCAGGACGCTGCCAGCTGGCCACGTCGACGATCGCCTGGGCGCCTTTTGGCAGTACGCGCGGGATGTTGTCCAGCAGGCCGCCGCCGGTGATGTGGGCCATGGCCTTGACCGCGCCGGTGTCCTTGATCAGCTTGAGCAGTGGCTTGACGTAGATGCGGGTCGGGGCCATCAGCAGGTCGGTCAGCGGCTTGCCGTCGAGCTGGATGTTCTCGATGTCGGCACCGGACACTTCGATGATCTTGCGGATCAGCGAGTAGCCGTTGGAGTGCGGGCCGGAGGATGGCAGGGCGAGCAGGGCGTCGCCGGCAGCCACTTTGGAGCCGTCGATGATCTCGGCTTTTTCCACCACGCCGACGCAGAAGCCGGCCAGGTCGTAGTCTTCGCCTTCGTACATGCCTGGCATTTCAGCGGTTTCGCCGCCGACCAGGGAGCAACCCGACAGTTCGCAGCCGGCGCCGATGCCGGTCACCACCTGGGTGGCGGTCTCGACGTTCAGCTTGCCGGTGGCATAGTAGTCGAGGAAGAACAACGGCTCGGCACCGCATACCACCAGGTCGTTGACGCACATGGCCACCAGGTCGATGCCGATGCTGTCGTGCTTGTTCAGGTTCAGTGCCAGGCGCAGCTTGGTGCCCACACCGTCGGTACCGGAAACCAATACAGGCTGCTTGTAGCCGGCCGGGATCTCGCAGAGGGCGCCAAAACCGCCCAGGCCGCCCATGACTTCGGGGCGCGCAGTGCGCTTGGCAACGCTCTTGATGCGTTCGACCAATGCTTCACCGGCGTCGATGTCTACACCGGCGTCCTTGTAGCTCAGGGAGGGTTGCTTGCTCATGATCCAGGCCTTTAGGGGGGATTCAGGGGTAACGACCGAGCGGGCGGGCACTTTTGGTAAAAGGCCCAGCCGTTGACGGTCTGCGAAGGCGCGCGATTTTATCAGGCTTGAGGGGCAGCGGCCATCCTCGGGCCGACGGGCAGGGCAGATAGATTTAAAAAAGCAGGTTAAAAAAATGCTGATCGGGTCTGTTCAGGCACGTATTAAGGTATAGCCTTTAAACCGCTGTCGTTAATGACATGGCGAAAACTTACCAGGACCCCGTGAATGTTTTAGTTGTCGCTGTGGTCACAGCCTGGCTATACCGATTTCACGCGGTCTGTTCCAGCCGCTAAATTTGTCGTTCGGGAATCTTCCATGCGTCTGTGTAATGTCTTTTTTGTAGGCTGCTTGTCGTTGATCAGCCTGGCGAGTCATGCCGAAACCCTCAATGGCCTGTACCAGGTACTCGAACCCGTCAGCAGCCAATCGCCGCAAGAGCGCGACCAGGCGACCCAGCGCGCGGTGGAGACCCTGGTGATCCGCCTCACCGGCGACGCCAAGGCTGCGCAAGGCCCGGGCCTGGCGGCGATTCGCAAGGATCCGCAGCAAATCATCACTCAATACGGTTACGACGCCGGCCCGCCCGAGAGCCTGCAAGTGGACTTCGACCCGGTCAGCACTGATCGCGCCTTGCGTGACGCCGGCCTGTCGATCTGGGGCAGCAATCGGCCATCAATCCTCGGCTGGTGGCTGAACGACTCCACCGAAGGCAGCAGCCTGGTCGGCGATGGCCAGGCCGCTGCCCAGGCGCTGCGCCGTGCGGCACAGCACCGCGGCTTGCCATTGCGCCTGCCCCTGGGGGACCTGGATGAACAGGTGGTCGCCACCGCGCCGAATCTTGAAAACGCCGATGCCACGCCGTTGCGCGCCGCGTCCGAGCGCTACGGTGCCGACGCCTTGCTGGCCGTGCATGCACGCCAGGAAGGCAATCAATGGCAGGCCAAATGGCGCCTGTGGCTGGGTGACAAGAGCGAGCAGGGCGCCGCGCAAGGCGCCGACACGGGCGCGCTGGCCGATGCAGTCATGCTGGCGGTCAGCCAAAAACTG
Source organism: Pseudomonas sp. JV449 (assembly GCF_032424295.1). Classification (NCBI taxonomy): domain Bacteria; kingdom Pseudomonadati; phylum Pseudomonadota; class Gammaproteobacteria; order Pseudomonadales; family Pseudomonadaceae; genus Pseudomonas; species Pseudomonas sp. JV449. The sequence continues at coordinate 140,434 of NZ_VYKD01000025.1, read as the reverse complement.
GCGCCGCGCTTTGCGGTCAAGCCCGGTGTGAGTACCGAGCAACTGCTGGAAGTGCAGGGCATGAACCTGGAGCGGTACGCGGCCCTGGGGCATCTGCTTGAGCCGTTTGGCGGTCAGCCGCAATGGGTGGATGGCAATCGTATTGTGTATCGGGTCAACGGCAGCGCCGATCAGTTGCGTACCCAGTTGAGCCTGGCCAAGTTGCAGGAAGTGCCTGCCGGTGAGGCCCCGGCGCAGCAGCCTGCGGTCGATGGCACACAACCGGCAGCGGCACCTGCGCCCCAGGCGCAACTGCATTTTCGTTGGTAAAAGTTCTTCCTATATAGATAGAAGCAAATAATGGAGTGGTTTATGGCGGATACGCGTCGTTGGGTGTGGCTTGGCGGGATCGTCCTGCTGTGCGTTTTTGTGTTCCTGCTGCATTCGATCCTGACGCCGTTCCTGGTTGCGTTGCTGCTCGCCTATCTGTTCGATCCTGTGGTGGATCGCCTGGAAAAAGCCGGTCTGTCGCGGACCTTGGGCGTGGTTGCGGTGTTTGCGTTGTTCACATTGATCATCACCGCGCTGGTGCTGGTGCTGGTGCCGATGCTGGCCAAGCAACTGTTTCGTCTCTATGAGCTGGCGCCGCAGATGCTCGACTGGCTGCAGCACACGGCGATGCCGTGGGCCCAGGCCAAGTTGGGCCTGTCGGATGGCTTCTGGAAGTTCGACAAGGTCAAGGCGGCGATCAGCGAGCACATGGGCCAGACCACCGATATTGTGGGGGTGATCCTCAGCCAGGCGACCGCCTCCAGCCTGGCGCTGATCGGCTGGTTGACCAACCTGGTGCTGATCCCGGTGGTGGCGTTCTACCTGCTGCGCGATTGGGACATCATGATGGCCAAGATCCGCAGCCTGCTGCCCCGCAACCGTGAAGAGCGCATCGTGGCCCTGGCCGGCGAGTGCCATGAGGTGCTTGGCGCCTTTGTGCGTGGGCAGTTGCTGGTGATGCTGGCACTGGGGATCATCTACGCGGCGGGCTTGATGGCCATCGGCCTGGAGCTGGGCCTGTTGATCGGCCTGATCGCCGGCCTCGCCGCTATCGTGCCGTATATGGGCTTTGTGATCGGTATCGGTGCGGCGTTGGTGGCTGGCCTGTTCCAGTTTGGCGGCGACCTGTACCCGATGCTGGGGATTGTCGCGGTGTTCATGGTCGGCCAGGCCTTGGAAGGCATGGTGCTCACGCCGTTGCTGGTGGGGGACCGGATTGGCCTGCACCCGGTGGCAGTGATCTTTGCGATCCTGGCGGGCGGCGAGCTGTTCGGTTTTACCGGCATTCTGCTGGCACTGCCGGTGGCGGCGGTGATCATGGTGCTGGTGCGTCATGTGCACGATCTGTACAAGGATTCCGACGCCTATACGGGGGTCGAAGACCCCGACCTGTAACCGCTGCGTCATAAACCCGGCTTCGGCCGGGTTTGTTGTTTATGGGGCTATGGCGTCAAACAATCCGCTTAAAACCGGCAAGTTAACGCAAACCTTTGATTTTGCTTGTGGTCTGCTGCATTGTGCGCCCGGCGTCACGGGTATAAACTTTGCAAACTTTACACAGAGGCCACTAACGGTTCGATGGGAGCCGTTCAGTCAGCATGAAACCGATTCAGCTGCCCTTAGGTGTGCGTCTGCGTGATGACGCTACCTTTATCAATTACTACCCAGGCGCCAATGCCGCTGCACTCGGCTATGTCGAGCGGCTCTGCGAAGCCGACGCCGGGTGGACCGAAAGCCTGATCTATCTGTGGGGTAAACACGGCGTAGGGCGTACCCACCTGTTGCAGGCCGCTTGCCTGCGTTTCGAGCAGATGGGCGAGCCGGCGGTTTACCTGCCCCTGGCCGAGTTGATGGATCGCGGCATCGGGATCTTCGACAACCTTGAGCAATACGAACTGGTGTGCCTGGACGATCTGCAGGCAGTGGCCGGCAAGGCGGATTGGGAAGAGGCGCTGTTCCATCTGTTCAACCGCCTGCGTGACAGCGGCCGGCGCTTGTTGATTGCGGCCTCCACCTCGCCACGGGAGTTGCCGGTGAAGCTGGCCGACCTCAAGTCGCGCCTGACCCTGGCGCTGATCTTCCAGATGCGCCCACTCTCCGACGAAGACAAACTGCGTGCCCTGCAATTGCGTGCATCCCGTCGCGGCCTGCACCTCACCGATGAAGTCGGGCACTTTATCCTCACCCGTGGCACCCGCAGCATGAGCGCGTTGTTCGATTTGCTCGAGCAGCTCGATCAGGCCTCCTTGCAGGCTCAACGAAAATTGACGATCCCTTTTCTCAAGGAAACGTTGGGCTGGTAACTGGTTGAATCTACGGGGTTCGGCAATTTCCAGGCGCCAGAAACCCTGCGTTTAAGCCACGTTGGCTACGCATGTGAACCGATAAATGGAATTACGGCTTAGATGTCATAGTCCAATCGCGAAGTCACATAGATCACGATTGAATTTGCAAATCGATGTGATAGAAGGCATAGTCTCGACTTCTTTACATACCAGCCACGGTCGTGCCCATGCTAAATCGCTTCGCACCCCTCGTGCCCCTCGCACTCGTTACCCTGTTGTTTGGTTGCGCCTCCCACCCTCAACAGGTGGTTGAGCAGCAAAAACCTCAACAACAGTCCCAGGCAAAATTCGTTGCTGCACAGTCTGCTTCTGTCTATGAAGAAGAGGTGGCAACCGAAAAGGAACTGGCCGATTTTTCCGGCAACAAGCCTTACCAGCTTCCAGTCCTGGCCGACAGCATCCTCGAACGCGGCATGTCCCTGATCGGTACCCGTTACCGTTTCGGCGGTACTTCTGAAGCCGGTTTCGACTGCAGCGGTTTCATCGGCTACCTGTTTCGTGAAGAAGCTGGCATGAACCTGCCACGCTCCACTCGCGAAATGATCAACGTGAAAGCACCGTTGGTCGCGCGCAACAACCTCAAGCCCGGTGATCTGCTTTTCTTCAGTACTGCAGGTCGTGGTCGCGTCAGCCATGCCGGTATCTACCTGGGCGATAACCAGTTTATCCACTCCAGCAGCCGTCGCAGTGGCGGTGTTCGAGTCGACAGCCTGGGTGACAGCTACTGGAGCAAAACCTTCATCGAAGCCAAGCGCGCACTCGCCATGGCCCCGACTACGGTTACCGCCAGTAAGTAAACTTAAAGTGATACTTGAAGTTTGACGTGTAAGCGCTAGAATCCCTGGACATTGTTGTAATCCGTTCGCGCGAGCTTTGCTTGCGCGTTCTGGTTTTCAGCGTTCGGCAGCGATAGCCGCATCCAGACCAGGATTGTTCTGCACATGTCGACCTCAGCCCGCCTGCTCCTTATTCTCTGCGCCGCGCTTATCAGCGCCTGCGCCAGCCGGCCGCCACCCGCTCCCGTTGCGGTCAAGCCCAAGCCGGTATTCAACTATTCCACCCAGAATTTCTCGCCTGCGGCCGAAGACGTACTCTTTCGTGCACTGGGCCTGGTCGGCACGCCTTACCGTTGGGGCGGCAACACGCCGGACTCGGGTTTCGATTGCAGTGGCCTGATCGGCTTCGTCTTCCGCGACGCCGCCGGCATCTCCCTGCCGCGCACCACTCGCGAACTGATCGTGATGCGCGCCCAGGATGTCAGCGAGCAGAACCTGCAGACCGGCGACCTGCTGTTCTTCGCCACCGGTGGCGGCTCCCAGGTCAGCCACGCCGGGATTTACGTGGGCGAAGGTCGCTTTGTGCATGCGCCGCAGACCGGCGGTACGGTCAAGCTGGACACCTTGTCCAAGGCGTATTGGCAGAATGCCTATCTGAGCGCCAAGCGTGTGTTGCCAGCAAACCTGGCACGTAATCCCTGAAATCAGCGATAAGCTTCAAGTCGTAAGCTGCAAGAGGGTGCAATGCCACCTTGCAGCTCCACGCTGAAGCTTGCGGCTTCGCTACCTAGTGGCCGACACCCGCCACACCTTATTCCCCACATCATCCGCCACCAGCAAATCCCCTTGCTGATCGATCACCACGCCCACCGGCCGGCCCATGGCGTTCTCATCTTTATCGAGAAACCCGGTCAGCACGTCCACTGGCTGCCCTTTAGGCTGGCCTGCCTCGAACGGCACGAAGATCACCTTGTAGCCACTGTGGGGCTTGCGGTTCCATGAGCCATGCTGGCCGATGAACGCGCCGTTGCTGAACGGCGCCGGGAGTTTGCTGCCCTCGGCGAACGTCAGTCCCAAAGACGCGGTGTGCGGCCCTACCGCATAGTCCGGCACGATTGCCTTGGCCACCAGGTCCAGGTTCTGCGGCGTGACGCGTACATCCACATGCTGGCCGTAATAGCTGAAGGGCCAGCCATAGAACCCGCCATCCTTGACCGAGGTGATGTAGTCGGGCACCAGGTCGCTGCCGATCTCGTCGCGCTCGTTTACCGCTGTCCATAGCTTGCCGCTCTGGGGTTCCCAGGCCATGCCGTTAGGGTTACGCAGGCCGGAAGCGAAGATGCGCTGCTGGCCGCTGGCGCGATCGACTTCCCAGATAGCCGCCCGGCCCTGTTCCGCCTCAAGACCGTTCTCACCGACGTTGCTGTTGGAGCCGACGCTCACGTACAGCTTGCTGCCATCCTTGCTGGCGATCACGTTCTTGGTCCAGTGGTGATTCAGGGGCCCGCCCGGCAGGTCGACCACCTTGGTGCCAGGTGCCTTGATCGCGGTTTCGCCCGCTTGATAGGGAAAACGCAGCAGCTTGTCCGAATCGGCGACGTACAGGTCATTGCCGACCAGTGTCATACCGAAGGGCGAGTTGAGGTTTTCCAGGAACACCGTACGGGTCTCGGCAACCCCATCGTGATCGGCGTCGCGCAGCAGGGTAATGCGATTGGGGCTCGGCACCCCGGCACCGGCGCGGCCCATGACCTTCTCCATGACCCAGCCGCGAATGCCCTTGGAATCATCCGGCTTGGGCGGCGCATTGGTTTCTGCCACCAGCACATCGCCGTTGGGCAATACATACAGCCAGCGCGGGTGATCCAGGCCTTCGGCGAACGCCGCCACTTGGGTGCCGGCCGCCGCCGTTGGCTGCACGCCCTCCGGCCAGCCGATAGCCGGGGCAATGTTCACCGTGGGAATCAGGGTTTTGTTCGGCTCCGGTAGCTGCGGCGACGGCCCGGTGCCGTCGGACACCTGCAGGGTGGAGCTTTCACCGCAGGCCGCGAGGGTGCCGGCGAGCATGATGAGTAGGGCGAGTCTGGTTTTATGCATGGTGTTCTCCTTGATACCTGTAAGGGTAGAGGAGGGCGCTGGTGCGATGGTTCAAGTGCAAGGCCAGCTTTAATTGACGCTCCACCCCCAACCCACTAACCTTCGCGGCTTGTTCCAGGTGCTCTGTGACCCATGGGTCGACCGAGTGAAACAGGGAAGCCGGTGAGCGAGCGCACTTGTACACAGTGCTGCCGCGATTCCGGCGCTGCCCCCGCAACGGTAAATGAGTCAAGACGGTGCCTTTTGCCACTGTATCGCCCGCGATATGGGAAGGCGCGCCGTCGGCGTGTTCGCTCTGTCGATGAGCCAGCGCACCACTCATGAGCCCGGAGACCGGCCTGGATCATCCAACAGCATCACGGTGGGCGATGCTTGGCTGTCTGTTTTTTCCTGCCTGCCGTTTTTGTCCAGCCCCAATGGAGAGCTGCCATGACCGATACCCCCGACCGCGACGAACGCCACCTGGCGCGCATGCTGCGCAAAAAAGCCGTGATCGACGAGCGCATCGCCAATTCCCCCAATGAGTGCGGCTTGCTGCTGGTGCTGACCGGCAACGGCAAAGGCAAGAGCAGCTCGGCATTCGGCATGCTCGCGCGCGCCATGGGCCACGGCATGCAGTGCGGTGTGGTGCAGTTCATCAAGGGGCGCAACAGCACCGGTGAGGAGTTGTTCTTCCGTCGCTTCCCCGAGCAAGTGCGTTTCCACGTGATGGGCGAAGGCTTCACCTGGGAGACCCAGGACCGCCAGCGCGATATCGCTGCCGCCGAAGCCGCCTGGGCCGTGTCCCGCGAACTGCTGCAAGACCCGCGCATCGGCCTGGTGGTGCTGGATGAGCTGAACATCGCCCTCAAGCATGGTTACCTCGACTTGGACCAGGTCCTCAGCGACCTGCAAGCGCGTCCGCCGATGCAGCACGTGGTCGTCACCGGCCGTGGCGCCAAGCCTGAATTGATCGAAATGGGCGATACCGTCACCGAAATGGGCATGCTCAAGCACGCGTTCCAGGCCGGGATCAAGGCACAGAAGGGCGTCGAACTTTGAATCAGCCCCGTCATTGTCCGGCCGTCCTGATCGCTGCACCGGCGTCCGGCCAGGGCAAAACCACCGTCACCGCCGCACTGGCCCGTTTGCACCGCAACCTGGGGCGCAGGGTACGCGTGTTCAAATGCGGTCCGGATTTCCTGGACCCGATGATCCACGAACGCGCCAGCGGTGCGCCGGTGTATCAATTGGACATGTGGATGGTGGGTGAGCAGGAAAGTCGCCGCCTGCTGTGGGAAGCGGCGGGTGAGGCCGACCTGATCCTGATCGAAGGCGTGATGGGCCTGTTCGATGGCACACCGTCCAGCGCCGACCTGGCGCGGCATTTCGGCGTGCCGGTGCTCGGTGTGATCGACGGCACCGCCATGGCCCAGACGTTTGGCGCCCTGGCCCTGGGCCTGGCGCGCTATCAGCCGGACCTGCCGTTTGCCGGGGTGCTGGCCAACCGCGTCGGCACCCTGCGCCATGCGCAGTTGCTGGAAGGCAGCCTCACCGAAGGCTTGCGCTGGTATGGCGCCCTGTCCCGCGAAACCGGGATCGAACTGCCCAGCCGCCATTTGGGCCTGGTGCAGGCCAGCGAGCTGAATGACCTCGACGTGCGCCTGGACGCCGCCGCCCAGGCCCTGGGCAGCAGCTGCGAAGTCGCATTGCCGCCACCGGTGACCTTCGCCGCGCCGGAAGTGATCATGGCCGAACCATTGCTGGCCGGTGTGCGCATTGCGGTGGCCCGTGACGAAGCCTTCGCCTTCACCTATGGCGCCAGCCTCGACCTGCTGCGGGCGATGGGGGCCGAGTTGCACTTCTTCTCGCCGATCCATGATCGCCAGCTGCCCGAGGCTGACAGCCTGTATTTGCCCGGCGGTTACCCGGAATTGCACCACCAGGCGCTGTCGCAAAACACGCCGATGCTTGACGCCATTCGTAACCATCATGCCGCCGGCAAACCCTTGCTCGCCGAGTGTGGCGGCATGCTCTACCTGCTGGACTCGCTCACCGATGTCGACGGCACCCGCGCCGAACTGGTCGGCCTGCTGCAAGGCGATGCGGTGATGCAAAAGAAACTCGCGGCCCTGGCCCTGCAAAGTGTCGAACTGCCGGAAGGCGTGCTGCGCGGGCACACGTACCACCATTCCCTGACCAGCACCGAGTGCCAGCCGATTGCCCGTGGCCTGAGCCCGAACGGTGGGCGCGGTGCCGAAGCGGTGTTCCGGCACGGGCGGATGACGGCCTCTTACGTGCACTTCTATTTCCCGTCGAATCCGACGGCGGTAGCCGCGTTGTTTGCCCCGGACCGAGCTGAAACCCCATCCACTGTGGGAGGGGGCTTGCCCCCGATAGGGCCATGACCGACAACGCTTTCCCCCAGGCCGACCGCGACGCCGTCTACCGCGCCATCGCCGAACGCCGCGACATGCGCCACTTCAGCGGCGGCAGTGTCGCGCCCGAATTGCTGCATCGCCTGCTCCAGGCCGCGCACCAGGCGCCCAGTGTCGGCCTGATGCAGCCCTGGCGGTTTATCCGCATCAGCGACCGCGCGTTGCGCAGCCGGATTCAACAGTTGGTGGAAGAAGAACGCGTGCGCACCGCCGAGGCGTTGGGCGAGCGCTCCGATGCGTTCATGAAGCTCAAGGTCGAAGGCATTCACGACTGCGCCGAAGTGCTGGTGGCGGCGTTGATGGATGATCGCGAGCGCCACATCTTCGGGCGGCGCACCTTGCCGGAGATGGACCTGGCGTCGCTGTCCTGTGCGATCCAGAACCTGTGGCTGGCCGCGCGGGTCGAGGGGTTGGGCATGGGCTGGGTCTCGCTGTTCGAACCCCAGGCCCTGGCCGACCTGCTGGGCCTGCCGCCCGGTGCGAAACCCCTGGCGGTCTTGTGCCTGGGGCCGGTGACGGAGTTTTACCCGGCACCGATGTTGCAGCTCGAAGGCTGGACCGAGCCTCGGCCGTTGAGTGACATGGTGTATGAAAATGCGTGGGGAGTGAGTCAATGAGTGTGGCCTTGCTGTGTGTCGCAGCAGTGGCGCTGGATGCGCTGCTGGGCGAGCCCAGGCGCTGGCATCCGCTGGTGGCGTTCGGCAATTTTGCCGGGCGCATCGAGCAGCGTTTCAACAGCGGTGGCCGGGGCTGGCGCAGCCATGGCGTGACCGCGTGGGTTATCGCCGTGGTGCCATTGACCCTGCTGGCCACCGCGTTGTCGTGGGCGCCGTATATCGGCTGGGTCCTGGAGATCCTCGCGTTGTACTGCGCCCTCGGCATGCGCAGCCTCGGCGAGCATGTGATCCCGGTGGCCCAGGCCCTGCGCAGCGATGACCTCGACGCGGCCCGCACACGGGTGAGCTACCTGGTCAGCCGCCAGACCAGTGAACTGGATCGCACCGAAGTCGCCCGTGCCGCCACCGAATCGGTGCTGGAAAACGGCAGCGATGCGGTGTTTGCCGCGTTGTTCTGGTTTGTCGTCGCCGGCGTACCGGGCGTGGTGCTCTACCGCCTGAGCAATACGCTCGACGCGATGTGGGGCTATCGCAACGAACGCTTCGAGCGTTTCGGTTGGGCCGCGGCCAAGATCGACGATGTACTCAACTATGTGCCTGCACGCCTGGTGGCCTTGACCTACGCCGTGCTGGGCAAAACCCGCCTGGCCCTCAAATGCTGGCGCACCCAGGGGCCGACCTGGGACAGCCCCAATGCCGGGCCGGTGATGGCATCCGGCGCTGGCGCGTTGGGCGTTGAGCTGGGTGGCGCCGCGATTTACCACGGCGAGGTGCACCAGCGTCCGCCACTGGGCGAAGGCCCGGCGGCGGATGCCGACTCTATCGACCGCGGCTGGCAACTGGTGCAGCGCGGCGTATGGTTGTGGTTGCTGATTCTCTGCGTGGGGGGGCAATTTTATGCTTGAGCACGGTGGCCGGCTGCGCAAGGCAGCGATTCAGTACGGGATTGCCGAGGCCGATTGGCTGGACCTGTCCAGCGGCCTCGCACCCTGGCCATGGCCGATCCCGGAGATTCCGCTGCGGGCCTGGGCGCGCTTGCCGGAGTCCGACGACGGCCTGGAACAGGCGGCCAGCGAGTATTACGGCGCCGCGCATCTGCTGCCGGTGCCCGGCTCCCAGGCGGCGATTCAGTTGCTGCCGCGCCTGCGCCGTGCCGGCAAGGTCGGCGTGCTGTCGCCGTGCTACGCCGAACATGCCGAGGCCTGGCGGCGTGCCGGCTACGTGGTGCGTGAAGTGCAGGAGCAGGAAGTCGACTTCTTCCTCGACGTCCTCGACGTGCTGGTGGTGGTCAATCCCAATAACCCCACCGGACTGAGCCTGGCCCCGCAACGCCTGCTGGACTGGCACACAAGGCTGGCCCAGCGCGGCGGCTGGCTGGTGGTGGACGAAGCGTTCATGGATGTCACCCCGCAGTTGAGCCTGGCGAGCCAGGCCCATCAGGTCGGCCTGATTGTGCTGCGTTCGTTCGGCAAGTTTTTCGGCCTGGCCGGGGTGCGCCTGGGCTTTGTGCTGGCCGAGCGCAGGCTGCTCAAGTTGCTGGCCGAACAGGTTGGGCCCTGGGCTGTCAGCGGGCCGACGCGGGTACTGGGCCAAGTGTGCCTGCGCGATACTGCCGGTCATGCACGGCAGCGGGCACGCTGCATCGAGGCCGGCCAGCGTTTGTTTGAACTGCTCGAGCGTCGTGGCTTTCAACCCCAGGGCGGCTGCGCGTTGTTCCAATGGTTGATCACCCCGCACGCCGAGCGCATGCACGAATTCATGGCCCAGCGCGGCATCTTGCTGCGCCTGTTTGTGCACAACAGCAGCGTGCGGTTTGGCCTGCCCGACACCGAGGCCGATTGGTCGCGTCTCGACGAAGCGCTGGCTGCCTACAAGGACGCCTCATGAGTACGCTGATGGTGCAAGGCACCACCTCCGATGCCGGCAAAAGTACCCTGGTGACCGCGTTGTGCCGTTGGCTGGTACGCCAGGGCATTGCCGTGGTGCCGTTCAAACCGCAGAACATGGCGCTCAACAGTGCGGTGACGGCCGAGGGCGGCGAGATCGGTCGTGCCCAGGCGGTGCAGGCCCAGGCGGCCAACCTGGCGCCCCATACCGACATGAACCCGGTGCTGCTCAAGCCCAACAGCGACACCGGCTCCCAGGTGATCATCCATGGCCGCGCCGTGACCAGCATGAACGCGGTGGCCTATCACGACTACAAAGCCATCGCGATGCAGGCGGTGCTGGCTTCCCACGCGCGGTTGAGCGAAGCCTACCCGGTGGTGATGGTGGAAGGCGCAGGCTCCCCGGCGGAGATCAACCTGCGCGCCAACGACATTGCCAACATGGGCTTCGCCGAGGCCGTCGACTGCCCGGTGCTGCTGATTGCCGACATCAATCGCGGCGGGGTGTTCGCCCATCTGGTCGGCACCCTGGAATTGCTCTCTCCCAGCGAACAGGCGCGGGTCAAGGGCTTCATCATCAACCGCTTTCGCGGCGACATCGCACTGCTGCAACCCGGCCTGGATTGGTTGCAGGCACGCACCGGCAAACCGGTGGTGGGCGTATTGCCCTACGTGATGGACCTGCACCTGGAAGCCGAGGACGGTATCGACCAACGCCAGATCGACAAGGCGGCGCAGGTGCTCAAGGTGGTGGTGCCGGTGTTGCCGCGCATCAGCAACCATACGGATTTCGATCCGCTACGCCTGCATCCTCAGGTGGACTTGCAGTTCATCGGGCCGGGCCAGCCGATTCCGGCCGCCGACCTGGTCATCCTGCCGGGCTCGAAAAGCGTGCGCAGCGACCTCGCGTACCTGCGTGCCCATGGCTGGGACACCGCCGTGGCGCGGCACTTGCGCTACGGCGGCAAGGTGCTGGGGATTTGCGGCGGCTTGCAGATGCTCGGTGAGCAGGTGCACGACCCGTTGGGCCTGGAAGGGCCGGCCGGCTCCAGCGACGGCCTGGGGCTGCTGGCGTTCAGTACCACCCTGGAAGCCGAGAAACAGTTGCGTAATGTACGCGGGCGTTTGTTGCTGGAGGACGCCGAGGTCAGTGGCTATGAGATCCATGCCGGCGTGACGTGCGGCGCGGCCCTGGCGAACGCCGCCGTGCTGTTGGAGGACGGTCGCCGTGACGGCGCGCAAAGTGCTGACGGGCAGATTCTTGGCACGTATCTGCATGGCGTGTTCGAGACTCCGGCGGCCTGCAGTGCGTTGCTGCGCTGGGCCGGGTTGCAGGATGTGCAGGCGGTGGATTATCACGCCCTTCGCGAGCGTGATATCGAACGGTTGGCGGATCTGGTGGAGAACCATCTGGACACCGATTTATTGCGCAAGCTGTGTGGGGTTTAAGGGTGTACACACGGTTCAAATGTGGGAGGGGCGGTGCGACAATTCGACTTGCCCCCGATAGCGGTGTATCAGGTGCTGAATTGTTCAGGTATACCGAGTACATATCCATTCCTGCGGTAACGGCCACTTATGGTTCCGCTCTTACAGCGGCTCACTTTTGGAAAGACCGGAAGCCGGCCCAGCCAAAAGTAAGCAAAAGGCCTTCGCCCCACCACTCGGCACCTCGCTTGGGCTCGGTGTGCCCGAACGCAGGCTTGAATCCGTGGGCCGCCGCAATGGGCCATCCCTGGCCCAGTGCGGCTAACCCGGCGTCCTGCCGGGTTACCCACGGATTCAAACCTGCGTTCGGCCAGCGTGGTTTACGGGGCGACTTCAGATCAAAAGCAGGATCAAAAGCCAGATCAAAAACGACTCGCTTCGCATCGTGGAGTGGTGGGTGGGCAGGGGGTGTTTTATGCTTCAACTGATTTTAGGCGGCGCCCGCTCCGGCAAAAGCCGCCTCGCTGAAAAACTCGCCGACGGCAGCGCTTTGCCCGTCATCTATATCGCCACCAGCCAGCCGCTTGACGGCGAGATGAATGCCCGCGTTGCCTTGCATCGCGAGCGTCGCCCTGATCACTGGGGTTTGATCGAAGAACCTGTCGAGCTGGCGCGTGTGCTACGCGAAAACGCTGCGCCCGGTCGTTGCCTGTTGGTGGATTGCCTGACCCTGTGGCTGACCAATCTGCTGATGCTCGAAGACGCGCAGCGCCTGGCGTTCGAGCGCGATCAATTGCTGGAAAGCCTGGCCGTGCTGTCGGGTGAAATTATTTTTGTCAGCAACGAGACCGGTCTGGGTGTCGTGCCGCTGGGCGAATTGACTCGCCGCTATGTGGATGAAGCCGGTTGGCTGCATCAAGCCTTGGCCGAGCGCTGTCAGCGTGTTGTCCTGACGGTTGCCGGCCTGCCCCTGACGTTGAAAGGTACTGCGTTATGACTGACACCTGGTGGCTCAACCCTTGTAAGGCCATTGACGCCTCGGCGTACGAACAAGCCCTGGCGCGCCAGCAGCAATTGACCAAGCCGGCCGGTTCCCTGGGCCAGCTGGAAGCGCTGGCGGTGCAATTGGCCGGCTTGCAGGGCCAGGTCAAACCGTCGGTGGACCGGCTGTGGATCGCCATCTTTGCCGGTGACCACGGCGTGGTTGCCGAAGGTGTATCGGCGTTTCCCCAGGAAGTGACCGGGCAAATGCTGCATAACTTTGTCACCGGTGGCGCGGCCATCAGTGTATTGGCGCGGCAACTGGATGCGCAGTTGGAAGTGGTCGACCTCGGTACGGTGACCCCTTCGCTGAGCCTGCATGGCGTGCGTCACCTGAATATCGGCGCGGGCACCGCCAATTTCGTCAAGGGCCCGGCAATGACCGGTGCCCAGGGCCGATTGGCATTGCAGGCGGGTCGCGACAGTGTGCTGCGCGCCCGTGAAAGCGGTGCGCAGTTGTTTGTTGGCGGCGAGATGGGCATTGGCAACACCACCGCCGCCAGTGCGCTGGCCTGCGCCTTGCTCGATTGCCAGGTGACCGAGCTGACAGGCCCGGGCACCGGATTGAATGCCCAAGGCGTCAGTCACAAGGTGGCGGTGATCGAACGCGCGCTGGCCGTGCATGCGGCGCAGCGTGGGGATGCGCTGCACACCCTGTGCAATCTCGGTGGCTTTGAAATCGCTGCCCTGGTGGGGGCTTACCTGGCCTGCGCCCAGGAAGGCATCGTGGTGTTGGTGGATGGGTTTATCTGCACCGTCGCGGCGCTGGTCGCCACGCGCTTGAACCCGGCGTGCCGCGACTGGCTGCTGTTCGGCCACCGCGGCGCCGAGCCTGGCCATCGCCATGTCTTGCAGAGCCTCGATGCACAACCGTTGCTGGAACTCGGCCTGCGCCTGGGCGAGGGCAGTGGCGCGGCGTTGGCGGTGCCATTGCTGCGCCTGGCCTGTACGCTGCACGGGCAGATGGCGACGTTTGCCGAAGCGGCCGTGGCAGACCGTCCGGCATGACCTTGCACCTGGACCTGTTGCGCCATGGCGAAACCGAACTGGGGGGTGGCCTGCGCGGCAGCCTGGACGATGCATTGACCGCCAAGGGCTGGGAACAGATGCGCGCCGCTGTGGTGGCACAGGGGCCCTGGGATCGGCTGATCAGCTCGCCGCTGCAACGCTGCGCGCGGTTCGCGGATGAACTGGGCGCGCGGCTGAATGTGCCGGTGAGCCTGGAAAAGGACCTGCAGGAACTGCACTTCGGTGCCTGGGAAGGGCAAAGTGCGGCAGCGCTGATGGAGACCGACGCCGAAGGCCTGGGCCGGTTTTGGGCCGATCCCTATAGCTTCACGCCGCCCCAGGGCGAACCGGTCAGCGCGTTTTCCCTGCGGGTTTTGGGCGCCGTCCTGCGCCTGCATAAGGCGTATGCCGGTGAGCGTGTGCTGTTGATCAGCCACGGCGGGGTGATGCGTTTGCTGTTGGCCCACGCTCGGGGGCTGCCCCGTGAGCAGTTGCTGAATGTCGAAGTCGCTCATGGTGGGTTGTTCAACCTGCAGGTCGGCGCCGATGGCGTGTTGAAGGAAGGAATCTGAGCATGCTGCCGTTCTGGATCGCCGTGCAGTTCCTGAGCAGTTTGCCGATTCGCCTGCCGGGTATGCCGCAACCGCAGGAACTGGGGCGCTCGTTGCTGTTTTATCCTGTGGTCGGGTTGCTGTTCGGCGTGCTGCTGTGGGGGCTCAATACGCTGTTGATCGGATCACCGCTGTTGTTGCACGCCGCGCTGCTGCTGACGGCCTGGGTGTTGCTCAGTGGCGGCTTGCACCTCGACGGCCTGGCGGACAGCGCCGATGCCTGGCTGGGTGGCTTCGGCGACCGCGAGCGCACCCTCAGCATCATGAAAGACCCGCGCAGCGGGCCGATTGCGGTGGTCACCCTGGGCCTGGTGTTGCTGCTCAAGTTCACCGCGCTGGTGGCTTTGATCGAACAGCGCAACGGTGTGGCGTTGATTCTCGCGCCGTTGATCGGCCGCGCGTCGATGCTGGGGTTGTTTCTCACCACCCGTTATGTGCGAGCGGGTGGGTTGGGCCAGGCGTTGTCGGATCATCTACCGCGCGTCGTCGGGCAACAGGTGCTGATCCTCAGTGGCCTGGCCTGCATCCTGATCGGTGGTTTCAGCGGTGGGGTTGCCGTGCTGCTCGCGGCCGTGTGTTTTATCGGCCTGCGCCAACTGATGGTCAATCGCCTCGGCGGCACCACCGGCGATACCGCTGGCGCGCTGCTGGAGCTGCTGGAAGTGGCTGTTCTGGTCGGTTTGGCGTTGTAACACTTTCTTGCATTTCCTTAATCGCGGGTATATACACGTTCCATGCTTGCCTCCCAATGTTTATGTACCAACCTGCGACGTGCCGCCCGTGGCGTCAGCAGGCACTACGACGGCGCCCTCGACGGCTTCGGGATCAACGTCGCCCAGTATTCCTTGCTGTGCAACCTGCAGCGCCTCGATCAACCGAGCATTTCCAGCCTGGCCGACGCCATGGGCCTGGATCGCAGCACCTTGGGGCGCAACCTGCGGGTGTTGGAAGGTGAGGGCCTGGTGCGGATGGTAGAGGGCGATGACCTGCGCAACCGCCTGGTGCTGTTGACCGCCGCCGGTGAAGAGCGCCTGGCGGCAGCGTTACCCGCCTGGGAGGCGGCGCAACAGAAATTGGTCGATCAACTCGGCGCGGAAAAACGCGAAACCCTGTTGGCCTTGCTGGATGAACTCGCCTGAACGCGGGTTTGTTCGAACACAAGCGGGTATATACCCGCGAACGGAGAATAAGAAATGACGTCGATGTGGCGCACCAGTGGTTGGATCCTTGTAGGGAGTGCGCTGATCCTGGCGTTGTCCTTGGGCGTGCGGCACGGGTTCGGCCTGTTCCTGGCGCCGATGAGCAGCGAATTCGGCTGGGGCCGTGAGACCTTTGCCTTTGCCATCGCCTTGCAGAACCTGATCTGGGGCCTGGCGCAGCCCTTTACCGGTGCCCTGGCCGACCGGTTCGGCGCCACCAGGGCGGTGTTTGTCGGCGGGGTGTTGTACGCCGCAGGCCTGGTGTTGATGGGCCTGTCGGATTCGGCGTGGTCATTGTCCTTGAGTGCCGGCCTGCTGATCGGGATTGGCCTGTCGGGTACATCGTTTTCGGTGATTCTGGGCGTGGTCGGCCGCGCCGTGGCGCCGGAAAAGCGCAGCATGGCCATGGGCATTGCCAGTGCCGCCGGTTCGTTTGGCCAGTTCGCCATGGTGCCGGGCACCTTGGGCTTGATCAGTTGGCTGGGCTGGTCGGCCGCGTTGCTGGCGCTGGGCCTGATGGTGGCGCTGATCCTGCCGCTGGTGAGCATGCTCAAGGATCGCCCGCTGCCGGTCATGGCCGGCCAGCAGACCCTGGGTGAAGCCTTGAAGGAAGCCTGCTCCCACTCCGGGTTCTGGCTGCTGGCCTTCGGCTTTTTCGTCTGCGGTTTCCAGGTGGTGTTTATTGGTGTGCACCTGCCGGCCTACCTGGTGGACCAGCACTTGCCGGCCACGGTCGGCACCACGGTGTTGGCGTTGATTGGGTTGTTCAATATCTTCGGCACCTATACCGCCGGCTGGCTTGGCGGGCGCATGTCCAAGCCGCGCCTGTTGACCGGGTTGTACCTGCTGCGCGCGGTGGTGATCATCCTGTTCCTGTGGGCACCGGTGACCGAAGTCACGGCCTACCTGTTCGGCATGGCCATGGGCTTTTTGTGGCTGTCCACGGTACCGCTGACCAACGGCACGGTCGCCACGTTGTTCGGAGTGCGAAACCTGTCCATGCTCGGTGGGATCGTGTTCCTTTTCCACCAGCTCGGCTCGTTCCTTGGTGGTTGGTTGGGCGGGGTGGTCTATGATCGAACCGGTAACTACGATTTGATCTGGCAAGTGGCGATCCTGTTGAGCGTGCTCGCCGCAGCCCTGAATTGGCCGGTACGTGAGCGGCCGGTGGCGCGATTGCAGGCGCAGATGGAGACGGCATGAGTTCGACCTGGTATTGGTTTGGCGGGGCAATCGCGGCCGCACTGTTGCTGGCCCTGGCCTGGTGGGGCTGGCAGCGCGGTGGCCTGGCGTTGATGCAACTGGGTATGTCGATCTGTTAAGTTCGGTGCCTGAACTCTTTAAAGGACGTTTCGACATGCAGATGCGCTGGCTGGCTGTACCTGTGCTGATGGCTGCTTTTGGCGGCGTGGCGTTGGCTGCCGATTGCCCGCCGTTGCTGGAGGGTCAATTGCCCAAGTTGCGCGCCAAGGAATCCATCGACCTGTGCCAACGTTTTGCCGGCAAGCCCCTGGTGATCGTCAACACGGCGAGCTTTTGCGGGTTCGCGCCGCAATTCAAAGGCCTCGAAGCGCTGTATCAGCGCTACAAGGATGAAGGGTTGGAGGTGATCGGCGTGCCATCCGATGACTTCAAGCAGGAAGCCAAGACCGGCGAAGAAACCGCCAAGGTCTGCTACGTGAACTACGGCGTGACCTTCACCATGACCGAGCCGCAGAAGGTCAAGGGGCCGGACGCGGTGCACCTGTTCAAGGTATTGGCGCAGCAGAGCAATGCGCCGAAGTGGAATTTCTACAAGTACGTGGTGGACCGCCAGGGCAAGGTGATTGCCGATTTCTCCAGCCTCACCAAGCCGGACAGCCCCGACCTGATCAAGGCGGTGGAGCAGGCGATAGCGTCCAAACCCTGATTATCGGGCACTGAAAAGCCCCGCCTCCCTTGCAGGAGAGCGGGGCTTTTTTACACCCGTCCGGATCAGAAGGTGTAGGTCATGCCCAGGCCGAAACCGTTGGCACTGTTTTCGTACTTGGCGCGGTAACTGGCTGTCGACGGGGCGTTAGCCGTCTGGTTGATCTTGACGTCTTCTTCTTTCAGGTACGAATACGCCAGGTCGACGGTCATGTTATCCATGACTTTGTAGCCCAGGCCCACGCTGAAGATCGTACGGTCGCCCGTCGGGATGCGCGGCGAACGATCGGTGTTGTTGGCCGGGGATTGGTCGAAGGTCAGGCCGGTACGCAGCACGACTTGCTTGGTCAACTGATACGAGGTACCCACGGCGTAGGCCCAGGTGTCGTGCCAATTTTGTTCTTCAGTGATAGAGCCCAGTTGGCTTGGCGCCAGTAAGCCGCCTGCAGCTGTTACGCCTTCGTTGTTGACGGTGATCTCTTTCAGGCGACTCCAACGCGTCCAGGTTGCACCGCCGTAGAGTTTCCAGGCGTCGGTCAGGTCTTGGGTGACCGACAGGTCGTAGGACTCTGGGGTGTCGATTTTCAACGAAGCGTCGTAACGGTTGTTACGCAGGAACGGTTGAGTGGCCGCTGGGCCGCTGACCGTGGTGTGGCCTTCCAGCTTGTACTTGACCTTCGAGTGGTAGGTCAGGCCCACGCGAGTGGTGTCGGTGGCCTGGACCAATACGCCGACGTTGAAACCCAGGGCGGTATCGTCACCCTTGATTTTGACGTTGGTGTCGGAGGCAAGCGGGCTGAGGGTCTTGTCCGACTCAAGCACACCGGAAATCCGGTTGATGGTCGGGCCAAAGCCGATGGATACACGATCATTGAACGCATAGCTGACAGTTGGCTGGAAGGTCATGACCTTCACTTCGCTCTTGCTGCCGAAGCCGCGACCCTGGAAGCCGTTTTCATAGTCGGTCACCAGGCCGAACGGTGCGTATACACCGAAGCCGATAGCCCACTGATCGTTGAGTTTGTTGGTGTAGAAACCGAATGGCACCGCGGTGAACGGAACCATGTCGCCTTTGTTGGAACCGCGAGAGTTGCCACCGGTATTGCTGATATCGGTCGACGCATCAATGGCAGCGACACCACCGGTGATTTGTTGGCCATTCAGACGGGACATACCGGCCGGGTTACCGTAGACAGTGCTTGCATCATCGGCAGAAGAGGAGCGACCTGCGAAACCCGTACCCATCCCGCTGACGCTCTGTTCGTTCAGTGCGAAACCGCTTGCGAACAGTTGGGAGGATGCCATGGCAACGGCGAGGCTAAGTGTGGTCTTGAGCATTACTTTTTTCATTATTAGAACTCCGTGGTGATCACCGCAGCGGAAAGTATCAATAAAATTAACATCGCGCTATAGGCTGTAATGCAGGAGATAGAGCGGTTTTGTAGGACAATCCGACCAAAATTCGGCTTTTTTGCCGAATCTTGCAAATTGCCCGGTCAGCAGGCCACGTGATTCAAGGGCGAAACACAGGTTTGCCAGGCCTGGGTGAAATCCCGCAGCCTTCCTTGAGGATGAAATATTTCTTTCCAGATACGCGCCATGGCTAAAACATCACCGGGTGGTGGCAGGGCGGGGCTGTGTTGTTCGACCAGGAGCCAGGCGATGGCCGTGGCATAACGCAGGTTTACGGTGAGTTCCAGTTGGGGCGCACTGAGAAAGGCGTGTTGGCTGGCGAGCCCGCGTACCAGGCTGGCACGCTCGGGATCGAGCGCCAGGTAGTTATCCCACAAGGCGCGATGGCGAGGTTCGGTGATGCTGTACAGGCCGTGGCCGCGTCGATCATGCAGGGCAGAACCCAATTCCGACTGGCTGGCGGCGATACCCAGCAGCAGTGACTCAGCCGTTGGGCTCTGCTGGCCGAGGTACGTCAAGGTCGGCCGGATCACATAGCGACACAATTCACTGGCTGCGATACCCATACATGCCTCAATCCGTGAAAAGGGTCGACGAGCCCTGAGAAAGGGGGCTTGGCAGCAGTGGATCGGCTCTCAGGCTCGTCGGAAGCGGATCATGCCGCTTGAGTTGAAGTGTAGTGTCATATTCATGAGGTAAAGGACTGTTTTTAAAACATCTTCTTCAACCAGTTATAACGTTTATATCGATTTGAACTTAGTGCAAATACTCGAGGCAAGAATGACGGGCAATAAAAAACCCTGT
The DNA here is from genome assembly GCF_032424295.1 of Pseudomonas sp. JV449. Lineage (NCBI taxonomy): Bacteria > Pseudomonadati > Pseudomonadota > Gammaproteobacteria > Pseudomonadales > Pseudomonadaceae > Pseudomonas > Pseudomonas sp. JV449. The sequence continues at coordinate 120,854 of NZ_VYKD01000025.1, read as the reverse complement.
GTTTTAAACAGGGTTTTTTGTGTTTCAGCGACTCGGGTCGATCAGGCAACCAGTGCCTGACGGGTACGCTCGATCACGGCCTGCAGCGGTTCAGCGCTGGAGTATTGATCGGGGTACAGGCGTTCGCTGTGACGGGCGATGCCGTGTTCGTTGACCAGGGTGAAGCTGAAGCAGCCTTTGCGAGCGGCCATGATCAGGCAGTTCATTGGGGCAAAAGCGTTGGTGAGGGTGCGAATGGCATCCTGAGTGTGGATAGCGGACATATTATTGGTGTTCCTACAAATGACACGGATAAGAACCGTGCAACGTTAAAACGTTCCAGTAACGTTGATCACCATTGATCAAACGAAGAACCCGACTGGAACAAAGCAGCCAGTTTGAAGCGCTGATTAAGTTAGGCGCGCTTGGGCTGGCAGGTAGGTACTTAGGAGGGCAGGCAACACAACAAGGGCAAAGGTTCTGGGCCCGGGGTGAAGATCCTGATCAATTTGCAGGTTGGTTCGGTCAGAGTATTAAAACTTCGCGGCACCCTTTGCTTGTTCAAAGGCAGTGTCGTCGCAAGTGATACCTGGAAACCATCGAGGTGGTCGATCCCGTGTTGTTCAGGGGAGTTGTTCGACCAGAATTGACTTTCAGCTTGGTACTAACGCTGCGGATAGTAACGGATTGAAACAGGCAATGGAAGCGTGCTAGTCAAAAAACTTCAATCAGCCGCCCAGCAGGCCGCGATACACCAGCACCGTGACGGCGGCGGCCAGGGAACAACCCAACCCATAGGCGGCCAGGGTCAGGCGCAAGGATTGGCCGGTCTCGACCATCTTCATCACATCGCCCATGTCATCGATACGCCCTTCACCCAGCTCGATGCACAGGCTCACGGCGGTGAACGCGGCCGATAGCAGGATGGCGATGGCAAACAACGCCCCATCCGGGGATGGCAGTACGACATTTATCCCTAATGAAATGGCACAGATGGCCAGTAACAACACGGCGAATAACAGCATTCCTTTCATCGGCCCACTCAGCGTTGTGTTGTCCGTCGGGCAGTGTGGCGAGCTGGCAAAGATTTGAAAAGTCCCTGTTTTGCCTCGGCGGTAACATTTTTGAAGGCTATCGCTTCAAAAAAAGCCGGGGATATAACCATCGGATCGGTACTTGTGCACATTAGTTGCGGCGTGTGTAACCGGGCTGTCAATCGCTGGACAGGGCCGCCATTTGCCTGCAATGGAAATTTAAGTCAATGAAAAATCTGGCTTTTTTTTATTGGTGAAAAAATCGTCAGTTTGACTGTGGGCCCCGTTCCATGGGCCTTTGCGCGAGTTAAAGGCTGGTTGTCCACTGAGTTATCCACAGCTTCTGTGGATTGTCCCAAGCGCTTGCTCTAGAACGGGCGTGCCGGGTTTTTTCAGCTTTACCTGTGCGAAAAAAAGAGTAGAGTGGCGCGCCTTCCGTTCTGTCCCACAGTGCTTTATGAAGTTTCGCTTAGTATCACCTTCTGTTACCGACACCCCCCAGACTGTTACCGCACCCAAGCGTTTTTCCTTGAAAGTCGCCCTGTGGTTGCTCGACAGCCCACGCCTGGGCCATAGCACCAACATCAAACACTTCGCCGGGCGCTTGCTCAAGCAGCCGGCCCGTGAGGGCGTAGTGGCTGCGCAAAGCCGTCTGGGCCAATTGATGTGCCGCGAGTGCGGCAACGCCCGCGACCGCCGCATCGGCCACGATCTGCTGCGCCTGGCCGCCCGTGCCGGTGACCGCCGTGCCCAACGGGAACTGGGTCAGGTCGAAGACTGAGCTGTCCTCACGCTCTACGCTTGGTTAACCTTGCTCCTTTTCGGTGATGGCAGAAATGGCTATGGTTTTTGACTGGACCAGTGTTGCCCTGGGCCTGGCTGGCGCCACAGTGCCTTTATTGGCGGTGTGCTGGCAGATTCAGCGGCGGTTGACCGCGCGGACCACTGGCTGGGAACTGCTCGAAGAGCGCCTGGCCACTGCGCAACTGGCCCAGGAGGGCCTCGCCGCTCAACTGGATGCCAGTCGCGATGAAATCAGCGATCTGAGCCAGGCCAACGCCGCCAAGCAAGCTGACCTGGCTGCAGTGCGCCGCGAGGTCGAGCTGTTGCAGATCGATCGCGACAACGCCCGCGACGCCGCCCACGCCTGGAACCTTGACCGCAGCGCCAAGGAAACCGAATTACGCCGCCTCGACGCACTGTCGGCCGCCTTGCGCGCCGAACTGCGCGAGCAGCAGGAAAGCCATCAGCAGCGCCTCGCCGACCTGCAAGGCTCGCGGGACGAGTTGCGTGCGCAGTTCGCTGAGCTGGCCGGCAAGATCTTCGATGAGCGCGAGCAGCGCTTTGCCGAGACCAGCCAGGAGCGCCTGGGCCAGTTGCTCGACCCCTTGAAGGAACGCATCCAGTCCTTCGAAAAACGCGTGGAAGAGAGCTATCAGAACGAGGCTCGCGAGCGCTTTTCCCTGGCCAAGGAGCTTGAACGCCTGCAGCAGCTGAACCTGCGTCTGTCAGACGAAGCCACCAACCTGACCCGCGCCCTCAAGGGCCAGAAAACCCAGGGCAACTGGGGCGAGCTGATCCTCGAACGGGTGCTGGAGCACGCCGGTCTGGAGAAGGGCCGCGAGTACCAGACCCAGGTCAGCTTAAAGGGCCCGGACGGTGAGCGCTTCCAACCGGATGTGCTGATCATGCTGCCCGGTGACAAGCAGGTGGTGGTGGACTCCAAGGTCAGCCTGACCGCGTACCAGCAGTATGTCGCAGCGGATGATGAGGTGATCGGCCAGGCAGCCTTGAAGCAGCACGTACTGTCGCTGCGCAATCACGTCAAAGGCTTGGCCGGTAAGGATTACAAACGCCTGGAAGGCCTGCACAGCCTGGATTTCGTGTTGTTGTTCGTGCCGATCGAAGCCGCTTTTTCCGCGGCCTTGCAGGCCGAACCGAATCTGTTCCAAGAAGCTTTCGACCGGCATATCGTGATCGTCAGCCCAACGACGCTGCTCGCCACCCTGCGGGTGATCGACAGTCTCTGGAAGCAAGAGCGTCAAAGCCAGAACGCCCGCGAAATCGCCGAACGCGCCGGGTGGCTGTACGACAAGTTCGTGCTGTTTATCCAGGATCTGGATGAGGTGGGCAATCGTCTGCAGCAGTTGGATAAGGCTTACAGCGCGGCGCGGAACAAGCTGACAGATGGGCGCGGAAACCTGGTCAGTCGCACCGAGCAATTAAGGTTGCTCGGTGCGCGTGCCAGCAAAAGCCTGCCGGCGGATTTGCTGGAGCGGGCGATGACCGACGCCGACGGCGTGGCGCACCTTCCCGAATAAACACAATCCGAAAGGTGGAAGGGGTGTAGCCCCCTCCCACATGTTGACTGAGTACATCCGGTTTATAGCGGTAAGTGTCGACTCAGCAACGCCCGCAGCGCGGCGGGCTTCACCGGTTTGGCGAGGTAATCCAGCCCCGCCGCATGCACCTCTGCCACCATCTCCGGGCGGCCGTCGGCACTGATGACCACGCCGGGAATCGGCTCCGCCATTTGCGCCCGCAGCCAGCCCATGAGCTCGGTGCCAGTCTCACCGTGGTCGAGGTGGTAATCCACCAGTGCCAGTTGCGGGCGTACGCCTTGCTCCAGCAGCGCCGCACATTGGGCCTGGTCGGTGGCGGTCCACACTTCACAGCCCCAGCGTGTCAGCAGGCTGCGCATACCGATCAGGATGCTCTCTTCGTTGTCCACGCAGAGTACTTGCGCGCCGCTTAACGGCAGGCCGTTCTCCTGGGTAGGCTTGACCTGCGGGCTGGCCTGGTTGCGTGCCAGCGGCACACGCACGCTGAACACGCTGCCCTTGCCGGGCCATGAGCGCACGCTCAGGCGATGGCCCAGCACCCGGCACAGGCCGTCGGCAATCGCCAGACCCAGGCCCAGGCCTTTCTCGGCGCGGGTCTGGTGGCTGTCCAGGCGTTTGAACTCTTCGAAGATCACCTTCTGTTTATCCAACGGGATCCCAGGGCCTCGGTCCCAGACTTCCAGGCACAGCTCGCCCTTGCGCCGACGTACGCCCAGCAGCACCGGGCCGTCGGCATACCGGAAAGCGTTAGTCAGAAAATTCTGCAAGATCCGTCGCAGCAACTTGATGTCACTGTCGACGCGCAAGCGGCTGCCGCGCAGGCGAAAACGCAGGCCTTGTTCCTGGGCCAGGGCCTTGAATTCCGCGCCGAGGGTGTCGAACAGTTCGTTGAGCACAAAGGGCTGGCGCTGCGGGTTGATCTTGCCGTTTTCCAGACGCGAGATATCCAGCAGGTCGCTGATCAGGTCTTCGGCCGAACGCAGCGAGCTGTCCAGGTGCTGTACCAGTTGCCGGGCTTCGCTGGACAGGCCGTCGTTCTGGTGGGAAAGGGCAGCGGAGAACAGGCGGGCGGCGTTCAGCGGTTGCATCAGGTCATGGCTGACGGCCGCGAGGAAGCGCGTCTTTGACTGGCTGGCGGACTCGGCAACGCCCTTGGCATCGGTGAGCGCCACATTGAGCTGCGACAGTTCGTGGGTGCGCTCGGTCACCCGTTGCTCGAGGCCTTCGTTGGCCTCGGTGAGTGCCTGCTCGGCCTCGCGGAACGCGGTAATGTCGGTGAAGCTCATGACGAAGCCGCCGCCGGGCATCGGGTTGCCGATCAGCTCGATCACCCGCCCATTCGGGAACAGCCGCTCTGAGGTATGCGCGCGGCCCTGGCGCATCCAATGCAGGCGGCGCGCCACGTGGACCTCGGCTTCCCCCGGCCCGCACAGGCCGCGCTCGGCGTTGTAGCGGATGATGTCGGCAATCGGTCGGCCTACGCTGATCAGCCCGTCCGGGTAATTGAACAACTCCAGGTAACGCCGGTTCCAGGCCACCAGCTTGAGGGACTGGTCCACCACACTGATGCCCTGGGTGATGTTCTCGATAGCGCCCTGCAGCAACGCGCGATTGAATTGCAGCACTTCCGAGGCTTCGTCGGCGATACGTACGACGTCCTCGAGCTGCATTTCCCGCCCCTCGATCGCCGCTTTCACCACGGCCCGAGTCGAGGATGCGCCGAGCACACCGGCCAGCAATCGCTCGGTGTGGGCGATCCAGTCGTTGTCGGCATTCTGGTTGGGGTTAAAGCCTTTGCCCTGGCGATAGGCGAAGCGGATAAAACTCTGCTGGGCCCGTTCTTCGCCGACAAACCGCGCGGCCAGGCTGAGCAGGTCGCTGATCTGTACCGACAGCATCGAGCGGGCATTGGCGCGCTGGCTGATTTCCTGGCCGATAAAGCGCCCGGCTTGCCAGTGTTCCGAGACACGTGTGCGCGACAGCATCGACACCCACACGAACAGCGTGAAGTTACCGGCCAGGGAGAACACGGTGCCCAGGGTCAGTGAGGTGACGGACAAACCGAGCGGGTGCGAATGCATCCACGTCAGCCCCGGGAAAATGGCGAGGGACCAACCCAGGCTTTTCGCGGTAACCGGCAGGACCAAGGTGTAGAACCACAGGAACGTACCCGCCGCCAGCCCCGCAAATACACCGCGTCGGTTGGCTTGCTTCCAATACAGTGCGCCAAGCATGGCCGGGGCCAGTTGAGTCACCGCGGCAAACGCGATCTGGCCGATGGTCGCCAGGCTCGCGGTGGAGCCCAGCAGGCGGTAGCTGACATACGCCAGCAGCAGGATGATCACGATGCTGACCCGGCGCACCGACAGCATCCAGTGGCGGAACACTTCGAACGGCCGCTCGGCGCTGGAACGGCGCAGCAGCCAGGGCAGCAGCATGTCGTTGGAGACCATGGTCGACAAGGCGATGCTCGCCACGATCACCATGCCGGTGGCCGCCGACGCACCGCCGATAAACGCCAGCACGGCGAGGGCCGGGTGGGCTTCGGCCATGGGCAGGCTGATCACGTAGGAGTCCGGCAGCACCGAGCCGGGCAGCATCATTTTGCCGCCCAAGGCGATCGGCACGACAAACAGCGCGGCGAGGATCAGGTAGGCCGGGAACACCCACTTGGCCAGGCGCAGATCCTGGGGGTCGATGTTCTCCACGACCGTCACATGGAACTGCCGAGGCAAGCAGATGATCGCCATCATGGCGACGCCGGTCTGCACCACCATCGACGGCCAGTTGATGGTTTCCTTCCAGTATTCCTCCAGGCGTGGCGCGAGCATCGCCTGGCTGAACAGGTCGCCGAAACCGTCGTACAGGCCGTAGGTCACAAACGCCCCGACCGCGAGAAAGGCGAACAGCTTCACCAACGATTCAAACGCAATCGCCAGCACCATGCCGCGGTGGTGTTCGGTGGCGTCGAGGTTGCGGGTACCGAACACAATGGTGAACAGCGCCAGCACCAGGGACACGATCAGCGCCGTGTCCTGGGCTCGGGTGCCGGTGGTATCGGCACCTGCGCCAATCAGCAGGTTGACCCCCAGCACAATGCCTTTGAGTTGCAGGGCGATATAAGGCAGCACGCCCACCAGGCAGATCAGCGCGACCACCACCGCCAGGGACTGGGATTTGCCATAGCGTGCGGCGATGAAGTCGGCGATGGAGGTGATGTTTTCCTGCTTGCTGATCAGGATCATCTTCTGCAGGACCCAGGGTGCCAACACCAGCAACAGCACCGGTCCCAGGTAGATCGGTAAGAACGCCCACAGCTGTTCGGCGGCCTGGCCTACGGCGCCGAAGAAGGTCCAGCTGGTGCAGTAGACGGCCAGCGACAGGCTATAGACCCAGGCACGCATGCGCGGCGGCAGCGGCGCGCGGCGGCGGTCACCGTAGAAGGCGATGGCAAACATAATGGCCATATAGGCCAGGGCAACGGCGGCGATCAGCCCGCTGGACAGCGTCATGGTAACTCCGAGCATGAGAACACCCAGGCATTCCAGGCCCGGTTGGACAGTCTCGCATGATGCCTGGGGTTAGTCAGTGTCGACCAAGGTCGTGTGGGATCTAATGTCGCAGGGGGCGCTCAGCGCGGTGGCAAGGTTTTCTGGCGCAGGATGTAGATTGTCACCAGCACCCCGCTGGTCAACATGAAGCCACGTGCCCATGGCAACGGCACCAGGTAGCAGGAAAAACCGATACTCAGCCACATCAGGCCGATGGCGTAGACCTTGCCCTTGAGCGGGATGCCGTTGCCGTCCAGGTAGTCACGAATCCAGGGGCCCAGGCGCGGGTGTTCCACCAGCCACTGGTAGAAACGCGGGGAGCTTCGAGCGAAGCAGGCGGCGGCGAGCAGGAGGAAGGGGGTGGTCGGCAATACCGGCAGGAAAATACCGATCACTCCCAACGCTACGCTCAGCCAGCCGATGGCCAGCAGCACGTAGCGCAGGAGCAGCGAGCGATTGCCCATGGGTGTCACGGGCAAGCGACTCAGTGGTGGCGTGGCTTGAGGATCGCCGGTTTTTCGTCAGGGGCGTTGCACAGCAGGTACAGGGCGGTCAGCGCTTCGGGGATCTGTACGATCATGTCGTCCATCAGGTTGGCGTCGGCGGCGATGTCGGAAAATTCAGCTTCTTCCTCAAACAGCCCCGAGCCGACCATGATCGGCAAAAGCATTTCGCTGACTTCTTCCTCGGCGGTTTCGAACCAGGCGGCTTCACGCAGGAACACACCTTCCATGAAGCCGATGCACCAGCCGCGCAGGTCGGAGTCGTCCGGCTCCTCGCCCAGGTCCAGCTCGCACGGCAACTCGAACTCTTCATCGGAGGCCAGTTGGCGAGAGATGTGAGCCTTGAGGGCCAGCAGGGTGGATTCGATTTCTTCGCGCTGGGCGGCGTCGGCGTAGTGCGGCTCTTCGGCGAACAGTGCGTCGATCCATTCACGGTCGGGAACGACCTCGGAGCAGATCGACAGGGCGGTCAGGTAGCCGTGGGCGGCCACGTAGTCCAGCGCCTCGTCATGCAGCTCATCGGCGTCGAGGAAGGCTTGCAGGCGGGTTAGTTGCTCAGCGAAGGACATTGAAGGACTACCTTGGGAATAAACGATGCTGAATTCTAGGCTTTCTTGCGCGCCCAAGCCAGTCGGCGTGCATATTTGCCAGGTTTTAGAGACGGGCTGCAATTCGTCAGCGGCGCCCTTTGCCGGATGACGCTCGGGTATACTGCCGCGTTTTGTGATGCCCCTGCAGGCCAAGCGCCAGGTCGAGAAAACTTCGCTTACGGATTATTTTCCGTGAGCCCGTATTTTTTCGACCAGCCTGTACAGAGGGATTTCGGCACTATTTTGTTGGAGTTATACATGCTCGATCAGGCTCAACGCGTCCTCAAGGACATCTTCGGCTACGACAGCTTTCGTGGTCGCCAGGGTGCGATCATTGAGCGCGTGGCCAAGGGCGGTGATGCCCTGGTCCTGATGCCTACCGGTGGTGGCAAGTCGTTGTGCTTCCAGGTGCCGGCGTTGTTGCGCAACGGGCTGGCAGTGGTGGTGTCGCCCCTGATCGCGTTGATGGACGACCAGGTTGCGACCCTGGAAGAACTTGGCGTCGCTGCCGCCGCCTTGAACTCCACCCTCAGTGCCGAGCAGCAACGCGACCTGGCCGCGCGGATCAAGCGCGGTGAAGTGAAGATGCTTTATCTGGCACCTGAGCGCCTGGTGCAGCCGCGCATGCTGGCGTTTTTGCAGAGCCTGGAAATTGCCCTGTTCGCCATCGACGAAGCCCACTGCGTATCGCAATGGGGGCATGATTTCCGCCGCGAATATTTGCAGCTCGGTCAACTGGCGGAGCTGTTCCCGGACGTCCCGCGCATCGCCCTGACCGCCACGGCCGACAAGCGCACCCGTGAAGAAATCGTCGAGCGCCTGCACCTGCAGAACGCCGAGCGGTTCCTGTCGAGTTTCGACCGGCCAAATATTTTCTACCGCATCGTACCCAAGGAGCAGCCGCGCAAGCAGTTGCTGGCATTCCTTTCCGAGCGACGCAGCGATGCGGGCATTGTCTATTGCCTGTCGCGCAAGAAGGTCGATGAAGTGGCCGCGTTCCTCTGCGAGCAGGGCTACCCGGCGCTGCCGTACCACGCCGGACTGCCCAACGAAACGCGCGCTGCCCACCAGAAGCGTTTTCTCAACGAGGAAGGCCTGATCATGGTGGCCACCATAGCGTTCGGCATGGGCATCGACAAATCCAACGTGCGCTTCGTGGCCCATATGGACCTGCCCAAGTCCCTCGAGGCCTATTACCAGGAGACCGGTCGTGCCGGCCGTGATGGCCTGCCGGCGGATGCCTGGATGGTCTACGGCCTGCAGGACGTGGTGATGCTCAAGCAGATGCTGCAGAACTCCGAAGGCGATGAGCGCCACAAGCGCCTGGAGCAGCACAAGCTCGACGCGATGCTCTCGTTGTGTGAAGAGACCCGCTGCCGCCGCCAGACCTTGCTGGCCTACTTCGACGAGGACATGCCGCAACCGTGCGGCCACTGCGATAACTGCATCGATGGGGTGCAGACCTGGGACGCCACCGAGCCCGCCCGCCAGGCGTTGTCGACGATCTATCGCACCGGCCAGCGTTATGGCGTCGGTCATCTGGTGGATGTATTGCTGGGCAAGGACAACGAAAAAGTACGCAGCTTCGGCCACGAGAAACTCTCGGTCTACGGCGTCGGCAAGGCCCGTGCCGAGGGCGAATGGCGTTCGTTGTTCCGACAGATGGTCGCGCGCGGTCTGGTGGACATCGATATCGAAGGGTATGGCGGCCTGCGCCTGAACGACAGCTGCCGGCCGTTGCTCAAGGGCGAGGTGAGCCTGGAGCTGCGCCGCGACCTAAAGCCGCAAACCACCGCCAAGACCAGCACCAGCCAGGCCAGCCAGCTTGTACGGGGCGAGGAGCGCGAACAGTGGGAAGCCCTGCGTACCCTGCGACGCAAACTGGCCCAGGAACACAGCGTGCCGCCGTACGTTATTTTTCCCGACTCCACGTTGCTGGAGATGCTGCGCGAGCAGCCCACCACCATGGCCGAAATGGCACGGGTCAGCGGCGTCGGTGCGCGTAAGCTGGAGCGCTACGGCCAGGCATTCCTCGAAGTGCTTGGTGGCCAGGCCGAAGCGCCGAAGGAAATCGCCGATATTCGCCATGAACTGATCAGCCTGGCCCGCGCCGGCATGACCCCGATCCAGATCGCCGGCCAGCTGCAATGCTCGGAGAAAAACGTCTACACCTTGCTGGCCGAATCCATCGGCAAGCAGCAGTTGTCCCTGGAGCAGGCCCTTGATTTGCCGGAGGATTTGCTCGGCGAGATCCAGGACGCATTCCTTGACGGAGAAGGCGAATTGCCACCGGTTGCGGAGATAGCACCGCTGTTTGTCGGGCGTGTGCCTGAAGGGGTTTTGTACTGCGTACGGGCCGCTTTGCAGTCTGAATTCGAAATTTAGTGTGCCAATTACGACAATGTAACGAATCAGTACATAGCAACTCTTGCCTAGTGACATGGCTCATGCTTAGCTGACTAATAATTAGCCATACTTTATTTTCAGTCTAAACCATGAGTTTTTTATGCCGTTAACCGATCAACACCGTTTTGGCATGCAACTGGCGCAAATGTCCCGAGGTTGGCGCGCCGAGCTCGACCGCCGTTTGGCCGGGCTGGGCCTGTCCCAGGCGCGCTGGCTGGTGCTGCTGCACCTGGCCCGTTTTGAAGACGCTCCCACCCAGCGTGAGTTGGCGCAAAGCGTCGGTGTAGAAGGGCCGACCCTGGCCCGGTTGCTCGACAGCCTCGAAGGCCAGGGCCTGGTGCAACGCCAGGCCGTGGTGGAAGACCGTCGCGCCAAGCGCATCTTGCTATGTGACACCGCCAAGCCGTTGATCGAGCAGATCGAGACTATTGCCACGGCTCTGCGCCAGGAACTGTTTATGGGCGTTGACGAAGAAGATATGCGTGTCTGCATGCGGGTGCATGGGCACATTCTGGCGAACCTGGAAAAGTCCTGATCCCAGGTGAAGTGACGATCAAAATGTGGGGGACTTGCTGTGGTGAGCGGGCTTGCCCCGCGCTGGGCTGCGAAGCGGCCCCAATGAGCCCGCCGCGATTCTTCAGAAAAACCGCAGGGCCTGGTTTCAGGGCCGCTCCGCAGCCCAGCGCGGGGCAAGCCCGCTCACCACAATTAATAGCCGCTCCAACACGGGTGCAGCGTTGTATCAGAACGTCTGCCCCAGGTTCAGGTACACCGCCTTCTGATTATCATCGTTGAAGCCATAGCTGAAATTCAGCGGCCCCAGCGGTGTATCAAACCCGAGGAAAATACTCGCGGCGTTGATATAGCCGCTGTCGAATTCATTGTCGTTGTTCCATGCCCGGCCGCGTTCCAGGGACGCGCCCAGGTACAGCGGGAAATCCAGCGGCAGGTAGGAGCGCGGTGTCAGCCGGCGGTAGTACACCGCGCGCATCAAGCTGATGTTCTGCCCGGATATCGCATCCTGGCGGAAGCCCGACAACTGCCGCGCACCCCCCAGCAGGAAGCTGGAAATCACCACGTCCGAATCATCCAGGGTACGCCCGTAGCGCCCGCCCAGTACCAGGGTGTCCGGACCATGGCTCATGGCCTTGTCCAGCTTGAACTCCCATTGTCGATAGCGCTGGTCCGAGCCCAACCCCGGTTCGAATTCGCGAAACGCCAAGCCAATGTCCTCGCCGCTGTGGGGGAAGTACACGTTATCCAGGGAGTCGAATGAATACTTCAGTTCATAGAAGCCTTCGCTGAAGCTCACACTTGGCAGGTCGCGGTCGCCGATGCGCACATCCGCCTTGCCCCAGGCCTCGCCGACGCCGAAGCGGATCTCGCCGCTGTTGCCGATCTGCCGCCCCACGTTGAGGCCGAAGCCGTAGCGTTCCAGGCGGTATTCGGAGATGGGGTCGTTGTCCAGGATCAGCTCGACGTTCTGTGCCTGGGCGCTGATATACGGCGCGACAAAATAGCGCGAACCGGTATCCATCGGCTGGTAGAACTCGCTGTAAAGCTCCTGCCGATCACCGATCTGTACCCGCGTCAGCCACTCGGCGCCCAGGCGATTGATGCCGTTCATGCGGTAGCTGGCGCCGAGGTTGAAGGCGCTGTCGCCGCGCATGTCGTCCGACAGGTTCAGGCCCAGGCGCAGGTAGTCGGTGCCGCTGCGTTTGCCGCGCGCGCTGATCACCAGGGTGTTGTCCTGGCCCTTTTTCACCACGCGGTATTGCACCTGCTCGAAGTAATCCAGGCCATACAGGGTGCCCATGTCGGTCTGCAGGCGGCCAAGTTCCAGCGGTTGGCCCAACGGTTGGCGGATGTAGTAGCGGATCACGTCGTCGCTGACCTTCGAGTCGTTCTCCACCTTGATCGCGGTGATCACCGGGGTGCGTTCGCCCGGGGTACGCGCGGCTACCAGTTGCGGGTCGATCGGCTCGGCGGGGCGCAAATGGGCCAGGCGAACGTCAAGGGCGCGGGTGGCGCGGTAGCCGGCATCGATCATGTCCTTGGCGCGGCCGAAATCCGTCACGCCATAGGCGGCCAGGGGCGGCTGGATCAGTACGTCCTTGGGATGCAGGGCCTTGAGTTGTTCTTCGGAGTTGCGCCGGGTCATCAGGGTGATGGACTGGTTGAGCACGTCCACCACCGTTGCCAGTTGCTTGCGTGAACGCAACGGGGTGCCGATGTCGACCACGATGGCGATGTCCACGCCCATCTCACGCGCCACATCCAGTGGGATGTTATCGGTCATGCCGCCATCCACCAGCAGGCGACCATCCAGCTCCACCGGCGCGAACACGGCCGGGATCGACATGCTGGCGCGGATCACCTGGGGCAGGTGGCCCTTGCTGAATACCACTTTCTCGCCGGTGGTGATGTCGGTGGCCACGGCGCGAAAGGGGATCGGCAGCTTGTCGAAATTACGCGTGTTGCTGGTGTGGGCGAACATGCTTTCCAGCAGCAGCGCCAGGTTCTGGCCCTGGATCACGCCAAGGGGCAGGCCGAGGCTGCCGTCATCGCGGAAGCTGAGCTTCTGCTTGACCAGGAAATCCCGGTCATCCTGCTTGCGTCGAAACGGCACGTCTTCCCGTGGCGGTGCGTCGGACAGCGCCTGTTGCCAGTCGATGCCCAGGGCCAGTTTTTCCAGCTCATCGATCTTGTAGCCCGACGCATACAGCCCGCCAATCACCGCGCCCATGCTGGTGCCGGCAATCGCGTCGATATGAATACCCTGTTCCTCCAGGGCCTTGAGCACGCCGATATGGGCCAGGCCTCGGGCGGCACCGCCGGACAGCACCAGGCCGATTTTGGGGCGGGGCGTCTCAACGGCGTCGGCAAGAAGCGGGAGCAGGCACAGGAACAGGCAGGACAACAGGCGGCGCATCATGAATCTCGAGGCTGGGCGATAAAGGCCGGTATTATAGCCATCCGATCCGCCGAGCCCGTCACACCAGGAGCCTCTCAAATTATGTCGCTGAGCAAACCCGAGATTGTCATCACCTATTGCACCCAGTGCCAGTGGCTGCTGCGCGCCGCGTGGCTGGCGCAGGAGTTGTTGAGTACGTTTGCCGATGACCTCGGCCGGGTGGCGCTGGAACCGGCCACCGGCGGTGCGTTTCGGATCACCTGCGACGGTGTGCAGATCTGGGAGCGCAAGGCGGATGGTGGCTTCCCTGAAGCCAAGGTGCTCAAGCAGCGGGTGCGCGACCAGATCGACCCACACCGCGACCTGGGCCACAACGACCGTACGCCATGAAGGTCACCGCCACATCAGGGCGGTGACCCCTCAGTGCGCCGCTATTTGGCGGCCATCTTGCTTTTGATGAAGCCCACGACCCAGGTCAGCACCAGGCCGCCCACGCCGCCGCCGACGATATTGCTGCCGACCGCCGCCACATCCAGCGCCTCGCCGCCCGATGTGCCGGTCAGCGCGGCCACGACCTGGCCCAGCACGAGCCCGCCGACACCCCCCAGCATGGTATTGAGCCCGGTGCCCAGGCTTTGTTTGGTCATGCCGGCCAAATTGCCACCGACGGCACCGCTGATGATCTGAACCAACAAGCTGATGAACATTTCCATGATGAAACCCCTGCATCGCGTTGATGGAGTGACCACTCGCGTGCAGCAACTGCAGAAAACACCATGGCTGTCGTCGAGGAGTCTTTATCCGTTGAACGACGGCTGACTGTTGCGGATGTTTAAAGTATAGATCAGGCCGTTGCAGCGGGCTGTCTGGCCTGGCTGGCGCTGCCCATCAGCCCGGAAAGCACGATGGCGACGATGATCAACGCGCCGCCCAGCAACATGCGCAGGGTCGGGGTTTCGGCAAACAGCAGCCAGGCCACGGTGATGCCGTAGACCGGCTCCATGGCGAACACCACCGAGGCGGTGCGCGCCTTGATCACCGCGAGGCTGGCAACAAACAGACTGTGGGCCAGGCCGGTGCAGAACACCCCAAGCAGGCCGATCCACAACCAGTCCAGCGCGCGCACGTCCGCCAGCCCCGGCGCGGCCACGGGCAGCAGGCACACCGCGACCACCACGTTCTGGCACAGCGCTGCCTGCACGGCGGGAATCCGTCCGGAGCTGGCGCGGTTGTTCAGCGACAACAATGAGAACAGCAAACCCGAGACAATCCCCCAAAGCAGGCCGCCCGTGGCTTCGCTGGCGAGATTGAAGTCCGGCGTCACCAGCACCAGGCCAACGGTGACCAAGGCCACCAGCACGATTTCATTGGCGCGGATACGCTCGCGGAAGATCAGCCCTTCGAGGATCACGGTAAACGCCGGGAATGCGGTGAACCCCAGCGTGGCGACGGCTACGCCGGCGACCTTGACGGCAATGAAGAACGTCACCCAATGCGCCGCCAGCAACACGCCGCTGACCAGCAGGCGGCGCCAGTCCTGCAGCGCCAGGGTTTTCCAGGGGGCGTTGCTGGCGAAGCGTGCAAACACTGCCAGGGCAATCACGGCAAACGCGGCGCGCCCGAAGACGATGATGGCCGGGGAGGCGGCCGCCAGCTTGCCGAATACGCCGGTGAGGCCAAACATCAGTGCGCCGATATGCAGGGCGCCGAGGGCTGCGCGGGGAGTCATTGCGATCCTTGAACCAACGGGAGTGACAGGTTCGCAGTCTAGAGGGTGCCGGTGTGTGCGTCTGTCGTGGGACTCGCGATTTTTAGCGCAAGGCTCGCCCTATGTGGCGCGCCGCAACGCGCCGGGAGAGGCGCCGAATTCGCGCAGCATAGCGGCGGCAAAGGCGCTTTGTGAGGTGTAGCCAACCCGCACGGCGATTTCACCGACGGGCAGCGGCGTCTCGCGCAGCAGGTTCAGGGCCAGTTGCAGGCGCCGGCTGCGGATGTAATCCATGGGCGTCTGCCCGCATTCGGCGATAAAGCGCGCATGCAGGCGCGCCACCGACAGGCCGGCGATGCGCGCCAGGTCGGCGACCTGCAACGGATGGGCAACGTGTCGCTCGATATGCGCATTGAATGCCGCATACGGCAGGCGGCGGCCCGGCACCTGCGGGGCCTGCGGATGATTGAGGCTGGCCAGCAACAGCACCGCACCGTGTTGGGCGATCAATGGATCATCCACGGGGCTGTGCGCCAGCCATTGCACCAGTTGGTGCTGCCGGGAATCCAGGGCCAGGCGTGCCGGTTGATCGAGCAGGCGGCGGCTGGCGTCGGCGTGTTCGCCCAGGGATTGCAGGAGCCAATGCTCCGTGGGCACATCCAGCACCAGGCAACGGCTGCCATCGCGACTGGCACAGGCGTGGTGGGCGGAGAAGGGCAGCACCATCACGCTGCTTTCGCGCACCTGGCTGCCACGGCCGTCGACTTCCAGGTCCAGGTGGCCGGACAGGCCGAACACCAACTGCGCATGGTCATGGCTGTGGGCGATGGGCGCTTCGAGGTAGTGGCGTAGCGTGAGCGACGGTCTCATCGCGGTCTCCTGGGCGGCAGGGCGCCAGTCTACAACGCTTCGCGGCCGGCGGGCGCTGTCATCGGACTGACGCACGACTGTCATGGGCTATTAATCGCCAGGGCGCAAGCTCGCGAAAACAGCGTCGAGGGATGCCCATGACCAGTGCCGAGTTCACCAAGCCCAGCCGCAAGCAGCGGGTTCGTACCCTGTGGATTTCCGACGTGCACCTGGGCACCCGGGATTGCCAGGCCGAACACCTATCGCAGTTCCTCAAGGGCTACCACGCCGATAAGGTCTACCTGGTGGGCGATATCATCGACGGCTGGAAAATGCGCGGCGGCATGTATTGGCCCCAGGCCCATACCAACGTGATCCGTCGCCTGCTGACCATGGCCAAGCGCGGTACCGAGGTGATCTACGTCACCGGCAACCACGACGAGTTCCTGCGCCGCTACTCCAAGCTGATCCTGGGCAATATCCAGTTGGTGGATGAGGCGGTGCACGTGACGGCCGACGGTCGCCATCTGCTGGTGATCCACGGCGACCAGTTCGATGTGATCACCCGCTATCACCGTTGGCTGGCGTTCCTGGGCGACTCGGCCTACGAGTTCACACTCACCTTGAACCGCTGGTTGAACCACTGGCGCGCCCGCTACGGCTATGGCTACTGGTCTTTGTCGGCGTACCTGAAACACAAGGTCAAAACCGCCGTGAGCTTTATCAGCGATTTTGAAGAGGCCATCGCCCACGAAGTGACCCGGCGCGAGTTGCATGGCGTGGTGTGCGGGCATATCCACCATGCGGAGATTCGCAAGGTGGGCGAGGTGGATTACCTCAACTGCGGGGATTGGGTGGAGTCGTGCACGGCGTTGATCGAGCACTGGGACGGGAGCATCGAGTTGTATCGGTTGGCGGATGCCCAGGCGAAAGAAGCGCAGTTGAAAGCTGAGATGATCACAAACTGAAGGCCAACCACAGTCCAACTGTAGGAGCGAGCTTGCTCGCGAAAAACGTCAACGATAACGCGTGCAGCCTGAATAGGCGCGTAGCTTATGAGTTCTTCGCGAGCAAGCTCGCTCCTACGATTGGTTTTGTGTTTCGTCAGAGGGAGACGTCGGCGATGGCTTCGGCCAGAAGTGTCAGGCGTGTCGCATCAATACCCGCCACGTTGGCCCGCCCCGAACTGACCATATACACGCTGTGCTTCTCGCGCAGTTGCTTGACCTGCTCGGCACTCAAGCCGGTGTAGGAAAACATCCCGCGTTGCGCCCCGATGTGCGCAAACCGTTCCGATAAACCGTGGGGCGCCAACGCCTCCACCAGTCCGGAACGCAACTGCGCGATTCGCGCACGCATGGCTTCGACTTCCTCGCTCCACTGCTTTTTCAGCTCGGCATCCCCCAGGATGGTCGCGACCACCGCCGCACCATGGTCCGGCGGCGTCGACCACAGGTTGCGCGCGGTATTCGCCAGTTGGCTGCGTACATCCTTCAGCTTCTCGGCATCCGCCGCGCACACGATCAACGCGCCGACACGGTCGCGGTACAGGCCGAAGTTCTTCGAGCATGAACTGGTGATCAATACTTCCGGCAGTTCAGCCGCAAACAAGCGCACCGCCCAGGCGTCCTGCTCCAGGCCGTCGCCAAAGCCCTGGTAGGCGAAGTCGATCAGTGGCAGCAACTGGCGCTCACGCACGATGTGCAGTACCTGGCGCCAGTCATCCTGGGACAGGTCGAAGCCGGTCGGGTTATGGCAGCAGGCGTGCAGCAAGACCACGTCGCCCTTGGGCACGGTGGAGAGGGTTGCCAGCATCGCCGCCACATCCAGGCGGTTATCCGCGCCCACGTAGGGGTAATGGCTGACCCTGAGCCCGGCCTTGGCAAAGATGGTTTCGTGGATCGGCCAGGTCGGGTCGCTCAACCACACGCCACGGCCGGGCAGGCTGTGGGCGATAAAGTCGGCGCTCAGGCGCAGGGCCCCGGTGCCGCCTGGGGTTTGAGTGGCGCCGGCACGGTGTTCGCGCAGCAGGGCGGAGTGGGCGCCCAGCACCAGTTCGCTGATCAGGCTGCCGAACGCTGCATCGCCGTGGCCGCCGATATAGGTCTTGGTGGCCTGGGTGTCGACCAGGCGCTGTTCGGCGCGCTTCACCGAAGCGGGAATCGGCGTCAGGCCCTGGTCGTCCTTATAAACGCCCACGCCGAGGTCGAACTTGTTCGGGTTGGCGTCCTGGGCATACAGGTCCATCAAGCCGAGGATCGGGTCGCCGGGCACGCGGCCTATGGCATCGAAATGCATTACTTGCGGCCCTCGGCGTCCTTGGCCACTTCGTCGGTGCGCGCGGCCATGATGAAGTCGTTGCGGTGCAGGCCCTTGATGGAGTGGCTCCACCAGGTCACGGTGACCTTGCCCCACTCGGTGAGCAGGCCTGGGTGATGGCCTTCGGCTTCGGAGATTTCACCCATGGCGTTGGTAAAGGCCAGGGCGAACTTGAAGTTCTTGAACAGGAAAACCTTTTCCAGCTGCATCACGGCATCGCGCACTTCGATGTTCCAGTCGGGGATCTGCTTGAGCAGCACCGGCAGTTCTTCATCGCTGACTTGCGGGGCATCGGCGCGGCAGGCTTCGCAGTGGGCTTGGTTCAAGGTGGTCATGTGGTGGTGTCCTGAATTCGAGTGTTTAAAAACGGTCGTCAGTGGCGTCACCCTAAAGCAACGCGGGGCCAGGGAACAGACTCACCTGGCCTTAAAAGCTGAGGCTCACGCGGCTTTGGGCTTGGGTGGGAACTTCGGCGCGTGCAAGCCCAACTGCATACCGTGCTCGACCATGCCCATGATGTCTTCCTGCGCCACTTCGAACAGGCGCTTGAGGTTGGGCAATACGAAATACAGCGGTTGCAGGATGTCGATGCGATACGGGGTGCGCATCGCTTCCAGCGGGTCGAAGGCTTGATGTTCAGGCTGGTCGGACAGGCAGTACACGCTTTCCTTGGGCGACGACAAAATCCCGCCACCGTAGATACGCCGGCCGTCGGGGGTGTCCACCAAGCCGAACTCGATGGTCATCCAGTACAGGCGCGCCAGGTATACCCGTTGCTCCTTGCTGGCCGCCAGGCCGAGCTTGCCGTAGGTGTGGGTGAACTCGGCAAACCACGGGTTGGTCAGCAGCGGGCAGTGGCCAAAGATCTCGTGGAAAATATCCGGCTCTTGCAGGTAATCCAGTTCTTCGCGGGTACGAATAAAGGTCGCCACCGGAAACTGCTTGTTGGCGAGTAATTCGAAGAAGGTCTGGAAGGGGATCAGCGCCGGCACGCGAGCGACTTGCCAGCCGGTGGTCGCGGCCAGCACCTGGTTGATTTCACCCAGTTGCGGGATGCGATCCAAGGGCAGGCCGAGCTTGTCGATGCCGTCCAGGTATTCCTGGCACGCGCGGCCCTCGATCACTTTCAACTGGCGGG
The DNA here is from genome assembly GCF_032424295.1 of Pseudomonas sp. JV449. Taxonomy (NCBI): domain Bacteria; kingdom Pseudomonadati; phylum Pseudomonadota; class Gammaproteobacteria; order Pseudomonadales; family Pseudomonadaceae; genus Pseudomonas; species Pseudomonas sp. JV449. The sequence goes on along the minus strand of NZ_VYKD01000025.1, from coordinate 101,521 downwards.
TGATCAGGGTGTTCCACACCGCGTGCTCTTCCGGCGGGTAGTGGATAAAACCTTGCGCATCGGGCTCGCGGGCCACGTAGTGCGTCTGCTTCATACGGCTCTCCTGCTAGGCATTCGTTCTTGTTATGTCCTGGGATGAGCCTATTGATACGCCGTGCGGGGCAAGATTCCATCGGCTTCAAAAGCGCTCATGTAGGAAAATTTACCGATTTTCGTAAAGTATTCGTTACGCTTGCTTGGCTCAATACGGTATTGGGCTGGGAAAAGCCCCCAAGCTGTCACATAATCTTGACGACTATCTGCGCCCAGCGACAAAAAGACGCGGCGCCTACCCACTTTCCGGGCTTTTTCATGCGTATCAAAGTGCATTGCCAGAACCGCATCGGCATCCTGCGGGACATCCTCAACCTGTTGGTGGAGTACGGCGTCAACGTCGCCAAGGGTGAGGTGGGTGGCGAGCATGGCAACGCCATTTACCTGTTCTGCCCAAACCTGGTGAACATGCAATTCCAGGCGCTGCGGCCGCAGTTCGAGGCGATTGCCGGGGTGTTTGGCGTCAAAAGGGTAGGGCTGATGCCCAGTGAGCGTCGGCATATGGAACTCAATGCGCTGCTCGGTGCGCTTGAGTTTCCGGTGCTGTCCATCGACATGGGCGGCTCCATCGTCGCCGCCAACCGTGCGGCCGCGCAGTTGCTCGGGGTGCGGGTGGACGAGGTGCCGGGCATTCCGCTGTCGCGCTACGCCGAGGATTTCGACTTGCCGGAACTGGTGCGCGCGAGTAAATCGCGGATCAATGGCCTGCGGGTCAAGGTCAAGGGTGACGTGTTCCTGGCGGATATCGCACCGCTGCAATCCTCCGAACATGACGACAGCGAAGCCATGGCCGGTGCCGTGTTGACCCTGCACCGTGCCGACCGCGTGGGCGAGCGTATCTACAATGTGCGCAAACAGGAGCTGCGCGGTTTCGACAGTATTTTCCAAAGCTCCAAGGTCATGGCCGCCGTGGTGCGTGAAGCCCGGCGCATGGCGCCGTTGGATGCGCCTCTATTAATAGAAGGCGAAACCGGCACCGGCAAAGAGTTGTTGGCACGCGCTTGCCACCTGGCCAGCCCGCGCGGGCAATCGCCGTTGATGGCGCTGAACTGCGCTGGGCTGCCCGAGTCGATGGCCGAGACCGAATTGTTCGGCTACGGCCCCGGCGCTTTTGAAGGCGCGCGGGCCGAAGGCAAGCTCGGGCTGCTGGAGCTGACGTCAGGCGGTACGTTGTTTCTCGATGGTGTCGGGGAAATGAGCGCGCGCTTGCAGGTGAAATTGCTGCGCTTCCTGCAGGACGGCTGCTTTCGGCGCGTGGGCAGTGACGAAGAGGTGTACCTGGATGTGCGGGTGATCTGCGCCACCCAGGTGGACCTGTCCGAACTCTGCGCCCGTGGCGAATTCCGCCAGGACCTCTATCACCGCCTCAACGTGCTGTCCTTGCATATCCCGCCCCTGCGCGAATGCCTCGACGGCCTTGCGCCCCTGGTCGAGCACTTTCTCGACCAGGCCAGCCGGCAGATCGGCTGCCCGTTGCCCAAGCTGGCGCCTGCCGCCATGGACAAGCTCAGCCACTACCACTGGCCGGGGAATGTGCGGCAGCTGGAAAACGTGCTGTTCCAGGCGGTATCGCTGTGTGACGGCGGGACGGTCAAGGTCGAACACATCCGCCTGCCGGACTACGGCGTGCGCCAACCCCTTGGCGACTTTTCCCTGGAGGGCGGTTTGGAGGCGATCGTCGGACGCTTCGAGAAGGCGGTGCTGGAGAGCCTGTATGCCGAGCATCCCAGCAGCCGGCAGTTGGGGAAACGCCTGGGGGTGTCACACACCACCATCGCCAATAAGTTGCGTGATTACGAAATCCTCAAGTCCGACAAATAACCCAATGTGGGAGGGGGCTACACCCCGATAGCGGTGTGTCAGCTAAGAGTAATCTGGCTGACAGACTGCCATCGGGGGCAAGCCCCCTCCCACATTGATCTGCGCCGTTGCCGTAAGCGGCAGTAGTCCGCCGTTTTTTCGACTATCCCTCCATCCATATTTTTCAATACCTTCGCGCAAACCCCCGTCGTTGCTGGGCTTCGTCCTCTTTTAAAAAGTTGGTTCGCAAATTGCTTAAGCCTCATCAGTACAGCGGTGGGCGGCAAGCCTGCGTCAGAAAGAGGAAAGAGCGTGGACAAGTACCTTTATGTGGCAATGACCGGCGCCAGCCAGAATGCACTGGCGCAGAAGGCCCATGCCAACAACTTGGCGAACATTTCCACCAACGGTTTCCAACGCGACCTGGAACAGGCGCGTTCGATGCCGGTGTTCGGTGACAGCTTTCCGGCGCGTGCGTTTGCCATGACCGAGCGACCTGCGACCGACTTCAGCCCCGGCGCCATGATCGAGACCGGTCGCGACCTGGATGTGGCGGTGAACGGCAATGGCTGGATGGCGGTGCAAACCCCGGATGGCGGTGAAGCCTACGTGCGCAGTGCCAGCATGAACGTCGATGCGCTGGGTGTGCTGCGCGCCGGCAATGGCATGCCGATCATGGGCAACGGTGGCCCGATCGCCGTACCGCCGCAGCAGAAAGTCGAAGTGGGCGCCGACGGCACCATCAGCATCCGCGCCATGGGCGAAGGCCCGCGGGTGATGGCTGAAGTGGACCGCATCAAGCTGGTCCAGCCCGACCTCAAGAATATGAATAAAGGCCTGGATGGCACCATCCATACCAAGGATGGCCAGCCGGCCGTCGCCGATGCGAACGTCACGCTGACCTCGGGTTTCCTGCAGGCGAGCAACGTCAACGCGGTTGAAGAAATGACCGCGGTCCTGGCGCTTTCCAAGCAGTTCGAGTTGCACATCAAGATGATGAACAGCGCCAAGGAAGACGACCAGGCCATGACTCGCGTAATGGCGATGAGCTGATAGCCGCGTTATTGACCGACTACTAATTTTTGCAGCGCAGCGCCAACAAACAGGCGCACGAAGGAGAACAGCATGCTTCCGGCTCTATGGGTTGCCAAAACAGGCCTGTCCGCCCAGGACACCAACCTGACCACCATTTCCAACAACTTGGCCAACGTGTCGACCACGGGTTTCAAACGTGACCGCGCCGAGTTCCAGGACTTGCTCTATCAGATCAAGCGCCAGCCAGGCGCCCAGTCGACCCAGGACAGCGAGTTGCCGTCGGGTCTGCAACTGGGTACCGGTGTGAAGATCGTCGGCACCCAGAAGAACTTCAACGCCGGTAACCTGCAGCAGACCGGGCAGCCGCTGGACATGGCCATCAACGGTAAAGGGTTCTTCCAGATCCTGCAGCCGGATGGGACCACTTCCTACACCCGTGACGGTACCTTCCACCTGGACTCCAATGGCCAGATCGTGACGGCCAACGGTTTCGCCCTGGAACCGGCTATCGTCGTGCCGAACAACGCCCAGACCTTCACCGTCGGCAACGACGGCACCGTGTCGATCACCGTGGCCGGTAACCCGGCGTCGCAAGTGATCGGCAACCTGCAAACCGCCGACTTCATCAACCCGGCCGGCCTGCAGGCGATGGGTAATAACCTGTTCCTGGAAACCGCTTCCAGCGGCGCGCCGCAAATCGGCACCCCTGGCCTGAACGGTTTCGGCACCACGCTGCAAAGCACCCTGGAAACCTCCAACGTCAGCACCGTTGAAGAGATGGTCAACATGATCACCACTCAACGCGCCTACGAGATGAACTCCAAGGTGATTTCCACCGCCGACCAGATGCTTTCGTTCGTAACGCAGAATCTGTAATCAAGTCTATGGGGCGCTCCTGAGAGCACCTGCAACACCGTGAGGTAAGGGTCATGAATCGCTATGTTTCCGTTCTGGCATTGAGTGGGATTGCCGTGCTCGCGGGCTGTGTCGCCCCGACGCCAAAACCCAATGACCCGTACTACGCGCCGGTGTTGCCGCGCACCCCACTGCCGGCGGCGGCCAACAACGGTTCGATCTACCAGGCCGGTTTCGAACAGAACCTGTACAGCGACCGCAAGGCGTTCCGGGTCGGTGACATCATCACCATCACCCTGAACGAACGCACCCAGGCCAGCAAGAATGCCAACTCCCAGGTGGGCAAGAACAGCACCGCCAGCCTTGGTTTGAGTTCTCTGTTTGGCGCCGTGCCCAACGTCAATAACCCGTTGAGCGACGGTGACCTGACCTTGAACGCCGGCTACAGCGGCAGCCGCGCTACCGACGGCAAGAGTGCGGCGGGGCAGGGCAACAGCCTGACCGGCTCGATCACCGTGACGGTCGCTGACGTATTGCCCAACGGCATCATTGCCGTGCGCGGCGAGAAGTGGATGACCCTCAACACCGGTGACGAATTGGTGCGCATAGCCGGTATGGTCCGCGCCGATGATATTTCCACGGACAACACCGTGCCTTCCACGCGGATTGCCGATGCACGCATTACCTATTCCGGTACCGGTGCTTTTGCTGATGCGAGTCAGCCCGGTTGGCTCGACCGTTTCTTCCTCAGCCCGCTGTTCCCTTTCTAGGTGACTACTTTGAAATTCAAACAGCTGATGGCGGCCGCACTGTTGCTGAGCCTGAGCGCAGTCGCCCAGGCCGAACGCCTGAAAGACATCGCCAGCATCTCCGGCGTGCGTTCCAACCAGTTGATCGGCTACGGCCTGGTGGTGGGGCTCAACGGAACGGGTGACCAGACCACCCAGACCCCGTTCACCCTGCAAACCTTCAACAACATGCTCTCGCAGTTCGGCATCAAGGTGCCGGCGGGTTCGGGCAACGTGCAGTTGAAGAACGTCGCGGCGGTGTCGATCAGTGCCGACTTGCCGGCGTTTTCCAAGCCGGGCCAGGTGGTCGACATCACTGTGTCGTCCATCGGTAACTCCAAAAGCCTGCGTGGCGGCACCCTGCTGATGACGCCGCTGAAAGGTATCGACGGCAACGTCTACGCCATCGCCCAGGGCAACCTGGTGGTGGGCGGGTTTGACGCTGAAGGTCGCGACGGTTCGAAGATCACCGTCAACGTGCCGTCGGCCGGGCGTATCCCGGGTGGCGCCACGGTTGAACGCACCGTGCCGAGCGGTTTCAACCAGGGCAACAGCCTGACCTTGAACCTCAACCGTTCGGACTTCACCACCGCCAAGCGTGTAGTCGACAAGATCAACGACATGCTCGGCCCTGGCGTGGCCCAGGCCATCGACGGCGGCTCGATCCGCGTCACCGCGCCGCTGGACCCCAGCCAGCGTGTGGACTACCTGTCGATCCTGGAAAACCTCGAAGTCGATCCGGGCCAGGCGGTGGCCAAGGTCATCATCAATTCGCGCACCGGTACCATCGTGATCGGCCAGAACGTCAAGGTCTCGCCGGCGGCGGTGACCCACGGCAGCCTGACCGTGACCATCACCGAAGACCCGATCGTCAGCCAGCCTGGGCCGTTGTCCAATGGCCAGACGGCGGTGGTGCCACGCTCGCGAGTGAATGCCCAGCAAGAAGCCAAGCCGATGTTCAAGTTCGGCCCCGGCACGACGCTGGATGAGATTGTGCGTGCGGTGAACCAGGTGGGCGCAGCGCCAGGCGACTTGATGGCGATCCTCGAAGCGTTGAAGCAGGCCGGCGCGTTGCAAGCCGACCTGATCGTGATTTAAGGCCATGGCCATGGACATGCGTAACAGCGGCCTGACCAGCACGGCGGATTCGGGTTCGTATTCCGACTTGAATCGCCTGAACCAACTGAAGGTCGGCGACAAGAACAGCGAAGGCAACATGCGCAAGGTGGCGCAGGAGTTCGAGTCGCTGTTCTTGAGCGAGATGCTCAAGTCCATGCGCTCGGCCACCGAGGCCCTGGGCAAGGACAACCCGATGAACACCCCGGCCGCCAAGCAGTACCAGGAAATGTACGACCAGCAACTGGCGGTGTCGATGTCCCGCGAAGGCGGCGGTATCGGCCTGGCCGATGTGCTGATGCGCCAGATGCAGAAGAACAAGCCGGTGGACGCCCAGGCGGCCACCTTGCAGGGCCCGGCGGCGGCCGAGGCGGTCAAGAAAGTCGATGTGCCGACGCAAATTGCCGCCGGTACCCAGGCCGAGGGCCCGCTGGGGCGTTCCAATGGCCAGCGTCCACTGTGGGCCTATCGCGTGGCGGAGCCCCAGGCGGGCGCTGCAGCGGCCCATAGCAATGACATCGCACTGATGAACCAGCGCCGTATCGCCTTGCCGAGCAAGCTCACCGATCGCCTGCTCGCCGGTATCGTGCCGAGCACCGACACCACCACCGTTGCCCAGGCGGCGCCGTTGCGTAACAGCGCGGCCGCCGACAATGTGGTCAACAGCACGGCGCGCACGTTTGCCGTGCCGAGCGGGCGCATGCAGGTCTACGGCCGCGCCGTGGCCCAGCCGCCATTGGCACCGGTGAAGAAGGCGTTCAGCTCCCAGGATGAGTTTGTCGCGACCATGTTGCCGATGGCCAAGGCGGCGGCCGCGCGTATCGGTGTCGATCCGAAGTACCTGGTGGCCCAGGCCGCCCTGGAAACCGGTTGGGGCAAGTCGGTGATGCGCGCCGAGGATGGCAGCAGCAGCCACAACCTGTTCGGCATCAAGGCCGGCCAGAGCTGGCAGGGCGGCCAGGCCCGTGCAATCACCAGCGAGTTTCGTGATGGGGCGATGGTCAAGGAAACGGCGCAGTTCCGGTCCTACGATTCTTACCAGGACAGCTTCCATGACCTCGTGACATTGCTGCAAAGCAATGATCGCTATAAAGATGTTGTGAAATCGGCCGACAACCCGGAACAGTTTGTACGCGAGTTGCAAAAAGCCGGGTACGCCACGGACCCGGCCTACGCCAGCAAGATTTCGCAGATCGCAAAAACCATGAACAGTTACCAGAATTACGCTGCCGCGGGCGCGACCACTCATTTATAAGGTCTGAACCATGAGTTTGCTCAATATCGGGATGTCGGGGCTTAACGCCGCTCAAGGATCGTTGTCGGTCTTGAGTAACAACATCGCCAACGCCAATACCGCGGGTTATTCGCGTCAGCAGACCACCCAGAGCGCGAACACGGCGAACCAATACGGTGGCGTGTTCATCGGCAGCGGCACCACCTTGGCCGACGTGCGCCGGGTGTACAACGAATACCTGGACACCGCGTACCAGAACAGCACCTCGCTCAACAGCGATGCCAAGGCGTACCTGGACCAGGTGAGCGCGGTCGACAAGACGCTTTCGGACAAGACCACCGGCATGTCGGCGGTGCTCAGTTCGTTCTTTGCGGCGGTGCAGACGGCTTCGGCCAACCCAAGCGACACATCTGCCCGTCAGGTCTTGCTCACTAGTGCCCAGACCTTGAGCAACCGGTTCAACTCGATCTCCACCCAATTGAGCCAGCAGAAAGAGTCCATCAACGGCCAGTTGAGCACGATGAGCGATCAGGTCAACCAGTTGACGACGTCGATCGCTTCGCTCAACAAGCAGATTGCCCAGGTGCAAGGCTCGTCAAACACCACGCCGGCCAACCTGCTGGACGCGCGTGCCGAAGCCGTGCGTTCGCTCAATGAGCTGATCGGCGTGACCGCCACTGAAAAGAACGGTGTATTCAGTGTCAGCACGGGCAGCGGTCAGTCCCTGGTGCTGGGTGATCGCTCCAACACCATTTCCGCGGTGCCAAGCCAGTCGGATACCAGCCAATACACGATCCAGCTCAACGCGGCCGGCGGTACGACGCTGGACCTGGGCGGTGTGATCAGTGGTGGCAGCATCGGCGGCCTGTTGCGTTACCGCAGCGATGCGTTGATGCCGGCGATCAATGACCTGGGGCGTATTGCGTTGGTCACCGCCGATGCCATCAACAGTCAGTTAGGCCAGGGCGTGGACCTGAATGGTGAATTCGGCGCCTCGATGTTCACTGACATCAACAATGCAGCGTCCGTTGCCCTGCGCAGCCAGGCGGCCCAGGGGAATCTGGGCGACGGTGCGTTGGGCGTCACTATTAAAGACAGCAGCAAGCTGACCAACTTCGATTACAAGGTCAGCTTCAACGACGGTACCGACCTCAATAAGATCACCGTGCTGCGTTCCGATGGCAAAGCCATGGGCACGTACGATCTGAGTGCCACGCCGCCGCCGGTCATCGATGGCTTCACGCTGGCGGTCAAGACCGGCGCGGTGCAGGCCGGCGACAGCTTCAAAGTCAGCCCCACCGCCAATGGCGCCAAGGAAATCGGCACGGTCCTGACCGATCCAAGCAAGATTGCTTTTGCCGCTCCGCTGCAAGGCGAGGCCGGCAAGACCAACATAGGCACGGGCACGTTCACATCACCGACGCTGACGGTGCCCCTGGATATCCAGGGCGGCGCCGACACCGCGCAACTGCGTACCGCTATTGAGCATTCGATGCCGGTGAAGATGGTGTTCGGCTCGCCGGCGGCGGATGGCACCCAGTCCTACACACTGAGTAACGCCCAAGGCGATCCGATCGGCTCAGGCACCATTATTCCTGGGCAGGCTAATAAAATCAGCATCAGCGTGCCAATGCGCGATGCCAGCGGAGTCCTGGTGACACCGGCGAAAAGCTTCAGCTTCGACACGACGATGGGCGGCTCGCCGGCGAACGGCGACAGCACCACATTCTCGTTCAATGCTTCCGGCAAGTCCGACAACCGCAACGCCCAGGCTCTGCTTAACCTGCAGACCAAGGCGACCGTGGGCCTGGCGACTGACGGCAGCGGCGGCGCCAGCCTGGTCGGCGCCAACAGCAAGCTGGTTTCCACCGTCGGCGCCAAGGCCGCGTCGGCCGGCACCGACAGCAGCGCCACCGGTGCACTGCTGACCGCCAACAAGAACGCGCGCAACTCGGTGTCCCAGGTCAACCTGGATGAAGAGGCGGGCGACATGATCAAGTTCCAGCAGTACTACACAGCGTCGTCGCAGATCATCAAAGCTGCGCAAGAAACCTTCAGCACGCTGATCAATAGTCTTTAAGGGAGTCTGGGACGATGCGCATTTCTACACAGCAGTATTACGACACCAGCACCGCCAAGTATCAGGAAAATTATTCCAGCGTAGTCAAGTCCCAGGACCAGGCGTCCTCCGGCGTACGTGTGCAAACCGCCGCCGATGATCCGGTGGCGGCTGCACGGTTGTTGCTGCTTCAGCAACAGAAAGACATGTTGGGCCAGTTCAATGGCAACATTACCAGCCTGAAAAACTCCCTGACCAATGAAGAAGGCGTGCTAACGGCGGTTAATGATGCGCTTCAGCGTGCCAGTGAGCTGGCGCTGCGTGCGGGAGGCTCGCTCAGTGACGCGGATCGCCGGTCGATTGCCGGAGAAATTGGCGCCATTGAAGATTCGGTGTTGGGTTTGCTTAACAGCAAGGACTCGTCGGGTAACTATCTATTCTCCGGGGCGAAAACCCAGACTCCGCCATACGCGCGTAACAATGATGGCACCTACAGTTACCAGGGCGATGAAACGCCGCTGAGCCTGCAGGTTTCCGACACGCTGAATATCAGTGCAGGCGACACGGGCAAAACCATCCTCGAAGGCGCTGTCAACTCCGGTCGCACCCAGGCGAAATGGATCCAGCCGACGGTGGTACCGCCTGCCGCGCCGGTGGTCAACGACGACAAAGTGGCCTTGTCTGCCGGTCTGGTGACGTCTAGCACCGACTACGCCCAGAAGTTCGCCGAAGGCCAGCCGTACAAGCTGACGTTCACCAGCAGTACCCAATACGTAGTACTGGATAAAAACAACAACGACATCACCTCGGAGATTCAAGGTAACGGCACGTTTGATTCCACCAAGGACGGCAGTTCCAGCGTGAACCTGCGTGGGGTGAAGTTCGATATCAGCCTCAACCTCGGCAACATAGCGTCGGGCCCGGACTCTGACGCGGTAGTCAAGGATCGCGCCTTTACTCTGGAAACCAAGCCTGACACTTTCAGTGTCTCGCGCACCCCGAGCAATGCTTCCAAGGCTCAACTGACTGGTGGCGCCGTCACCAACCAGACAACATACGCCAGCACTTTTCCAGCCAACAGCGGGGCGGTGATCAAGTTCACCAGCGCCACGGCCTACGAGGTCTACGCACAGCCTTATACCGCCAACAGCAAGGCAATCGCTTCGGGGGTTACGGGGCTGAGTCCAACGGGCGGTACCACGGTGACCGCGGCAGGCATCACTTTCGATGTGAGTGGTGACACCCCGCAATCCGGCGACCAGTTTTCGGTAGGCGCTACCACCCAAAAAACCCAGAATGCGCTGGATACGCTTAGTCAGTTACGTCAGCAGTTGGAAAAGCCTGCTGACGGCAATCCTGGAGCCATGGTCAAGCTCAAGGATGTGCTGGACGCTTCCATCGCCAACTTGTCCAACTCCCGTACCCAGGTCGACAATGTGCGTGGCTCCCTGGGAGCCCGGCAGAATGCGCTGGATATCCAGTCCGCGGAAAATACCAGCGTCGGTCTGGCCAACACGACCACCATGAGCGACCTGGGTAATATGGATACGGCGCAGGCAGCGATCAATTTGACGTTGCAGCAGAGTATGTTGGAAGCCTCGCAATTGGCTTTTGTGAAAGTCTCGCAGTTGAGCCTGTTCAACAAGATGTAAGCGGCTGGCCCCCACACGGCCCACCCTGGAAACGGGGTGGGCCGTTGTCGTTTCTGGGGTCAAACGGTTGAAACGTTTTGCACAAAGCGCACAAAATTGAGTGACCTGTGAGTCATAAAGCGCATCTTCACTGTATCGTGTGAAAAGGCTAAGTCGTCGCAGGGTCCTTGCGCGGCGGCTTTCAGTGAGATTGTTATGGGGTTATCCCCTTTATTGTCAGCACTCCAGGCTTAGCCCGAGGGGTGTTCTCCAGCTATTTAGTATTGGGAAGCCACAATGATTGGCATAAAAAGTATCGCCAGTTACGTGCCGGCAGACGGGATCGATAACTACGCCCAGGGTGCCAAATTCGCCAAGGATGAAGAGTTCATCATTGGCAAGATCGGTTCGGCGTTTCTGCCGCGCAAGGAAGCGGCGCAGGAAACCTCCGATCTGTGCGTCGAGGCGGTCAACGCTTTGTTTGCCAACAACCCGAATTTGAAGCGCGAGTCGATTGACGCGCTGATCGTGGTCACACAGAACGGTGATGAAGAGGGTTTGCCCCACACCGCGGCCATCGTCCAGGACAAGCTCGGCCTGCCGACCCACGTTGCTGCCTTTGATATCTCCCTGGGTTGCTCCGGCTACGTCTACGGCATCTACGCGATGAAAGGTTTCATGGAAGCCGCCGGCCTGAAAAACGGCCTGCTGGTCACCGCCGATCCGTACTCGAAGATCGTCGACCCGGAAGACCGCAACACCACCATGCTGTTCGGCGATGCCGCCACCGCCACTTGGATGGGCGAAGACGCCGCCTGGCACCTCGGTAAGGCCAAGTTCGGCACCGACGGTTCCGGCGCGCCGCACTTGAAGGTCAGTAATGGTGTGTTCTTTATGAACGGTCGCCAGGTGTTCAACTTCGCCTTGCTCAAAGTGCCGGCGCATTTGCACGAGCTGCTCAATGAGTCGGACCTCAAAGCCGATGAGATCGATGCGTTCTGCATCCACCAGGGCAGCGCGGCGATTGTCGACGCTGTGGCGCGGCGCTTTGAAGACGCGCCGGTGGACAAGTTCATCAAGGACATGGTCGAGACCGGCAACACCGTGTCGTCGAGCATTCCATTGCTGCTGGAAAAGCACGTGATGGACGCCGCCTGGAAGCGCGTAGCCATCAGCGGGTTTGGTGTGGGCCTGTCGTGGGGTTCGGCGATTCTTCACCGTCCGTGACGCTGCGGTAGTCCGCATTCACCGCAAACGCAAACGCCGATGATCAAAAGATCATCGGCGTTTTTTATTTGGCGTCAAAAAACCCGGCAAAATCGGGTGCTGTGGGCGGTCTAAGCCCTTGAATTGCAAGGGGTGGCACGGCGCCAGTAAAAAAAATCAAAAAAATCCTCAAGCAACCGGCTACCACGACGATAACTATTACGTAGGTTCTCAGGCCACACCCGGCGGTTGCCAGGGCCGGAAGCCGCAGTATCCATCCAACGAGGATTTCGTCATGGCTTTAACAGTAAACACCAACATTGCTTCGATCACTACCCAGAACGGCCTTGGCAAAGCGGCCAGCTCGCTGCAAACCTCCATGCAGCGCCTGTCCACTGGTCTGAGCATCAACAGCGCTAAAGATAACGCCTCGGGCCTGCAGATTTCCAACCGTCTGACCAGCCAAATTAACGGCCTGGGCCAAGCAGTCAAGAACGCCAACGATGGTATCTCCATCGCGCAAACCGCTGAAGGCGCAATGCAGGCTTCGACCGACATTCTGCAAAAAATGCGTACCCTGGCTCTGTCCTCGGCTACCGGCTCCCTGAGCGACGCTGACCGTACTTCGAACAACGAAGAATATCAGGCGCTGACTTCGGAACTGACACGTATTTCCCAGACCACCACCTTCGGTGGCCAGAAGTTGCTGGACGGTTCGTACGGCACCAAAGCCATTCAGGTTGGCGCCAACGCCAACGAAACCATCAACCTGAGCCTGGACAACGTTGCAGCCAACAACATCGGTTCGCAGCAGATCAAAAGCGTCGGCGTTGCGCCTAGCACCACAGGCGTAGCAGCAGGTGCAATTGGTATCACTGGTAATGGCCAGACTGCCAGCGTTACCGTAGCAGCAGGTTCTTCGGCCAAAACCATCGCCAGCCAACTGAACGGCGCTGTAGGCGGCCTGTCGGCTACCGCCAGCACTGAAGCTCAGTTCGTAGTCGGCGCTGCTGCCGCTACTACCCCGGCTTCGTTCACCATGACTGTTGGCGGCCAAGCTACCACCTTCACCGGTGTAACCGATACCGCCAGCCTGGCTGACCAGTTGAAGTCCAACTCCGCCAAGCTCGGTATCAGTGTTAACTATGACGAGTCCAAAGGCACTCTGTCGGTTAAATCCGATTCCGGTGAGAACCTGAACTTCAGTGCTTCGACTGCTGCCGGTTCGATCACTGTTGCTACCAAAAACGGCTCTGGGGTTTACGGTACAGGTGTTGCCCTGGCTAACGGCCTGATCGCTACCGGTGCAGTTAACCTGGATTCCTCTAAAGGCTACGCGCTGAACGGTGCTGGTGTAACCGGTCTGTTCGCTGCTACCGGTACTTCGGCTGCTTCGACCAAAACCAGCGTCGCTCAAACCGACGTGACCAGTGCCTTCAACGCACAGGCCGCAGTGGCAGTGATCGACAAGGCTATTGGCGGCATTGACAGCGTTCGTTCGGGCTTGGGTGCTGTTCAGAACCGTCTGACCACTACCGTGGACAACCTGACCAACATTCAGAAAAACTCTACCGCTGCACGTTCCACCGTACAAGACACCGACTTCGCTGCTGAAACAGCCGAGTTGACCAAGCAACAAACACTGCAATCGGCGGCTACCGCGATCCTGTCGCAAGCCAACCAACTGCCATCTGCTGTACTGAAGCTGCTTCAGTAATAACGGCGCTGGGTGACTGACGGAAGGGCGCGTTTACGTGCCCTTTCGTCTTTTTCGGTTGTAGAGGAGATTGGTCATGGACATGAGTGTAAAACTTGCCTCGTCATATCCACCGGTTGCACCTCAAAGCGCACCTGCTCCGGTTATCGCGGACAAAGATAAAACCAAGGTCGAAGCCATTGCACCGACGGCAGGTAAGCCGCAACGGGCTGACCTGGAAAAAGCTGTTACAGATATTCGAGAATTTGTACAGGCGTCTCAACGCAGCCTGGACTTTTCAATTGATGACTCCACGCATCAGGTAGTTGTCAAGGTTATCGCCACAGATACCGGCGAAGTCATTCGTCAGATCCCGTCGGAAACTGCTTTGAAGTTGGCGCAAGATTTGGCGAATGTGCGGAGCGTGCTGTTCGACGAAAAGGTCTGAGCTGGCATGAAACTTGTTGCGGTCATTTCTTGAAGCGTTGTCTGTCAAGAAGACGGCAACTACCGAATTAGGAGAAAGATGATGGCGGGTACAACGGTCAGTGGTGTTGGTTCTGGAATCGATACCAGTTCGATTATCACGTCGCTGGTGAATGCTGAAAAAGCACCGAAGCAGCTTCAGATCAACACTCAATCGCAGAAAGCTACCACTCAACTTTCGTCCATCGGTAAGATTCAGGCGGCTTTGGACGCATTTCGTGGTGCGCTTAAGACAATGGGCACCGACAACAGCTTCAGTGGGTTGACCGGCACCTCCTCGGATGAAAAGGTCGCCACCATGACGGCAGGGCAGGGCGCTTCCAACGGCTCTTTCTCCCTGGTGGTATCGCAATTGGCGAAGCCTTCAAAGTTGACGACCGCTAGTTTCTCCGGTGGCGCGTCAACGGTCGTCAACAAAACCGCTTCGGCAACCACGCTGACGATCAGTCAGTCAGGCAAGAACTTCGACTTGAGTGTGCCGCCTGGCGCGACCCTGCAACAGGTGCGCGACTCTATCAACACGCAATTCGCGACCGCCGGCCTCAGTGCAAACGTACTCAACGACTCCAATGGTTCTCGGTTGATCCTGACGTCTACCACCGGCGGTGTGGGTACAGACTTGACTATGTCGGGTAATTCCGGCATCGACACAGGCTATACGGTCGTCGATCCGCCGCAGAACGCCAAGTACACCATCGACGGTATCTCCGCCGAGTCGAAGACCAACGACATCAGCGATGCAGTGAGTGGCGTTAGTATCAAGTTGCTCTCGGTCTCGCCACTGACGACCGCAGGCGATCTTTCTACAAACCCTAAACGTAATGCTTCGACGATCTCTGTAAGCACCAGTACGACCGCGCTCAAATCCGGCGTCAAGGGATTTGTCGACACCTACAATGCGTTGCTCAAGGCAATGACCGCCGAAACTGCGGTGACCAAGGATGCCGCTGGTAACCCAGTCGCGGCCACTCTGACCGGCGACTCCACAATGCGTACGTTGCAGGCGTCGATCCGCAACGAGTTCAACTCATTGTCGGGCAGCGGGACCTTGAAGTCCCTGGCACAGTTCGGCGTCGAGACTGATCAGACCACTGGCATGCTGTCGATCGATGACAAGCAGTGGGACAATGCAATGAAAACCAATTCTGCAGACATCAGCAGTATTTTCAATGGCAAGGGCGGTCTGCTGGCGCGTCTGACCGCAGCAACCGAAGACTATGCTAAGCCCACCACCGGTCTGCTGGCGACGCGCGCGTCCTCGCTGTCCGATAGCCTCAAAGACCTTACCAAGCAACAAGCTGCGTTGGATCAGCGTATCGCTGACTATCAAACTACGCTTACCAACAAATATGCAGCCATGGACTCCCTGGTCGCGCAGTTGCGTCAGCAAAGTAACAACGTCATGGGCACCCTCAACGCCCTGAATAATCAGAAAGACAGCTGATTGAGGCGTGTCTAGTCCTGAAATAGGTTTTACTGTAAATAAAGCCCGGGTTCTTGACCCGGGCTTTATTTTTGGTGCGCCCAGCATGGGCGCAATCTTGTGGGTGAAAGTTCCGCCATAAGCTGACCACAGCGAACGAAGTGAAGCGCAACTGCAGGAGGGTGACTGAGTGTGGGGAGGAAGCGTGAATCGAAACCGTGAGCCGATGGACTAGAACCGGATACAAGGCGAGCGAGCCAAAAATCGCGAAGCTCTTGTGGTCAAAGATCAGGCTGCGTAAATCCGGCGGTTGTGCGGGGAAGGATTGCGTTCTTACCTGGGGAGATCTCGCCTTGTGCCTGAAAGGGCAACGGTGCTAGCCGGAGCGAGAAGTCAGCAGAGGCCGTAGTAGTCTTTTTTTGACGAAGGGCCGAACGAGAGAAAGCGTCATAGGCCATGTTGATGCGAACGACCGGAAGTCAGATGCTTGCCAAACGCGGGGCGGATGGAGATAACGAGCGGTGAAACCGTGAGAGGTCCCATCAGCGACGAGGTCAATCGCCCGCAAAATAAACCCTATAACGCAGGCCAAGGGCTGCTGGAACGAGCCTTTGCGAGAGAAAACCTGAAGCGAGCGTGGAAGCGGGTCAAGGCCAACAAAGGTGCAGCAGGAGTCGACGGTCTGGATATTGAACAGACGGCCGAACATCTACTGACTCAGTGGGCGGCGATTCATGAACAGCTTCTCTCAGGTGTCTACAGACCCAGTCCGGTACGCCGCGTGGTCATCCTCAAGCCTGACGGCGGCGAACGCGAGTTGGGTATTCCAACGGTCACCGACCGCTTGATCCAGCAAGCGTTGCTGCAAGTCTTGCAACCATTACTCGATCCGACTTTTAGTGAACACAGCGACGGCTTTCGTCCGGGACGCTCTGCGCAGGACGCCGTATTGGCGGCTCAGCGTTACGTATCCTCGGGTCGCAAAGCGGTGGTGGATGTTAATTTGGAGAAATTCTTCGACCGGGTCGACCACGATATTTTGATGGGTCGTTTACGCAAGCGGGTCGCGGATCGGGCGGTTATCCGGCTGATTCGTGCGTATCTGGATGCAGGAACGCTGAATCATGGCATGGTCGAGAAAAGCCGCTGCGGGGCGCCGCAAGGCGGCCCGCTGTCGCCGCTGCTGGCGAATGTGCTGCTGGACGAAGTGGATCGAGAGCTTGAACGTCGAGGCCATTGTTTCGTGCGCTACGCCGACGATGCGAACGTGTACGTTTGCATCCGCAGGGCGGGGCAGCGGGTGATGGCTTTACTGAAGCGTCTGTATGAAAAGCGGCACTTGAGCGTCAACGAGAGCAAGAGTGCGGTGGCTCGTGCGTATGGTTGCAAGTTTCTGGGCATCTCCACAAGGCGTCAAAAGAGCGGTAGCGGTCAAGGCGCGCAAGCAGTTCAAGCAACGGATACGCGAGCTCACCCGTCGCTCATGCGGTCGCAGTCTGTGACAAGTTGTCTAGAATCTACGCCCGTATCTCCTGGGCTGGAAAACTTACTTTGGGTTGTCGCAAACACCGAAAATCTGGCGAGAGCTGGATGAATGGATACGACACCGACTGCGAGCGATCCAGCTTAAGCAACGGAAGCGCGGTCCGACGATCTACCGTGAACTGCGGGCGTTGGGAGCCAGCAGCCAATCGGCCGGAAACGTGGCGGCCAGCTCGTATAGCTGGTGGCGTAACAGCCTATTTGAGCTGAATCGAGCGTTGGATCTGGCGTGGTTCGACAGGCTGGGATTGGTGCGTCTCTCATAATCTCAATCTCTCGAACCGCCCAGTGCGGACCCGCATGCCGGGTGGTGCGGCAGGGGAGAGGCCTATGAAGGCCGCCCCCTATGCCGATTGAGTGGCAAAACCAGTCAAGGCAGCCAGGCATTGCGCCAGGCCAACAGGTGTTGCTCCTTGAGCATCCATTGATCCAGGATTACGCGGCGCAAAGCATCTCCAGCCGCAGCGCTGGCGTCTGGTTCAGCGAGGTGTTCGCGAATGGCGGCAACCCAGGCCTTTGCATTGTTCTTCACCCTTGTCACCGGCAGGTCGCCTCGATAACAGAGGATGTCCGAGCAGATGACCGGAAAAGCGCACGCGCCGTATTCCAGTAAGCGCAGGTTGCTTTTGCAGGCGTTGAAAAAATTGTCTTCCAGGGGAGCCAGCGCCAAGTCCAGGTTCAAACCGGCCAGTCGCGCCGGGTATTTCTCGATATTGACTCCGCTGTGGAACTCATGGACATAAGGTCGCAGGGCTGGCGGGCACATACCCATGAACACCCATTCGACCTCATCGGTCAGTTCGCGGACTACCTCGGTAATGACTTGTAAGTCGGCACCGTGGCTTGAGCCTCCCGCCCAGCCGACCCGAGGTTTGCTGCCCTGCCGGCGGCGGGCGACCAAGCCGCCCCACCACTGGATTGGCAGGCGGTTTTCTACCACGCGGATATCGGTATTAAAGCTATTCAGCGCATTGGCCAGCGGCTGGGTCGACACCACCAGTCGATCGCAAAGGCCCACTGCTTTCTTTAGACGCTTGGCAGTGTCCTTGGGAAACAGTCCGCGGGTTATGTTGCCGGCGGGTACATCAAGGATGTAGTCATCCAACTCGTAAACCTTGAATGCCTTGGAGAACGACCGAGTGTTCTGGATGATTTCCAGATGGTTTTTGGTAAATTGGCGCTGGAATAGGATCGTGTCCGGGTTCAGACGCTCCAGTTCCACTGGTTGCAGCAGCAAGTCGCTCACTTCCCCCTCGATCAATCTCGCCGCTTGCAGTGCAGCGAAGGGCTGACGCACCCGATAATGTCCGCTGCCGAAAGAGTCGCCGGGGTAGCACAATGCGTAAGGCAGAGCGCGACTGGCGAAGGGTTGCCAGCTCACTTCACTGCGGCATTCGTAAGCAAAGCCACTGCCCTCCAGCGTCAGGTTGCGATTGTAGGCCGGGTCGCTTGCGAGCTGCGGTAGCCATCGCTCGTACATCACTGATTGTTCACGCTTGAAACGCTCGCGTTTGGCTTCCAGTCTTGTCTTGTCGACCTTGTTCTGGCTTACGTTGGCCTCATGCATCAACACTGCATACGGTGTCCATACGATCAATTGCCCGGCCTGGCCGACTTTCAGACACAGGTCTACATCGTTATAGGAAACTCCAAGCTGGGTCTCGTCCATTCCCCCCACCTGGCGGTACAACTCGGTACGGATCATCAGGCAGGCAGCGGTGACTGCGCTGTAGTTCTGATCAATCTGTAAACGATGAAGGTAGCCGTTGGACAGCATTGGTTCGCCGATGAAGGGGTGATCTGCGACGCCACGCAGACCAAGAACGACGCCAGCGTGCTGGATTGTTCCGTGTGGGAACAGTAATTTGGCCCCGACTATGCCCACTTCCGGGCGCTGGGCATGATGGATAAGTGCGTCAAGCCAGCCACCATCAACGACAGCGGTGTCGTTATTGAGCAACAACAGGTACTCGCCGCGGGCCTGGCTCGCGGCGAAATTGTTGATCGCCGAATAGTTGAACGGATGAGGGTAGCGCAGGATACGAACCTTGGCGTCGTTCAAGCGCGTCATGCCTGCGAACCATTCTCGGGCTTCATTGGTTTCACTGTTGTTGTCGACGATGATCAGTTCGTAGTTCGTGTAAAGCGTTTTCTCCATCAGGCTTTCAATGCAACGCATCAGCATTGGCAGTTGATCTTTGGTGGGAATCACGATGGATACCAACGGTTTGCCGAAGTGCTGGTATACCACTCGGGTGACCATCGGCAAGGGGCCCGCACGTAACTCATGAGCCACGCCCAAGCGCTGCAAATGTGCCTGCGTAACCGCGGCGGAGTTTGCGATTACCTGGGGTTCGCCAAGCCACTGGCCGAAGTTGATTGCCTGGTGCACCAGCACTTCGGCGAGGTGACCTACGGTCCCCAGCCCGTGGGTCTCTACCAACCGAAAGAGCAGGTCATGGGGTGCCAGTTCGGCGTGGGCGGGATCAAAGCCGTCGGCCCGCAACGCGGCTTCGCGGCTGAAGGCCAGGTTGCGGCCTACATACGGATAACTGCGCAACAGATCCAGGTTCATGTCCGGCTTGAACACCGGGTTCTGGCAGCCGGCTGCGGTCAGTGTGTCTTCATCGCTGTAACAGGCACTGATGCCCGGATTCAGCGCAATGCCTTCGGCAAGTAACAGCAATGCGTGGGGGTCGAGCTGGTCGCCGCCGCGCAGCAGATAACACCAGTCGGTCTGAATGCCTTGCAGCAGCTCATTGAGCTGGCTCGGCCAAGCATCAGCCAGAGGCAACCAGACCAGATTATCAGCCGGCGTCACGCCCTCGGGTTCGGCGTTGGACAGCACGGCGACTGCCGCCGCCTGGTAAAGCTGGCGCCCAATACTGTCCAGGCTGTCGCGTAATGACGCGATATCACCGGTGGTATCGGTCACGATCACCAACACGCCCGGCTGTTGTGGCCAGCTCGCCAGGCGCGCCGGCAAACTTTCGAACTCGGCGGCCGCCAACTGCCGGGTATCCAGCCAGCGTTGATACAGGCGGATGTTGCGCTGCTGTTTACCAATATTTGCCAGCACGCCAAAAAAACGTTCGAAGGCGTGGGCAAGCGTGCCATCGAGTTGGCCGGATTCAGTTTCGAAATCGGCTCCCGTAAGCTGCATGTGTTCCAGCGGGGCCAAGGCATCCATACGCATGAAGAACATGGTGCCGGCGAAAAAGTCCGCGTCATCGATTTGCTGGGGATCAATAGCCGCACGCTGGGCAAGCGCCAGCATATGCACGCGGTTGTTGTCATCAAGGTTGGTGCTCACTGGCTGACGGTATTGCTCTGTGCCGAGCATTGGATGGTGCATCGGGTTGGCAAGGTACTCTACCGATTGGCGGAATCGCACAGGGCCCAGCAGGTCATCGAAAAGCTGGCTGGCCCAGGCGTTGTCCGCGCCCAGATGCAGAGAGCGCTTTGTGTGCAGCTTGACCAATGTGTGGATGTTATCGGCCCGTAAAAATGGCAATACCCGCAGGAAGGGTAGAACGTCTCGGCCGTGGTTTGGCACCCTGAATAACGAATAACCGAGTCCAGTGGTGGCTAATTGGCCGCGTACGTCATTTTCATCTCCGGCCACGCAGGTGACATACAGATGCAGGCGTTCATGCAACTGAATCAGGCGCCGAAAAATGTCCGGCAACATTTCGGGATGATAAGCATGGATAACTACACCGACGGGTGGCTCGTCGTCCGGAACAGATGATCGCTCCACCTCCAGCAATTCGCACATTTCGGTGAGTGCGCCGGTGTCGTTGAGTGAATCGCCAAGTTGAGAATGGGGTGCAACGTAAGCGTCGCGCAATCGAAACAGTGTGAAAGCCTGAGGTTTTGACAAGGACGCACGACGGACCTGCAATAAGAATTGCGGGCGGTATAACCCAAGTGCACGAATCTGCTGGATGAAGTCGACGCGGCCCTGTTTGAACAGCGCTCGCATGTCGGACTGGTTCTGGCGCTGCTCGGCATGCCTGCGGAAAAACGACAGAGGTTCATGCAGAAAAGCCAGATGGCCCTCCTGCAGCAGATTCACAAACAATGCAAGGTCGTTGATGGCACGAATAACTACACCACCCAGGGCGCAGATGTGTGGCACCTTGTCGATCAATTGCGCACGGCGAAACATTACGGTGCTCGGTTCACCAATGAAGTTCGTGGGCCAGTCGCAGAGCAGCGAAATAACGTCCTCGCCATGCAGGCAGGTGTCTTCGACGAACACGCCGGATGTCTCGAGAATATCCGGCAGACGCTCACCTTCGGCATCTATCAACCTGCGTCGCGAGGTGACCAGCGAGATATCGTTACGCGCTTGCAGCACAGCGGCCATGCGCTGTACACAATCTGGCAGTAGCAGGTCGTCGTCGTTGAGAAACTTGATGTATTCGCCGCGGGACTCTTCCAGGCATCGGTTGAGGTTCAGCATGCCGCCCAACTGGTGTTCGTTGTGCAGGTAGCGGACCGGTACAGTCGTATGCGCAGCAAGACGCTCGGTGATCAGACGAATGCCATCGCTGCGACAATCGTCAGTGATGACGACTTCGATATTGGCATAACGCTGTTCCAGTGCGCTGCTCAACGCTGCCTCAAAGAAGCGCGGGTTGTAGGCCGGTATCGCAATGCTGACCAGCGGCAAGCGGTCGGCTGGAGGAGTAGTGGTCATGCTCACACCAATTTAAATAAGGGGCGAAGGTAGAACTCGCTGAGGCCGCCTTCGCGGCCCAGGCGATCGCATAGGTCAGCATGGGCAAGGGCGCCGGCCGAATCGAACAGTTCGATTTTCCGGGTCTGCGGATCCAGTACCAGGCCGACGTGTTCAATCCTCCATCCGGTCCCGGCCAGCGCCGCCTCGATATAAGCAAGCTTTTCGACCAACGCATTGCGGCCTGCCACGGGTTGGGCGGTATCACCGCCCCAATTGAACCCCATCTGGTAGAGGAGACAATCGGCTGCTGGACGAAGCCCCTTCAGGAAACCCTGGATATAGTCTTGCAGCGCTTGTTTATCGGGTACCAATGCGGCGTCGAAATCGACTCCGGCGTGGTGCAGTACGTTGAACAGCAATAGGGTGTCAAAATGCTCCGGCATGGCCTGGGCGATCTGATAGTCAAGCGGCTGCTGCACCACCTCAACATTTGCCAGATTGAATTCAGTGGCTAGAGCGCGGATGAAGTCGGCGCTGCTCTCGTCCAGTTCCCAAGCAACGCAATGGCTTGTGGGGTACGCGTGGGCGAGGGTAGTGGTAAACAATCCGGTATTGGCACCGACATCCAGCAGCCGCTGCCCACTGAAATCAAAATGTGCTTTGAGGTAATCAAGGCGTCCATGGTCGGCGCGCCAGCGCGGGTTCACAGGAACGTCGACACCCAACTGCTCGACCACAAACTCAGGCAGCGGTTGATAGCTGGCGTGTTTGCCAGAGTGCATGTATAGCGCCAGTAATTGTTCTTTGGTCATTGGCGTTTGCCTGAACGAAAGAGCTCGAAGAAAAACAGCCGAAGGCTGTCGGTGGAGAACCAAATGTCATAGCGCGGTAACCAACAGCAGGCCTTCCACAGCCAACGCTGAGAGCCGACAAAAAAACGCATATCACTGCGTGACTGTCCTACAAAGCCGCCGAGCCAGAGGTATTTGTCCCGTCGCCAAAGACCGAGAAAGCGTAGCGGCGTGGTCATCTGTGGCGGGGTGTGACGGGCTTGAACCAGCCAGCTGGCGCGGAAGCCATTCTCCAAAGCCAGTTGCATCGGCCCCCAAAGGCGCGGATTGGCTTCGATAAGGAAATGCCGGCCAGCGCTCTCCATCACCTCGAACATGATGAAACCGCAATATTCATGCTGTTCGAGTAGTACCCGCAGGCGCTGGTCCGTATCTGCATCCGGGCATCTCACCAGTTCGGCGGCGACCATCGACTTGCCTGCCGCCTGCTGGACGATGTTGCGTTGAAACAGCGCGACAACACCCGCATCGTTGCGGAAATAGACGTAGTAAAAACTCTGCCCGTCTATGTAGCGCTGAATCAAATAACGCTTCGCGTCATAGCTGACGGCATGTTCGGAATATTCGGCGACATTGCGTACCAGTAGCGGGTAAATGCGTTGCCCGTGGGCGCCGCTTTCGACTCTGGGCTTGAGTACAAAAGGTATTTGGCTTTCTGATAGTTGCTCCACCGCTGCCGGTATTTCCAGGCCGACTGTCACCGCTGCTGCAAGGAGCTTTTCCTTGTCGGAAAATAACCGGTAAATCGCCGGGCTGACGGTGATGCCTTGGATACCTTCGCGCTCCATCCAGTCCTGCATGCCGAGTAACAAGCGATTTATCGACTCGGCGCTGGGCGCCAAGGTCAAAGCACGCTTGGGGTAATGGGCTTTGACGTCGAGCAGCAAGCGCTTGAATTCGTTTTCGTCCAAGGCGTCAAGCGTACGCTGAGCAAACAGGTGACGTTGCAGGCGGGTGCGGTACAACAGATCCTGCGCGTTGCGCGTGATCAACACGAAGTCGATATGATCGCGTTGCAGGGAGCGGCAAAAAGCCCCGACCGCACGCTCGTTGGCGCCGGTGAATATGACAACCAAAGGCTTGTCGCCCGACATCGGAGTCATTGCGCCGCCGGCTGTGCAGCTAGCAACTCTGCCAGGCAGTCGATAACTCTTTGGATGTTTGCGTCTGTCAATGAAAGATGGAAGGGTAAGCCCAGCAAGCGCTCCGCCAGCAGCTCAACCATGGGTAGCGGGCCTGCCGTGCATGCCTGGAACGCCGGATGGCTGTGCAGCGGAGGGCAATACCAGCGGCGTGTTTCGATATCTTTGCCAAGCAGGCGCAGTTGAATATCCACACCACGAAATCCTGGCGGCAGGAGTACCAGCATCAAGCTGTATAGGCCATCCATGGGTTTGACCTGAAGTTTGAGTGAGGGAATTTTTTTCAGTAGCTGTGCGGCGTAACGTTGATGCAGGCTGCGCCGTGTCTCAGAGACGCTTGGCCAATTGTCCAACGCGGCCAATGCAACCGCGGCGTGGTATTCGCTCATTTTCCCGTTCTCACCTGCCTCGAAGACCAGGCCGCCACTGTGGGCGTCGATACCGAAGTTGCTCAATGCTCGCATGCTTTGGGCGTAGGCGTGGTGTCGCGACGCCACGAACCCACCTTCTCCGCCGCCCAGAGACTTGGTCGCGTGGAGGCTGAAAGCGACTTTTGTCGTCAGGCCTATCTGTTGGTTGCCCCAGGCACCTGCGGCATCCACGACCACCGGAATGCCGGTTTCGGCACTGAATAGGTCCCAGCCTGCGACATCTTGAGGACAACCGTAAGTGGCCACCGGCATTACTGCGTCATAGGGCGTTTCAGCCAGGACATTCCGTGCGATAGCCGGCGTAAGCAGCCAATTGTCAAGGTTTACGTCACTGATCAGAGGGGTGAGCCCGGCCCGGATGATGGCGGTCGCCGTGGCTACGAAGGTCAATCCAGGGACGAGTACACGACCCCCCTTACGTAATTTTAATGCTTCCAGGGCTATTTGCAGCGCACAGGTGCCATTGGCCATGGATACAACATGTACCTGCGCTGGCTCCCGGCTGAATGAGCGCGATAATCGACCTTCAAGCTCGGTGACCAGTGGGCCGAAGTTGGTATACCACCGGTTCTCATCGATTTGTTGCCAGTACGGGAGAATTTGCTCGACTTTCGGCATCTCTGGTACTAACAACTTGATGATGTTTTTCATGGTACCCACGACTGTCAATGAAATATCGTTTTTGCTATCGCTGGAGGGCGAAGCAGGAAGCGTACCAACAGCAGTCGAGCAGGTTCGCGGCAGCGGACGAGGTTGCGTACTTATAATAGGGCGCTTGCCAGGCATGCAAAAAACCAATGCCTTGAGCACTGGTTTTATTTAACAGTCGTCGAATTAAAGTAATGGGTAACCCAGTCGACATACTAGTCACTGAAATCCTTTTCGCTGTCGCCTGTCACGAGGTAGAAACATGAATCCCATGAGAGCCCTTCGCCAATACCAGAAGGTCAATTCCCATGCTCAGATCTCCGAAGCCAGCCCGCATCGTCTGGTGCAGATGCTGATGGAAGGCGGCCTGGACCGTATGGCTCAGGCCAAGGGCGCATTGGCACGCGGTGACATTGCCCAGAAGGGCTTGATGCTCGGCAAGGCCATCGACATTGTGATCGGCCTGCGTGATGGTCTGGATGCGGAAAAAAGCGATAACCCGGCCTACGTCCAGCAACTGGAAAGCCTGTACGCGTACATGACCAACCGTCTGATGGAGGCGAACCTGCACAACGACGCCGACATGATCGACGAAGTCGCCCGTTTGATGATTACCGTTAAAGAAGGCTGGGATGCCATCGGCGCGCCACAAGGCGCAGCAGAATAAGGCCTGCGGCCTTGAGGAACCTGTCATGAGCCATGCACTGCAACGCATTGATGAAACCCGTGAAGCGCTGATGGGCGCGCTGGCGGACCGTAACTGGGACGCCATTGGCGAACTGGACATGGGTTGTCGCGACGTGATCGAGCAGGTGCTCAGTGAGGCGCCGGTGGACGAGGATGCGTTGCGTGAGAAGCTTGAGAGCCTGTTGGCGGTGTACCAGCAGTTGCTCGAGGTGACGACTGGCGAGCGCCAGGCGATTTTCGAAGAGATGTCGCAGATCAACCAAGCGAAGAACGCGTCAAAGGTTTACCATTTGTTCGGCTGAACAGACGCAGTTAATCCGAACGGCGCGTCATAAATTTGACCGTGCCAGCTTTTTTGACTTAACTAGTGCTGTTTTCAGATTTCAGACGTCTATAAAGTAAGAAGTCTTACGGCCGTCTCGATTGCCCTTACACTGGGCAGAGCGTTTTACTAGGGAAGTTGCTATTGCATGTGGCGTGAAACCAAAATTCTGCTGATCGATGACGATAGCGTCCGCCGCCGCGATTTAGCGGTGATTTTGAATTTTCTTGGCGAAGAAAATCTGCCCTGCGGCAGCCATGACTGGCAGCAGGTAGTCAGCTCATTGTCATCGAGCCGTGAAGTCATTTGTGTGCTGATCGGGACGGTAAACGCTCCTGGCGCTGTTTTGGGCTTGTTAAAGACACTGTCAACCTGGGATGAGTTCCTTCCGGTGTTGCTAATAGGCGATATTTCTTCTGTCGACCTGCCCGAAGACCAGCGCCGTCGTGTGCTTTCCACCCTGGAAATGCCGCCCAGCTACAGCAAATTGCTCGATTCCCTGCACCGTGCCCAGGTCTATCGCGAGATGTACGACCAGGCCCGCGAGCGCGGTCGCCACCGCGAGCCCAACCTGTTCCGCAGCCTCGTCGGCACCAGCCGCGCCATCCAGCACGTGCGCCAGATGATGCAGCAGGTGGCCGATACCGACGCCAGCGTGCTGATCCTCGGCGAGTCGGGCACCGGCAAGGAAGTGGTCGCGCGCAACCTGCACTATCACTCCAAGCGCCGCGACGGGCCTTTTGTGCCGGTCAACTGCGGAGCGATCCCGGCAGAGCTGCTTGAAAGCGAACTATTCGGTCACGAGAAGGGCGCCTTTACCGGGGCGATCACCAGCCGTGCCGGGCGTTTCGAGCTGGCCAACGGCGGCACCCTGTTCCTCGACGAAATCGGCGACATGCCGCTGCCGATGCAGGTCAAGCTGCTGCGCGTCTTGCAGGAGCGCACCTTCGAGCGCGTGGGCAGCAACAAGACCCAGAGCGTCGACGTGCGCATCATCGCCGCGACCCACAAGAACCTCGAAAGCATGATCGAGGTCGGCAGCTTCCGCGAAGACCTGTACTACCGCCTCAACGTATTCCCGATCGAGATGGCCCCGCTGCGTGAGCGCGTGGAGGACATCCCGTTGCTGATGAACGAACTGATCTCGCGCATGGAGCACGAAAAGCGCGGTTCGATCCGCTTCAACTCGGCCGCGATCATGTCCCTGTGCCGCCACGGCTGGCCGGGCAACGTCCGTGAACTGGCCAACCTGGTGGAGCGCATGGCGATCATGCATCCCTACGGTGTGATCGGCGTGGTCGAGTTGCCGAAGAAGTTCCGCTACGTCGACGACGAAGACGAGCAACTGGTCGACAGCCTGCGCAGCGACATGGAAGAACGGGTTGCCATCAACGGCCACACCCCGGACTTCGGCTCCACCGCCATGCTGCCGCCTGAAGGCCTGGACTTGAAAGACTACCTCGGTAACCTCGAGCAGGGGCTGATCCAGCAGGCCCTGGACGACGCGAACGGCATCGTCGCCCGTGCCGCCGAGCGCCTGCGCATCCGTCGAACCACCCTGGTGGAGAAGATGCGCAAGTACGGAATGAGCCGCAAAGAAGGTGATGAACAGGCAGATGATTGACGCCTGTTTTCCAAGCCGCTGATATTTCAGCGGTTTTTTTTCGGCACAACTATTGCTACAGCCCTCGCAACGTTCCGTTTAACTGACGGTCAGCCAAGCGAGAGAGCATCATGCCCCACGCCGCCCAACTATCTTCGGCCCCTGCCATCCAGGGGCTGGTTCCGCCTGTCGAGCCGCCGACCCGCCAGGGTCTTGAGCAGGCGTTCTCGCAGTTCAGCCAGATGTCGAGCCAGCTGACCGACTCCTACAGCCTGCTGGAAGCCCGGGTCTCCGAGCTGAAAGGCGAACTGGCGGTAGTTAGCGCCCAGCGCATGGAAGAGTTGGCCGAAAAAGAGCGCCTGGCCAACCGTTTGCAAAACCTGTTGTCGCTGTTGCCCGGTGGCGTGATCGTCATCGATGAAGAAGGCCGCGTGCGTGAAGCCAACCCGGCGGCCTGCGACATGCTCGGCCTGCCGCTGGAAGGCGAGCTGTGGCGCCATGTCATCACCCGCTGCTTTGCGCCGCGTGAGGACGATGGCCACGAAATCTCCCTGAAGGACGGGCGCCGCCTGTCCATCGCCACCCGTTCCCTGGATGCGGAGCCGGGCCAGTTGGTGCTGCTTAACGACCTGACTGAAACCCGTCATCTGCAAGACCAGTTGGCGCGCCATGAGCGTTTGTCCTCGTTGGGGCGGATGGTCGCTTCGTTGGCGCATCAGATCCGTACGCCGTTGTCGGCCGCGTTGATCTACGCCAGTCATTTGACTGATGAGCAATTGCCCGCCGCCACGCACCAGCGCTTTGCCGGGCGCCTGAAGGAGCGTCTGCATGAGTTGGAGCACCAGGTCCGCGACATGCTGGTGTTTGCCCGCGGCGAATTGCCGCTGACCGACCGCGTGACGCCGGCCCAGTTGATGCAGGCCCTGCAAGCGGCGGCCGCTGCCCATATCCAGGACGTGCACGTGCGTTGGCAGTGCGACAGTCACCTCGGCGAGCTGCTCTGCAACCGCGACACCCTGGTGGGCTCGCTGCTCAACCTGATCGAAAACGCCACCCAGGCCAGCGGCCCCGGCGCGCGGCTCAAGGTGCACCTGTACAACCGCGAGCAAACCCTGCGCCTGTGCATCAGCGACAGCGGCAGCGGTATCGACCCGGTGGTGCTCAAGCGCCTGGGTGAACCCTTTTTCACCACCAAGACCAACGGTACCGGCCTGGGCCTGACCGTGGTCAAGGCGGTGGCGCGTGCCCATCAGGGAGAATTGCAGCTGCATTCCCGCGTTGGGCGTGGCACCTGTGCATTGATGACCTTGCCGCTGTTTTCATGCGCGGCAAGCGCGGAGTAAGGATATGGCTATCAAGGTTTTGTTGGTGGAAGACGATCGCGCCCTGCGTGAAGCATTGGCTGACACGCTGTTGTTGGCGGGCCATGACTATCGGGCGGTCGGTTCTGCCGAGGACGCCTTGGACGCGGTGGAGCAGGAAGCCTTCAGCCTGGTGGTCAGCGACGTGAACATGCCCGGCATGGACGGCCATCAGTTGCTCGGTCTCTTGCGTGCGCGTCAGCCGCAACTGCCGGTGCTGCTGATGACCGCCCATGGTGCGGTGGAGCGTGCCGTGGACGCGATGCGCCAGGGCGCTGCGGATTACCTGGTCAAGCCCTTCGAGCCTAAAGCCCTGATCGAACTGGTGGCGCGCCACGCCCTGGGGGTGATCCCGGCCAACGAAGGCGAGGGCCCGATCGCCTTCGAACCGGCCAGTGCACAATTGCTTGAGTTGGCGGCCCGTGTGGCGCGCAGTGATTCCACCGTGCTGATCTCCGGCGAGTCCGGCACCGGTAAAGAGGTGCTGGCGCGTTATATCCACCAGCAGTCGACCCGCGCCCAGCAACCGTTTATCGCCATCAACTGCGCGGCGATCCCCGACAACATGCTTGAGGCCACCCTGTTCGGTCATGAGAAAGGTTCGTTCACCGGTGCCATCGCGGCCCAGGCGGGCAAGTTCGAACAGGCCGATGGCGGCACCATTTTGCTGGATGAAATCTCGGAAATGCCCCTGGGCCTGCAAGCCAAGTTGCTGCGGGTGCTGCAAGAGCGGGAAGTGGAGCGGGTTGGCGCGCGCAAGCCGATCCAGTTGGACATCCGTGTGGTCGCCACCACCAACCGGGACCTCGCCGGCGAAGTGGCGGCGGGGCGCTTCCGGGAAGACCTGTTCTATCGGCTTTCGGTGTTCCCCCTGGCCTGGCGCCCGCTGCGTGAACGCCCGGCAGATATCATTCCGCTGGCCGAGCGCCTGCTGAACAACCACGTCAAAAAAATGAAGCACGCCCAGGCGCGGCTGTCGGCGCAAGCCCAGGCCTGCCTGGTGAGTTATCCATGGCCCGGCAACGTGCGGGAATTAGATAACGCCATCCAGCGCGCCCTGATCCTGCAGCAAGGCGGCTTGATCCAGCCCCAGGATTTCTGCCTGGCCATGGGCAGTGGTGCGGCGCCATTGCCCTCGTTGGCGCCTGCGCCGGTGGTTGCAGAGGCTGAGTCTGCCGGTGCCCTGGGCGACGACCTGCGTCGCCGCGAATTCCAGATGATCATCGACACCCTGCGCGCCGAGCGCGGCCGACGCAAAGAGGCCGCGGAGCGCCTGGGCATCAGCCCGCGCACCCTGCGCTACAAGCTGGCGCAGATGCGTGACGCCGGAATGGATGTGGAAGCGTATCTATTCGCCACGTAACCGGTAAGAAGGTCGACAAGGTTTGTCGCCTTTTCTTACGAGTTGATGCGGATCTGGCACCCTTGTTGCTACCTCCCCTAGTAATCGCTGCGTAGTGTCAAAAAATTGCAGGTTGGAGAGAGAAGGTCATGAGCCAGGGTATTGAGTTCAATCGGTTGATGTTGGACATGCGCGCCATGCAGATGGATGCCATGGCTCAACCGAAATCCGTCGCGCCAGCGCCGGAATTGGGCCAAAGCAGCTTCGCCGACATGCTCGGCCAGGCCATCAACAAAGTCAGTGACACCCAGCAAGCTTCCAGCCAGTTGGCCACTGCGTTCGAAATCGGCAAAAGCGGCGTGGACCTCACCGATGTGATGGTCGCCTCGCAAAAGGCCAGCGTCTCCTTCCAGGCCCTGACCCAAGTGCGTAACAAGCTGGTTCAGGCCTATCAAGACATCATGCAGATGCCGGTTTAAGGGCGAGATTTAAGTCATGGCAGAAGCAGTCTCCGACAACGTACCCGCCAAGACAGACGGCAAGCCGCCGCTGTTTGGCCTGTCGTTCCTGGAAAACCTCTCGGAAATGACCATGCTGCGTCAGGTGGGCCTGATGGTCGGCCTGGCTGCCAGCGTGGCGATTGGTTTTGCCGTAGTGCTGTGGTCGCAGCAACCCGATTACCGGCCGTTGTACGGCAGCCTGGCGGGCATGGATTCCAAGCAGATCATGGAAACCCTCGCCGCCGCCGACATCGCCTACACCGTGGAGCCCAACTCCGGCGCCTTGTTGGTCAAGGCCGACGATGTGGCCCGTGCGCGCATGAAGCTGGCCGCCGCCGGCGTGACCCCGTCCGACAGCAATATCGGTTTCGAGATCCTCGACAAGGACCAGGGCCTGGGGACCAGCCAGTTCATGGAAGCCACCCGCTACCGTCGTGGCCTTGAAGGCGAGCTGGCGCGCACCATTTCCAGCCTGAACAACGTCAAGGGTGCCCGCGTGCACCTGGCGATCCCGAAAAGCTCGGTGTTTGTGCGCGATGAGCGCAAGCCAAGTGCTTCGGTCCTGGTCGAACTGTTTTCCGGCCGCTCCCTGGAGCCTGGCCAGGTCCTGGCGATCATCAACCTGGTGGCCACCAGCGTTCCCGAACTGAGCAAGTCGCAGATCACCGTGGTCGACCAGAAGGGCAACCTGCTGTCCGACATGGCCGAAAACTCCGCGCTGACCCAGGCCGGCAAGCAGTTCGACTACAGCCGCCGCATGGAAAGCATGCTCACCCAGCGTGTGCACAACATCCTGCAACCGGTGCTGGGCAATGACCGCTACAAGGCGGAAGTGTCTGCCGACGTGGACTTCAGCGCCGTCGAGTCGACCTCCGAGCAGTTCAACCCGGACCAGCCGGCCCTGCGCAGTGAGCAATCGACCAGCGAACAACGTACCGCCAGCAATGGCCCGCAAGGTGTGCCGGGTGCCCTGAGCAACCAGCCGCCGGCCCCGGCCTCGGCGCCGCAAACCACCGGTGGCGCCGCAGCCACCGCTGGCGCGATCCAGCCTGGCCAGCCACTGTTGGATGCCAACGGCCAGCAGATCATGGACCCGGCCACCGGCCAGCCGATGCTCGCGCCGTACCCGGCGGACAAGCGTAACCAGTCCACCAAGAACTTCGAACTCGACCGTTCCATCAGCCACACCAAGCAGCAGCAGGGTCGCGTCAATCGCCTGTCGGTGTCGGTGGTGGTGGATGACCAGGTCAAGGTCAACGCCGCTGACGGTGCCGTAACACGTGCACCGTGGAGCGCCGACGAATTGGCGCGCTTCACACGCCTGGTGCAGGACGCCGTTGGTTTTGACGCCAGTCGGGGTGACAGCGTCAGCGTAATCAACATGCCGTTCTCCGCCGAGCGTGGCGAAGTGATCGCCGAAGCGGCGTTCTACACCCAGCCGTGGTTCTGGGACATCGTCAAGCAAGTGCTGGGTGTGTTGTTCATCCTGGTGCTGGTGTTCGGTGTGCTGCGCCCGGTGCTCAACAACATCACCGGCAACGGCAAGAAACAACTGGCGGCCTTCGGTGGCAGCGATGTCGAATTGGGTGGCATGGGCGGCCTGGACGGCGAACTGGCCAACGACCGCGTCAGCCTCGGCGGCCCGCAAAGCATTCTGTTGCCGAGCCCGAGCGAAGGCTATGACGCTCAGTTGAACGCAATCAAAAGTCTGGTAGCAGAAGACCCGGGCCGTGTGGCCCAGGTCGTGAAAGAGTGGATTAACGCAGATGAGTGATCGAGCCGCTGTTGCCAAGCTCTCCCGGGTCGACAAAGCCGCAGTCCTGCTGCTGTCCCTGGGGGAAACCGACGCCGCCCAAGTGCTGCGCCACATGGGCCCCAAAGAGGTCCAGCGGGTGGGCGTGGCCATGGCGCAAATGCGCAATGTGCACCGCGAGCAAGTCGAACAGGTGATGAGCGAGTTCGTCGAGATCGTCGGCGACCAGACCAGCCTGGGCGTCGGCTCCGACAGCTACATCCGCAAGATGCTCACCTCGGCCCTGGGCGAAGACAAGGCCAACGGCCTGATCGACCGCATCCTGCTGGGCGGCAACACCAGTGGCCTGGACAGCCTCAAGTGGATGGAGCCGCGCGCGGTCGCCGACGTGATCCGCTACGAGCACCCGCAGATCCAGGCAATCGTGGTGGCCTACCTCGACCCGGACCAGGCCGGTGAAGTGCTTGGCCACTTCGACCATAAGGTGCGCCTGGACATCATCCTGCGCGTGTCGTCGCTGAACACCGTGCAGCCGGCGGCCCTGAAGGAACTCAACACGATTCTCGAGAAACAGTTCTCGGGCAACTCGAACGCCTCGCGGACCACCTTGGGTGGTATCAAGCGCGCGGCCGACATCATGAACTTCCTCGACAGCTCGGTCGAAGGCCAGTTGATGGACTCGATCCGCGAGATCGACGACACCCTGTCCGGCCAGATCGAAGACCTCATGTTCGTATTCAACAACCTCTCCGATGTCGACGACCGTGGCATCCAGGCGTTGCTGCGCGAAGTGTCCTCCGACGTGCTGGTACTGGCCCTCAAGGGCTCGGACGAAGGCGTCAAGGAGAAGATCTTCAAGAACATGTCGAAGCGTGCCTCCGAGCTGTTGCGCGACGACCTGGAAGCCAAGGGGCCGGTGCGCGTCAGCGACGTGGAAACCGCCCAGAAAGAAATCCTCACCATTGCCCGCCGTATGGCCGAAGCCGGAGAAATCGTTCTCGGTGGGAAGGGCGGCGAAGAAATGATCTAAGGCGCTCCCCATGTCGAACAAAGATGAGGCGCCCAGCGATCTGATTCGCGCACGGGACGTCGGTGGGTTCGACATCTGGTCGTTGCCCAGCTTCGATCCGCATGTGCCCGAGCCCGAGCCGGAACCGGTCGAAGAGCCGCCGGTGGAAATGGAAGAAGTGCCGCTGGAGGAAGTCCAGCCACTGACCCTGGAAGAGTTGGAAAGCATCCGTCAGGAGGCCTACAACGAAGGCTTTGCCGCTGGCGAGAAAGACGGTTTTCGCAGCACCACCCTCAAGGTGCGCCAGGAAGCCGAGGCGGCGCTGAGCGTCAAGCTGGCCAGCCTGGAGCGCCTGATGGGCAACCTGTTCGCGCCCATCGCCGAGCAGGATTCGCAAATCGAAAAAGCCATGGTCGGCCTGGTACAGCACATCGCCCGCCAGGTGATTCAGCGCGAACTGGTGCTGGATTCCAGCCAGATCGAAAGCGTGATGCGCGAAGCCCTCAAGTTGCTGCCCCTGGGCGTCGGCAATGTGCGGCTGTACATCAACCCGCAGGACTTCGAACAGGTCAAAGCGATGCGCGAGCGCCATGAAGAAACCTGGCGCATCGTCGAAGATGCGGCGCTGCAGCCCGGCGGTTGCCGGGTCGAGACCGAGCACAGCCGCATCGATGCCACGGTGGAAACCCGCATCAGCCAGATCATGGCCAAGCTGCTTGATCAACAACACGAGCAGGCGCTGAACCCGGCCGAGCCGGACCTGAGCGTGGACCTGGACGCCCCCGATGCGCCTTGATCGCACCAGCTTCGCCAAGCGCCTGGGCGGCTATGCCGAGGCCACCGAATTGCCCGGCCAGCCAATCCTCGAAGGGCGTCTGTTGCGCATGGTCGGCCTGACCCTCGAAGCCGAGGGCCTGCGCGCCGCCATGGGCAGCCGTTGCATGGTGATCAACGACGACAGCTACCATCCGGTGCAGGTCGAAGCCGAAGTGATGGGTTTTTCCGGCAACAAGATTTTCCTCATGCCCGTCGGCAGCCTGGCCGGCATCGCCCCCGGCGCCCGCGTGGTGCCCCTGGCCGACACCGGCCGCCTGCCCATGGGCATGAGCATGCTCGGCCGGGTGCTGGACGGCGCCGGTCGCGCACTGGACGGCAAGGGCGGCATGAAAGCCGAAGACTGGGTGCCGATGGACGGCCCCACCATCAACCCGCTCAACCGCAACCCCATCAGCGTGCCGCTGGACGTGGGGATTCGCAGCATCAACGGTTTATTGACGGTCGGCCGTGGCCAGCGTCTGGGCCTGTTCGCGGGTACGGGTGTGGGTAAGTCGGTGTTGCTCGGCATGATGACGCGCTTTACCGAGGCCGACATCATCGTGGTGGGCCTGATCGGCGAGCGGGGCCGCGAGGTGAAGGAGTTCATCGAACACAGCCTCGGCGAAGAAGGCCTCAAGCGTTCGGTGGTGGTCGCATCCCCAGCGGACGATGCACCGTTGATGCGTCTGCGCGCGGCCATGTACTGCACGCGCATTGCCGAATATTTTCGCGACAAGGGCAAGAACGTCCTGTTGCTGATGGACTCGCTCACCCGTTTCGCCCAAGCCCAGCGGGAAATCGCCCTGGCCATCGGCGAGCCCCCGGCCACCAAGGGCTACCCGCCGTCGGTGTTCGCCAAGCTGCCCAAGCTGGTGGAGCGCGCCGGTAATGCCGAGGCCGGTGGCGGCTCGATCACCGCGTTCTACACCGTATTGTCCGAAGGCGATGACCAGCAGGATCCCATCGCCGACTCGGCGCGGGGCGTGCTCGACGGCCACATCGTGCTGTCGCGGCGTCTGGCCGAGGAGGGGCACTACCCGGCCATCGACATCGAAGCGTCCATCAGCCGGGTCATGCCGGCAGTGGTCACGCCGGAGCATATGGCCCGCGCGCAGCAGTTCAAGCAGCTGTGGTCGCGTTATCAACAGAGCCGCGACTTGATCAGCGTCGGCGCCTATGTGGCCGGCGGCGACCGCGACACCGACCTGGCGATCGCCCTGCAACCGCAGTTGGTGACTTACTTGCGCCAGGGCCTCAACGACAAGATCAGCATGGGTGAAAGCGAAGCGCACCTGGGTTCGATCTTCGCCCCTGCGCCGGGCGGCTAAGCCATGGCCAACAGCCGCGCTGCGCGCCTGGCCCCGGTGGTCGACATGGCCGAAAAAGCCGAGAAAACCGCGGTCCAGCGCCTGGGGTATTTCCAGGGCCAGGTGCGTTTGGCGGAAAGCAAGCTGGGCGACCTGGAGCGCTTTCGTGGCGAGTACCAGCAGCAATGGATCGAACGCGGCACGCAAGGTGTGTCGGGGCAATGGCTGATGGGTTACCAGGGCTTTCTCAATCAGCTCGAGACGGCCGTCGGCCAGCAGCGCCAAAGCCTGGCCTGGCACCAGAACAACCTCGACAAGGCCCGCGAGAGCTGGCAGCAAGCCTTCGCCCGCGTCGAGGGCCTGCGCAAACTGGTGCAGCGCTACATCGACGAAGCGCGGGCATTGGAAGACAAGCGCGAGCAGAAATTGCTCGACGAATTGTCCCAGCGCCTGCCGCGCCAATCACAATACTGACGGTTGCCCGCCTGCCACATTTGGTCTGTCGTGTTGCTGGTATCCCATTCGCCTGCTACACCTTGTGTCTATGCCTATGACAAGGAAGCAGTCGCATGTCAATCGAGTCAGAAGTATCCCTGGACGGGAAGAAGTTGACGATCGCAATCAAGGGTCGGTTCGATTTCAGCAGCCACCAGGCGTTTCGTGAGGCTTACGAGCGTTTCTACAAGGTGCCTGAGTCGTATGTGGTCGATCTGAAGGAAACCACTTATATGGACAGTTCGGCCCTGGGCATGCTCCTGCTGTTGAGGGACCATGCCGGCGGCGAGGAGTCGGAGGTCCAGGTGATCAACACCAACTCCGATGTGCGCAAGATCCTCGCCATCTCCAACTTCGACAAATTGTTCGACATCAATTGAGCGCCCTGGCCCCCGCGGTTGAGCCGCTGACGATCCTGATCGCCGAAGACAGTGCCGCCGACCTGCTGTTGCTGTCGACCATTGTGCGACGCCAGGGGCACCAGGTGCTCACTGCAACCAATGGCGAGGAGGCCGTTGAACTGTTCGCGCGCGAGCGTCCGCAACTGGTGTTGATGGACGCGATCATGCCCGTGATGGATGGCCTGGCCGCCGCGCGGTGGATCAAGCAGTTGGCGGGGGAGGAGCTGGTGCCGATCATCTTCCTCACGTCCCTGCGCGAAAGTGCCGCCCTGGCCGAGTGCCTGGATGCCGGCGGCGATGATTTCCTGCCCAAGCCCTACAACCAGCTGATCCTGGCGGCCAAGATCAACGCCATGGACCGCCTGCGCCGGCTGCAGGCGACGATGCTGCAGCAGCGTGACCAGATCGCCAGGCATCATGAGTACCTGTTGCGTGAGCAGCGGGTGGCCAAGGCGGTGTTCGATAAAGTCGCCCATTCCGGCTGCATCAACGCGGCGCCGAATATCCGCTACCTGCAATCGCCTTATGCGCTGTTCAACGGCGACCTGCTGCTGGCGGCATATACGCCGTCGGGCGACATGCACGTGCTGCTCGGCGATTTCACCGGCCATGGCCTGCCGGCGGCGGTGGGCGCCATGCCCCTGGCGGAGGTGTTCTACGGCATGACTGCCAAGGGCTACGGCCTGGCGCAGATCCTGCGGGAGATGAATGCCAAGCTCAAGCGCATCCTGCCGGTGGATATGTTCTGCTGCGCCACCCTGCTGTGCCTGAGCACGCAGCGACGGGTGGTGGAGGTGTGGAACGGCGGCATGCCCGAAGGCTATGTGCATGAAGTCGCCAGCGGCAAGCGCGCGCCGCTGCAGTCGCGGCATTTGCCGTTGGGGGTGCTGTCGGCTGAGGCATTTGATGATCGCACCGAGGTCTGGCCCATGGCGCTGGGTGACCGCGTGTTCCTGCTCTCCGATGGCGTGCTGGACACCGCCGACGCCAACGACCAGCTGTTTGGCGTCGAGCGCTTGCAGCAGGTCTTTGCCGCCAACCGTGAGCCCGACCGGCTCTTCGACGACATCGAGCAGGCCCTGGCGGCCTTTCGCGGTGTGACGCGGGATGATGTGAGCATGGTGGAAATCACACTGCGTCCCGGGCAGCCGCTGCGGGCCACCGGGCCGTTGTATGCCGACAGCGGCCAGTCGTGCCCGCTGGATTGGTCGGTGAGTTTCGAATTTCGTGCCGAAACCCTCAAGCGTTACAACCCCTTGCCCTACCTACTGCAACTGCTGCTGGAGATCCAGGGGCTGCGCGAGCAGAGCGGGGCGCTCTACAGCGTCATGGCCGAGTTGTATTCCAATGCGCTGGAACATGGCGTGCTGGGCCTGGACTCGCGGCTCAAGCGCGATGCCCGGGGCTTTGCCGAGTATTATCGCCAGCGCAATGACCGCCTGGCGCAGCTGAACAGTGGTTATGTGCGCGTGCATGTGCAGGTGGTGCCCACCGAGGCGGGCGGCAAGATGACCCTGCGCGTTGAAGACAGTGGGCCAGGGTTCGACGTGGAGCAGGTGCTGGCCCGGCCGCTGGACATTGATTGCCTGTCCGGTCGGGGCCTGAGCCTGGTGCGTCAACTCAGCAGCGAGGTGCGCTGGTCCGACGGCGGGCGCAGTGTCTGCGTAGAGTTTTGCTGGGGGGCTCTGGCATAATCCGCCGATTCTTGATCAAGGAGCGAGCAAGTGGCTGAGATTCATATGGACCCGGACGTGTTGTCGGGTTTGCAGGAGGTCATGGAAGGCGAGTACCCCAAGCTGCTCGATACCTTCCTCGATGATTCCCAAAAACGCGTCGAAGCGTTGCGCAAGGCACGGGACGACGCCAAGGCACTGGGGCGTATCGCCCATAGCTTCAAGGGCAGCAGTGGCAACCTCGGCGCAGTGCGGTTGGCGTACCTGTGCCAGCGCTTGGAGGCGGAGTCGGTCGAGGCCGCGGCGGACCTGGGGGCGCTGGTGGATCAGATCGATCATGAGTTTGCCTTGGTGAAGCCGATGTATGAGTCGGAGCGGCAGCGGTTCCAGATTTGATTCCATCAGTTTGAAAACCTGGCCCGACTCTTGCTCTACCTCCTGATACTGCATCCCCGATCCCCATGCAGTGGAGACCTTTACCTATGCCAGTCGCCCCGAATTCGCTTCTCCAGGCTGCCCCTGCGGCCAAGCCTCAAGCGCCTGCCGTCAATCCACCGGCAGTGGCTGCGGACCCACGGGACAAGGGCCCTGGCTTCGCTCAGGTGTTCGCCAGCCAGGGTTCCAAACCCACGGTCAAGGCTGATGACAACTCGGCCAAGCCCACGCGGGACAAGCCTGTCGATGCCAGCGCCAAGCCTGCGGCGGGCAACGACAAACCTGCCGCCGCCACGCCAGCGGTTGCCGATAGCGGCAATACCTTGCCTGCCAAGCCTGCGGCATCGTCCGACGACACTGCCAGCAAGGATGACGCTGCACCTGTGGATCCGGCCCTGGCGCAGCAGCCTGCGGTGGACCCGGTGGTCGACCCGGCATTGATTGCCACGGTCACCCCGGTGGTGGTGGTGCCAGTACCGGTGGAAACCCCGGCACCCGTTGCCGCTGCCAAGGATGATAAGGCCGCACCCGTGGTTGCGGCGCCAATCGCAGCGACCGAGGACGCCACGCCGGCCTTCGACCCTGAGGCCGATCCCCTGGACGCCATGCCGGCCGTACGCCTGGCAATGGAGCAGGGCGGGCATGTGTCGGCCAGCAGCCAGGCACCGGCCAAAACCGCCCCGACGACCACCCAGGACCAGCCAACCGCCGCCCAGAACTTTGCCGCCGGCCTGGCCACCATGGTCGACCAGCAAGCCACCAAGGACAGTACGGACCAGGGCGGCGACAAGGCCTTCAGCGGCTTGATCGAAGGCGGCCTCAAGGACTTGAAGGAGGCCAGCAGCGACACCCGCGTCGATGACTTCGCCAACCGCCTGGCCGCATTGACCCAGGCGGCCACGCCGAAAACCGCGAATGCCTTGCCGCCGGTGACGAATGCGCCGCTGGCCATGCATCAGAGCGGCTGGACCGACGAGATCGTCAACCGTGTGATGTACCTCTCCAGCGCCAACCTCAAGTCGGCGGAGATCCAGTTGCAACCGGCCGAACTCGGGCGCCTGGACATCAAGGTCAACATGACCGCCGACCAGCAGGCCCAGGTCAACTTCATGAGCGCCCACCCGGTGGTGCGTGAAGCCCTGGAAAGCCAGTCCGGTCGCTTGCGCGAGATGTTCGCCCAGCAGGGCATGGGGCAGGTGGATGTGAACGTGTCCGACCAGTCCCGTGGCCAGGAGCAGCAGCAACAGCAGGCGCAGACGGGGGGCGTTAGTCGTAGCGGGCGGGGTGGCGACAGCGGCGACAGCGGCAGCCACATTGAAGTGGCCGAAGCCGTGGCGCCCGTGACTTCGACGGTGATCGGCTCCAGCGCCGTCGATTACTACGCCTGATGTGAGTCTGGCATAGGACAAATGTGGGAGGGGGGCTTGCCCCCGATGAGCATAAGTATCTACACATCTTGAGCCGAGTCCCCTGCGTAGCAGCTGTCGAGCCTTGGCGAGGCTGCGTTTGCGGCGCGTCTGACACACCGCCGACGCAGCCTCGCCAAGGCTCGACAGCTGCTACGCGTTATCCTACTGAAGTTGTGTAGATACTTATGCCCCGATGAGGGTGTGTCAGTTCATGCATCAGTTGACTGATACACCCTCATCGGGCAAGCCCCCTCCCACACTTGATTTGTGGTGTTCCCTCGTCTGCGTTCAGCCAACCAACTCTGGCATAACACTTGCTCTTGCCTTTCCGTAGATCTATGAATCCCCGAATAGTGACGGATTATTGGCATGGCGAAGAGCGACGACGCAGCAAAAGCACCCGCACCCGCAGGCAAAGGCAAGCTCAAGCTTATCCTGATGATTGTCGTGGGCCTGCTCCTGGCCATCGGCGCCTCGGTGGGCGGCACCTGGTACATCATGCACAGCAGTGCCAGCAAGCCGGCACCTGCCGCCGAAACCGCCACTAACGCCAAGCAACCGGCAATCTTCGAGCCGATGCTTCCGGCCTTTGTCGCCAACTTCAATCAGAACGGTCGTCAACGCTACCTGCAGGTGAGCATCACTTTGCTGGCGCGTAACCAGTCGGACCTGGATGCCCTCAAGGTGCATATGCCCGTGATCCGCAACAACCTGGTGATGCTGTTTTCCGGGCAGAGTTTCGACACCCTGGCCACCCCGGTGGGCCAGGAAATGCTGCGCCAGAAGGTCACTGCCAGCGTGCAGGAAGTGGCCCAGAAGGAGCTCGGCAAAGTCGTGATCGAGCAGGCGCTCTTCACTAATTTCGTATTGCAGTAGGATCACCCCATGGCCGTGCAGGACCTGCTGTCCCAGGATGAAATCGACGCGCTGTTGCATGGCGTCGACGACGGTCTGGTACAGACTGAAATGGCTGCCGAGCCCGGCAGCGTCAAAAGTTATGACCTGACCAGCCAGGATCGCATCGTCCGTGGACGCATGCCGACCCTTGAGATGATCAACGAACGTTTCGCCCGTTACACCCGGATCAGCATGTTCAACATGCTGCGCCGCTCGGCGGACGTGGCGGTGGGCGGCGTGCAGGTGATGAAGTTCGGCGAGTACGTGCACTCGCTGTACGTGCCCACCAGCCTCAACCTGGTCAAGATCAAGCCATTGCGCGGTACCGCGCTGTTCATCCTCGACGCCAAGCTGGTGTTCAAGCTGGTGGACAACTTCTTCGGCGGTGACGGCCGTCACGCCAAGATCGAGGGCCGTGAATTCACCCCTACCGAATTGCGCGTGGTGCGCATGGTGCTGGAACAGGCCTTCATTGACTTGAAGGAAGCCTGGCAGGCGATCATGGAAGTCAATTTCGAGTACATCAACTCGGAAGTGAACCCGGCCATGGCCAACATCGTCGGGCCGAGCGAGGCCATTGTGGTGTCCACGTTCCACATCGAGCTCGATGGCGGTGGCGGCGACCTGCACGTGACCATGCCGTACTCGATGATCGAGCCGGTGCGCGAAATGCTCGACGCCGGCTTCCAGTCCGACCTGGACGACCAGGACGAACGCTGGGTCAAGGCCCTGCGCGAAGACCTGCTGGATGTCGACGTGCCGCTGAGCGCCACCGTGGCCCGGCGCCAGTTGCGCCTGCGGGATATTTTGCACATGCAGCCGGGGGACATTATCCCGGTCGAATTGCCGAACGAAATGATCATGCGCGCCAACGGCGTGCCGTCGTTCAAGGTCAAGCTGGGGTCCCACAAGGGCAACCTCGCTTTGCAAGTGGTTGAGCCGATCAACCGTCGCTGATCCCTATTTATGAATGTTTGCTCCGCCGAGGACATGTAATGGCTACCGAACACGAAAACACTTCCGCCGAAGACCAGGCCCTGGCTGACGAGTGGGCTGCGGCCCTGGAAGAGACCGGCGATGTTGGCCAGGATGATATCGACGCACTGCTGGCCGCTGATGCCGCCACAGCACCAGCGGGTAATCGCCTGCCCATGGAAGAGTTCGGCAGCGTGCCGAAGAACAACGACCCGGTGACCCTCGATGGGCCGAAC
The DNA here is from genome assembly GCF_032424295.1 of Pseudomonas sp. JV449. Taxonomy (NCBI): domain Bacteria; kingdom Pseudomonadati; phylum Pseudomonadota; class Gammaproteobacteria; order Pseudomonadales; family Pseudomonadaceae; genus Pseudomonas; species Pseudomonas sp. JV449. The sequence continues at coordinate 59,577 of NZ_VYKD01000025.1, read as the reverse complement.
CTGGACGTGATCCTCGACATCCCGGTGTCGATCTCCATGGAAGTGGGCAGTACCGACATCAACATCCGCAACCTGCTGCAACTCAACCAGGGCTCGGTGATCGAGCTGGATCGCCTGGCCGGTGAGCCGCTGGACGTGCTGGTCAACGGCACCCTGATCGCCCACGGCGAAGTGGTGGTGGTCAACGAAAAGTTCGGCATCCGCCTGACCGACGTGATCAGCCCAAGCGAACGCATCAAGAAGTTGCGCTGATATGAAACGGCTGATGGTGGGACTGTTCGCCGCGCTGCCATTGGTGGCGTGGGCGGCGGAGCCGGCGGCCCAAGTTGCCGCTGCGCCCGTCGGCGGCAGCGTTGGCGGGCAACTGACGCAGCTGGTGCTGGGCCTGTTGCTGGTGGTCGGCTTGATCTTCGTGTTGGCCTGGCTGATGCGTCGTGTGCAGAGCATCGGCCCGGGCAATGCCCAGGTCATCGAAATGATCGGCTCGCGCGCCCTCGGCCCGCGTGACCGGCTGGTGCTGGTGCAAGTGGGCGAGGAACAGATCCTGCTGGGCATTACCCCCGGCCGAATCACGCCGCTGCATGTGCTCAAGACCCCGGTGCCCACCACCCAATCCCAGCCCGCCACGCCAGAATTCGCCCAGCGCCTGATGGAATTGCTGGGCAAGGATCAGAAGGATAAGAAGTAATGCGCGTTTTATTGACGCTCATGCTGTTGCTGGCCGCGCCATTGGCGCTGGCCGCCGACCCGTTGTCGATCCCGGCGATTACGCTGGGTACCAACGCCGCGGGGGCCCAGGAGTATTCGGTCAGCCTGCAGATCCTGCTGATCATGACTGCGCTGAGCTTTATCCCGGCGTTTGTCATGCTGATGACCAGCTTCACGCGGATCATCATCGTGTTCTCGATCCTGCGTCAGGCCCTGGGCCTGCAGCAGACGCCGTCGAACCAGATCCTCACCGGCATGGCATTGTTCTTGACGCTGTTCATCATGGCGCCGGTGTTCGACAAGGTGAACCAGCAAGCCCTGCAGCCGTACCTGGCCGAGACCATCACGGCCCAGGTTGCGATTGACCGGGCGCAAGGGCCGATCAAGGATTTCATGCTGTCGCAGACCCGCTCCAGCGACCTTGAGCTGTTCATGCGCCTGTCCAAGCGTACCGACATCGCGACCCCGGACCAGGCGCCGCTGACCATCCTGGTGCCGGCGTTCGTCACCTCGGAACTGAAGACCGCATTCCAGATCGGCTTCATGATCTTTATCCCGTTCCTGATCATCGACCTGGTGGTGGCGAGCGTGCTGATGGCCATGGGGATGATGATGCTGTCGCCGCTGATTATTTCATTGCCGTTCAAGATCATGCTGTTTGTGCTGGTGGACGGCTGGGCGCTGATTATCGGCACGTTGGCCGGCAGTTTCGGAGGGGTGTGATTTGTTAGGTGAAGCAGCATGACCCCAGAAGTCGCCGTCGACCTGTTCCGTGAAGCACTGTGGCTGACCACCGTGATGGTTGCCGTGCTGGTGGTGCCGAGCCTGTTGGTGGGCCTGCTGGTGGCGATGTTCCAGGCCGCGACCCAGATCAACGAACAGACCTTGAGTTTCCTGCCGCGCCTGCTGGTGATGCTGATCACCCTGATTGTCGCCGGCCCGTGGCTGGTGCAAACCTTCATGGAATACATCCTGCAGCTGTACGGCAGTATTCCGCAGTTGATCGGCTGACCCGATGCAGTCCTTGCTGGCATTGACCGACACCCAGATCAGCACGTGGGTGGCCTCGTTCATCCTGCCGTTGTTCCGGGTGACGGCGGTGCTGATGAGCATGCCGGTGTTCGGTACTACCCTGGTGCCGCGCCGCATCCGCCTGTATTTCGCCGTGGCGATCACCGTGGTGCTCGTGCCTGGCCTGCCGCCGATGCCCCCGGTCAACGCACTCGACCTCAGTGCCTTGATGCTGATTGCCGAGCAGATCCTGATCGGCTCGCTGCTGGGCTTTTCGCTGCAACTGTTCTTCCAGGCGTTCGTGATCGCCGGGCAGATCATCTCGATCCAGATGGGCATGGGCTTCGCGTCCATGGTCGACCCCACCAACGGCGTATCGGCGGCGGTGATCGGGCAGTTCCTGACCATGCTGGTGACCTTGTTGTTCCTGGCCATGAACGGCCACCTGGTGGTGTTCGAGGTGTTGACCGAAAGCTTCACCACCTTGCCGGTAGGCTCCGGGCTGGTGGTCAATCACTTCTGGGAGCTGGTGGGGCGTCTCAGTTGGGTGCTCGGTGCCTCGCTGTTGCTGGTACTGCCGGCGATCACGGCCTTGCTGGTGGTCAACATCGCGTTTGGCGTCATGACCCGCGCGGCGCCACAGCTGAACATTTTCTCCATTGGTTTCCCCTTGACCCTGGTGCTGGGCATGGGGATTTTCTGGGTCGGCCTGGCCGACATTCTCAATCAGTATCAACCGCTGGCGACCGACGCCTTGCAGTTCCTACGTGATCTGGCACGGGCGCGCTGAGCCATGGCCGAGAGCGAGAGTGGTCAGGACAAGACAGAAGACCCCACGGAGAAGCGTAAAAAGGACTCCAGGGAAAAGGGCGAGATTGCCCGTTCCAAGGAGCTCAACACCGTTGCGACCATGATGGCCGGATCCGGTGCCTTGCTGATCTATGGTGGCGGCCTGGCGCTGGACTTGATGGAGCTGATGAAGCACAACTTCACCTTGCCCCGCGATGTGCTGCTCAACCCTGGCTCCATGGGTCAATACCTGCTGCACTCGGGCAAGATCGCGATATTGGCGGTGCAGCCGATCCTGATCACCCTGCTGCTGGCCGCACTGATCGGCCCGGTCGCCCTCGGCGGCTGGCTGTTCGCCGCCGGCAGCATGGCACCCAAGTTCAGCCGCATGAACCCTGCGGCCGGTCTCAAGCGCATGTTCTCCGCCAAGGCCCTGGTGGAGCTGCTCAAGGCCCTGGCCAAGTTCATCCTGATTCTGTTCGTGGCACTGATGGTGTTGTCGTCCGACATCGACGACCTGCTGCGCATCGCCCATGAACCCCTGGAGTCGGCGATCATCCACAGTGTGCAGGTGGTGGGCTGGAGTGCGCTGTGGATGGCCGCCGGGCTGATCATCATCGCGGCGGTGGATGCGCCGATCCAGTTGTGGGAAAGCCACAAGAAACTGCTGATGACCAAGCAGGAAGTGCGCGACGAGCACAAGGATCAGGAAGGCCGCCCCGAGGTCAAGCAACGCATCCGCCAGCTGCAGCGGGAAATGTCCCAACGCAAGATGATGGCCTCGGTGCCCGACGCCGACGTGGTCATCACCAACCCGACCCACTACGCCGTGGCCCTCAAGTACGACCCGGAGAAGGGCGGCGCGCCGATGCTGCTGGCCAAGGGCAGCGACTTTACCGCACTGAAAATCCGTGAAATCGCCGTGGCCCACGACATCCTGCTGCTGGAATCGCCGGAGCTGGCGCGGTCGATCTTCTACTCCACCGACCTCGACCAGGAAATCCCGGCGGGGTTGTACCTGGCCGTGGCCCAGGTGTTGGCGTATGTCTATCAGATTCGCCAATACCGCGCGGGCAAGGGGAAACGCCCGGATCCGCTCAAGGACCTGCCGATTCCGCCGGAGTTGCGTCGCGATTCCTGACCTCCTACCACTCGTCACTAACTGCCGTCTACCTGTCAACTTTGACAGTAGTCAATCTTATTTCCAGCGCGTTTGATTAGGCTCAGGTCTTAAAACAAGCAGGGTGGAGAAGGTTAATGGCAACCGGCATCGTAAAGTGGTTCAACGCAGAAAAGGGGTTTGGTTTCATCAAGCCGGACGATGGTTCTGAAGATGTATTTGTGCATTACTCGGGGATCGTTTCCGGCGGTTTCAAAAGCCTGGATGAAAACCAAAAGGTCGAATACGTGCTTGCCAACGGCCCCAAGGGGCTGCAGGCAACTGAAGTTAAAACTGTGAGCTAGCCCGCGAGCGCTAGTTTCGCTGTCGGCAATGGATGTGCACAGAACCGACTGCGGGAGGGGGCTTGTCCCTCCCGCAGTTGGAGTGTTTACATCCGATAGAGCTCGGGCGCCTGTAGCGATCCACCTCCTCAAAAGCAAAGTTGGAAGGCTTCTTGCAATACCGCCTCCAGGACGCCTCCCGGCGTCAAAAGTTTGCTTTAAGGAAACGAGGAATACCGGTGGTGGATCGCTCTCAAATGTTCAGCACGGCCCGTGGCACCCTGACTGACCTCTCGCGGGGCAATCTGGGTGTGCCGTTGTTGTTGCTGGTCATGCTGGCAATGATGATGTTGCCGATGCCGCCGTTCCTGCTGGACGTGTTCTTCACCTTCAACATCGCCCTGTCCGTCGTCGTCCTGCTGGTGTGCGTCTACGCCTTGCGGCCGCTGGATTTCGCGGTGTTCCCGACGATCCTGCTGGTGGCAACCCTGTTGCGCCTGGCGCTGAACGTGGCGTCCACCCGTGTGGTCATGCTCCACGGCCAGGATGGCCACGCCGCTGCCGGTAAGGTGATCCAGGCCTTCGGTGAGGTGGTGATCGGCGGTAACTACGTGGTCGGTATCGTGGTGTTCGCGATCCTCATGATCATCAACTTCGTGGTGGTGACCAAGGGCGCCGGGCGGATTTCCGAGGTGAGCGCACGCTTTACCCTCGACGCCATGCCCGGCAAGCAGATGGCTATCGACGCCGACCTCAACGCCGGCCTGATTGACCAGAACCAGGCCAAGACCCGCCGCTTGGAAGTCGCCCAGGAAGCCGAGTTCTACGGTTCCATGGACGGTGCCAGTAAATTCGTGCGCGGTGACGCCATCGCCGGCCTGCTGATCCTGTTCATCAACCTGATCGGCGGCATGGCGGTCGGGATCTTCCAGCACGGCATGACCTTCGGCGATGCGGGCAAGGTGTACGCCCTGCTGACCATCGGTGACGGTTTAGTGGCGCAATTGCCATCACTGTTGTTATCTACAGCTGCCGCCATCATGGTGACCCGTGCTTCGGGCTCCGAAGACATGGGCAAGCAGATCAGCCGCCAGATGTTTGCCTCGCCCAAGGCCTTGGCTGTGGCGGCCGGCATCATGGCGATCATGGGGATCGTGCCGGGCATGCCCCATGTGTCGTTCCTGAGCATGGCGGCCCTGGCCGGCGGCGCTGCCTACCTGTTCTGGAAAAAGCAGAATGCGGTCAAGGTCCAGGCCCTGCAAGAAGTTGCGCGCCAGCAGGAACTGCTGCCATCCCCGGCCCGCGCCCAGGAAACCAAGGAGTTGGGCTGGGACGACGTGACCCCGATCGACATGATTGGCCTGGAAGTCGGCTACCGCCTGATTCCGCTGGTGGACCGCAACCAGGGCGGCCAGTTGCTCGCGCGGATCAAGGGCGTGCGCAAGAAGCTGTCCCAGGACCTGGGCTTCCTGATGCCCACCGTGCATATCCGCGACAACCTCGACCTGGCCCCCAGTGCCTACCGCCTGACCCTGATGGGCGTGATCCTGGCCGAAGCCGAGATCTACCCGGACCGCGAGCTGGCAATCAACCCCGGCCAGGTATTCGGCAGCCTCAACGGCATTACCGCCAAAGATCCGGCTTTTGGCCTGGAGGCGGTGTGGATCGAAATCAGCCAGCGCAGCCAGGCGCAGTCCCTGGGCTACACCGTGGTGGACGCCAGCACCGTGGTCGCAACCCACCTCAACCAGATCCTGTACAAGCACTCCCACGAGCTGATCGGCCACGAAGAAGTCCAGCAATTGATGGGCTTGCTGGGCAAGGCCTCGCCAAAACTGGCAGAAGAGCTGGTGCCGGGCGTGCTGTCGTTGTCGCAACTGCTCAAGGTGCTGCAGGCGCTGCTGGCCGAACAGGTGCCGGTACGCGACATTCGCAGCATTGCCGAGGCTATCGCCAACAATGCCGCCAAGAGTCAAGATACCGCCGCGCTGGTGGCGGCGGTGCGTGTCGGATTGTCCCGCGCAATCGTGCAAAGCATTGTAGGGCTTGACTCCGAGCTGCCTGTGATCACCTTGGAACCAAGGTTGGAACAGATATTGCTCAATAGTATTCAGAAGGCAGGACAAGGCCAGGAAGAGGGCGTTCTGCTGGAGCCAAGCATGGCTGAGAAACTGCAGCGTTCGTTGATCGACGCCGCACAGCGCCAGGAAATGCAGGGCCAACCGGTGATTCTGCTGGTGGCGGGTCCGGTCCGGGCGATGCTGTCGCGGTTTGGACGTCTGGCAGTACCGAATTTGCACGTTTTGGCTTATCAGGAAATTCCTGACAACAAGCAAGTGACTATCGTTGCGACAGTAGGGCCCAACGGCTGAGGGTAGTGGGTTATGCAAGTTAAGCGTTTTTTCGCCGCCGATATGCGTCAGGCCATGAAACTGGTCCGCGATGAGCTGGGCGCCGATGCCGCGATTATCGGTAATCGTCGTATTGCCGGCGGTGTCGAGCTGACGGCTGCCCTGGACTACACCCCCTCGGCATTGGCGCCGCGTGTGCCGAACATGGAACTCGAAGACGAGCTGCGCAAGACCGCTTCGCGCATCGTCTCGGCCCAGGCTGAGCTGAGCATGCGTGGCGACAGCGATGCCACCACCAATCGCCAGTTGTTCGCCGGCCTGCCGCTGACCGCCGCCGAGCCGCTGGTTGAGCCAACGTTCATCGAACCGCCACGTCCTGCCGCGCCAGCCCCGGCCGCCGCAGTCGACCAGCGCGTCTTCGACTCGATGCGTTTTGAACTCAACGGCCTGCGCGAATTGCTGGAAGTGCAACTGGGTTCACTGGCCTGGACCCAACTGCAAGGCAGCAAACCGCACCAGGCCAACCTGTGGCGCCGCCTGCAACGCATCGGCCTGTCCGGCCCGTTGTCCCGCGACCTGTTGGCCCTGACCACCGAAATCGAAGAGCCTCGCCAGGCCTGGCGCATGTTGCTGGCCCACCTGGCGCGGATGATCGCCACCCCGGAAATCGAACCCCTGGAAGAGGGCGGTGTGATCGCCATGGTCGGCCCTGCCGGCATGGGCAAGACCACCACCCTGGCCAAGCTGGCGGCGCGCTATGTGCTCAAGTACGGCGCGAACAGCATCGCGCTGGTGAGCATGGACAGCTACCGCATCGGCGCCCAGGAACAGCTCAAGACCCTGGGCCGTATCCTCAATGTGCCGGTCACCCACGTCGACCCGGGCCAATCCCTGGCCAACGCGCTCGATCCGTTGCTGCGCAAGCGCGTGGTGCTGATCGACACCGCCGGCCTGCAGGCCAGCGATCCGGCGTTGCGCCTGCAACTGGAAAGCCTGGCCGGGCGTGGTATCAAGTCGAAAAATTACCTGGTGCTTGCAACCACCAGCCAGAAACAGGTTCTTACCGCTGCGTACCATAGCTACAAGCGTTGCGGTCTGGCCGGCTGCATCCTGACTAAACTGGATGAAACCGCCAGCCTGGGCGAAGTGTTGAGCCTGGCTATCAGCCATGAACTACCGGTTGCCTACCTGACCGACGGCCCGCGGATCCCGGATGATTTGCATCTGCCGCGCCGTCATCAACTGGTCAGCCGCGCTGTCAGCGTGCAAATGCAAGAAGAGCCTAGCGAGGAAGCGATGGCCGATATGTTCGCCGACCTTTACCACAACCCGGCAAAGCGGGTGGGTTGAGGCGCGATGAACACCGTGAAATGTACCTACATCGATGGTCTGCAAGCGATTCACGCGGCCAAGCCATGTAGCCTGCGTCTAAGCAAGACAAGGTAAAGAAATAAAATGGGCAGCATGCATCCCGTACAGGTGATCGCGGTGACCGGCGGCAAAGGTGGCGTCGGAAAAACTAACGTGTCAGTGAATTTGTCCCTGGCCCTGGCAGAGCTTGGCCGTCGCGTCATGCTGCTGGATGCTGACCTGGGGCTGGCGAACGTCGACGTTCTGCTGGGACTGACGCCCAAACACACCCTGGCCGATGTGATCGAGGGGCGCTGTGAGCTGCGCGACGTGCTGCTCCAGGGCCCAGGCGGGATCCGCATCGTGCCGGCCGCCTCCGGTACCCAGAGCATGGTGCACCTGAGCCCGGCGCAGCATGCCGGCCTGATCCAGGCATTCAGTGACATCGGCGACAACCTCGACGTGCTGGTGATCGACACCGCCGCCGGGATCGGCGAGTCCGTGGTCAGCTTCGTGCGCGCGGCGCAGGAAGTCTTGCTGGTGGTCTGCGATGAACCCACCTCGATCACCGACGCCTACGCCCTGATCAAACTGCTTAACCGTGACTACGGCATGAACCGCTTCCGCGTCCTGGCCAACATGGCCCAGAGCCCGCAGGAAGGTCGCAACCTGTTCGCCAAGTTGACCAAGGTCACGGATCGCTTTCTCGATGTCGCCTTACAATACGTCGGTGCAGTTCCCTACGACGAGTGTGTGCGCAAGGCTGTGCAAAAGCAGCGTGCAGTCTACGAAGCGTTCCCTCGTTCCAAGTGCGCATTGGCGTTCAAGGCTATTGCCCAGAAGGTCGATACCTGGCCGTTGCCTGCCAACCCTCGGGGGCATCTGGAGTTTTTCGTCGAGCGATTGGTGCATCAGACGAGTGCAGGACCGGTGCTATGACAGCGAACGGCTATAACGCTTACAAGAAGTCTGCCCGTGACAGCCAGGGCGAGTTGATCGAGCGCTATGCGCCACTGGTCAAGCGCATCGCCTATCACCTGCTGGCACGCCTGCCCGCCAGCGTCCAGGTCGAAGACCTGATCCAGGCGGGCATGATCGGCCTGCTCGAAGTGTCGACCAAGTACGACGCGAGCAAGGGCGCGAGCTTCGAGACGTATGCGGGCATCCGCATCCGTGGCGCGATGCTCGACGAAGTGCGCAAAGGCGATTGGGCGCCGCGTTCGGTGCACCGCAATACACGCATGGTCAGTGACGCAATTCGTGCAATTGAAGCAAAAACCGGTCGCGACGCTAAAGATCACGAAGTTGCGGCCGAACTCCAATTGAGTCTCGACGATTATTACGGGATTTTGAACGATACCTTGGGCAGCCGCCTGTTCAGTTTCGACGACCTGTTACAGGACGGCGAACACGAAGGGCTGCATGAGGACGGCGCGAGCACGCATATGGAGCCGTCGCGTGACCTGGAAGATGAGCGTTTCCAGGGAGCGTTGGCGGACGCCATTGCCAACTTGCCGGAGCGCGAGCGGTTGGTGTTGGCGCTGTACTACGACGAAGAGCTGAACCTCAAGGAAATCGGTGAGGTCCTGGGGGTCAGCGAATCCCGTGTCAGCCAGTTGCACAGCCAGTGCGCGGCCCGCTTGCGGGGGCGTCTGGGAGAGTGGCGAGCGCGCTGACAGGCAGTGTGGGGAGCATTGCAAAGCGATACCGCGAAGGTGATAGCCTTCGCGGGCTCGGGCCGTGGTGCCCTCGGCAGTCCTTTTTGTGTAATGCCTGTTGATTGAAATGGCGCGTCCAGGTGCTGGGCGCGTTTAAGACTGCTTGGAGGTCGAATTGGACAAGAACATGAAAATCCTCATCGTTGATGACTTCTCAACGATGCGGCGGATCATAAAAAACCTGTTGCGTGACCTTGGGTTCACAAACACGGTCGAGGCGGATGACGGCCTTACGGCGATTCCGATCCTCAACAGCGGGAGCATCGACTTTCTGGTAACGGACTGGAACATGCCGGGGATGACCGGTATCGACTTGTTGCGCCACGTGCGTGCCGACGAAAAATTGCGCAGCCTTCCCGTGTTGATGGTGACCGCCGAAGCCAAGCGTGAACAGATCATCGAAGCCGCCCAGGCCGGGGTCAACGGTTACGTGGTCAAACCATTCACTGCACAGGCCTTGAAAGAGAAGATCGAAAAGATCTTCGAACGCATCCACGGCTGATGCCATCGCGGGGGAGCTATGGAGCATAAAGAAACGTCACAGGGAGACTTTGAGTCGACCCTGAAAAAGCATGCTCACCAGTTGGTCGACAGCCTTGAAAAAGGCCAGTTCGGCGATGCGGTGCAGTTGATCCATGAGCTCAACCAGACCCGTGACCGAGGCCTGTACCAGGAAGTGGGCAAGCTCACACGCGAGCTGCACAGCGCGATCGTCAATTTCCAGATTGACCCGCACATGCCCCAGGCCGAAGAGATTTCGCAGATCACCGACGCCACCGAACGCCTGTCCTATGTGGTCAGGCTGACCGAGGCGGCGGCCAACCGCACCATGGACCTGGTGGAAAACGCCACGCCCCTGGTCAACGGCATGGCCACGGAAGCCCACGCCCTGAGCGTTGACTGGGGCCGCTTCATGCGCCGTGAAGTCGGTGCGGAAGAGTTTCGTGAGCTGGCACGTCGGGTCGAAGGGTTTTTGTCGCGCAGCGAGCAGGAAAACCGCACGGTTTCCAGCAACCTCAATGACATTCTGCTCGCCCAGGATTACCAGGACCTGACCGGTCAGGTGATCAAGCGTGTGACCCAGTTGGTCACCGAAGTGGAAAGCAACCTGCTCAAATTGGTACTCATGGCCGGCCAGGTCGACCGTTTTGCCGGCATCGAACATGACCGCGAAGCGATCCTCTCTGAAAAAGATCCACAAAAACATCTCGCCAAGGGTGAAGGTCCGCAGATTCATGCCGATAAACGTGAAGACGTTGTGTCAGGTCAGGATGACGTAGATGACCTGTTATCCAGTTTAGGCTTCTAAGGAGCACCCACATGAGCTTCGGCGCCGATGAAGAGATCCTTCAGGATTTCCTTGTAGAGGCCGGCGAAATTTTAGAGCAACTGTCCGAACAACTGGTCGAGCTGGAAAGCCGCCCGGATGATGCGAACCTGCTCAATGCAATTTTTCGCGGTTTTCATACTGTAAAAGGGGGCGCCGGCTTCCTCCAGCTCCATGAGCTGGTGGAGTGCTGCCACATCGCCGAGAACGTGTTCGACATCCTGCGCAAGGGTGAGCGTCACGTTGATTCGGAGTTGATGGACGTGATTCTCGAAGCACTGGATGCGGTCAACGGCATGTTCAGCGAAGTGCGCGAGCGTGCCCCGATCACCGCAGCCACTCCGGAACTGCTGGCCGCCCTGGCGCGCTATGCAGAGCCGGCCGACACCTCGGCAGCGCCGGTGGTCGAAGCCGTACCGGAACCGGTGGCGGAGCCTGAAGCGGATGTGACGGACAGCGAGTTCGAGCAACTGCTCAGCTCCCTCAGTGCCGTCAAGGCCGAAGCCGAAGCGCCGGCTGCGGTTGCCCCGGTTGCCCCGGCTGCCGCGCCGACCAGCGAGGACATTACCGACGCTGAGTTCGAGTCCCTGCTCGATCAATTGCACGGCAAGGGCCAGTTCGCCGCCGACGCCGTGGCGCCTGCCGGTGCCGCCGCCGGTGCTGCGCAGGCGCCTGCCGCTTCTGCCAGCACCGACATCACTGACGATGAATTCGAAGCGTTGCTCGACCAGTTGCATGGCAAGGGCACCTTCGCGGCCGATGCCTTGCCGGCAGTCGCCGCTACGGCCGCGGCCCCGGCAGCACCCGCTGCCGGCGCCAAGCCTGCGGATGATGGGTTGATCTCCGATCACGAATTCGAAGCACTGCTGGACGATCTGCACGGCAAGGGCAAGTTCACCGAAGTCGCCCCGGCCGCTGCTGCAGCCACGGCGGCACCGGTTGCCGCCAAAGCCGCCGCGCCCGCCGCCAAGCCTGCGCCTGCGCCGGCTGCTGCCCCGGCTCCAGCGCGTGCCGCTACGGCGCCGGTCGCGGAAAAACCGGCCAGTGAAGCCGAAACCACCGTGCGGGTCGATACCGCACGGCTGGACGACATCATGAACATGGTCGGCGAGCTGGTACTGGTGCGTAACCGCCTGGTGCGCCTGGGCCTGAGCAGTGGCGATGAAGCCATGCAGAAGGCCGTGTCGAACCTCGACGTGGTCACCGCCGACCTGCAGACCGCGGTGATGAAAACGCGCATGCAGCCGATCAAGAAAGTCTTCGGCCGCTTCCCGCGCCTGGTTCGCGACCTCGCGCGCCAGCTGAAGAAAGAGATCAACCTGGAACTGGTGGGTGAAGAAACCGACCTCGACAAGAACCTTGTCGAGGCCCTGGCCGACCCGCTGGTCCACTTGGTGCGCAACGCTGTCGACCACGGTGTCGAAACCCCGGAAGAACGCGAAGCCTCAGGCAAGTCCCGTGGCGGCAAGGTGATCCTGGCGGCGGAGCAGGAAGGCGACCACATCCTGCTGTCGATCACCGATGACGGCAAGGGCATGGATCCGAATATCCTGCGCAGTATCGCCGTCAAGCGTGGCGTGATGGACAAGGACGCCGCCGACCGCCTGACCGACACCGAGTGCTACAACCTGATCTTCGCCCCCGGCTTCTCGACCAAGACCGAGATTTCCGACGTGTCGGGCCGTGGCGTGGGCATGGACGTGGTGAAGACCAAGATCAGCCAGCTCAACGGCTCGATCAACATCTACTCGACCAAGGGCCAGGGCTCCAAGATCGTCATCAAGGTGCCGTTGACCCTGGCGATCATGCCGACCCTGATGGTGATGCTGGGCAACCAGGCGTTCGCCTTCCCGCTGGTCAACGTCAACGAGATCTTCCACCTCGACCTGTCGCGCACCAACGTGGTCGACGGCCAGGAAGTGGTGATCGTGCGGGACAAGGCGTTGCCCCTGTTCTACCTCAAGCGCTGGCTGGTTGCATCGGCCGCCCATGAAGAGCAGCGCGAAGGCCATGTGGTGATTCTCTCCGTGGGCACCCAGCGTATCGGCTTTGTCGTCGATCAACTGGTTGGCCAGGAAGAAGTGGTCATCAAGCCTTTGGGCAAAATGCTGCAGGGAACCCCGGGCATGTCGGGTGCGACCATCACCGGTGACGGTCGGATCGCGCTGATTCTCGATGTTCCGAGCATGCTCAAGCGTTACGCCGCTCGGCGTATTTGATTCTGGTGGGGCATAGGCGGTATTGCCCGCCCCACCTAACGGAGTGTTTATGGCAGTCAAGGTCCTGGTGGTGGACGATTCGGGTTTCTTCCGCCGCCGCGTCTCGGAAATTCTTTCCGCCGATCCAAGCATCCAGGTGGTCGGCACGGCCACCAACGGCAAAGAGGCGATTGATCAAGCCATTGCGTTGAAGCCGGACGTGATCACCATGGACTACGAGATGCCGATGATGGATGGCATCACGGCAGTCCGGCACATCATGCAACGCTGCCCGACCCCGGTATTGATGTTCTCCTCGCTGACCCACGAAGGCGCCCGAGTGACCCTCGACGCGCTGGATGCGGGGGCGGTGGACTTCCTGCCGAAGAATTTCGAAGACATCTCGCGCAACCCCGAGAAGGTCAAGCAACTGCTGTGCGAGAAAGTCCACAGTATTTCCCGCAGCAACCGCCGCAGCCTGTTCAGCGCGCCAGCCCCTGCGCCGGCACCGGTTGCTGCGCCGGCGGCGCCTGCCGGTTCCACGTTTGGCCGCCCGGCGCCTGCGCCGGTTGCACGGCCTGCCGCGCCGCCGGTGCGGACGTCCGCACCGGCGGCTGCCCATTCGCCTGCGCCCAAGCGCAAGGCTTATAAACTGGTCGCCATCGGCACCTCCACCGGCGGCCCGGTCGCCTTGCAGCGCGTGTTGACCCAATTGCCGGCCAACTTCCCGGCGCCGATCGTGTTGATCCAGCACATGCCCGCCGCGTTCACCAAGGCCTTTGCCGAGCGCCTGGACAAGCTCTGCCGCATCAGCGTCAAGGAAGCCGAGGATGGCGACATCCTGCGTCCTGGCCTGGCGTTGCTGGCTCCGGGCGGCAAGCAGATGATGGTCGACGGCCGTGGCGCGATCAAAATCCTGCCGGGTGATGAGCGCCTCAACTACAAGCCGTGCGTGGACATCACCTTCGGTTCGGCGGCCAAGTCCTACGGCGACAAAGTTCTGGCGGTGGTGCTCACCGGCATGGGCGCCGACGGTCGTGAAGGCGCGCGCCTGCTCAAGCAGGGCGGCAGTGCGATCTGGGCCCAGGACGAGGCCAGCTGCGTGATCTATGGCATGCCCATGGCCATCGTCAAGGCTGACCTGGCCGACGCCGTCTACAGCCTGGACGATATCGGCAGGCATCTGGTGGAGGCCTGCCTCTGATGGATGTATTGAGCCTGATCGGCATCATCCTGGCGTTTGTCGCCATTATTGGCGGCAACTACCTCGAAGGCGGTCACCTGGGCGCCCTGGCCAACGGCCCGGCGGCGCTGATCGTGATTGGCGGCACGGTGGGCGCCGCGTTGCTGCAGTCACCGATGAGTTCGTTCAAGCGCGCGATGCAAATCCTCATCTGGATCATTTTTCCGCCGCGTGTCGACCTGGCCGGTGGCATCGATCGCGTCGTCAACTGGAGCCTCACCGCGCGCAAGGAAGGCCTGCTGGGCCTCGAAGGCGTGGCCGATGCCGAACCCGACAGCTATTCGCGCAAAGGCCTGCAATTGCTGGTGGACGGCGCCGAGCCGGAAGCGATCCGCAGCATCCTCGAGGTGGATTTCTACACCCAGGAAAGCCGCGACATCAACGCCGCCAAAGTGTTTGAAAGCATGGGCGGCTACGCGCCGACCATCGGCATCATCGGCGCGGTGATGGGCCTGATCCACGTGATGGGCAACCTGGCCGATCCGTCGCAACTGGGCAGCGGCATTGCCGTGGCGTTCGTTGCCACCATCTACGGGGTGGCCAGTGCCAACCTGGTGCTGTTGCCGGTGGCCAGCAAGCTCAAGTCGATTGCCATGCGCCAGTCGCGCTATCGCGAGATGCTGCTCGAAGGCATCCTGTCGATTGCCGAGGGCGAGAACCCGCGCTCCATCGAATTGAAGCTCCAGGGCTTCATGGATTGATGGTCATGAACCCTGTAGGAGCGAGCTTGCTCGCGAAAATCGTCAACGATAACGCGGGCATCCTGGATGAACGCGTTGCTCTCGGGTTTTTCGCGAGCAAGCTCGCTCCTACAGTTGATTTGTTTTGCGGAGGTAATCGCCTGTGAGCCGTCGCCGTCGCGAGCCTGAAGAACACGTCAACCACGAGCGGTGGCTGGTGTCCTATGCGGACTTCATCACCTTGCTGTTCGCCTTTTTCGTGGTGATGTACTCCATCTCGTCGATCAACGAAGGCAAGTACAAAGTCATTTCCCAGGCGTTGATCGGCGTGTTCAACGACGCCGACCGTTCGCTCAAGCCGATCCCGATTGGCGAAGAGCGGCCCAAGACCGTGACCCCGGCCAAGCCGCTGGTCAATGACAGCGACGAAACCGCTGCCGGTGTGGGCGGCACCAGTGATCCGCTGAAAAGCATCGCCGATGACATCAGTGCCGCGTTTGGCGACCTGATCAGCTCCAACCAGATGACCGTGCGCGGCAATGAGTTGTGGGTGGAGATCGAGCTCAATTCCAGCCTGCTGTTCGCCAGTGCCGATGCATTGCCCAGCGACCAGGCGTTCACCATCATCGACAAGGTGGCGGCGATCCTCAAACCGTTTGAAAACCCGATCCACGTTGAAGGCTTTACCGACAATGTGCCGATCAGTACTGCGCAGTACCCGACCAACTGGGAGCTGTCATCGGCCCGTGCCGCGAGCATCGTGCGCATGCTCGCGATGCAGGGCGTGAACCCTGGGCGCCTGGCGTCGGTGGGGTATGGCGAGTTCCAGCCGGTGGCCAATAACGCCACGCTCGAAGGCCGCGCACGCAATCGTCGGGTGGTGCTGGTGGTGTCCCGAAACCTGGAGGTGCGCCGTAGCCTGACCGGCACCGGTACCGCCAATGCAACACCGGATGCGGCCTTGAAGCGCGCTGGCACACAAACTGCACCGGCCCCTGCAAAGCCGCCGGTTCAGCAGAGTGCCGTCAATTCTCCGTCGCCGGCTCAATAACCTTATGCAATGTCTCGGTCGCGCGTGTGCCCACCGGGAGGAACCATCCGAATGAGAGTCTGGGCAGTTGCCAATCAAAAAGGTGGAGTCGGCAAGACCACCACCTCCATCGCTTTAGCCGGCTTGCTGGCCGAGGCGGGCAAGCGTGTGGTCGTGGTCGACCTCGACCCCCACGGCTCGATGACCAGCTATTTCGGCTACGACCCGGATGCGCTGGAGCACAGCAACTACGACCTGTTCCTGCACAAAGGCAACGTACCGGCCGACCTGCCCGGGCAATTGCTGCTGCCCACCAGTAACGAAAGCATTTCCCTGCTGCCGTCGAGTACCGCGCTGGCCACCCTGGAGCGCCAGTCGCCGGGGCAGAGCGGCCTGGGCCTGGTGATCGCCAAGACCCTGGCGCAACTGTGGCAGGACTTCGACTACGCCATCATCGACAGCCCGCCGTTGCTCGGCGTGCTGATGGTCAACGCTTTGGCGGCCAGCCAGCAACTGGTGATCCCGGTGCAGACCGAGCACCTGGCGGTCAAGGGCCTGGAGCGCATGGTCAGTACCCTGGCGATGATCAACCGTTCGCGCAAACAGGCGTTGCCCTACAGCATCGTGCCCACCCTGTTCGACCGCCGCACCCAGGCGTCCCTGGGCACCTTGCGCGTCCTGCGCGATGCCTACCCGGAGACCATCTGGAACGGCTACATCCCGGTGGACACCCGCCTGCGTGATGCCAGCCGTGCCGGGCTCACGCCGTCGCAGTTCGACGGCAAAAGCCGGGGCGTGCTGGCGTACCGGGCGTTGCTCAAGCACCTGCTGTCCCAGCAGCTTGTGGCGCAGGTGGCCTGATGATGAACCGTCCCGTCGAACTCAAGGTCAAGACCCGGCCGCAACTGGCACTGGAATCCTACCTGGATGCCTTGCTGCAGGACGCGACCGCAGAAGAATTACAGGAGCCTATCCTGGTGCTGGAGCCGGCGGTCGAAGTGCCGTCCTCGAGCAGCCTGGATGAGTTCCAGTTGGCTGTATTGGAAGAGCAGGCCCGCGATGCACTCGTCGTCCCGGTCAGCGTCCCGGTGGTCGCTCCCGTCGTACCTGCGGTGGTCGAGCCGGTCGTGGAAGTGCACCTGCCACCGAGCATCACGCCACCGCCGGTGAGTGGCGATGATCGGCCGGCCTGGGCGGCCGAGCCATTTGAATGTCTGCTGTTCGACGTCGCCGGGTTGACCCTGGCGGTGCCGTTGGTGTGCCTGGGCTCGATCTACTCGTTGGAGGGCCAGGAACTGACGCCGTTGTTCGGGCAGCCGGAGTGGTTCCTGGGCATCCTGCCGAGCCAGGCCGGTAACCTCAAGGTGCTGGACACCGCGCGCTGGGTGATGCCCGACCGCTACCGCGATGACTTCCGCCAAGGCTTGCAATACGTGATCTCGGTGCAGGGCTACGAATGGGGGCTGGCGGTGCATCAAGTCAGCCGCTCGCTGCGCCTGGACCCGAATGAAATCAAATGGCGCAGCCATCGGGGCCAGCGGCCCTGGCTGGCAGGCACCGTGATCGAACACATGTGCGCGTTGCTGGACGTTGCCGAACTGGCCGAGTTGATCGCCAGCGGTGCCGTTAAGGCGATGCCGGTGAACAAACGCAGTTGATTGGACAATAAGGGCCGCGCGAGCGTGCGGCCAAAAGAAGTACACACGCCGCCTACATCGGCATTTGAAGGGGTCAGAGATATGAACAAGTCAGCGTCCGCACAAGGTTTGGATGATCCGATCCTGCAATGGGTTACCTTCAAACTGGACAACGAAACCTACGGTATTAACGTGATGCGCGTGCAGGAAGTGCTGCGCTACACCGAGATCGCTCCGGTTCCCGGTGCGCCAAGCTATGTGCTGGGCATCATCAACCTGCGCGGCAACGTGGTGACGGTGATCGACACCCGCCAGCGTTTTGGCCTGGACACGGTCGAAGTCAGCGACAACACGCGTATCGTCATCATCGAGGCCGACAAGCAAGTGGTCGGGATCATGGTCGACAGCGTCGCGGAAGTGGTCTACCTGCGCCAATCGGAAGTGGAAACCGCGCCGAACGTGGGCAACGAGGAATCGGCCAAGTTCATCCAGGGCGTGTGCAACAAGAACAACGAACTGTTGATTCTGGTTGAGCTGGACAAAATGATGAGCGAAGAAGAATGGTCGGAACTGGAGAGCATCTGATTGTTCCTTGAGGTCGCGGTGATTGTCCTGGCCCTGTTGTGGGCCGGGACCTTGGGTTTTCTGCTGCGCTATATACGCCAGCAGCGCGAATTGGCGATGCAGCAGGCCGAGCGCGATGCGGTGCGTGATCGACGGGTGCTGGAGTTGGTCAAGCGGGTCGATCACTTCCAGCAGAGTGCGGTGAAGGTCGGGGACGAGGTGCATGAACTGCGCGCCATCCTCGCGCCGTTGCCGGACAAACTGGCGCAGATCGAGCAGCGTGATCCTTCCAGCCTGTCATTTGCCCAGGCGGCGAAGCTGGTGGGCATGGGCGCTACCGTGGATGAACTGACCCAGTCGTGTGGCTTGACCCAGGCTGAGGCGCAGTTGATGAGTAAGTTACACAAGAGCTGATTGCGCCGTGTGAACCGTGCGCCTCTCTCTATGCCTTGAATGCCGGCTGCGGCTGATTGTGTCGGATGTGTCACAGTGCCATGGTTCTCCGTGGCACTTTTACTTCTTTGTGATGACCCATCTACGCATGTAGGAAATTTCACTCACAAGGATGCGAAATGTCTGTTGATCCCCCTCTCGAGCAAAACCCTCTGTTTGGCTGCCGTCTTGGGTGGCCACTTCCGCGCTTAGCGCGCAATCAAACGCCGTGCTTCAAGATCGACCGCGTAGTGCTCAGTGGCGATCAGGCTGAAGATGTCCAGTAAACCCTGTCGATGATCCGTTGCAAGGACGTTGCATCAGTGCCAGCGGCATTGACCTCACGTTGAGCCACGGGCCATGCCAGGGACGCGTTGGCGAATCTCCAGTGTGCGATGGCCGCCGCTGATCCATCATTGAAGGGAAGCAGCGAATGAACGATCTACGCAATGGACTGTACGGCGTCGCGCTGGTATTGGCGGCGGCAGGGTTGGGCGGTTGCGCCTCGTCGATGACGGTCACCGGCGAGCCGGGGGTGAAGATGGGCCAGGGTTATGCCCAGGTGCTCGCGGTGGTCAGCCGCAACAACACTGTGACCAAGCAGGTCGACGGCCAAGGCTTCCGGGCTGAGGGTTATTCGCCGATGTTCAAGGACTGCCGGATCAAGTACTTCATCTTCCAGGGCGCTGATGGCTTGCAGCAGGTGAAGTACGAGCCGGCGCCAGAGCTGTCGGTCAAGCAGAATTGCCGTCAGCCGTAAGCGGCCCTTTATTCCTCTGCGAGTTGACTGCTGATGACATTTTACGTGTGGTTCCCGTGGCGCTGCTGGTGCGCGCGGTGCCGGGGCGTGATTGCCTGGACGTGATTGCCTGGACTGGAACGTGCCGGGCGCCGGGGTGATGGCGTCGACGAAAGCGGGCTTCCCCGATCACAACGGCGAAAGCCTGGGCATGCCTGGGTCGCTGGATTAATTTTTCAACGCCCATGGCTTTTTTTCGGTCGCCCAGGGTCCACATCCTTCAAGCACCTTTGAATCCAGGAGTAAGCCACCCATGACTACCCCCAAGGCACTGTTGATCCTCCACGGCAAGCAGGCCCTCAACGAGGACGTGCGCAGCGCCGTGTTGGCCCGGCGCAGGCAGGGTGGGGAGCTGGCGGTACGGGTGACCTGGGAGGGCGGTGACGCAAAGCGCCTGGTCAAGGAAGCCTTGGAGGGCGGCTATACCCACATCGTTGCCGGCGGCGGCGACGGCACCTTGCGCGACGTGGCCGAGGCCATGGCCGAGGCCAAGGGTGAAGCCAGCCTGGTGCTGATGCCCCTGGGGACCGCCAATGACTTCGCCAAGGCTGCCGGCGTGCCATTGGAGCCCGCCCAGGCCCTGGCGTTGCTGGATGTGCCGCCCCGTGCGATCGACCTCGGCCAGGTCGGCGGGCAAATCTTCCTGAATATGGCCACCGGCGGCTTCGGCAGCCAGGTCACCGCCAATACCTCCGAAGACCTGAAGAAAGTCCTCGGTGGCGCCGCCTACCTGTTCACCGGCCTGACGCGCTTCAGCGAGTTGAAGGCCGCCTATGCCGAGCTGGACGGGCCGGATTTCCACTGGAAGGGCGAGCTGCTCGCGCTGGGCATCGGCAACGGTCGCCAGGCGGGCGGTGGGCATGTGCTGTGCCCTGGGGCATTGGCCGACGATGGCTTGCTGGACGTCAGTATCCTGCCGGCGCCCCAGGAAGTGGTCGGCACCTTGCGCGAGCTGATGGGGAACGGCTGGGAGCTGGACGCGATGTTCGTGCGGGCACGCCTGCCGTGGGTCAACATCAAGGTCGCGCAGGGCTTGTACATCAACCTCGATGGCGAGCCGCTGGAAGGTGACGACCTGCACTTCGAGGCCTTGCCCAAGGCCCTGCGCGTGCATTTGCCGGTGGGTTCGCCCCTAGTCGTCCAGGCTGATGATCTGCTCGCGCACGGCAAATAACACCAGGCCCGCCACGTCGAATATCTGCAGGCGCTTCATGATTTGCGAGCGGTGGGCTTCTACGGTCTTGATGCTCAGGCCCAGGCCGTGGGCGATCTCGCGGGTGGATTTGCCGCGCACGATCAGGCGCAGGATTTCCAGTTGGCGGGCCGTGAGGTTATGGCTGTGGCTGGCGGGCGTGGTCGGCCCCTGGCTGCGCACCAGCGCCTGGTTGATCACGGTATGGGCGATCGCCGGGCTCAGGTAGCGCTCGTTGTTGCGCAAGGCCAGCAACGCGTGTTCCAGCTCGTTGGCAGTGGTGTCCTTGAGCAGGTAGCCGTGGGCGCCTGCCTCCAGCGCACACATGATCAGCTCCGGGTCGGTGTGCATCGACAGGATCAGCACCTTGCTCCTGGGGTGCGCATGCTTGAGTTGCTGTAGCGCCTCGAGGCCGCTGGTGTGCTTCATGGACAGGTCCAACAGCACGATATCCGGCAGCAAGGTATTGAACTGCTCCAGCAATTGCGCGCCATCGCTGGCTTCGCCGGTCACCGTGTAGCCGGGAATATCCTGGATCAGCGCACGTACGCCGGCCCTGATCAGTGCATGGTCATCCACCAGGAGTAATGTGCAGGTCACTCGATAACCTTAGGGGCGCTGGCCCGTTCGAGGGAGCGAGGCGCCCAGGGGAAAAGCGCGTCTATCCGTGTGCCGTGGCCTGGTTGGCTGCTGACGGATAATGAACCGCCAAGCTGGTCAATGCGCTCGGACATGCCAGCCATGCCCCGTTGGCCTTCCAGGCCGGGGTTGATGGCGGGCGAAAAGCCCTGGCCGTCATCGCAGATGGTCAGCGACAGGCCCTCGGGCAGGCGCTGCAGGCGCACCAGCAGGTTGCGCGCCTGGGCGTGGCGCAGCATGTTGGTCACGGCTTCCTGGGTAATGCGAAAGGCCGCCACGGCCATTTCCTCAGGGATGCCGCTCAGCCGTTGCTGGCATTCAAGGCTCCAGTGCACCGGGGTGTTTTCCAGGGTTTTGAGCAGGTGCGCGCGCAGGCTGGCTTCCAGGCCCAGGCTGGCGAGCTGCCGGGGGTTGAGGATGGCGGACACGTCGCGCACCTTGGCCAGGGTTTCGTTCAAGGTGTTGCACAGCACAGTGCACTGGCTTTGCAATTCATCCGGCAGGCGGCGCTTGAGCCATTCGCTTTGCAGCTTGGCGGCGGTCAGCAACTGGCCGATATCGTCATGCAGTTCACGGCTGAGGCGATGACGTTCGTTTTCCTGCACTTGCAGCAGGCGATCGGCCAACTCCTGGGGCTGGAACTTGATGGATTTACGCGAGCGCCACTGTTGCAGGCCAACCACCACCAAGGTGGCCAGGTTGAGCAGCAGCACCAGCAGCGGCAACGGCGCGGAGCGGCTGTAGGCCCACAGGCTCAGCAGCAGCGAGCCGAGGCACAGGGCGAGGATCAAACGGCGTGCGTTACTGCGGGACGCGGACCTTGCGATGAATGTCTTGAGGCTGGCATGCATAGCGGATGGAGCCAATAAGGTTCGCTGCGAAAAGACCGGTAGCGGCTGACCGGGCTCTGTTTGGAATACGTTCTTGAATCGTTTTCAAGCAGGTTGAAGTTGAGTCACTTCAAGCGGGGGCATAGTACCACCACTCTTACCGTTGGTCGCCAGGTGCCTTGCCTGGCAGGCCTATTTAAACGCGCAAAAACTCGGGGAATGATAATCCCAGAGTTGATGAAGTGAGGTTGTATTATTTTAAAGGGTTTGTATCGTTAATGGCTAATTGATATTGAATCGCCATTTTTCTCCAGCGGATTAGTTGGAGTCGTCGTTTTTAGATAACCCCGTGCTTGAATGCGACCTGATAACGCTTCAAGACAAATGGTGCATACGTTGTTGCGGATTGTAACTGAAACCCTTTTGCGGAATGTGCAGGGTGACCGTGTCAATCAACTTGGTCTGTTCTTCTTTATCCAGGGTCAGCTGGCCTGTTTTTGCATCGATCAGTTCCAGCTGCCAGGCCAGCAATGTCAAGCAGTCATGCAGGGCTTCCAGGGCTTGATCATGTAACTGCAAAGGACTTTCGGCGTTGGCGATCACGTCCTGGATATGCCGCGAGAATTCGCTGATCGCTTGCAGGGCCAGGCAATCGGCCTTTTCGGCGAGCTTGATCAGGCTGATTTTCATGCAGTCGATGGCGTCACTGTCGTTGCGGATCAAATGCAGGTGGCTCAGGCATTCTTCCGACTTGGTCAGCAGCTTTTCAGCCTCGCGCAGGAACTCAGGAAGTGCAACTTGCCACTCGTTACCGTCGTTCATCATGCAAGTCTCCACAACATAAGGTCGGGTGATGAGAGGTCGCACCGGGTGAATGGCGTAAAACTACCGCTGAAAGATAACGGGAATCTGTAGGTCGCTTCTGAGTTTTCAGTAGGACGTTTATTTGAATGACGGCGACGGCTGCGCGTGGCCCTCGTGAGTGGGCTCGATTGCACACCTTCAGTTGCCGCGACGTGAGCGTCTGGAAAACCCATAAGACGAGGGCTGGGGATGGCAAACAAAAGCCTGACTCCATTCATGCAATGAGAATGGCGTCACATTAATGGCTATTAGATATTGCGAATATCAGGTTGGGCCTGATTGTGTATAGGGGAATCCCTTACATGGCGGAACCTTGCGTCGATTTGAATGTCGCGCAACGTCGCTGCACCGCCATATGAACAGGCCTCGGCAGTAAAGCATGATGTCAGTGTGACATCAATGAATTTACGTGGCATTTTACCGGGGTCAAGGTCCGGCGTTTGCCGCCGATAACAAGCTAACTGCACAAACACTTCGCGCATTACTTTCCAGCGCACACCAGGAGCTCTTAATGGCCGGCATTCTCGACACGGTAGACCAACGCACGCAACTGGTGGGTGAGAATCGCCTGGAGATCCTCATGTTCCGCCTGGCCGGGCGGCAGCTGTTCGCCATCAACGTGTTCAAGGTGCAGGAAGTCCTGCAACTGCCCAAGCTGACCCTGATGCCCCAGCGCCACCCCTTCGTGTGCGGCGTGGTCAACCTGCGGGGCCAGACCCTGCCAGTGATCGACTTGTCCCAGGCCATCGGCATGCGTCCGCTGGTGCCGGGCCCCAACAGCACCATTATCGTCACCGAGTACAACCGCTCGGTGCAGGCGTTCCTGGTGGGTGGCGTGGACCGCATCGTCAACATGAACTGGGAAGCCATCCTGCCGCCGCCGACCAGCGCCGGGCGCCAGCATTACCTCACCGCCATCAGCAAGGTCGACGACCAGTTGGTGGAGATCATCGACGTGGAAAAAGTCCTCGCCGAGATCGTGCCGTACAACGCCAAGGTCTCCCGCGAAAAACTCGACGACCCGGTGCTGGAACGCGCCCGTGGCCGCGAAGTGCTGCTGGTGGACGACTCCAACGTGGCCCTGTCGCAATTGCGCGACACCCTCGGCCAACTGGGCGTGAAGATGCACATCGCCAGCGACGGTCTCAAGGCGCTGAATATGCTCAAGGCCTGGGCCGACGCCGGCCATGTGATGACCGACAAGCTGCTGATGATCTTCACCGACGCCGAAATGCCCGAGATGGACGGCTACCGCCTCACCACCGAAATCCGCAACGACCCACGGCTGCGCAAGCTCTACGTGGTACTGCACACTTCGCTGTCAGGCAGCTTCAACGACTCGATGGTGAAGAAGGTCGGCTGCGACAACTTCCTGTCCAAGTTCCAGCCGGACAAGCTGGTGGATGTGGTACGTCAGCGCCTGATGCTGGACGAAGCGTCCGCTTGACCTTAGGGTGACGGCTTTGCCCCTCAGGAATGTTGGCCCATGCTTCGTCTCAGCGCGTTGTACCGTTACCCCTTGAAGTCCGGCAAGGCCGAAACTCTTCAACAGGTCGGCCTGGATAAACTGGGGTTGGACGGCGATCGACGCTGGATGCTGGTGGATGAGGCCAGCGGGCGTTTCCTCACCCAACGCGCCGTGGCGAAGATGAGCCAACTGTCGGCGCTGTGGAACAGCAGCGGTGGCCTGACCCTGAGTTCGCCTGGCTACGCGCCGCTGGATGTGGCGCTGCCCGGCAGCGCGGCTGAGTTACGTGGCGTGACCATCTGGCGCGACACCTTGCGTGTGCCGGACGCCGGCGACGAAGCCGCCGCCTGGGTCAGCGCCTTTATCGGCAAGCCCACGCGGCTGGTGCAGATTCCTCTGGAACGGGCGCGCACTACCCAGGCAGGTTACGGCCGCGATGATGACCAGGTCGCGTTCGCCGACGGTTATCCGTTGCTGGTGATCGGGCAAGCGTCCCTCGACGACCTCTCGCAGAAAGTCGGCCGTCCCATGGACATGCTGCGCTTTCGCCCCAACCTGGTGATCGAAGGCAGCGACGCCTTCGCCGAAGACGGCTGGAAGCGCCTGCGCATCGGGGATGTGGAGTTTCGCGCAGTCAAGCCCTGCTCACGCTGCATTCTCACCACCATCGATCCGCACACCGGCGAGCGCAGCCCCGACCGTGAGCCTTTTGTGACGCTGGAGGCCTACCGCAAGACCGAGGACGGCGCGATTTTTGGCCAGAACCTGGTCAACGATGGTGTGGGCCGCCTGGAAGTGGGCATGCCGGTGATCATCCTCGAATAAACCATGGGCCCATAAAAAATGCCCGTCTCGCAGGAGACGGGCATTTTTTTTGCGGCGCAGCGATCAGCCGCGGTATTCGCACAGGTAAGCGGTGTCTACCGCGACCTTCAGCTGGAACTTGCTGTTGGCCGGTACGTTGAACTGGCTGCCGGCGGCGAAGGTTTCCCAGTCGTTGGCGTCGGGCAGCTTGACGCTCAGGGCGCCGGACACCACGTGCATGATTTCACGCTGGGCGGTGCCGAATTCGTATTCACCCGGGGCCATCACGCCGATGGTCGCCGGACCTTCTGCGGTGCCGAAAGCGATCGACTTGACGGTGCCGTCGAAGTACTCGTTGACTTTGAACATGGGCGAATCCTCGGAAAAAGTTGATGCTTTACGCTCATCCTGTAGGAGCGAGCTTGCTCGCGAAAAACCTGAGAGCGCCGCTGGGTGCCAGGTTTACCGCGTTATCGTTAACGACCTTCGCGAGCAAGCTCGCTCCTACAGTTGAGCAGCAAGGAAAAGGGGGAGTCAGTATGCCCAAGGCTTCGGGCGCTGCCTAGACCGGCAAAATCAGCGGCAGCAGGCGCGCGGTGTTGCGTGCATCTTCCAGCGCTCGATGTTGCTGGCCCTGGAACTGCATCCCCGCCAATTGCAGGGCGCCATTGAGCCCCAGGGGCTTGTCCAGGCGCCGGGCCTTGGCGAAGCGTTGCTTGAGGTTGACATGGGGCGTGGGGGCCATGGCGCTGGTCAGGCCATGGCGCTGCCACTCGAGCTCCAGCTGTACGCGATCGTAGTCACCCCAACTGGCCCAGCCTTCCAGGCGCGCCTGATGCTGGCCCAGCCAGCGCTCGAACAGCGGCCACACCTCGATGAACGGCGCAGCGCCGTCGATATTTGCCTGGGTGATATGGGTCAGCTGGCGACAAAAGGGCGTGAGCAAGGGGCGGCGCAGCGGCCGCACAAAGCGCTGGAAGTGGTCCAGCTCGCGGCCCTGGCGGTTCACCAGGCTCGCGCCGATCTCGATGACTTCCATCTCCGTCACGGGCCAGCCGCCTTCATCCGTTGTGGCTTCAAGGTCAATAATCAGCCAATGAGGCATCGCGCAGGTTCCCGTACTCGTCCTTTCCTGTTGGGGATAGAGCGTAGACCGGCCTTGTAGTTCCGACTAGGGGGTTATTCGATCTCCAGCAGAACCTGGCGATTGCGTACCTGATCGCCTGTTGTGACCTGCACGGCCTTGACCACGCCGTCCCTGTCGGCCTTGAGTGGATGCTCCATTTTCATGGCTTCGAGCACCAGCAGCAGTTGGCCTTTAGTCACCTGTTCACCGGTGCTGACGCGGACGTCGACGATGGCACCGTCCATCGGTGCCTTGATCGTGCCGCTGCCGGCGTCGGCCTGGCGCCCGGCAACCTGCTGGGTGCGGTTGGTGACGGTAAGGCCAGGCAGCCACAGCCGGGAGCCCTCCAGGTGATAGGCGATGCGACGGCGAACGCCGTTGAGCACCAGGGTGGCGCGACGGCCATCGGTGCTGAGTGGCAGGGCGGCGGCGGTGACGGTGTGGGTTTCGCCGTCGGCCTCCAGGCGAAAGGTGCAGGGAACACGGGCGTTGTTGCGCCATCCCGCGAGGCCGTGGGGATGCTGGTCGGCGCTGTGTTGGTAAAACAGCGCGGCGGCCAGGGCGAGTTGATCACTTGTCGCGGCCGGGCGCGGTATTTCGCTGAAGTGCTCGGCGATAAACCCGGTGCTGAAATCACCGTCGATAAAGCCTGGGTGCTTGAGCAGTTCAGCCAACAAGCGCTGATTGGTCGTCACCCCCAGCAACAGCGTGTCTTCCACCGCCCGCAGCAGCTTGCGCCGGGCTTCTTCGCGGGTGGCGCCATGGGCGATGAGCTTGCCGAGCATCGGGTCATAGAACGGGCTGATGGTTTCGCCTTCGCACAGCCCATGGTCAACCCGTACGCCCACGGCCGGTTCCCAGCGCAGCACCTCACCGGTTTGCGGCAGGAAGCCCTGGGCCGGGTCTTCGGCATAGAGGCGCACTTCCATGGCGTGGCCGTTCAGGCTCACCTGCGCCTGCTCGAGCGGCAGCGGCTGGCCGGCGGCGATTTGCAGTTGCCAGGCCACCAGGTCGAGGCCGGTGATCAGCTCGGTGACCGGGTGCTCCACTTGCAGGCGGGTGTTCATTTCCAGGAAGTAGAACCGGCCGTTGCGGTCGAGCAGGAACTCCACGGTACCGGCGCCGAGGTAGTTTACCGCGCGTCCGGCCTTGAGCGCGGCTTCGCCCATGGCCTGGCGCAGTTCGGGCGTCATCACCGGGCAGGGCGCTTCCTCGATGACTTTTTGATGACGGCGCTGGATCGAGCAGTCCCGTTCGCCGAGGTAAATCAGGTTGCCGTGGCGGTCGCCGAACAGTTGGATCTCGACGTGGCGCGGCTCGATCAGCGCCTGTTCGAGGATCAGTTCGTCACTGCCGAACGCATGCCTGGCCTCCGAGCGGGCGCTGTGCAGGCTTTCCAGCAGCGCCTCCGGCTGGTGGACCAGGCGCATGCCACGGCCACCGCCGCCGGCGCTGGCCTTGATCATCAGCGGGTAGCCGATGCGCTCGGCTTCACGTTGCAGGCAGGTGTCGTCCTGGGCGCTGCCCTGGTAGCCGGCGATGCAAGGCACGCCGGCCTCGAGCATGGCGAGCTTGGAGCGGCGCTTGCTGCCCATCAGTTCGATGGCCTCGGCGCTGGGGCCGATGAACGTCAGGCCGGCGTCTTGGCATGCGCGGGCGAAATCGGGGTTTTCCGAGAGGAAGCCGTAGCCGGGGTGGATGGCGTCGGCGCCGGTCAGTTTGGCTGCATTGAGGATGGCTTCTATGTTCAGGTACGACTGCTGTACCGGGGCGGGGCCGATGTGGACGGCTTCGTCGGCCATTTGTATGTGCCGGGCTTGGGCGTCGGCGTCGCTGTAGACGGCGACGGTGCGGTAGCCCAATGCCTGGGCCGTGCGCTGGATGCGGCAGGCGATTTCGCCGCGGTTGGCGATCAGGATTTTTGTGAACTGCGGCATTTTTTGCTCCGTGTGTATATCCGTTATTTAGGTAACGGCCACTTAGGGTTCCGCTCTTACAGCGGGTCACTTTTGGAAGGACCGGAATGCCGGCCCAGCCAAAAGTAACCAAAAGGTCCTCGCCCCAACACTCGGCACCTCGCCTAGGCTCGGTGTGCCCTCACTCCGGCTTTGGAGCGTGGGCCGCCGCAATGGGCCATCCTTGGCCCAGTGCGGCTAACCCGGCGTCCTGCCGGGTTACCCACGCTCCAAAGCCTGCGTTCGGCCAGCGTGTTTGACGGGGCGATCCCAGATCAAAAACAAAGCGAGGCGGCCTTAAAGCCGACCTGATCTTTGAAGCGTGCGCGGTGTGGCTTCTACTTCCTTAACCGCTGACGAAGTCAGCAATCTTTTGATCTGCTCTGGCTCTGGCTCTGGCTCTGGCTCTGGCTTTTGATCTTGATCTCAGGCGCCCCGTTAACCACGCTGGCCGAACGCAGGCTTGAATCCGTGGGTAACCCGGCAGGACGCCGGGTTAGCCGTCCTGGGCCATGGATGGCCCATGACGGCGGCCCACGGATTCAAGCCTGCGTTCGGGCATACCGAGCCTAGGCGAGGTACCGAGTGGTGGGGCGAGAGCCTTTTGGTTACTTTTGGGCTCTTCCAAAAGTGACCCGCCGTAAGGGCGGAACCAATAGCCGCCGTTACCGCAGCAACGGATATGCACTCGGTCAACTCCAACGACATGGTCGGCCCGAAGGCCGCCACGGGAGCAAGCTCCTTCGCCACAGACCACTGAAAATTGTGTAGATACCCATGCTCAGCGGGCGTCACTTGCACCACCTGGGCTTTCTCTTCTGCACAAACGCCTGCGTCCCCTCAATCCCTTCCGCACTGGTCACCGCCTCGGCAAACCACTGCGCCGCCTGGTCCAGCAGCGGCCCCAAGGGCTGCTCCACGCTGGCCAGCAACAGCGCCTTGGTACGCGCGTTGGCGCCCGGCGCGCAGCGCAGCACCTGCCCCAGCACCTCATCCAGACGCTCCGCCAACGCCTGCGGGTCGGTCTCGGTGAAGTGCACCAGCCCCAGCCGTTGAGCTTCCAACCCATCGAACCGCGCCGCCGTCAGCGCCAGTCGCCGCGCCTGGGTCAGGCCGATACGCTTGACCACAAACGGCGCAATCTGTGCCGGCAGCAACCCCAGGCTGGTCTCCGGCAAACCGAACTGCGCCTGGTGATCGGCAATCGCGATGTCACTCACGCAGGCCAGGCCAAACCCGCCGCCCAGCACCGCGCCTTGCAGCACCACGATGACCACTTGCGACACGGCTTCCACCGCTTGCAGCAACGTGCCGAAGGCCCGGTTCAGGGCCTGCAATTGATCGCCGGCGCTGACCAGGTCCTTCACATCGGCACCGGCGCAAAAATGCCCGCCTGCGCCGCTGATCACCACGGCGCGCACCTGGCTGTCCAACCCGGCCAGCACCGCGCGCAGTTCGTTGACCATTTCCAGGCTCATGGCATTGCGGCATTCGGGCCGGTTGAGGGTGATGTGCAACACGCCGTTGTGGGGTTCGAGCAGCAGGGTATTCATGGCTTTTTCCCCGGCAAAGTGCCCATCAACTTGCAGATGATGCCCAGCATGATTTCATCGGCACCGCCGCCAATCGACACCAGGCGCACATCGCGATAAGCGCGGGCCACCGGGTTGTCCCACATGA
Source organism: Pseudomonas sp. JV449 (assembly GCF_032424295.1). NCBI lineage: Bacteria > Pseudomonadati > Pseudomonadota > Gammaproteobacteria > Pseudomonadales > Pseudomonadaceae > Pseudomonas > Pseudomonas sp. JV449. The sequence goes on along the minus strand of NZ_VYKD01000025.1, from coordinate 29,739 downwards.
ATCCCATGCCGCCCCAGTACTGCAGGCAACTGTCGCTGACTTCGCGGCCAAGGCGCCCGGCCTTGAGCTTGGCCATGGAGGCCAGGCGGGTCACGTCCTGGCCCTTGATGTACTGTTCGGTGGCCTGGTAGACCAGTGCGCGCAGGCATTCGATTTCGGTGGCCAGTTCGGCCAGGCGAAAGTGAATCACCTGGTTGTCGATCAGCGCCTTGCCGAAGGTCTGGCGTTCCTTGCAGTACTCGACGGTACTGTCGATGCAGTACTCCAGGCCCTTGATCATATTGGCCGCGCCAAACAGGCGTTCCTCCTGGAACTGCAGCATCTGCATCATGAAACCCGCGCCTTCATGGCCGATGCGATTGCGCTGGGGTACGCGCACGCCGTCGAAGAACACCTGGGCGGTCTCGGAGCTGTGCATGCCGAGTTTTTCCAGGGGCGGGCTGACGCTGATCCCTGGGGTGTTCATCGGCACCATGATCAGCGACTTGTTGATATGCGGCTTGTCGTCGGAGGTGTTGGCCAACAGGCAGATAAAGTCGGCGCTGGGCGAGTTGGTGATCCACATTTTGCTGCCGTTGATCACATAGTCGTCGCCGTCCTTGCGCGCATGGGTCTTGAGCCCGGCTACGTCGGAGCCGGCGCCGGTTTCCGAGACACCGATGCAACCGACCTGCTCGCCGCTGATGGCCGGGCGCAGGAATTCGTCGCGCAATTCATCGGAACCGAAGCGGGCGAGGGCGGGGGTGCACATATCGGTCTGCACGCCGATGGACATGGGTATGCCGCCGCAGCGGATGGTGCCGAACTCTTCGGCGGCGACGATCGAGTAGCTGTAGTCCAGGCCCATGCCACCGAATTGCTCCGGTTTGGAAATCCCCAGCAAGCCGAGGTCGCCGGCCTTGCGGAAGATGTCGTGGATGGGGAAGCGCCCGGCCTTTTCCCATGCGTCCACATGGGGGTTGATCTCGCGGTCGACGAAGGCACGGACGGTGCGGCGCAGTTCATGGTGTTCCTGGGTGAAGATCATTGTTCTTGTTCTCCGGTTAGAAGCGCGCGATGCCGAAGCTGTTGGGCTGCAACTCGCGGACCTCGGCCTCGTGACAGATGTCCAGCAGAAAGCCGAGTAAGGTACGGGTATCCCGTGGGTCTATCAGCCCGTCATCCCACAGGTTCGCGCTGCCATAGAGGGCGGTGGACTGGCTGTCGAGTTTTTGCGCGGTGACCTGTTCGAGCATGTCCAGCACCTTGGGATCCGGCACCAGGCCGTCTTTCAGCTGCTTGGCCTCGGTGACGATCCGCAGCACCTTGCCCGCCTGGGCACCGCCCATCACCGCCGTGCGGCTGTTGGGCCAGGCGAAGATAAACCGCGGGTCCAGGCCGCGACCGCACATTGCATAGTTGCCGGCGCCGTAGGAGCCACCGACCACCACCGTGAGTTTAGGCACCCGTGCGTTGGCCACCGCCTGGATCATCTTCGCGCCATGCTTGATCACCCCTTGCTGCTCCGCTTCGGTACCCACCATGAACCCGGTGGTGTTGTGCAGGAACAGCAGCGGCGTGCGGCTCTGGTCACACAGCTGGATAAACTGCGCCGCCTTGCTCGCACCCTTGGGCGTGATCGGGCCGTTGTTGCCGATCACGCCGACCGCGCGGCCCTGGATGTGCAGATGGCCGCAGACGGTATGGGCGTCGAACGCTGCCTTGAACTCGAGGAACTGCGAACCGTCGGCCAGGCGCGCGAGGATTTCGCGCACGTCGTAGGGCTTTTTCGGGTCAGCGGGGATCAGCCCCAGCAGGTCGTCGATGGGGTACAGCGGCTCGGCGTAAGTGCGTTTGGGCGTCAACGGCAGGCGCTCATCCCAGGGCAACAGGCTGACGATTTCACGCACGATGCGCACGCCATCGGCGTCATTTTCCGCCAGGTATTCGGCAGTGCCGGCGATCTGTGCATGCATTTCGGCGCCGCCCAATTCTTCATCGGTGGCGACTTCACCGGTCGCCGCCTTGAGCAGCGGCGGGCCGGCAAGGAACAGCTTGGCCTTGCCGCGCACCACCACCACGTAATCCGACAGCCCTGGCTGGTACGCGCCACCCGCCGTGGCCGAGCCGTGCACCACGGTGATCTGCGGCAAGCCCATGGCCGACATGCGCGCCTGGTTGGCAAAGCTGCGCGCGCCTTCGACGAAAATCTCCGCGGCATAGTTGAGGTTGGCGCCACCGCTTTCGGCGAGGGTCACCACCGGCAGTTTGTTGTCCATGGCGATCTGTTGCAGGCGCAGGGATTTTTTCAGGCCGGAGGGCGAAACGGTGCCGCCCTTGATCGCGCTGTTATTGGCCACCACCAGCATGCGCACGCCGCTGACGTAGCCGATGCCGGCGATCAACCCACCGCCGGCGGCGCTGCCGTCCTTGTCATCATGCAGCTTGTAGCCGGCCAGGCTCGCCAGTTCCAGGAACGGCGCGCCAGGGTCCAGCAGCAGGTTGAGGCGCTCGCGGGGCAGCAGTTGGCCACGTTTTTCGAATTTGGGCCTGGCCTCCTCGGCCTTGCTCAGCAGGGTCTGTTCCAACTGGCGCAGGTGTTGGATGCCTGCCAGCATGGCGGCGCGGTTCTGGGCGAACTGCGGGCTGTGGGGATCGATCAGGCTGTCAATCAGCGGCATGGTTTATTGCTCCGCCTTGTGTCGCGGCCGCTGACGATCACGGTGTGACCCTGGAACAGGCCGGCTTTGAAGATCGAGTCGAAGGCCACGGCGACGCTCCTTTATGTGAGTTGATCGGCGATGTGTTGCGGCACGGCGATGGGGATTTCCAACAGCTGCTGGGCGAAGGCCTTGCCCTGGGGGTCGATGCGCAGGCTGGCGATGCCACCGCCACCCAAGGCGTTTTCCAGCAGGAAGTTGAGGCTGTGGCTGCCGGGCAAATACCAGCGTTCTACGCGGCCGTGCACGGGGTCGAGCACGTGGCCCATCCAGTCGACGAGCACCTCCGGGGTCAGTGCTTCGGCGATCCACGGCAGGTACTCGGGGGCGCGGGCGATGACTCCGATATTGCTGTGGTTGCCCTTGTCGCCGGAGCGCGCCACGGCGAGTTTCACCAGCGCGACGCTGGCGTCGGCGCGGCCTTGGGGTTTGGGTGGATTCAGCGGCGCGGCAGGCAGGATCGGCGCATCGGTGATAGGCAGCGCGCAGACGTGGCGTTGGCCCTGGAAGTCGACTACCACCTCGCAGGCGGCCTTATCGATCAGGAACGAAAACAAGCGGATCAGCGGGTACACCGTCGGCCGCCCACCGACAATCCCGGCCAGCCCCGGCGCCATGCCCGTGGCCGCCTGGGCGATCTCGCGGGCGAACAGCACCAGCGCCGGCTTGCTCGGGTGGCGCACCGCCAGCTTGACCACCACCTCGCGGCAGTCGTGGCGCAGGGCGCGGGGGCCATACGTCGCTTCGCTGCCCAGCAGTTCGATATTTACGTCGGTGTAGGGCGCCCAGCCGCGCTGGCTGAACAGTTCCGAGGTCTTGTTGATGATCGCCTGGCTGACCCGCTCGGCCTTGGCCACCGCATCGATCCCGGCGATCAGGCAACTGGCGGTGCAGCGAAAGCCTTCCGGGTACGTGGCGCTGACCTTGTACTGGTGCGTTGGCGGCAACCCCTTGGCGCCGTGCAGGCGTACGCAGTTTTTGCCTTGCTGCTGCAGCTTCACCTGGCTGAAATCGCAGATCACATCGGGCAGCAGATACGCGTGAGGGTCGCCGATTTCATACAGCAGTTGTTCGGCCACGCTCAGTTCGCTGATCAGGCCACCGCTGCCCTCGACTTTATTGACCGTGAACTGGCCATCGGCATTGACTTCGACGATGGGGAAGCCGATGTGCTCGTAGTCGGGCACGTCGCGCCAGTCGGTGAAGTTGCCACCGGTACACTGCGCGCCGCATTCGATGATATGCCCGGCCAGCGCGGCCTGGGCCAGGCGGTCATAGTCCTGCCACGACCAACCGAACTCATGCACCAGCGCCGCGCTGACCACCGCGCTGTCGACCACCCGGCCGGTGATGACGATGTCCGCGCCCAGTTGCAGCGCCTGGGCAATGCCCGGTGCGCCGAGGTAGGCATTGGCCGATACGCACAGGGGCGGCAGCGGCGCGCCGTTGAACATGTCGGTGATGCCGTGCAGGTGCTTGAGCCGGGGGTGCAGGTCATCGCCCAGCAGCACGGCGATTTTCAACGGCACCTGGGCTTTATCGCAGGCAGCTTGCAGGGCGGCGGCGCAGGCCTGGGGGTGGATGCCGCCGGCATTGCTGATCACGCGGATGCCCTGGCGCTGGATCTCGGCCAGCAGCGGTGTGAGCACCTCGACGAAATCCGTGGCGTAGCCGGCCTGGGGATCTTTCATCCGTGCACCGGCGAGGATCGACATCGTGACTTCCGCCAGGTAGTCGAACACCAGGTAGTTCAGCTTGCCGCCGTGCACCAACTGCGCGGCGGCGCTGCAGGTGTCACCCCAGAAGGCGCTGGCGCAGCCGATACGAACCGTCTTGCTCATGAGAAATCCTTCCTCGAATGGCTGGCAACGAGACTACCAAGCAAGCGCTTGGTTTGTAAACTCCGGTCACAAGTTTTGCCCAAGCGCTTGCTTGGGTGACTGGCACGGCCTAAATTGCCGGCCAAGACGTCAGTAGAAGTAGAGGAGAGCAGCATGGATGAGCACAAAGCCCTGCGGGTGATGCGCACCATGGTCGACGGCGGCCAATTGACCGACCCCGACAGTGCCCGGGGCAAGTTGCTGCAAACCGCGGCGCACCTGTTTCGCAACAAGGGCTTTGAACGCACCACCGTGCGTGACCTGGCCAGTGCCGTGGGCATCCAGTCCGGCAGTATCTTTCATCACTTCAAGAGCAAGGACGAGATCCTGCGTGCGGTGATGGAGGAAACCATCCACTACAACACGGCCTTGATGCGTGCCTCGCTCGAGGAGGCGAACACCGTACGTGAACGTGTGCTGGCGCTGATTCGCTGCGAATTGCAGTCGATCATGGGTGGCAGCGGCGAGGCCATGGCGGTGCTGGTGTATGAATGGCGTTCGCTCTCGGCCGACGCCCAGGCCCAGGTGCTGGCGCTGCGCGATGTGTATGAAGACATTTGGCTGCAGGTGTTGGGCGAGGCCAAGGCGGCGGGTTACATCAAGGGCGATGTGTTTATTGCGCGACGCTTCCTCACCGGGGCCTTGTCCTGGACCACCACCTGGTTTCGCGCCGAGGGCAACCTGACCCTGGAGCAATTGGCCGAAGAAGCCTTGTTGATGGTTTTGAAGGCCGATTGAGGCGCAAGCTATTAATTTGCCGGTGGAAAGTTGTCTAGCTGGACAAAAACGCCTAGCTTATCGACATCGATGTATTGAACGGTGTGTGCCTTGATGTTTTCGCCATGGCGGTTGGCTGCAGGACTTACTTTATGGGCACTCGGCACCGCAGCGTGGTTGCCGGCTTCGGCTGCGCAACTGGTGCGCATCGGCGCGGCGCATTTTCCGCCCTACACCGTGCGCCCGGAGCAAGGCGCCGACACCGGTCTGTTGCCGCAACTGGTGGAGGCCCTGAACGCCTCGCAAACCGACTACCAGTTTGTGCTGGTACCCACCTCCATCCCTCGGCGTTTTCGTGATTTCGAACAAGGCCGTATCGACATGGCCATCTTCGAAAATCCCGATTGGGGCTGGCAGAAGGTTGCCCACACCAGCATCGACATGGGCCTGGAAGACGCGGAAATCTTCGTCGCCCAGCGTGAGCCCGGTCGAGGCCAGGACTATTTCGCCGACCTTGCCGGGAAACGCCTGGCGGTGTTCAGCGGCTATCACTACGCCTTTGCCAACTTCAACCCCGACCCCAAGTACTTGGCCGAGCACTTCAACGCCACCTTGACCTATTCCCATGACAGCAACCTGCTGATGGTTGCGCGCGGGCGTGCGGACATCGCCTTGGTAACCCGTTCGTACCTGAGTGACTTCATGGTGCGCAATGCGGATATGGCCGGGCAGTTCCTGGTCTCGGAGCGCATCGACCAGGTCTATCACCACTACGCGTTGCTGCGGCCCAAGGCGCCGATCACGGGCGAGGCGTTTTCGGGGTTGCTCAAGCGACTGCGCGATAGCGGCGAGATGCTGAAGATTTTCGAGCCGTATCGTATTGATGTGATGCCTGTGCCCTGATCTTGGCTCGGATGAGTGCGGCTGTGGTTCGGGTTTTGGTTGTGGTGAGCGGGGCTTGCCCTAATGCCAGTCAGTTAAGGCTTTTTGTAGGAGCGAGCTTGCTCGCGAAAAACTCACAGGCGCCGCGTTCATTCAGGAAGCACGCGTTATCGTTGACGTTTTTCGCGAGCAAGCTCGCTCCTACAGGAGGCGATGTACGCTTAACTGACTGGCATTAGGGCTTGCCCGCTCACCACAACAAGCCCTTTCACCTCAATCACACCCGCCGTGCAAACGTATCGCTATGGTTGCCGGACACCTTGCGGCAGTGCACCAGCGCATCGCGAATCATGAAGTTCACCAACGTCGGTGAAACCCCCAGTTCCTTGGCAATGTCCTTTTGCGGCACACCGTGCAGGCGGTACATCTCGAACGCGTAGCGGGTGCGCTGGGGCAACTCCGTCAGGGCGTCGGCGATGTTTTCCAGGGTGTTGAAATTGATGTGGGAGGTTTCCGGTGAAGCGCCGTGAATGACCACATTCAAGCCTTCCTCTTCCGTCCCGGAATATTTGAGTTCCAGGGCCTGCTTGCGGTAGTGATCGATCGCCAGGTTGCGCACGATCTGGAACAGATAACTCAGTTGGGCCTTGAACGATGACGTGATCGTCGGCGCCGATTGCAGGCGGAAGTAGGCATCCTGCACTACATCCTCGGCGCGGGAGCGGCACCCGGTAATACGTGCCGCAATCTTCACCAGAATCAGTCGATTGTCGACAAATGCCTGGAGAAGCGGTGAGTCGCACCTGCCTGTGGATACTTGTTCCGTCATGGAAATCACCTTGTCGCAAAAGAGGTTAGGGGAGGGCGTCCTTGCTGAGGCCTCCTACACATCGGGCAACAAATTATGCTGAATGATAATGATTGTCAAATGAGAAGGCGAACTAATCTTATGCTTTCTTGTTTGGTGTGAACCACGTCTCGCAGGTACCCGGCGACTAATTATTTGCCGGTGCCGTCCGTTCTTCTGGGTGACAGGGTCGCTAGTCAAGCGGCCAAGGATCAGCACCCGCAGGAGGACGACATGGGTTTTTATCGTGCACACAGCGTGTTTCAGTTTGGAGTCGTCGCTGGATGACTACGCCGACTCGACTGCGCCTGTTCTGCCTGCCCTATTCGGGCGCCAGCGCCATGGTTTACGCACGTTGGCGCCGCACGTTGCCGGAGTGGTTGCAGGTGTGTCCGCTGGAACTGCCTGGGCGGGGCATGCGCATGGACGAGCCCCTGCAGCGCGATATCAAGGCCTTGGCGGCGCAGCTCGCGGAGGAAATCAGTCGCGACTTGAGCGGCCCTTACGCGTTGTTCGGCCATAGTCTCGGCGGCCTGCTGGCCTTTGAATTGGCCCACGCGTTAAACGCACGAAATGTCCCTGCGCCGCTGGCGCTGTTCGCCTCCGGCACGGCCGGTCCGGCTCGCCGCGATGTCAGCGAATACGCCATCGAAAAGACCGACGCGCAACTGATCGCCCGCCTGCGCGAACTGCAAGGCACCGCCGAAGAAGCCCTGGCCAATCCCGAGCTGATGCAGTTGATGCTGCCGATCCTGCGTGCCGACTTCCTGCTGTGCGGCAGCTTCACCTACGGCGAGCGCAAGCCGCTGGACCTGCCGATCCATGTGTTCGGCGGCAAGCAGGACAGCGTGCGCGCCGACCAGTTGCTCGACTGGCAGCTCGATGCCGCCAGCGGTTTTTCCCTGGACATGTTCGACGGCCACCACTTCTTCCTTATCCAGCACGAAAGCGCCGTATTGCGCTGCGTGCGGCGCTATGCCGACGAACACCTGGCCCGCTGGCGCATTGGCGCGGCGCGGCAACTGGCCGCCGGCTGATCGCTCTCCCATTCCCGAATTTCCCGTAAGCCGATTTCAGGCAGGAACCCCATGATGGACGCCTTCGAACTTCCCCGCACCCTGGTCGAGTCCCTTCAACGTCGCGCCGCCCAGGCCCCGGACCAGGTCGCCCTGCGCTTCCTCGCCGAGTCGGCCGAGCACAACGTGGTACTCAGTTACCGTGACCTGGACCAACGCGCCCGCACCATCGCCGCCGCCCTCCAGGCCAATGCGGCACAGGGCGACCGTGCGGTGCTGCTGTTCCCCAGTGGCCCGGACTACGTCGCGGCGTTCTTCGGCTGCCTGTACGCCGGGGTGATCGCGGTGCCGGCCTACCCGCCGGAGTCCACCCGCCGTCATCACCAGGAGCGTTTGCTGTCGATTATCGGTGACGCCGAACCGCGCCTGTTGCTGACCATCGCCAGCCTGGCCGATGGCCTCGCGCAGATCGAAAACGCGCCGCCGGTGCTGAGTGTCGACACCCTCGACGCACAGATCGCCAGCGCCTGGAGCGCCCCCGACCTGCACCCCGACGACATCGCCTTCCTGCAATACACCTCCGGCTCCACCGCGTTGCCCAAGGGCGTGCAAGTCAGTCACGGCAACCTGGTGGCCAACGAAGTGCTGATCCGGCGCTGCTTTGGCATCGACCTGAACCCTGACGACGTGATCGTCAGCTGGCTGCCGCTGTACCACGACATGGGCCTGATCGGTGGCCTGCTGCAACCGATTTTCAGCGGCGTGCCGTGCGTATTGATGTCGCCGGCCTATTTCCTCGGCCGGCCGCTGCGCTGGCTCGAAGCGATCAGCGAATACCGCGGCACCATCAGCGGCGGGCCGGATTTCGCCTACCGCCTGTGCAGCGAGCGGGTCAGTGAGTCGGCCCTGGAACGCCTGGACTTGAGCAACTGGCGCGTGGCCTATTCCGGCTCCGAACCGATCCGCCTCGACACCCTCGAGCGCTTCGCCGAGAAGTTCACCGCCTGCGGGTTTACCTCGGATAGTTTCTTCGCCTCCTACGGCCTGGCCGAAGCCACCCTGTTTGTCGCCGGCGGCCGGCGTGGCCATGGCATCCCGGCGCTGCGCGTCGACGAGCAGGCCCTGGCCGCCAACCGCGCCGAGCCGGGGCAGGGCAGTGCGATCATGAGTTGCGGCACCTCCCAGCCGGAACACGCGGTGCTGATCGCCGACCCGCACACACTGAGCGAGCTGGCCGACAACTGCGTCGGCGAACTCTGGGCCAGCGGCCCGAGCATCGCCCACGGCTACTGGCGCAACCCGGAGGCCAGCGCCAAGACCTTCGTGCAGCATGCCGGCCGTACCTGGCTGCGCACCGGTGACCTGGGCTTTATCCGCGAGGGCGAGGTGTACATCACCGGTCGCCTGAAAGACCTGCTGATCGTGCGCGGTCATAACCTGTACCCCCAGGACATCGAACAGACCATCGAGCGTGAAGTGGAAGTGGTGCGCAAGGGTCGGGTCGCGGCGTTTGCGGTGAATGACAACGGCCTGGAAGGCATCGGCATCGCCGCGGAAATCAGCCGCAGCGTGCAGAAGATCCTGCCGCCTGAAGCGCTGATCAAAGCCATCCGCCAAGCCGTGGCCGAGGCCTATCAAGAAGCGCCGTGCGTGGTGGTGCTACTCAACCCCGGCGGCCTGCCCAAGACCTCAAGCGGCAAGGTGCAGCGTGCGGCGTGCGCGCTTCGGCAGGCCGACGGCAGCCTCGACTGCTACGCGCAGTTCCCCGATCTGCGCGCCCAGGCGAGCGCTGTTGTGCTGGAATCCGAACTGCAAAGCCGGATCGCCGCGATCTGGTGCGAGCAGTTGCAGGTTGCCACGGTGGCGGCCGATGACCACTTCTTCCTGCTCGGCGGCAACTCCATCACCGCCACTCAGGTGGTGGCGCGCCTGCGGGAAACCCTCGGCCTGGAGCTGAACCTGCGCCTGCTGTTCGAGGCGCCGACGCTGTCCGGGTTCGCCGCCGGCGTGGCGCACCTGCAACAGGACGGCGGCATTGCCCAAGGTGCGATCCGCCCGTTGTCGCGCCAGGACGAACTGCCCCAATCCCTGGCCCAGAACCGCCTGTGGATCACCTGGCAACTGGACCCGCAAAGCAGCGCCTACACCATCCCCGGCGCCCTGCGCCTGCGTGGCGAGCTGGATGAAGACGCGCTGCGCTCGAGCTTCCAGCACCTGATCCAGCGCCACGAAGCCCTGCGCACCCGCTTCTATGAACGCGATGGCCAGGGCTTCCAGCGTGTGGAGGCCAACAGTGATTTCGACCTGCAGGTTATCGATCTCAGCGCCTTGCCCGTCGCCGAGCGTGAAGCCCGCGCGCAACAGATCCGGGAGGACGAAGCCCGTACCCTGTTCGACCTGGAAAAAGGCCCGCTGCTGTGGGTGACCCTGGTGCGCCTGGACGAAGACGATCACCAGTTGCTGGTGACCCTGCACCACATCATCGCCGATGGCTGGTCGTTGAATATCCTCCTCGACGAGTTCTCGCGCCTGTACGCCGCCGCAAGCCAGGGCCAGGCCCTGGTGTTGCCGCCACTGGCCTTGCAGTACGCCGACTACGGCAGCTGGCAGCGCCAATGGCTGGCCGACGGTGAAGGCCAGCGCCAACTGGCGTACTGGAAAGCGCAGTTGGGCGACGAGCATCCGACCCTGAGCCTGGCCACCGACCACCCGCGTGCGGCCCGGCAACGCCACAGTGCGTCGCGCCATAGTGTGCGCCTGAGTGTCAGCCTCAGCGAGGCGATTCGCCAGACCGCCCAGACCCACGAGTCCACGCCGTTCATGCTGTTGCTGGCGGCGTTCCAGACCTTGCTCTACCGCTACAGCGGCCAGCGCGATATCCGCATCGGCGTGCCCAACGCCAACCGCCCGCGCCAGGAAACCCAAGGCCTGATCGGCTTCTTTATCAACACCCTGGTGCTGCGGGCCGAGCTGGACGGGCGCCGGCCTTTCACTGAGCTGCTGGCCGCCACCCGCCAGACTGCATTGGGCGCCCAGGCCCATCAGGACCTGCCCTTCGAGCAACTGCTGGAAGCCTTCCCGCAAGCCCGCGAACAAGGCCTGTTCCAGGTCATGTTCAACCACCAGCAACGTGACCTCAGCGCCTTGCGCCGCCTGCCGGGCATGCTCGCCGACGAGCTGCCCTGGCACAGCCGCGAAGCCAAGTTCGACCTGCAGCTGCACAGCGAAGAAGACCGCAACGGGCGCCTGAGCCTGTCCTTCGACTACGCCGATGAACTGTTCGACAGCGCGACGATCCAGCGCCTGGCCGAGCACTACATCCACCTGTTGCAAGCGGTCTGTGAGCAACCGCAGCAAGCCCTCGGCGACATCCAGCTGATGCAGCAGGACGAACAGCAAACGTGGTGCCAGGCGCCGTGCGCACCCGCTCAACAATGGCTGCCCGAACTGCTCAACCAGCACACCTCGGACAACACCGCGCTGGTTTGGCAGGACGGCAGCCTGACCTTCGCCCAACTGCACACCCAGGCCAACCGCCTGGCCCATTACCTGCGCGACAAAGGCGTCGGCCCGGACGTGAGCGTAGCCATCGCCGCCGAGCGTTCGCCGCAGTTGCTGGTGGGCCTGCTGGCGATCATCAAGGCCGGTGGTGCCTATGTGCCGCTGGACCCGGATTACCCTGCCGAGCGCCTGGCCTACATGCTCAAGGACAGCGACGTGCACCTGCTGTTGACCCAGACCGCATTGCTGGACCGCGTACCGAGTGCCGAAGGCGTGTGCGTGATTGCCATGGACAGCCTGCACCTCGACAGCTGGCCGACCCAGCCGCCCGGCCTGCACCTCGATGGCGACAACCTCGCCTATGTGATCTACACCTCCGGCTCCACCGGCCAGCCCAAGGGCGTGGGCAATACCCATGCGGCCCTGGCCGAGCGCTTGCAGTGGATGCAGGCCACCTATCAACTCAATGACAGCGACGTGCTGATGCAAAAGGCACCGATCAGTTTCGACGTGTCGGTGTGGGAATGCTTCTGGCCGTTGATCACCGGTTGCCGCCTGGTGCTGGCCGGTCCTGGCGAGCACCGCGATCCGCACCGCATCGCGCAGTTGGTGCAGGCGCACGGCGTAACCACGCTGCACTTTGTGCCGCCGCTGCTGCAGCTGTTTATCGACGAAGCGCTGGTGCCCGAGTGCACCAGCCTGCGTCGCCTGTTCTCCGGTGGCGAAGCCTTGCCCGCCGAGTTGCGCAATCGCGTATTGGCGCAGTTGCCGGCGGTGCAATTGCACAACCGCTATGGCCCGACCGAGACCGCGATCAACGTCACCCACTGGCAGTGCCGCGCCGAGGATGGCGAGCGCTCGCCGATCGGCCGGCCGCTGGGCAATGTGATCTGCCGCGTGCTGGACGAGCAGCTCAACCCGTTGCCGGCCGGTGTGCCGGGTGAGCTGTGTATTGGCGGTATCGGCCTGGCGCGCGGTTACCTTGGGCGTGCCGGTTTGACCGCTGAGCGCTTTGTCGCCGACCCGCTGGGCGAGGCCGGCGCGCGCCTGTATCGCAGCGGTGACCGCGCACGCTGGGGCGCGGATGGCGTGCTTGAATACCTTGGCCGTCTCGACCAACAGGTCAAGCTGCGTGGCTTCCGGGTGGAGCCGGAAGAAATCGAAGCGCGCCTGCTGGCCCTGGACGGTATCGCCCAGGCCGTGGTGCTGGTGCGTGACGCGCAGTTGATCGGTTACTACACCGCCCATGCCGCCCTCGACGAACAGGACGTCAAAGCCGCCCTGGCCGCCGAGCTGCCGGAGTACATGGTGCCCGCGCAACTGATGCGCCTGGACGCGATGCCCCTGAGCCCCAGCGGCAAGCTCGACCGTCGCGCATTGCCGGCGCCGGTGTGGCAAACCCGCGAACACATCGAGCCCGAAACACCGTTGCAGCAGCAGATTGCAGCGATCTGGCGCGAAGTACTCGGCTTGGCAACAATCGGCCTGCGCGATGACTTTTTCGCCCTCGGCGGCCACTCGCTGCTGGCCACGCAAATCATCTCCCGCACCCGCCAGGCCTGCGACGTCGAATTGCCGTTGCGCACCTTGTTCGAGGCCAGCGAGCTGGGGGCTTTTGCCGAGCAAGTCGGCCTGATCCAGGCCAGCGGTCAACGCAACCAGCAAACCGCAATCGCCACCGTCGACCGCAGCCTGCCGGTGCCGTTGTCGTATTCCCAGCAGCGCATGTGGTTCCTCTGGCAGATGGAACCGGACAGCCCGGCCTACAACGTCGGCGGCATGGCGCGCCTGCGTGGCGTGCTGGATGTGGGGCGTTTCGAGGCGGCGTTGCAGGCCTTGATCATGCGCCACGAAACCCTGCGCACTACATTCCCGAGTGTCGACGGCGTGGCCTATCAAAAGGTGTCGGCGCAGACCGGCCTGCGCATGGACTGGCAGGATATGTCGGCGTTGAACGAAGGCGAGCGCGAGCAGCGTTTGCAGCAACTGGCCGACCACGAGGCGCACACCCCGTTCAACCTGGAAACCGGGCCACTGCTGCGTGCGTGCCTGGTCAAGGCCGGTGAGCGGGAGCACTACCTGGTGCTGACCCTGCACCATATCGTCACCGAAGGCTGGGCCATGGACATTTTTGCCCGTGAACTCAGCGCGCTGTACGAAGCCTTTATCGATGAGCGCCTGTCGCCGCTGGCACCGTTGCCGGTGCAGTACCTGGACTACAGCGTGTGGCAACGCCAGTGGCTGGAGTCCGGCGAACGCCAACGCCAATTGGACTACTGGACCGCGCAACTGGGCAACGAACACCCACTGCTCGAATTGCCCGGCGACCGCCCACGGCCACCGGTGCAAAGTCACCGGGGCGAGCTGTACCGCTTCGACCTCAGCGACGATCTGGCCGCCCGTGTGCGTGCCTTCAACGCCGAACGTGGCCTGACCCTGTTCATGACCATGACCGCCACCCTGGCCGTGCTGCTCTACCGCTACAGCGGCCAGACCGACCTGCGTATCGGCGCGCCGGTGGCCAACCGCATTCGCCCTGAAAGCGAAGGGCTGATCGGCGCGTTCCTCAACACCCAGGTACTGCGTTGCCAGCTCACGGGGCAGATGAGTGTTGCCGAGCTGTTCGAGCAGGTCCGTCACACCGTGATCGAAGGCCAGTCCCATCAGGACCTGCCGTTCGACCATCTGGTGGAGGCCCTGCAACCGCCACGCAGCGCGGCGTACAACCCGTTGTTCCAGGTGATGTGCAACGTGCAGCGCTGGGAATTCCAGCAGAGCCGCCAACTGGCCGGCATGACCGTCGAATACCTGGCCAACGATGCTCGCGCGACCAAGTTCGACCTCAACCTGGAAGTCACCGACCTCGACCACCGCCTGGGTTGCTGCCTGACCTACAGCACCGATTTGTTCGATGAACCGCGCATCGCGCGCATGGCCGAGCATTGGCGCAACCTGCTCGAAGCGTTGATCGCCAACCCGCAACAACGCCTCAGCGAACTGCCGTTGCTGAGCGTCACCGAGCAACGCGCGTTGCAGGACAGCCTGGGAGTGGAGGCGGGCGAGCATCGTCTCGACCAGTGCCTCCAGCAACTGTTCAGCCAGCAGGCGCTCAAGCGTGGCGATGCCCCGGCGCTGACCTTTGCCGGTGTGACCCTCACCTACGCTGAACTCGACGCCCGCGCCAACCGCCTGGCCTGGATGCTGCGCGAGCGCGGCGTGGGCCCGCAGGTGCGGGTCGGCCTGGCGCTGCCGCGCTCGCTGGAAATGGTCATCGGCCTGCTGGCGATCCTCAAGGCCGGTGGCGCCTATGTGCCGCTGGACCCGGAATACCCGCTGGACCGCCTGCACTACATGATCGAAGACAGCGGCATCGGTCTGTTGCTCAGCGATGCGGCGATGTTCGACGCCCTTGGCGAATTGCCGGCGAGCGTGGCCTGCTGGTGCCTGGAAGATGACTTGCCGGTGCTGGCCAATTACCCGGCCGGCGAGCTGCCGTTTATCAGTTTGCCGCAACATCAGGCCTACCTGATCTACACCTCCGGTTCCACCGGTAAACCCAAGGGTGTGGTGGTGTCCCACGGTGAAATCGCCATGCATTGCCAGTCCGTGATCGAGCGCTTCGGCATGCGCCCGGACGATTGCGAGCTGCATTTCTATTCGATCAACTTCGACGCCGCCACCGAGCGTCTGTTGGTGCCGCTGCTCAGCGGTGCGCAAGTGGTCCTGCGCGCCCAGGGCCAATGGGATGCCGAGGAAATCTGCGGGCTGATCCGTACCCATGGCATCACCATCCTTGGTTTTACCCCGAGCTACGGCAGCCAGTTGGCGCAGTGGCTGGCGACCCAGCACCAGACCTTGCCGGTACGCATGTGCATCACCGGCGGCGAAGCGCTGACCGGCGAACACTTGCAGCGTATCCGCGCGGCGTTCCAGCCCGAGGTGTTTTTCAACGCCTACGGCCCGACCGAAACCGTGGTCATGCCCCTGGCCAGCCTGGCGCCGCAGCAGTTGGAAGAGGGCGCCGCCAGCGTGCCGATCGGCAGCATCATCGGCGATCGCGTGGCCTATATTCTCGACGCCGACCTGGCCTTGGTGCCGCAAGGCGCGACCGGCGAGTTGTATGTGGGCGGCGCCGGTCTGGCCCAGGGTTACCACGAACGTCCGGGGATGACGGCCGAACGGTTTGTCGCCGACCCGTTTGCCCGCCAGGGCGGTCGCCTGTATCGCACCGGCGACCTGGTGCGCCAGCGCGCCGATGGCCTGGTGGAGTACCTGGGGCGTATCGATCACCAGGTGAAGATTCGCGGTTTCCGTATCGAACTGGGCGAGATCGAAACCCGCCTGCTGGAGCACGCAGCCGTGCGCGAAGCGGTGGTGCTGGCGCTGGATTCGCCGAGTGGCAAGCAACTGGTGGCGTACCTGGTCAGCGACGCCGACCACGGCACCTTGCGTGAGGCGCTCAAGGCCCATCTCAAGGCGCAACTGCCGGACTACATGGTGCCCGCGCACCTGATCGTACTCGACAGCATGCCGCTGACCGCCAACGGCAAGCTCGACCGCCGCGCCCTGCCGCAACCCGATCCCGAGGCCAATCGGCAACAGTACGTGGCGCCGCGCAACGAGCTGGAAAGCACCTTGGCAGCGATCTGGTGCGCGGTGTTGAACGTGCAGCAAGTCGGCCTCGACGATAACTTCTTTGAACTGGGCGGCGATTCGATCCTGTCGATCCAGGTGGTCAGCCGCGCGCGGCAGGCGGGGATTCATTTCAGCCCTCGCGACCTGTTCCAGCACCAGACCGTGCAAACCCTGGCCGGGGTGGCCACGCGCTCCGAGCAGGTCAGCGCCGAGCAAGGCGTGCTCACCGGCGCTTCGGGCCTTACACCGATCCAGCACTGGTTCTTTGACACCGATATTCCCGCGCGCCAGCACTGGAACCAGGCGCTGGTGCTCAAGCCGCTGCAACTGCTCGAGCCTCATCGCCTGGAGCAAGCGCTGCTGGCGGTACTCGAACACCACGACGCCCTGCGCCTGAGCTTTACCCGGCGCGATGCGCAATGGCATGCCGAACACCTGGCCGTGCCGAAAGGCGGCGTGCTGATGCAGGCGCAAGTGCGCGACATGCAACAGTGCACCGCGCTGTTCACCGACACCCAGCGCAGCCTCGACCTGCAACACGGCCCGCTGGTGCGCGCCTTGCTGGTGGATGGCCCCCAAGGCCAGCAACGCTTGCTGATCGCGATCCATCACCTGGTGGTGGACGGTGTGTCGTGGCGCGTGTTGCTCGAAGACCTGCAAAACGTTTACCGCCAGCTCAGCGACGGCCAGTCCGTCAGCCTGCCGGCCAAGACCAGCGCCCTGCGCGATTGGGCCGCGCGCTTGCAGGCGTATGCCGGCAGCGAATCCCTGCGTGAAGAACTGAGCCTGTGGCAGGACCGGTTGGCCGGCTCTGACGCGGCATTGCCCGTGGCCCGCCCGCACGGTTCGCTGCGCAACCGTGATGCCGATACCGTCAGCGTGCGCCTGGATGCCGAACACACCCGCCAGTTGCTGCAACAGGCGCCGAGCGCCTACCGCACCCAGGTCAACGACCTGCTGCTGACCGCCCTGGCCCGTGTGCTGTGCCGCTGGAGCGGGCACGGGTCGGCGCTGATCCAGCTCGAAGGCCATGGCCGCGAAAGCCTGTTCGACGACATCGACCTGACCCGCAGCGTCGGCTGGTTCACCAGCGCTTACCCGCTGCGCCTGACCCCGCAAACCGGGCAGGGCGATTCGATCAAGGCGATCAAGGAACAGCTGCGTGCGGTGCCCCATAAAGGTTTGGGCTATGGCGTGCTGCGTTACCTCGCCGATGACCTGTGCAAACAGAGCATGGCCGCCTTGCCGAGTGCGCAGATCACCTTTAACTACCTTGGCCAGTTCGACCAAAGCTTCGGCGCCGATGCACTGTTCCACCCACTGGACGAATCGGCGGGCCTGGCCCATGACCCGGATGCGCCGCTGCCCAACGAACTGAGTGTGGACAGCCAGGTGTACGGCGGCGAACTGGTGCTGCGCTGGACCTTCAGCCGCGAACGCCACGACCCACAGGCCATCCAGGACCTGGCGCAGGCCTACCTGGCCGAACTGCATGCGTTGGTCGCCCATTGCCTGGAGGACAACGCCGGCGGCCTCACGCCGTCCGACTTCCCCCTGGCGCACTTGAGCCAGTCGCAACTCGACAGCTTGCCGGTACCGGCCAGCGCCATCGAAGACGTGTACCCGCTGACCCCGATGCAAGAGGGCCTGCTGCTGCACACCCTGCTGGAACCGGGCACCGGCCTCTACTACATGCAGGACCGCTACCGCATCAACAGCGCTCTGGACCCCGAGCGTTTCGCCCAGGCCTGGCAAGCGGTGATCGCTCGCCACGAAGCCTTGCGCGCCTCGTTCTGCTGGAACGTCGGCGAAGACATGCTGCAAGTGATCCACAAGCCGGGCAGCACGCCGATCGAGTACCTGGATTGGAGTGCCGACCAGGAAAGTGAACAGGAACCGCGCCTGCAAGCGCTGCTCAAGGCCGAACGCGAAGCCGGTTTCGATCTGCTCAACCAGGCGCCGTTCCACCTGCGCCTGATCCGCGTCGGTGAAGCGCGCTACTGGTTCATGATGAGCAACCACCACATCCTGATCGATGCCTGGTGCCGCTCGCTGCTGATGAATGACTTCTTCGATATCTACATGGCCCTTGGCGAAGGCCGTGAGGCGCAGCTGGCCACGCCGCCGCGCTACCGCGACTACATCGCCTGGCTGCAACGCCAGAACCTGGCCGAAGCACGCCAGTGGTGGCAGCAGAACCTGCAAGGGTTCGAGCGCACCACGCCGATCCCCAGCGACCGGCCGTTCCTGCGCGAACATGCCGGCCACAGTGGCGGCATGGTGGTGGGTGACTGCTACACCCGCCTCGACGCCCGTGACGGTGCGCAACTTCGCGAACTGGCCCAGGCCCATCAACTCACCGTCAACACCTTTGCCCAGGCGGCCTGGGCCTTGGTGCTGCGACGCTTGAGTGGCGAGCGTGACGTGCTGTTCGGCGTCACCGTGGCCGGGCGCCCGGTGGAAATGCCCGAGATGCAACGCACCGTCGGCCTGTTTATCAACAGCATCGCGCTGCGGGTGAAGCTGCCCGAAGACGACCAGCGTTGCAGCGTACGCCAGTGGTTGAACGCGTTGCTCGACAGCAATATGCAACTGCGCGAGTACGAATACCTGCCGCTGGTGACGATCCAGGAACACAGCGAACTGCCCAAGGGCCAGCCGCTGTTCGACAGCCTGTTCGTGTTCGAAAACGCCCCGGTGGAAGTCTCGGTGCTGGACCGCGCCCACAGCCTGAATGCCACCTCGGACTCCGGCCGCACCCACACCAATTTCCCGCTGACCGCCGTGTGCTACCCGGGGGATGACCTCGGCCTGCACCTGTCCTACGACCAGCGTTACTTCGATGAAACCACCGTGCAGGGCATGCTCGGTGAATTCAAGCGCCTGCTGCTGGTGCTGGTGCAGGGCTTCCATGGTGACATGGCCGACCTGCCACTGATGGGCGAACAGGAACGCGCGTTCCTGTTGGACGGCTGCAACCAGAGCGAACACGCCTACCCGCTGGAACGCAGCTATATCGAGTTGTTCGAAGCCCAGGTGAGCGCGCATCCGCAGCGCATCGCCGCCCGTTGCCTGGACCGGCAATGGACCTATGACGAGCTGAACCGGCGCAGTAACGGCCTGGGTCATGCATTGATTGCGGCGGGCGTCGGCCTGGACCAACCGGTGGCGTTGCTGGCCGAGCGTAACCTCGACCTGCTGGGCATGATCATCGGCAGCTTCAAGGCCGGTGCCGGTTACCTGCCGTTGGACCCGGGCCTGCCACGCCCGCGCCTGAGCCGCATCATCGACCTGAGTCGCACACCGTTGCTGGTCTGCACCGAGGCGTGCCGCGAGCAGGCCATCGAACTGCTGGACGGCGTCGACTGCCAGTTGCTGGTGTGGGAGGACGTGCCTGCCCGTGGGGAAAATCCGGGCATCTACAGCGGCCCGGACAACCTTGCCTACGTGATCTACACCTCGGGCTCCACCGGCTTGCCCAAAGGCGTAATGGTCGAACAGCGCGGCATGCTCAATAACCAATTGAGCAAGGTGCCGTATATGGACCTGACGCCAGCGGATGTGATCGCCCAGACCGCCTCGCAAAGCTTCGATATTTCCGTGTGGCAATTCCTCGCCGCGCCGCTGTTCGGCGCACGGGTGGATATCGTGCCGAACAGCATCGCCCACGTTCCGCAGGGCTTGCTGGCCCATGTGCAGGCACACGGCATCACCGTGCTGGAAAGCGTGCCGTCGCTGATCCAGGGCATGCTTGCCCAGGATCGCATCAACCTGGACGGTTTGCGCTGGATGCTGCCGACCGGTGAAGCGATGCCGCCGGAGCTGGCGCACCAGTGGTTGTTGCGTTACCCGGAGATCGGCCTGGTCAACGCCTACGGCCCGGCGGAATGTTCGGACGATGTGGCGTTCTTCCGCGTCGACCTGGCGTCTACCCGTGGCACTTACCTGCCGATTGGTACGCCGACGGACAATAACCGTTTGTACGTGGTGGATGGCGCGCTGGAATTGGTGCCCCAGGGGGCGGTCGGTGAGTTGTGCGTGGCCGGCACCGGGGTGGGCCGTGGGTATGTCAGCGATCCGCTGCGCACTGCCCAGGTGTTTGTGCCGAACCCGTTCGGCGCACCGGGAGAGCGCCTGTACCGCACCGGCGACCTGGCACGGCGGCGCAGCGATGGCGTGCTGGAGTACGTCGGGCGTATCGACCATCAGGTGAAGATTCGCGGCTACCGCATCGAGCTGGGTGAAATCGAAGCGCGCCTGCACGAACATCCGCAAGTGCGCGACGCGGCAGTGGGCGTGCAGGAAGGCGTCAACGGCAAGCATCTGGTGGGTTACCTGGTGGCCGCCGATGAGAGGCTGAATCCGGGCGAACGCCTGGACCGCATCAAGCAACGCCTGCGCGCCGAACTGCCGGAGTACATGGTGCCGCTGCACTGGCTATGGCTCGAGCGCCTGCCGCTCAACGCCAACGGCAAACTCGATCGCAAGGCCCTGCCGGAACTGGAGATCGGCCAGTTGCACAGCCAGGACTACCTGGCACCACGCAACGAACTGGAAAACACCTTGGCCGCGATCTGGGCCGAGGTGCTGAAAGTCGACAGGGTCGGCGTGCAGGACAACTTCTTCGAACTGGGCGGTCACTCGTTGCTGGCCACGCAGATTGCTTCGCGCGTGCAGAAGACCCTGCAGCGGGATGTGCCGCTGCGGGCGATGTTCGAATGCAGCACGGTGGCGGAGTTGGCCGCGTACATCGAGGGGCTGGCGGCCAATGAAATCAGTGCGGAGAAGGTGGATCGGTTGAGTGATTTGATGGCGGAGCTGGAAGGGCTCTGATCTTCGCTGTCTGTCAGGACGCCATCGGGGCTTGCCCCCGATGGCCATAGGTATCTACACAACTCTTAAAGGCTGACACATAACTCTGTGGTGAGCGGGCTTGCCCCGCGCTGGGTTGCGAAGCAGCCCCAAAACCTTCACCTCGATTGATTCTGGCACTCTGCGGTGACCTTATTGGGGCGGCTTCGCAGCCCAGCGCGGGCGGTGCGACGATTCGACAAGCCCGCTCACTACAGAAGCCTAATTGCCATAAATTCCGTATTCACTGAAAGTTGTGTAGATACCCATGCCCCGATGGCGTCAGACCAGGCGCCGCTTACTTCGGCCCCATAATCTTCGCCAACTTCTCCGGCGACGGCGCCCCTTGCTGTTGCTGCAAGCCGCCCTTGTCATCCAGGTAGAAAATCGCCGGCGTCGCCGACAGTTCCAGCTCATCCATCAACTTCATATTGGCATCGAGCTTGGCTTCGATGTCCGCCGGGATCTTGGCCAGCGCCTGCAATTTGCTGCCCTTGCCGGCGGCTTCATGTTCTTCCAGGGCCTTTTGCGGGTCCTTGGCGGCGAACAGGGCGGCCGACTTGGCGGCGCTGTCTTCGCGGATGATGCCGACCATGATGTGGCGCAACTGCACCTTGCCGGCTTTTACCCATGGCCGCGCCTGTTCCCAGAACATGTTGCAGTACGGGCAGTTGGGGTCGCTGAACAGGTAGACGACGCGCGGGGCGTTTTTGTCGCCGTCCTGGATCCAGCTGCTTTTTTCCATTTTGGCCCAGACTTCCTTGGCCATCGGCGCGTACACCAGTTTTTCCAGGGGCGCGCTGCTCAGGTCATTGCCCTGGGTGTCGTACAGGTTGCCGGCGATCACGCTCTTGCCGTCGGCGGTCAGGTACAGCGCCATGCCGCGGTTCTGGTATTGCGCGGCGTAGCCGGTGAGGCCGCTGGGGGCGTCGAACTTGCCGAGGATTTTGGCGCCTTTGGCTTCGATCTGTTTGATCGGTGCCGGCCAGTCTTCGGCCTGGGCCAGGGTAGCCGCCAGTGTCAGCGGCAGCAGGGTCAGCAGGTGGCGGAGGCGAGGCATGTCGGTTTCCTTGTGGCGGCAGGGGCGGTGTCGAAGGGTTCCATGGCACGGGCCAGGCTGGCCTGGGACAACTCGCCCAGGTGGCTGTTGATCAGGCGCCCGTCGGCTTGGTAGAACAGCGTGGTGGGCAGGGCCATGGAGCCCACGGCCTGGCCGAGGCGGCCGCTGGCGTCGAACAACACGTTGTCGAGGGTCAGGCCCTGGGTGGCGAGGAAGGTGCTGACGCTTTGCATGCTTTCGGCCTGGTTGACGAACAGGAAGGTCACGTCGGGGCGCATGCGCTGGGCGTTTTCCAGCACCGGCATTTCGCGGCGGCACGGCGGGCACCAGGTGGCCCACAGGTTGATCACCAGCGGACCGCCCTGGTAATCCGCCAGTTGCACCACTTCGCCATTGGCGTTGCGCAAGGTGATGTCCGGCAGGCGTGTGCCTTTTTCATACACGCTCAAGGACAGGCTGGTCATGCCCCAGAACACCAGCCCGGTGATGACCCCGGCGCTCAGGGGCTTGCGCAGCGCCGGGCGACGCCAGCCATAGAGCAGTGCACCGAGGATCAGGGCGACGATACCGGGCCAGGCGAGAAAACCGCCGTCGCGCAGGTCGACCATCTGCAGCCAGTCATTGCTGTAGTAACTCCAGTACATCAGCACGAAGCTGACGCGGGCCGCCAGCATGCCCAGCAGGAACAGGCTGAACAGCACCGATTCCGGATTTTCACCGCCACGCTTGGCCACGCGCCAACCCACCAGGGTGGCGAGAATCAACGCGCTGATCAGCAGGATGTGATTCAGGGCGATGGCGAAGGTGCCGATGGTCAGGGTCAGCATCAGAGGGCGTCCCGGGCTTGAGTCCAGCGTTGCAGGAAAGCGGCGGCATCCACTTCGCCGGTGATGCGCTGGGCGCGGCATTCCTCACCGTCAGGGCCGATCCACACGAAGCTGGGCGGCCCCGGCACCTGGTAGCGGCCCAGCAGTGCGCGGCTGGCGGCATTGTCGGCGGTGACGTCGAGGCGTAGCAGGCGTACATCCTTCAGCGCGTCGAGCACTTCGGGTTTGCCGAACACCTGTTTTTCCATGATCTTGCACGACACGCACCAGTCGGCGTAGTAGTCCAGCAGCACCCATTGGCCCTGGGCCTTGGCGCTGTCGAGCTGGCCTTGCAGCACGCCCGGGTCATTGATGGTCATGAAGGCTTCGTGGGCGGTGGGTGCGGCAGTGGTCCGCGAGCCGCTGTAGACCTTCAACGGTTGCCACAGGTCGTCGCTGCCACCCGCCGCACCCACCAGCAGCAGGCCGCCCCACACCCCCACGACCACGGAACCGGCGCCGAACAGCATGGCGACCCGCCCGAAATCCTGGGCCAGGCGCCAGCCGCAATAGGCCATGGACATGGCCAGCACGCCCCACAGGCCGAGCCACAGGCTTTCGTCGATCACCGGGCGAATCATCAGCACGGCGGTGGCCAGGAACAGGAAGCCGAAGATGCCCTTGAGCACATTCATCCAGGTGCCCGGCTTGGGCAGGAAACGGTTGCCCACGGTCACCAGCAACAGCAGCGGCACGCCAATGCCGATGCCCATGGCGAACAGGATCAGGCCGCCGTGCAGGGCATTGCCGCTCTGGGCGATGTACAGCAATGCACCGGCCAGGGGCGCGGTCATGCACGGCCCCACCAGCAGGCCGGACAGCGCGCCGAGCACCCCGGCGCCGACCAGGCTGCCGCCGCTCTGGTTGCGGCTGACGTTATCCAGGCGATCGCGCAAGGCCACGGGCAGTTGCAGTTCGAAGAAGCCGAACATCGGCAGGGCGAGGATCACGAACAAGGCGGCGAAGCTGCCGAGGATCCACGGGGTTTGCAACAGCGCCGCGAGGTTGGCGCCGAGCAGGGCGGCGAGTACACCGAGCGCCGCATACACCAGCGCCATGCACACCACGTAGCTGCCGGCCAGGGCAAAGCCGCGACGCGGGCTGGCGCCACTGCCCACCACCAGGCCGGCGAGGATCGGCAGCATCGGCAACGAACACGGGGCAAACGCCAGCAGCAGGCCCAGGCCGAAGAACACCAGCAGGCTCCAGCCCAGGCTGCGTTGTTGCAGGCCGCTGGCCAGGCTCTGGTCCTGGGCTTCGGCGGTGGCCGCAACGGCGGGGTTGCCGCCCAGGTCTACGCTGATCGACTGCGGCGGATAGCACAGCCCCGCATCGGCGCAGCCCTGCCAGCCGAGCTTGACCTGGCCGGTGACACCGGCGGGAATCTTCACTTCCAGGCCCTGGCGATACACTTCCTGCTCGCCAAAGAACTCGTCGCTATGGGCTTCGCCTTGCGGCAGCACGGGCTTTTCGGCCAGGCCATCGAACTTCATGCGCTGCTTGTACAGGTAATAACCGTCGGCAATCTGCCAATACAGCTGGGTCTCGCCACTTTCAAGACGTTCGGAGGTAAAGGTGAAGGCCTTGCCCACCGGGAGGAAATCGGCTTTGGTCTCAAACGGATTGCCCGGCGCGGCCTGGGCGAACCCCGCGAATAACACCAGCAGAAAGGTAAACAGATGCCGCATGGTCAAGCCTTAGTTCGATGCAAGTGAGGCACACAATGTGTGGCGTTGATTAACCGATGATTAACCGGGCGCTATTCTAAAGTGTAGGGATTATCTGAGCTTGCATCTTTTCACGGCATAATCTGCGCTTAATCCGCTGCACTTTTAATCCCCCCATCTTTCATGAAGGGTTCAGCATGCACGTACTGGTCTGTGAAGACGACGAACTGATCGCCAGCGGCATCGTGGCCGGCCTCGGTGCCCAGGGCTTTACAGTCGAGCGCGTGGCCACGGCTGCCGCTGCGCGCGCGATGCTCAAGGCGGCGACCTTCGACATCATGGTGCTCGACCTCGGCCTGCCCGACGAAGACGGCCTCAAGCTGCTGCAACAGCTGCGCAGCCAGGGCCTGGAGATTCCGGTGCTGATCCTTACCGCGCGGGACTCGGTGACCAACCGCGTCGACGGCCTGCAAGCCGGTGCCGATGACTACCTGCTCAAACCCTTCGACCTGCGCGAATTGGCCGCACGCCTGCAAACCCTGCTGCGCCGGATGGCGGGGCGCAGCGTCAACCTGATCGAGCACGGCCGGCTGACCTACGACCCGAGCAGTCGCGAAACCCTGTTGGGCGGCCAGCCGGTGGACCTGTCCCGACGTGAACAGGCGCTGTTGCAGGCGCTGTTGCACAACAAGGGCCGGGTGCTGTCCAGCGAGCAACTCAAGGACAGCGTCTACGGCTTCAACGATGAACTGGAAAGCAACGCCCTCAACGTGCATATCCATCACCTGCGGCGCAAGTTGGGCAATGGCATCGTCGAGACCGTACGCGGCCTGGGTTATCGCCTCGGCCCGGCAGATGATGGAGAGAACGCTTCGTGAAAAGCCTGCGCCTGCGCCTGACGTTCAAGCTCGGCGCCGCGTTTGTGCTGATCTGGGCCCTGGCGGCGGCCTGGATGCTTAACGACCTGCGCAACCAGATGATGTTTTCCCTCGACCAGCGCCTGGTGGCGTCGGCGCGCATGGTGGCGGGCCTGACCGAGCAGATGCCGGGCCTGGCCAGTGTCAGCGGCGGCGCGCATTTCAGTGCCGAGCAACTGAATGTGCCGGGGGGCATGGCCTGCCAGGTCAGCTCCTTGCGCGGGGAAATCCTCGCCCGCAGCCATACCACGCCGGATGAGGGCCTGGAGTCGCGCAAGAGCGGCTTTCGTGACCAAGTCATCGATGGCGTGGGCTGGCGCAGTTTTACCCTGTCCCGTGGCGACCTGTTGATCACCACCGCCGACCGCCAGGTGGAGCGCGAGGCGCTGAACCTGTCGATCCTGCTCGCCGCCTCGGTGCCGGTGGGCGTGGCGATGCTCGGTTGCCTGTGCCTGTTGTGGCTGGGCATCGGCCAGAGCCTGCTGCCGCTCAACCGCATGCGTGACGCGCTGATGCGCCGCAGTGCCGATTCCCTCGAACCGTTGCAGATCCACCCATTGCCCAGCGAACTCAAGCCGCTGCTCGACACCCAGAACCAACTGCTGCAACGCATCGCCAAGACCATCGAGCGCGAACGCCGCCTCACCGGCGACGCCGCCCACGAGCTGCGCAGCCCGCTGACGGCGATCAAGACCCACCTGCAAGTGGCGCGCATGACCGAGGGCGCGGCCCGCGACCAATCCCTGGCCCACGCCGAGGAGGGCGCCGACCGCTTGCATCGCACCCTGGAGCAATTGCTGCTGTTGGCGCGGGTGGAAGGCAGCCTGTCATTCGACGATGGCTTGCAGTCCAGCGCCGAGGAAGTCGCGCGGCTGGCGATCCAGGACGCGAATGCCGGCGATAATGGGCGTATCGACCTGAACCTGGCGGACAACCTCAGCGAAACCCCGGTGGACATGCCGGTGGGCCTGGCGGTCGCGGCCCTGCGCAACCTGCTGGACAACGCCCTGCGCCATACACCCGCAGACACACGGGTGGAGCTCAGTGTGTTCACCGCCGCCGATCACGTGATCTTCCGCGTGCGCGACCACGGCAAGCAGATCTCCCCCGAAGACCTGCAATACCTCACCCAACGCTTCTGGCGCAATGGCAACAGCGAGGGCTGTGGCCTGGGCCTGGCGATCGTGCAGGCGATCGTGCAGCGCTGTTCCTGCTCGTTGACGTTCGATAGCCAGGTGGATGGCCTGCGCGTTGACCTGGGCATGCCGTTGCGACGCTGACCGCGTTTTTTCACAAGCCAAATAGTTACCGCCCGCTTGAAGTGCAAGCCTTCAGGATGGCGGTAATTTTTTTGCGCTTGAACGGGCCGAAAGACTCGGCCTGTATTGAAAAGGACGGTTCTTATGTTGGTCATCGATACCAGTTTCCCCGCCAGGGATTTCAACGAACGTCACGGCGAACCCGTGCGGCAGGTGATCCTGCATTACACCGCGGCGCCGTTCGCCTCCTCCTTGCGCACCCTGACCCGGAACGGGGTCAGCGCGCATTACCTGCTGCCAGATCCCCATGAGCCCGGCTACCGCGCCGCCGGGTATGACGAGTTGCGCGTGTTCCGCCTGGTGCACGAAAACCAGCGCGCCTGGCATGCCGGGGCGAGTCACTGGGCGGGGCGCGATAACCTCAACAGTCGGGCGATCGGCATCGAGATTGTCAATCTGGCCCGGGATGACGGGGGCGTATTCACCTTTCCAGCGTACGGCCAGGAGCAGGTGGCGGTGTTGATTGCATTGCTTCGCGACATCCTTGGGCGTTACCCGCAGATCGGGCCGGCCGACATTCTCGGGCACTCGGACGTGGCGTACTGGCGCAAGAGCGATCCGGGACCGCGCCTGCCGTGGCGCGGTTTGTTCGAGGCGGGAGTCGGGGCGTGGTTCGACGAGTCGACGCGGGCCATGTACCAGCGCCGGTTTTGTGTCGGGCTGCCGCCTGAAGTGGAGGTGGAGCGGGCATTTCAGCGCTATGGCTATAAGCCGGCGCAGAATCGCCAGGCGTTCGAGCAGCGCACCCGGGCGTTTCAGATGCACTTTCGGGCGCGGGATTATTGTGGTGTGTTGGATGCCGAGACCTGCGCGATCCTGTATGCCCTGAATGAAAAGTACCGCGGACTGTAAAGCCCGGCATATTTGGATCTTCATGCATCAGTTACCGACAACAGCCCCTAAATCCGATTGAAGCTGGTGCGTTTCCAGAACAGGAAATCCGTGCGCATGCCCTTGGGCCAGACGCCAACGGATCGGCAGTTTGGTCACCATCATCCGCGTATTGAGGGATCGAGAGATGTCAGTCGCTACCAGCCGTATCGAAGATACCCAGGTGCATGAAACGCTTTATCAGTTCGACGAAAGCCCGCTGCTGGCCCGCCAGCGCCAGCAGGAATCCAACGCCCGCAGTTACCCACGGCGCATTCCCCTGGCGCTCAAGCGCGCCAAGGGGATCTATGTGGAAGACGTGGAGGGCCGCAGTTTCATCGATTGCCTGGCCGGCGCCGGCACCCTGGCGTTGGGGCACAACCACCCGGTGGTGATCCAGGCCATCCAGCAAGTGCTGAGCGACGAACTGCCGTTGCACACCCTGGACCTGACCACTCCGGTCAAGGACCAGTTTGTGCAGGACCTGTTCGGCCTGCTGCCGGCGGAGCTGGCGCGGGAAGCCAAGATCCAGTTCTGCGGCCCCACCGGTACCGATGCCGTGGAAGCAGCATTGAAATTGGTGCGTACTGCCACGGGGCGCAGCACGGTGCTGTCGTTCCAGGGCGGTTATCACGGCATGAGCCAGGGCGCGTTGAGCCTGATGGGCAGCCTGGGGCCGAAAAAACCCTTGGGTGCCTTGCTCGGCAATGGCGTGCAGTTTTTGCCATTCCCTTACGACTACCGTTGCCCGTTCGGTCTCGGCGGCGCAGAAGGCGTGCGGATCAACCTGCATTACCTGGAAAACCTGCTCAACGACCCGGAAGCCGGGGTGTTGCTGCCGGCGGCGGTGATTGTCGAGGTGGTGCAGGGCGAGGGCGGGGTGATCCCGGCCGATCTCGACTGGCTGCGCGGCCTGCGGCGCATCACCGCGCAGGCCGGCGTGGCGTTGATCGTCGATGAGATCCAGAGCGGTTTCGGCCGTACCGGCAAGATGTTTGCCTTCGAACACGCCGGCATCATTCCGGATGTGGTGGTGATGTCCAAGGCCATCGGCGGAAGCCTGCCGTTGGCGGTGGTGGTGTATCGCGACTGGCTCGACACCTGGCTGCCGGGCGCCCATGCCGGGACATTCCGTGGCAATCAGATGGCCATGGCGGCCGGTTCGGCGGTGATGCGCTACCTCAAGGAGCACGACCTGGCCGGCCATGCGACCGTCATGGGCGAGCGCCTGGGCGAACACCTGCGCATCCTGCAGCGTGACTACCCGCACCTGGGGGATATTCGCGGGCGCGGGCTGATGCTCGGTGTGGAACTGGTGGACCCGGACGGCGCCCTGGATATCCAGGGCCACCCGCCGGTGCATCGCCAACTGGCACCGCTGGTACAGCGTGAATGCCTCAAGCGCGGCCTGATCCTCGAGCTGGGCGGCCGGCATGGCAGCGTGGTGCGCTTCCTGCCGCCACTGGTGATCACCGCCGCCGAGATCGACCGCGTGGCCGAGATCTTCGGGCGCGCCCTGGCGGCAGCCGTCGCCAGCCTCTAATTTTTTGGCGTGTTGGTACGTTTCTACAGATATCAGCGCTGCGCATGGTGCGCAGCCAGCCTTTGAGCGATGGAGAACAGCAATGACCTCAGTATTTGACCGCGACGACATCCTGTTTCAGGTAGTGGTCAACCATGAAGAACAGTATTCCATCTGGCCCGACTACAAGGCCGTGCCGGAAGGCTGGCGCACCGTGGGCAAGAGCGGCCTGAAGAAAGAGTGCCTGGCCTACATCGAAGAAACCTGGACCGATATGCGTCCGTTGAGCCTGCGCCAGAAGATGGACGGCGCAACGCTGGCCTGACGCAAAACCTGCAGTAGGCCGGCCTGTCGTGGTGGGCGGGCTTTTTGTGGCAAGCGGGCTTGTTGTGGTGAGCGGGCTTGCCCCGCGCTGGGCTGCGCAGCAGCCCCAAAACCAGCCGCTGAGTTATGTCTGATACACCGAGTGCTTCTTGAGTGGGGCTGCTTC
>NZ_VYKD01000024.1:0-64135 GCF_032424295.1 Pseudomonas sp. JV449 | reverse complement strand
CTCCAGCGTCGACCAGATATTGCGGCGTTGCAGCGGATCGTTACGCATTTTCTGGCCGACATCGCGCATCAGCTTGATCGCATCGTCGATTTCCATGTTGTAGGGGATCGCCACCCGGAAGATYGCRTAGCCGAACTCCCGCGAGTAGTTCTTGATGCTTTTGATCTCGCTGAACGGGATGGTGTGCACGATGCCGTCAATGTCGCGAGCGGGCTTGTTGTGGTGAGCGGGCTTGCCCCGCGCTGGGCTGCGAAGCAGCCCCAAAACCAGCCGCTGAGTTATGTCTGATACACCGAGTGCTTCTTGAGTGGGGCTGCTTCGCAGCCCAGCGCGGGGCAAGCCCGCTCACCACAAAAAGCTCACCACAAACCACAATAAGCTCATCACATTCGCCATGACGCTTACGCGTTCTTGTCCTTCTCCAACCCCCCCGCAGCCCCCGTCACCACTTGCACACTCAAGCGCGGCGTGGCCAGGTCCAGACCGGCGTCATCCAGATGCCGCTTCAGCGACAGGTTGAACGCCCGCGACACTTCCCACTGCTTGATCGGCGCCGTCTTGAACCGCGCGCGCAGGATCGCACTGCCCGACTCGAAGCTTTCCACCCCCTGGATCTCCAGCGGCGACCAGATATTGCGGCGTTGCAGCGGATCGTTACGCATTTTCTGGCCGACATCGCGCATCAGCTTGATCGCATCGTCGATTTCCATGTTGTAGGGGATCGCCACCCGGAAGATCGCGTAGCCGAACTCCCGCGAGTAGTTCTTGATGCTCTTGATCTCGCTGAACGGGATGGTGTGCACGATGCCGTCAATGTCGCGAGCGGGCTTTTTGTGGTGAGCGGGCTTGCCCCGCGCTGGGCTGCGAAGCAGCCCCAAAACCAGCCGCTGAGTTATGTCTGATACACCGAGTGCTTCTTGAGTGGGGCTGCTTCGCAGCCCAGCGCGGGGCAAGCCCGCTCACCACAACAAGCCCGCTCACCACAATAAGCTCATCACATTCGCCATGACGCTTACGCGTTCTTGTCCTTCTCCAACCCCCCCGCAGCCCCCGTCACCACCTGCACACTCAAGCGCGGCGTGGCCAGGTCCAGACCGGCGTCATCCAGATGCCGCTTCAGTGACAGGTTGAACGCCCGCGACACTTCCCACTGCTTGATCGGCGCCGTCTTGAACCGCGCGCGCAGGATCGCACTGCCCGACTCGAAGCTTTCCACCCCCTGGATCTCCAGCGGCGACCAGATATTGCGGCGTTGCAGCGGATCGTTACGCATTTTCTGGCCGACATCGCGCATCAGCTTGATCGCATCGTCGATTTCCATGTTGTAGGGGATCGCCACCCGGAAGATCGCGTAGCCGAACTCCCGCGAGTAGTTCTTGATGCTCTTGATCTCGCTGAACGGGATGGTGTGCACGATGCCGTCAATGTCGCGCAGGCGTACGGTACGGATGGTCAGACCTTCGACGGTGCCGAGGTGGCCGCCGACGTCCACGTAGTCATCGATGGCCAGGGAGTCTTCGATGATGATGAACAGGCCGGTGATCAAGTCGGCCACCAGTGACTGCGCACCAAAACCGATGGCCAGGCCGATCACACCGGCACCGGCCAGCAGCGGCGTGACGTTCATGCCCATGTTCGCCAGGGCGACGATGGCGGCGATGATAAAGATGGTCACGAACAGCACGTTGCGGATCAACGGCATCATGGTCTGCGCGCGGGCATTGGCCAGGCCTTTGCGCGAGCGGGTGAGGGCGTGATGGATGGCGGTGTCGCTGAGGATCCAGATCAACCAGGCAAATAGCAGCGTGCCGCCCAGGCCGAACAGCTTGACGCTGATTTCATGGCCGTCGCCTTCGGTAAAGCGGATCAGCGACAGGCCCCACACCCGCAGCCCCAGTTCGATAAACACCAGCCACACCACCAGGTGGGCGAGGGTGTAGACGAAGCTTTTCAGGCGTTCGGAGTACAGCGCATGGCGCTTGTGCCCACGCTGCGGCTTGAGCGCATGGCGCCGCACCAGGCCGTTGATCACCATGCACAACACCAGCAACACCGTGCACAACAGCGACTGGCGCAGGGCGGTGCTGGTGTCGCCGGCGGAGACGAACGTGGCGAACAGCGAGATGCCCACCAACAGCAAGGCGGGGATGTACCAGAAGGTGCCGATGATCTCGATGGTGTCGCTGAGGGCCCGGCGGGTCAGGCGGCGCGACAGGGGCTGGTTGCGGATCAGGTGGGCGATCGGCCGCCGGAAACGCAGGATGAACACGCCGGTGGACAGCGCGGCCATCACATTGGCGACCGTGGCCGCCGTGTGGGCCAGGTGTTGGCCGAGCGCAGCCACCAGCCGCGGGTCGCTCAAGGCTTCACCAAAGGCGGCAAAGCTGCCGATCCACCACAACGGGCGGAACGCCTGGTGGCGCAGGATATACAGCGCGCGGTGGCGGTGCGGGCCGTCGAGCAGGGAGAAGGCAATCACACAGATCGCCGAGAAACAGGTACCGACCACCAGCGCATAAGCCAGCACCATTGCCAGGGATTTGCCCAGGGACGAGGGCAGGGCGTAGCTCAGGTACACGGTGATCACCAGTGCGATCAGCCAGGGCCCCAATTTGCGCAGGGCGAAGCGCAGCATGTCCCAGGTACGCGGGTGTTGCGGCAACTCCTCGGGCAGGCCGAAGCGCTCGCGTACCCGGTGGCTCAGCCAGATCAACGCGGCTGCCAGCAGGCTCCATACCGCGAGAATCACTGCAAAGCCGAAAATGATCGGCAGCCATTCGCTGGCCGGCAGCATCAGTGCGCTGAGTTCGTCCTTGGCCAGGTCGACTTCATTCGACCAGCGCCCCAGCGGGCTGTCGGCGCCGGAGAACTGCTGCTCCAGGCCCGACAGCGTACTGCCGATCAGCCCGAGCACGCCTTGCTCGGCGGCGGGCTGGGCCTTCTGGGTAGCGGCGCGCAGCTTCTTCAAGTCGCTCAGCAACTGGGTGCGTTGCTGGTCGTTTTCCAGGGTCTTGATCACCTCGTCCAACGACTGCCCCAACGGCACGTCGGCCTGGGGTTGGGTCTTGGTGGTGCCGAGCAGCCCGGGCAGGCCCACCGCTTGGGCAGACGAGAGCGGCAGCAGCGTGAGCAGGGCGATCAGGAAACAGCAGGGCAGCGCAAACAGACGGGAAAGCACGAGGCGGTCAACCTTGGAAACGACGGGTTGAGCGAGTGTACGAGTGCAAGCGTCATTCGGCCAGTTTGGCGAGGATCTTGTACACCACGGTGCCCAGGATCAGCAGCATGCCGACCCACATGCCGAATACGCCGAGGGGCTTGTCGCGGAAGTTGAAGCCAACGGCGAGCATGATCATGCCGATCAGGATAGGGATAAGCATGGCGTGGAAAGAGGACATGGAGATCATGGGGCGACGGCCTTGTCGGAGTGGGAATACTGACAAGTCTAGGTCGGATTGCAGGAAATGCAGGTGATGCAGATCAGGTGGACGTAAACCAAATGTGGGGGGCAAGTGCGAATCGTCGCACCGCCCCTCCCACATGTTGACGACATCCATTCCTGGTCTTAGGGCAGGTCGTGGCTGGCGTAGAACGCGCCCAACACCTTCACCAGATGCGCCAGGTCATGGCTGCCGCACAGTTCACGAATGGAGTGCATGGCAAACGTCGGCAAACCGATATCCACCGTACGCACACCCAGGTGGCTGGCAGTGATCGGGCCGATGGTCGAGCCGCAGCCCATGTCGCTGCGCACCACAAAGCTCTGCACCGGCACTTCCTGGGCCATGCACAGGTGACGGAAGAACCCGGCGGTTTCGCTGTTGGTGGCGTAGCGCTGGTTGCTGTTGACCTTGATCACCGGGCCGGCATTGAGCTTGGGGCCGTGGTTGGCGTCGTGCTTGTCGGCGTAGTTCGGGTGTACGCCGTGGGCATTGTCGGCCGACACCAGCAGGGATTTCTGAATGGCGCGTACGAATTCATCACCTTCAGGCAACAGGCGACGCAGGGTCTGTTCCAGCATCGGGCCGTCGGCACCGCAGGCCGAGCAGGAACCGACTTCCTCGTGGTCGTTGCACACCAGCACGCAGGTTTCGTCGCTCTCGCTGGTGAGCAAGGCTTGCAGGCCGGCGTAGCACGACAGCAGGTTGTCGAGGCGCGCGCCGGCGATGAAGTCGCCATTGAGGCCGATGACGGCGGCGCTCTGGGTGTCATAGAAGCTCAACTCGTAGTCGAGCACCACATCGGCGTTCAGCCCATGCTCCCGTGCCAACTGCTCGGTGAGCACGGCACGGAAGTCCACGCGTTCATCACCGGCAAATTGCGCGAGGATCGGCGGCAATTCGGTCTGGGCATTGATCGCCCAGCCCTGGTTGGCTTCACGGTTCAGGTGAATGGCCAGGTTGGGGATGATTGCGATGGGCAGCTTAAAGTCGATCAGCTGGCTTTCGACCTTGCCGTCACGGCGGAAGGTGACGCGGCCGGCCAGGGACAGGTCGCGGTCGAACCACGGCGCCAGCAGCGCGCCGCCGTAGACTTCCACGCCGAGTTGCCAGAAGCCCTGGCGTTGCAGCTCAGGCTGGGGCTTGACCCGCAGGCACGGGCTGTCGGTATGGGCGCCGACCAGGCGAATCCCGCCTTGCAACGGCGAATGGCGGCCGAGCTTGAAGGCGATGATCGAGGAATCGTTGCGGGTCACGTAGTAGCGACCGTTGGCTTCGGTGGCCCAGGTCTCGCGCTCGTCGAGGCGCTGGAAACCGGCCGCTTCCAGGCGCTGGGCCAGGGCGGCGGTGGCATGAAAAGGAGTAGGGGAGGCCTTGAGGAAGTCGATCAGGCCTTGATTCAACGCTTCGCGCATAAATAGCTCCAGACAGCAATGCGCGGAGTTTACCGTTCGAGGGCGAGAAGTGCACAGAACAAATGTGGGAGGGGGCAAGTCGCACCGCCCGTCCCACATGTACTGTATTTACAGCTTTAGAAGGGAGCCGGGCACTCAAAGCGCAAGCGCTCGCCGCTTTGCGGGTGAGTGAAGCTCAGCATGCTCGCATGCAGGCACAGGCGCGGCCACGCAGCCAGGGCCTGTTCATGGGCATACAGACCGTCACCGAGCAACGGATGCCCGATGGACAGCATATGCACGCGCAACTGGTGCGACCTTCCGGTAATCGGCGTCAGCTCGACGCGGCACCAGTCGCCACACCGTTCCAGCACTTTCCAGAAGGTCAGCGCGTGCTTGCCGAACTCGTGGTCCACCACATGGCGGGGTTTGGTCGGCGGGTCATAGCGCAAGGGCAGGTCGATGCTGCCGCTGTCCAGTTCCGGTTGGCCCCAGGCCAAAGCGGTGTAGGCCTTTTCGGTTTCGCGGTCGTGAAACTGGCGGGACAGTTCGCGATGGGTATCGGCGTCCCGGGCCAGCAGGATGATCCCCGAGGTTTCCCAGTCCAGGCGATGGACGATGCGGGCTTCGGGGTAGCCGTTTTCCTGCAGGCGGGTGATCAGGCAGTCCTTGTTGTCATCGGCGCGGCCAGGCACCGAGAGCAACAGGGTCGGCTTGTTCACCACCAGGACAGCGTCGTCCTGATGCAGGATATGAATAGTGGACAGCGGCATTAAACAGCCTCGTAACAAACGCCAACGGCGGCTCGACCACCCGGTTCCCGCAAAGGGATCAAGGTGACCGAGCCGCCGTGGCGGCCGCCTGTTCGATCAACGATCAGGCAGGGTGATATTGAGTTCCAGAATCGAGCAGCTGCCGTCATTTTCCAGGGCGACATGCACGTCATCGTTGCCGATATTGACGTACTTGCGGATCACCTCCACCAGTTCCTTCTGCAAGGCCGGCAGGTAATCCGGGGTACTGCGTTGGCCGCGTTCGTGCGCCACGATGATCTGTAGACGCTCTTTCGCGACCGACGCGGTGCTTGGCTTTTTGTTGGCGCGAAAGAAGTCGAGAAATTTCATTGTTTAGTTGCCTCCAAAGATACGCTCGAAGAATCCCTTCTTCTTAACATCGAGGAAGCGATGTTCCACGGTCTTGCCCAGCAAGCGATCAACCGCATCGCTGTACGCCTGGCCGGCGTCGCTCTGGTCGTCGAGAATCACCGGGACGCCCTGGTTGGACGCCTTCAGCACGGCCTGGGATTCCGGGATCACGCCCAGCAGGGTCACGGCGAGGATGTCCTTGACGTCTTCAACACCGAGCATTTCGCCGTTACTGACGCGCTCAGGGTTGTAGCGGGTGAGCAGCAGGTGTTCCTTGATCGGGTCCTGGCCTTCCTCGGCGCGCTTGGACTTGCTGGCCAACAGGCCCAGCATGCGGTCCGAGTCACGTACCGAAGACACTTCCGGGTTGGTCACCACGATGGCTTCATCGGCGAAGTACATCGCCAGGTGAGCACCGGTTTCGATACCGGCCGGGGAGTCGCATACCACGAATTCGAAGGTTTCCTTCAGCTCGGCGAGAACCTTGCCTACGCCTTCCTTGGTCAGCGCATCTTTGTCGCGGGTCTGGCTGGCGGCCAGTACGTACAGGTTCTCAAGGCGCTTGTCCTTGATCAGGGCCTGTTGCAGGTTGGCTTCACCGTTGACCACGTTGACGAAGTCGTACACCACGCGGCGTTCGCAGCCCATGATCAGGTCGAGGTTACGCAAACCGACGTCGAAGTCGACGATGACTGTCTTGTGGCCGCGCAGAGCGAGGCCGGTACCGATAGCGGCGCTGGTGGTGGTCTTACCCACACCACCCTTGCCGGATGTAACCACGAGAATCTTGGCCAAGGTGTTTCACCCCTAAGGAAAAAGGACTTTTCAGCCCCTGAAAAACATCTCTTGGAACTCGCCGCAGGCGGACAGCCTTTGTAGGAAAAAGACGGGTTTTCGCAGGAAAAACGCCAACCTTCAAATGTTCCTACGCAAGTAATGCCAATTTCGCTGTGCTATCAGAGTCTAGAGATGCTTGGAAAATGCGGCAGTATCCGTTAAAGACGGATGATGTTCAACACATCGCCCGACAGGCTGACCTGCACCGCGGCTCCCCACAGTGGATCGCGGCGCAAATCTTCCGAAACCTTGTACTGGCCCGCGATGGACACCAGCTCAGCGGTCAATTGCTGGCAAAAAATGCGCGCCTTGGTATCCCCCTTGATGCCGGCGAGGGCACGTCCGCGCATCGGGCCGTATACATGGATATTGCCATCGGCGAGAAGTTCCGCGCCGGGACTGACCGAAGAGATCACCACCAGGTCGCCGCCCTGGGCGTAAATCTGCTGTCCGCCGCGTACGGGCGTGGTGATTATCTTTGTAGGCTTGATCGTCGGTTCCGCTGGTTTTTCCGGTTTTTTCTGCACTTCGCCGACCAAAGGTTCCAGTGGACGCTCACGCGCGCCGGAGGGTGGCAGTACTGGCAGTTCAATGGCGATGGCTGCGGCAATGTCTTCGATGCGGCTGGCACGAATCGCCAGGGTTCGCAGGCCATGGGAGCGGCACACGCGCATCAGGCCGGGCAGGTCGATGCTGCCCTGGCCGGCCGGCAGTTTGTCCAGGGCCAGTACCAGCGGGGCGTTGTTGAAGAAGTTCGGCGCCAGGGCAACCTTGGCGGCGAGCTGGCGGTCCAGGGCGTCGAGGTCGTTGCGGGCCAGTTCCAGCACGGTGATGGCGAGCATGCTGCCTTTCAGCTGGAACACGGGATCTTGGTCTAGCGGTTCGGTTTGGCTCATGGTCGGCAAAAAGCGGCTTGTCACGAAAAGTGTCGAGACTTATAACGAGAACACTCACTGGCCGCAAGCCGAGTCGAACCGTTGTAGAATGCGCGGCCCTGTCTTTCCCGGAATCTGTAATGGATCGCCCGCGTTTTCGAGCTGTATTTTTTCACCCGCGCTTTTGGCTGTTATGGCTGGGACTCGGCCTGCTCTGGCTGGTGACCCAACTGCCGTACCCTGCGCTGCTGACCATTGGTCGCCTGCTGGGTGCAGGCATGTACCGTGTGGCCGGCGAACGTCGCCGCATCGCCGCACGCAACCTGGAACTGTGCTTCCCGGAAAAAACCGCCGCAGAGCGCAAGAAGCTGCTCAAGGAAAACTTTGCCTCCACCGGCATTGCCTTCTTTGAAATGGCCATGAGCTGGTGGTGGTCGCGCCAGCGCCTGGCGCGCCTGGCCCATGTCGAAGGCCTGGAACACCTCAAGCAGGCCCAACTGGATGGCAAGGGCGTGATCCTCATGGCCCTGCACTTCACCACCCTGGAAATCGGTGCGGCCCTGCTGGGGCAGAAGCACACCATCGACGGCATGTACCGCGAGCACGGCAACCCGCTGTTCGACTATATCCAGCGACGTGGCCGCGAGCGGCATAACCTCGACTCCCTGGCGGTCGAGCGCGAAGACGTGCGCGGCATGCTCAAGCTGCTGCGTGCCGGTCGCGCCATCTGGTATGCACCGGACCAGGACTACGGCGCCAAGCAAAGTCTCTTCGTGCCGTTGTTCGGCATCCAGGCCGCCACCGTGCCTGCCACCAGCAAGTTCGCCAAGCTGGGCAAGGCGCTGGTGGTGCCGTTCACCCAGGAGCGCCTGGCGGACGGCAGCGGTTACCGCCTGGTCATCCACCCGCCGTTGACCGACTTCCCCGGCGAAAGCGATGAAGTCGACTGCCTGCGCATCAACCAGTGGGTCGAAGCCTCGGTGCGTGAATGTCCCGAGCAATACCTGTGGACCCATCGCCGCTTCAAGAGCCGGCCACCGGGCGAACCCAAGCTGTACGAAAAACGTCGTCGCTAAGACCGACTTTCCCCCCACGTGGAGTGATGCAATGCGCGCAGCTGAACCGGTTACAGGCTTGATTCTTTCCGGCGGCGGGGCGCGAGCGGCGTATCAGGTGGGGGTATTGGCGGCGATTGCCGAGCTGTTGCCGCCGGGGGCGCCCAATCCGTTTCCGGTGATCGTCGGCACGTCGGCCGGTGCGATCAATGCGGTGAGCCTGGCCAGCGGTGCGATGGACTTCACGGCGGCCATCCAGCGCCTGACCGCGTTCTGGCAGGGGTTTCGCAGCCACCTGGTATTGCGCAGCGATTGGCCGGGGGTGGTGCGCCAGGCGAGTCGCTTCTTTACCCACAGCTTGCTGGGCCTGGGCCGGCAGTTACCGGTGGCGCTGCTCAACAGCTCGCCGCTGCGGGACTTGTTGCAGGACAAACTGCATTTGGCAGGTATCGACGAGGCCATCCGCCAACAGCACCTGCATGCGGTCGCCGTCACGGCCTTCGGCTATGAATCCGGGCAGGCGGTGACCTTCTATCAGGGCGGCGGCACCATCGACGCCTGGTTGCGCCATCGGCGTATCGGTGTGCCGACGCAACTCACGGTTGAACACCTGCTGGCCAGTTCGGCGATCCCCTTGCTGTTTGCCCCGGTGAAGCTCGACCAGGAATACTTCGGCGACGGCGCGGTGCGCCAGTCGGCGCCCATCAGCCCGGCGCTGCACCTGGGGGCGACCCGGGTGCTGGTGGTGGGTGTCAGCGGTAACCCGCGGGGCAATGAACCGATGGCGCAACGCACCTATACCGGCCAGGAGCCGACGTTGGCCCAGATCGGCGGGCATATGCTCAACAGCACGTTCATCGACAGCCTGGAAAGCGATATCGAACTGCTGGAGCGTCTGAACCAGTTCAGCCATCACCAGCCAGCCGACAGTGCGGCCCGTGGCCTGGCGCCGGTGGAAGTACTGGTGATTGCGCCAAGCCAGCCGATCGACGAAATCGCCGCAAGGCATCGGCAGGAATTGCCGGCGGCATTGCGTCTGTTCCTGCGTGGGCCGGGGGCGACCAAGACGAGCGGGGCAGGGGTGCTGAGTTACTTGCTGTTCGAGGCGGGGTATTGCAGCGAGTTGATTGAGTTGGGCAGGAAGGATGCGCTGGCCAAGCGTGAAGAGATCATGCGGTTCCTGGGCTTGGCATGAACCCTTGTAGGAGCGAGCTTGCTCGCGAAGAACCCATAGGCACCGCTTTTGTTCTGAATAAACGCGGTGATCTCTGGTTTTTCGCGAGCAAGCTCGCTCCTACAGGGGGTCAGAAGTGGTACTTGACCAGGAAGCTCGCCGTGTCCTGGGTCGTCTTGAACGCGCCGGAATCCTCGATCCCGTACTTGTTCTTCCAGTAGTCGTATTCAAAGCCCACGTACAACTGCTTGTCGCCCCAATGCAGTGCCTTGCCCAAGTCGTATTTGACCTGCGGGTTGAAGTGCAGGTTGGCGTGGTAAGTGCCACGGGCGTTCTTGTCGTTGTCCACCACCCAATCCATAAAGCCGTCGATCAGGATGTCGGAGTTGCCCACCGGCAGGGTGTACGACCATACCGGGGTGATCTGCCATACACCGTCGCCTGGGCGATTGCCTTCGGTCTGGCGCTGGTAGAAGTTCAGCTGGAAGTAGTCGAAGCCCGGGATGTTCAGGTCGAAGCCAGGGCCGAGCAGGTACGACTCGTTGTCGCCTTCGCCGAACTCATACGTGAAGGCCAGCAACACATCCTTGATCGGGCCGAAGGACAGGTCCTGGTCGAAAATCTTACCGAACGACAGTCGCGGGCTGATCTCACCGTAGTACGTGCTTGGGCCGACGTTGCCGTCTTCCTTGCCGTTGTAAAAGATGCGGTCGACGAAGACGAAGTTGTCGCCGTACTTCCAGGCATCGGCATGTTCGAACGTGACGGTTTGCTGGATCTGTGGGTTGACGGTAAAGCTCTTGCCC
The DNA here is from genome assembly GCF_032424295.1 of Pseudomonas sp. JV449. Classification (NCBI taxonomy): domain Bacteria; kingdom Pseudomonadati; phylum Pseudomonadota; class Gammaproteobacteria; order Pseudomonadales; family Pseudomonadaceae; genus Pseudomonas; species Pseudomonas sp. JV449. The sequence goes on along the minus strand of NZ_VYKD01000024.1, from coordinate 53,409 downwards.
CACAGATACGTCAGGCTGTTGTTCTGCCACTGCAACAAGTCACCGGCCACGGCCTGGCCGCCGGCCAGCAGGGATCCCGCCAGCATCAGGCCTTTGAACAGAGGTTTCATTCGGTTGCTCCCGAGTTAAAGTTTTATGGTTTTTCTTCTACACAAGCGCTCTGGTGCGGCGCCTTTGGTGGTTACAAAAGTGGTCTGAATGGTCAGCTTTATTGCTACAGCAAGACCCGCGCCAAGGCGGCAAACAACCGTCGATTCAAGCGGGCGCGGAGAATACTGGCTCCCACGTCAGGGCTCAAGTGCGCCGTTACAGCGCGCACAGGGCGACAATGGGGCATGTGTCAGGTGTGGGCGGGGTCGACTACGGGGCGTTCGGCCCCGCCGAGAATGTTGAACAGGATATTCAGCGACAGTGCGCTGAGGGTCGCCATGGCGATGCCGCTGTGGGTGATCGGGCTCATCCACACGGGCAACTGTGCGAAGAACTCCGGGCGCACCACGGGGATCAGGCCCATGCCGATGCTCACCGCCACCAGCAACTGGTTGCGACGGTCGGCGATATCGGCCTCCTGGAGGATCTTGATGCCGGTGGCCGCCACCATGCCGAACATGGCGATCGCCGCCCCGCCGAGCACCGCCGGGGGAATCGACGCCACCAGGTACGCGGCCTTGGGCAACAGGCTGAGCACAATCAGGAAGGCACCGGCCATCATTGTCACCGAACGGCAACGCACGCCGGTCATCTGCACCAGGCCGATGTTCTGCGCGAAGGAGGAGTGGGTGAAGGTGTTGAAGAAACCGGCGAAGAACGACGCACCGGCATCACACAGCAAGCCACGGCGCAGCATTTTCGGCGTGACGTCCTGGCCGGTGATCTTGCCCAGCGCCAGGAACATTCCGGTGGATTCGACAAAGATGATCACCACCACCAGGCACATCGACAGGATCGGCGCCAACTCGAACTTCGGCATGCCAAAGTGCAGCGGCGTCACCACTTGCACCCACGGCGCCCGGGCCAGGCCGCTGAGGTCGACCATGCCGATGGCCCCGCACAAGGCGTAACCCAGGCCCATGCCGATCAGCACCGAGATATTCACCCAGAAGCCGCGCATGAAACGGTTGATCAGCAGGATGGTGGTCAGTACCAGGGCGGCAATTGCCAGGTAAATCGGTGAGCCGAAGGTGGCGGCTGCGCTGCCGCCGCCGGCCCAGTTCACGGCCACGGGGAATAGCGACAGGCCGATGGCGGTGATCACGGTGCCGGTCACCAGCGGCGGAAAAAAGCGCACGATCCTGGACATGAACGGTGCGATCAGCATGCCGAAGAACCCGGCGGCGATGGTGGCGCCGAAGATTCCCTGCAGGCCGATACCGGGCATGCCGGCCATGGCGACCATGCTGCCGACAGCGGCGAAACTGGCGCCCATCATCACCGGCATACGGATGCCCACCGGGCCGATGCCGAATGACTGCACCAGGGTGGCGATGCCGGCTACCAGCAGGTCGGCGTTGATCAGAAAGGCGATTTCTTCACGGCTCAGGCCGGCGGCCTGGCCAATGATCAGGGGGACGGCGACGGCTCCGCCGTACATCAGCAAGACGTGTTGCAGGCCTACCAGAATCAGTTGCAAGAGGGGCAGCCGCACCATGGCGGGCGCGGCAGGAATCTGCGGTTCGACTAACTCGGTCATGCAACACCTCGGATCTTTTTTATTTTTGTGTTGTGTGGAACGCAATCTTCAAAACACTGCAGGTCCAAATGTGGGAGGGGGCAAGCCCCTCCCACATTGGAACTATGTGAATCTGTTAGTTGGTACGCGCCCCCTGATTGATCCATGTGCCAATCAAATCCCGCTCCTGCTGGGTCATCTGGGTGATGTTGCCCAACGGCATGATCTGGCTCGCCACCGCCTGCGCCTGGATGCGCGCCGCCTGTTGCTGGATCTGCGCCGGGGTATCGAACATCACCCCGGCCGGTGCGGTGCTGAACAGCGGGCTGGTGGGTTTGGCCGAATGGCACACGGCGCAACGCTCCTGTATCACCCCGTGGACCTTGTCGAAATCAACCGTCGCCTGGGCAGGCGCAGGTGCAGCCGCGGGTTCGGTCGCCGCAGGCGCGGCGGGTTTCAGGCCACCCCCCAATGCGGTTTCCGGCAACGGTTGGTACTCGATGGCCGCAGGTGCCTTGGCAATCGGTTCGGCCGGCTTGGGCCCGGTCACATACGCCAGGCAAATCATCGCCAGTGCGCCCACCGGCAAGGTCCACGCATACTTCTGGCTGTTATGCCGCGTGTTGAAGTAGTGCCGCACCAACACCGCCGCCACCGCGATCCCCGCCAGGATCAGCCAGTTGTATTGGCTGCCGTAGGTGCTCGGGAAGTGGTTGCTGATCATGATGAACAGCACCGGCAGGGTGAAGTAGTTGTTGTGCCGTGAGCGCAGCAGACCCTTGGCCGGCAGGGCCGGATCGGGGGTGCGGTTCTCGGCGATCGCCGCCACCAGCGCGCGCTGCGCCGGCATGATGATGCGGAACACGTTACCGACCATGATGGTGCCGATCACCGCGCCCACGTGCAGATACGCACCCCGGCCGCTGAACACTTTGCTGAAGCCGTACGCGGCGGCAATCAACAGCACGAACAGGATCAAGCCGAGCAGGGCAGGGCGTTTGCCCAGGGCCGAGTCGCAGAGGAAGGAGTAGATGAACCAGCCGGCGAACAGTGAGCCGATGCCCAGCAAGACGCCTTCGCTGCCACTGAGGCTGCTGCCGGGGGCGAGCAGGTACAGCGTCGGGTTGAGGTAGAACACCACGCACAGCAGCGCGACGCCCGACATCCAGGTGAAATAGGCTTCCCATTTGAACCAGTGCAGGTTGTCCGGCATGGTCGGCGGGGCCAGTTTGTATTTTTCCAGGTGGTAGATACCGCCACCGTGGATCGCCCACAAGTCACCGGACAGGCCGTCCTTGGGGTTGACGCGGTTGAGGTTGTTTTCCAGCCAGACGAAGTAGAACGAAGCGCCGATCCAGGCGACGCCAGTGATCATATGAACCCAGCGCACGCTGAGGTTCAGCCATTCCAACAGATGTGCTTCCACAGTCTTTACCTCTCGCCTGTCACCCTTGTTGTCGGGTGATCCGGCCTTCTCTTATTGGTGGGGGGCGAGGATCAACCGCTCATCCTCTTTGAAAAAATGCTCATCGCAGTTATTGCCTGTGCCACTGCGATCAACCACCAGGAAGTCATCCCGCTTTTCGATCGTCAGCACCGGGTGGTGCCAGACGCCGCGATGGTAATTGATGCCCTGCCTGCCGTTGGTGACGAAGGCGCGGACCAAGCCTGATACAGGTGCATCGCCAAGTGGCGCGACCACGATCAGAAAGGGGTTGCCGAGCAGCGGAATGAAGGCCTGGCTGCCCAGCGGGTGTCTCTCCAGCATGCACACGGTCAGCGGCATATCCAGCGCGTCGGCGCGGAAGATGCTGATGATCGCGTTGTCTTCAGGCTGTGCGGTTTCTACCGTTGCCAGCTTGTGAAAGCGCATGGTCGACCCGTTGTTGATCATGAAGTGATCGCTGCCATCGGTTTCGATAACGTCTCCGAAAGGGGCGAAGGCTTCTTTGGTCAGGGGTTCGATCATCAGTGTGCGCATGGCTGTCTTCTTTTCCGAATGCTGTGTTGTTTGATCTGCTTGTTTTTGTAGTGAGCGGGCTTGCCCCGCGCTGGGCTGCGTAGCAGCCCCAAAAGACAGGGCCGCTTCGCGCCCCAGCGCGGGGCAAGCCCGCTCACCACAGGGTTCACCGCTTACTTGGCTACTTTGCCCAAAACCCGCAGGCGGCTCACACCGCCATCCGGGAACACGTTCAGGCGGATGTGGGTGATCGGGCCCAGTGCCTTGATCTGCTCGGCGAAGGTGTGTTCGGCGTGCATTTCCAGTTTCTGCGCCGGCAGCAGTTCGCGCCAGAACAGCGATTGGGTTTCGATCTGGCTGTCGGTGCCGCCCTTCACGAAGGCGCCCTGGATCGAGCAGGTGTCCGGGTAGTTGCCCTTGAAGTGCAGGGTGTCGACGATGATTTTCTCGATTTCGCCGGGGTGGCCCAGGGCGACGATCACCCAGTCATTGCCTGGCGTGCGACGGCGGGCGGTTTCCCAGCCATCGCCCATGTTGACGCCACGGCCTGGGTTGAGAATGTTGCTCATGCGCCCGAAGTGTTCATCGGAACACGCCAGTGCGCGGCCACCGTTCAATGCGGCAGCCAGGTCGATCTGTTCGTTGTCGCCCACTGCCGACCAGTCGCGGAACGGCACGCCGTACACACGCAGACGGGCCACGCCGCCATCCGGGTAGATGTTGAAACGCAGGTGGCTGAACGCCTGGTCGTTGCTGATCTCGTGGTAGTGGTGGCTGTTGCCTTGCAACTCGACGGCCGACAGGACTTCTACCCACTGGGTGTCGTCGTCAGGCTCGCCCGAGGCCAGGAAGCAGGCTTCCAGGGACGCCGACGGCGGATAGTTGCCGGTGAAGAATGACGTGTCGATGTCCACGCCCTTGATCGAACCCGGTACGCCCAGGCGGATCACTGCGCTGTCGTAGCCTTCGAAGCGCTTGCGGCGTGACTCCCAGCCGTCCATCCACTTGCCGTTGTCATCGAAAACGCCCTCCTTCCACACGGCCGGGGTCGGCTGGAACAGGCGGTTGGCGTCGGCGAACCAGTCATCTGTCACGGAGATGATCTTGGTGCCCAGGCGGGCGTCGGCCAGGTTGACGAACTTTTCGAAAGGTACGGGTTGCGCTTTCATTCTTCTTGTCTGCCTTAAATAGAGTGGCTGGGGATGGTGGTTTAGAGGGTCAGTAAACGGAACAACGCGATCTTGTTGATCTCGTCCAACGCGCACTTGAACTCGGCATCCACCGAGTTGTGAATGCGCGTTTCGAACGCGGCGAGAATCTGGTGCCGGTTGCTGCCTTTTACCGCCATGATGAAGGGAAATTTGAACTTGGCCTTGTAGGCATCGTTCAGCTCGGTGAAGCGTGAGAACTCTTCGGCCGTGCAGTGGTGAATCCCCGCGCCAGCTTGCTCATCGGTGCTGGCTTGGGTGAGTTGGCCCTGGACGGCCGCTTTGCCGGCCAGGTCCGGGTGAGCGTTGATCAGGGCCAGTTGGCTTTGATGATCAGCACTCAACAGGATGTCGCTCATGCGCTGGTGCAGGGTTTCGATCTGGTCGATCGAGGCGTCCTGGCCCAGGTCGAAGGCCTTTTCGGCCACCCATGGCGAGTGTTCGTAGATGTCGGCGAAGGCGTGGACGAAAGCGTCACGGCTCAAGGTCGAGGGTTTCAGCGTCTGGAAGGTGCTCATTTGGCCGCTCCCGGGAACGGGTGGGTGGCGTGCCAGTGGCGGGCGATGTCGACGCGGCGGGTGAACCACACCTGGTCATGGCCCTTGGCGTATTCGATAAAACGCTTCAACGAGGCCAGGCGCGCCGGGCGGCCGATCAGGCGGCAGTGCAGGCCGATGGACAACATCTTCGGAGCCTCGGCGCCTTCGGCATACAGCACGTCGAACGCGTCCTTGAGGTACTCGAAAAAGTCATCGCCCTTGTTGAAGCCCTGCACCTGGGTGAAGCGCATATCGTTGGTGTCCAGGGTGTAGGGGATCACCAGGTGCGGCTTGCCGGTGGGGGTGTTGGGTTCCCAGTAGGGCAGGTCGTCGTCGTAGGTGTCGCAGTCGTAGAGGAAGCCGCCTTCCTCCATCACCAGCCGTCGCGTGTTGGGGCCGGTGCGCCCGGTGTACCAGCCCAACGGACGCTCGCCGGTCAGTTCGGTGAGGATGCGGATGGCTTCGAGCATATGCTCGCGCTCCTGGGCCTCGTCCATGTATTGGTAGTCGATCCAGCGGTAGCCGTGGCTGCAGATCTCGTGGCCGGCGTCGACCATGGCGCGGATCACATCCGGGTGGCGCTGGGCAGCCATGGCCACGGCGAAGATGGTCAGCGGAATGTCGAATGCCTTGAACAGCTTGAGGATGCGCCACACGCCGGCACGGCTGCCGTATTCGTACAGCGACTCCATGCTCATGTTGCGCTCGCCCTGCAGCGGCTGGGCCGAGACCATTTCTGAAAGGAAGGCTTCGGACTCTTTGTCACCGTGCAGGATGTTGCGCTCGCCGCCTTCTTCGTAGTTGAGTACGAACGACAAGGCGATGCGTGCCTTGCCCGGCCAGTGGGGGTGAGGAGGGTTACTGCCGTAACCGATCAGGTCGCGTGGGTAGTCAGCGCTCACTGCAGTCTTCCTTCTTGTTCGTGGTAGCAAGTGTGTGGCGGCCAGCGGAAAGACTGGGTGGCGTCACAGCGATGGGCTGATTGTATACAACTTAATGGTCACTTTGTAAGCCTGTATTTCCGCATTTTTTCCGTGGAGTTGCCGCCGTTCAGCGCTGCAAGAAACTTGCCCGATTGGTCAGTAAACGGACAAAAGGTCTTTTAAAAGCAAGGCTTGCTGGGAAATTCCGTTGAGGATCGAGACGTCGCAGCGTGTGCGAAACTTTGTGATTTTTATTGTGTACAATTTTTATTAAAAGTGTCTTAATCGGCCCATCAGCGGCTTTTTGATGCCCCGTAAAGGTGCAGCCTATTTCACTTCATGCAAGGGAGCCCGCCCCATGGGACGACTGACGACACACGTACTCGACGCAGCCCACGGCTGCCCCGGCAGCGCCATCCAGGTTGAGCTGTACCGCGTCGACGGCGCGCAGCTGGAACTGGTCGCCACTGCGCTGACCAACAGCGATGGCCGCTGCGACGCGCCGTTACTGCAAGGTGATGACTACCGCAGCGGTGTCTACCAATTGCAATTCAGCGCCGGCGATTACTACCGCGCCCGTGGCGTGCAATTGCCGGAGCCGGCCTTCCTCGACGTCGTGGTGCTGCGCTTTGGCATCAGTGCCGAACAGGATCACTACCACGTGCCTCTGCTGATTTCGCCTTACAGCTACTCCACTTATCGCGGTAGCTGAGTCGTCAGCTCGCTTCACACCCCCAAAGCTCTTCGTTGGTTTCGCCCGCGCACACTGCGGGCTTTTTTTTGCCTGCCGGTTTTGCGCTCAACTATGTAGCGCCGCAGTGGTCCGTCCGTTGCCTAGCCTTTTCCTTCCATATACAGGGAGGCGATATGAGCACGGTAACGGACAATCAGTTGGACCCCATCAGAGCCGGGTTGACCCGGCGTATCAACGCAACGGCGCAACCGAGCCGGGTCATCAATGAACTGCACAATGCGGGCCTGCGCTGCGAGGTCACGGCCAAGGGCCTTGGGCAGTTGCTCGACCGTGCGCCACGGATTGGCTCGATCATTCGCCAGGCCTTGCGCGACGCATTCGGTGTCGACCCCGACACCCAGTTGCTCAAGGTGCCCCTGGCGCTTGAGGGCATGCCCCACACGCGGGACTTGGTTGAGGCCAGCCTTGGGCTACTGGCGGCGCGGCAGCAGACGCCCCCGGCCCCCGTCCCGGATGATCGGGCCGGGCAGGCGCTGAGCCAAGCCTTAGGGCCGGACTGGCCCGGTCGCTTCGACACCGTAATGGCCCGCTACTGGGACGGCCTGGCCGCAGACTCATGGCGATCAAGGCGAGCCCGCTGGCATGAGTTGTATCAGGCCTTTCTTGCGAGCCAGGCCGTACTCGCCCATGGCGTGTTCGAGTTGTCGGATCATGGCCTGGACATGGTGCAAAGCCTGCTCGACGCGCCGACGGCCGAAGCGCGCCAACGGGCGGGCGGCGACTGGGCGAGCTTGAACGTATCGTCGCTGTACTGGCCACTGAAAGGCGCGACGCCCGTGGCCTTGAGCGGCGGGTTGCACCTGTACCGTGCGGGCCAGCGTCATCAGCGCCAAGTGATTTTTCTACCGGGGTTGGCCCAGGGATTTCACGAATTCGGCTCCTTGGTCCAATTGCAGGAGGCGTTGCCGGCATTGGTCAGTCGCTACCTGGACGGCTGGTGGCAGCGTTTGCCGCTGCGTCAACGACACGCGGTGCCGGACCTGTTCGTTGCTGAATTTCCCGGGTTCAGCCTGCAGCCGGCAGACCCCATTGAAGACGATGCACTGCAACAGGCCGCCGACGCTTTACTCGCCACCCAATGGCAAAACGAATGGGACACCGTGGCGCAGGTCAACCTGGCCTTGTTGTTTCCCCGGGACGCCATCCGCGGTACCCACGGCAGCCTCGTCGAGCGCTTACGCACGGTTGAGCGGCAGCGGCGGCAGTTGATCCCGCTGCGTCCGTCCTTGCATCGAGCGCTGGAGACTTTGCTGGGCTGGGACGCACACCGATGTCGTGATCACATCCACTTTGCCAGCCTGGCCCGCGAGCTGCCCAAGGGTGCCTGTGAACAGGCGGTGGCGCGTTATGAGCAAGGCTTGTTGGCGCTGCTGGACCCTGCCGATGCCAGCCAAGAGTCCCCAGCCTGGGCGCAGATGCAGGTGCTGCATCAGCAATGGCAAACCCATCAATCCCAGGCATTGGCGATGCTGGAGGCGCATGAAGCAAGCCTTGGCGACCTGGATTTCTGGAGTCGAAAAGTCGCGGGGCAACCGCCCAGGGGCGTCCTGTTATTGCGGGCCCGGCGCGGCGCGCTCGAGAGCGAGGCACGGTTGCAGTGCCACCTTAAATTGATCAGCGAGGGCCAGCAGCAACAGGTCGCGCAGGGCATGGTCAAGCCCGGCGCCACGTGGGTAACGGGGGTTGTGATTGAACACCAGCGCCTGCTGGGCGCGCTGGTTATCTGCACGGCTGAGGCCGTCCAGCAACCGGTGATGTTGTATGTGCCTGGACGGCAGGGAGGGCTTCAGGCGTTTGCATCGCTGGCAAGGTTGTCCGAAGCACTCAGCGCCAGCTTCAAGGCGATCGACCGTTCGCCGCTGTGGGATTGTCTGCATCGCACCCAGCGCAGTGCCGTCCTGGCCAAGGTCCGAGCGTTGAAGGTCGACGAGCCGGTGAGCGTCGAGTATCCGCAGATCGACGGCGACGGCTTGCTGCTGGCGATCAAAGAGCAGATTAAGGGCTTCAATCAGCTCGACCATCTGTTGGCAGCCGGCGAGCCCGTGTTCAGCGAAGTCAGTGATCCGTCGTTCGCCAGGCTGGCGCTGGCGGATGAGGCGGTCAACAGTCTGCAGGTGCCACCTTGCGAGGCGTTTGAACAGGCCCTCGCCAGCGTGCAACTACTGCGGCTTGCCGCTGCCGAGCGCAAGCGGCTTCCAGCCTGGCTGGAGACCGCGCAGGCTTGGCCGCGCAAGCGTTATCGGCGCCTACAGGCGTCATCCCTGCGCAGTTGGCAGGCGCTGGAGTCAGGCGTATTCGAGCGTTTGCCGGCACTGACGGTGTTTGCCCGCGACGCGTTGATCAAGCGGCTGCAAGATGACGGTTTTTACCCTGGGTTGGATATTGACCAGCCGCTGTTGGACATGCCCGATGATGTCAGCGCCCATTGGGTGGGGCATCCAGAGCGGGCGGTGGGGGAGTCCGGCGCGAAAATCGTGGTCAGCCAGGAGCGGCAGACCTACAGCCTGTTGCAATTGGCGTTGCATAACCTTGATGCGAAAGCGCCCTGGGCACGTTGGCGGCTGCAGAAGGCCCATTATCTGCAGCCAGCCTGGAAGGATCGCCTCAGCCCCGACTACTTGCTGGCCACGCTATCGAGGCTGGACCTCGCACAGCGCTATGCCCAACAGATTCGCCAGGCGTTTTATGGCGACCCCCACAGCGACGATCCACAGACCCTGCGACCAGCATTGCTGCGTGCGTTCAAGCAGGCGGCGCAGTGGCATCTGTTCAGCGCCGCCAACAGTGGCCTGAGCGCGCCCGGCCAGCGTTTGTTCGCGCTGGCATTGGCGGCGCAGAGCCGTGCCGATCTTGAGCGTGACGGCCACAGCGTGCAGTTGTGCACGGTCAGGCTGGAGGCGCTGACACTGCCGGCGCCACGGCATATCGCCGGCGTGGTGGTGATCATTGACGAGGTGGATGATCGCTGCGTGCTCTATTGGCCTGACAGCCCTGAACAACCGAGCATTACCGAATACAGCGGCCTGGCAGAGGCCCGCACGGCGTTGATCGGGCTGGCCTCGACGCCGGGCGCAAAGGCTGCGCTGGCCCAAGGGGTTGCCCCGGGGTGGGAGGCTGATGGCCTCGCGGGGTACCCGAACGACCTGCGTGTTGAGGTCGGTTGGATGGAAGGGCTGCTCCGTTATGCCCTGGGTTCCGACGTGTTTCATCTGGCGCGCTGGTTTAACCGCAGTCGAGTGTTTCCGGCCAAAGACTTGAGTGCGATTGAGGCGGAAATTGACGAGCAGCGCACTCATTCCCCAGACAATTGGTTAGGCATCACTCCCACCGAGGGCAATCACCTGCTTGAGCTACTCGCCCACTCCCGCGTATTGACGGCGCAACGCCAGGCTTATAGCCAGTGCAACTCCGATGACGAATTGAAGGTGTACCGCGCGTGGCGTCTCGGCGAGCAGGCCGATACACGGTGGCGAGGGCTGTTGTCATTCGTGCCGGTGCTGGGGTTGGGGATCAAGCTGTATGAAGTGTTATTGGCTGCGCGGCGGCTTCATCAGCAGCATTCACCTGAAGGAATTTTCGAGTTGGTGACCAGCGTGCATATGTTCGTGCTCGAAGTGGCCATGACGTTGCTCCCCGTGCGGGGTTCCCGAGCCGGCGCCAAGCCGCAGGCGCCCAATATGAGCCGGGTCTTGCAAAGGCTGCATCGTCAGCAGCACTTGGCGGCCGGCGGCAGTTTTTTCATGCGTACCTCATTGCCCGCCAAACGGTTCAAGGGCTTGGAAGGCTACCGCAGTCCGAGCGCAGCAGGCGATGGCATCGCGCTAGGCGGGCGCAACAAAGGCAGCTACCTTAAGGATGGCGAACAATTTGTGGTGGACGGCAGGGACCACTATCCCGTTTATCGTCGGCCGGGTGAGTCTGCTTTGCGTCTGAAAAACCGACAACGCCCAGGAGAAAATGAATGGCTGCTGCAGATCGACGAACCTCGACAGTGGCTGCTGGGCGCCGATGCTCCCGAACCGCAGCCGGGGCCCAGTACGGCGTTGTTCCGGCCCTGGGAGGGGCCTGCACCCGGCACGTTCTGGGCTGTTCGCTCACGCCCGACGGCGGAGCGCGTACGCAGCCAGCCGGTGTTGACCGAGAGCTATTGGCAGGCCTGGGGGCACGAGGTGCCCGGAGTCTCGCCGCAGGTGTTGTCGGCGTCCAAACGCTTGTACCGGGTGTATGGCGAGGCGCCTTTCGATGCCGTGAAGCTGGGGGAGAACTACTTCGAGATAGTGCCCGGTGGCCTGCACGCGCCCCATGATGTGGTCTTTGTAAAAAGCCCCAGGGCCCTGGCCCATAACGCAATGGATGACCTTGACCGCTGGTTGGGCGTCAGTCTGGGTGAACAGCCCATTCCCTTCGTCTATGGCGCAGACGGCCGCTGGACGCCTCATCAACCCCTGTTCAATCGCCCCTTGGCGGAGTCGGTCGGGGCTGTTTTTCCAGGCCTGACCCAGGGGAGTCGGCGTTTCGCCGTGCAGCGTCTGGTGGAAGTGGCCGACAGCAGCCGCTCGATGACAGCGACGCGGTTGTTGAACCTGCGCACCACGCTCGACGATTGGCTGCCCGCCGTGCCGCGAGCGGCGGGGTACACCGATGACTTGCTGAAAATGCTCCGGCCGATCGAGTTAGAGGGCAAGTTCAGTGTGAATATCAGCGTAGATGGCTTAGGGCCTGGGTTTGAGCGGGTGGACTTCCTGGTGCCTTTTAGGCTGGAGCCGCGTCTGCTGGACAAGCGCACAGCGCCGGCCTCAAGCAAGATCATCGTTGCTCAGAATGCAGTCAGGCAGGTGTTGGAGCGTCAGGGGTTTCACCTGGAAACGGTGCCCAAGGGCAATCGCGGCGACTTGAACAACTTTATCGTCACGCACCCTAAATCCAACAACGTATATTTCATCCTTACGCGTTGGACGGATTCGAGCAGCATTCCGTTGTCGTCCAATAGGATCTTGCAGTTATCTGACGTGTGGTTCGACCGCAAGCTCGCCAGCCGGGGCAGCCAACGCAGTGTGCAATACGAAACCGTCAAGAAGGCCATCAAAGAACGTCGCCTGGTCCGGCTGGTGGGGGGCATTCAGCAGGACACGCGCGGGTCGACGTTCACGGTGTTTTTCAGCCGCGTGGCCGGGTTGGACTGACCCCGACGCACCCGCGCTGGGGCTGGCAGGCTCAGCGGCTCAATAGCGAGGCCGCGCCCGCACCACTGAACAGCCCGGCGCTGATGCGGTTGAACCAGCTCTGGCCTTTGCCGCTGCGCAGGTAGCGCGCGGCACCGTGGGCACCCAGGCCGTAGGCCAGCTTGCACAACAGGTCGAGCACGGTCCAGGTGGCGATCATTATCAGCAACTGCGGCAGGAACGGCTGCTGGCTGCTGAGGAACTGCGGCAGGAACGCGGCAAAAAACAGGATGTCCTTGGGGTTGCTGGCGCCCAGCACGAAGGCGCGGCCGAACAGCGCGCGAAAACGCGGCACCGGCGCCGCCTCCGGGACGGTCGCGCCGTGGGACGGCTGGCGCGATTGCTGCCAGCTCTGCCAGGCGAGGTAGAACAAATAGAGCGCGCCGACGATCTTCAACGCGCTGAAGAGTTGTTCCGAAGCGAGCAGCAATGCGCCCAGACCCAGGGCCGACGCGCTCAACAGGCAGATCGAGGCAATCACCCCGCCGAGAAATGCCGGGTACGAGCGGCGCAGGCCGTAGTTCAGGCTGTTGCTGATCATCAGCAACGACAGCGGCCCCGGGATCAGGATCACCACCAGCGCAGCGCCGCTGAACAGCAGCCAGGTTTCCAGACTCATTGCATGCTCCTTTTCTATAGAAAGACGAACTTGGCGATAAAGATCGCGCACAACACCCACAGGCTTACGGAAATCTCGCGGTACTTACCGGTGCCGGCCTTGAGCGCCACATAAGTGATAAAGCCCAGGGCGATACCGTCGGCGACCGAGAAGGTCAACGGCATCATGATCGCGGTGACAATCGCCGGGATGCTGTCGGTGGCCTCATCCCAGTTGATATGGGCCATGCTCGCCATCATCAGCATCGCCACATAGATCAGCGCGCCGGCGGTGGCATACGCCGGGATCATGCCCGCCAACGGTGCGAAGAACATGGCCGCCACAAACAACACGCCGACCGTCACCGCCGTCAACCCGGTACGGCCGCCTGCGGCCACACCGGCAGCGCTTTCCACATAACTGGTTACCGGCGGCACGCCCACCATGGCACCGAACACACTCGAAGCGCTGTCGGCCTTCAGGGCGCGGGACAGGTTATCGATCTTGCCGTCGGCGTTGACCAGCCCGGCGCGTTGCGCAACGCCCATCAGTGTACCCGCAGTGTCAAACATGTGCACAAACAGGAAAGCAAATACCACGCTGATCATGCTGACATTGAATACACCTTTTATGTCCATGGCCATCCAGGTCGGCGCCAGGCTCGGTGGCGTGGAGAGAATGCCGTTGTAGTGCACCAGGTCGAGGCCCCACCCAGCCAGGGTCACGGCGATGATGCTGATGAGGATCGCGCCGAACACCCGGTGGTAGCTGAGGATGGCGATCAGCAGGAAACACACCGCCGCCAGCAGTGGCGCCGGCTCGTGCAGCGAACCGAGCTTGATCAGCGTGGCCGGGCTGTCGACGATGATGCCGGCGGTTTTCAGGCCGATCACCCCGAGGAACAGTCCGACGCCGGCGCCCATGGCGTGGCGCAGGCTCACCGGAATGCTGTTGAGCAGCCATTCGCGCACCCTCGAAAGGGTCAGGCCCATGAACAGCACGCCGGAAATAAACACCGCACCCAGCGCGGTTTCCCAGTGGTAGCCCATGGTGCCGACCACGGTGTAGGTGAAAAACGCATTCAGGCCCATGCCCGGCGCCAGGCCCACCGGCCAGTTGGCGTACAGCCCCATCAACAGGCACCCCAGCGCGGCGGCGATGCAGGTGGCGACAAACGCCGCGCCGTGATCGATACCGGCGTCGGCCATGATGTTGGGGTTGACGAAGATGATGTAGGCCATGGTGATGAAGGTGGTGAGCCCGGCGATCAGCTCGGTCTTCACTGTGGTGCCATGCAGGCGCAGTTTGAACAGGCGTTCGAGCCAGCCGTTCTGTGAGGGGGCAAGGTCCAGCGGCGAGGCTTCGGATTTGCGGCTATCCACAGCGAGTACTCCTCAAGCATTTTATTGTTATGTCCAGCGCGGGGCGCTGTGAGGTACTGGCGGGTTTTGTTGACCAATAGGTCAGGAACTCGCACGAAGCGAATTATGCTTTTGTATACAAAGAAAGCAAATAATGTTTTCTATTTTCTGCGTGAAAAGGATGAAAGGCAAAGCCAGGGCGCCACCGAGGATCAAGGCTGGCCTGCAAGTGCCTGGTTGACTGCGAGCCAACCGTTTACCGCTTCTTCGCCCGCTTCGGCGAAGGCGCGCTGCAACAACTTCACCTGTTCACGGCGCAGCGATTGCTCGAAACGCTGGCCTTCTTCGGTCAATTCCAACAGGCGTTTGCGCTTGTCGGTCTCGGACGCAACGCTGTCCACCAGGTGCATCTCCTGCAATTGGCGCAGCGGCATATTCAGCGCCTGCTTGCTCACACCGAGCAATTCCAGCAGTTCCTTGACGCTCAACGCCGGGTAGCGTGCGATAAAAAACACGATGCGCTGATGCACCCGGCTCAGCCCACGGCGCTCAAGCATTTCATCGGCCTTGGCAGTGAACGCCTGGTAACCGAAGAAGAACGCTTCCATGGCTTGTTGCTGGCTGCTTTGGTTTTTAAGGTCAAGCATATTGACGTATCCACTCAAGCTGTCGTAATTTCGGTCAACCAGTTTGACGTATTTCCAACAGGCTTCGCTAGCGGTGACCTTATGGCCTTCTCTGAACGTGTTACTCGCCTCAAAAGCTCCTTGATCCGTGAAATCCTCGCGGCCGCCCAGCGCCCGGAAGTGATGTCGTTTGCCGGTGGCCTGCCGGCCGAAGCCATGCTGCCGGCGCTGGACTGGGATGATATGCCGCTGAACATCGGCCAATACGGCATGAGCGAAGGCGAGCCGCAGTTGCGTGAACTGCTCGCCGCCGAGGCACGTGCGTTGGGTGTGCCGTGCCAGGCCAGCCAGGTGCTGGTGGTCAGCGGTTCCCAGCAAACCCTGGACCTGGCGGCCAAGCTGTATATCGACAAAGGCACCAGGATCCTGCTGGAGGGGCCGACCTACCTGGCCGCCCTACAGATCTTCCAGCTGTTCGGCGCCGACTGCCTTACCGTGCAACTGGAAGCCGATGGTCCCGACCTGACCAGCCTGCGCGCCAACCTCGAGCGCCATCGCCCAGCATTCGTCTACCTGATCCCGACGTTCCAGAACCCTTCGGCCGTGCGTTACAGCGAAGCCAAGCGCGAGGCCGTCGCCGCCTTGCTCGATGAGTTCGGTGTGACCCTGATCGAAGACGAACCCTATCGCGAGCTGACCTTCGACGGCGGCAGTGCGCAGCCCATCGTCGGCCGCTTGAAAAAAGCCAGCTGGATCTACACCGGCACGGTCTCCAAGACCCTGCTGCCCGGCCTGCGCGTGGGTTACCTGATCGCCAGCCCGGACCTGTTCCCGCACCTGCTCAAGCTCAAACAATCGGCGGACCTGCACACCAATCGCGTCGGCCAGTGGCAGGCCATGCAGTGGATAGGCACGCAGAAATACCAGCAGCACCTGGTGGAACTGCGCGGTTTCTACCGTGAGCGCCGCGACGCATTCCAGTCTGCGCTGGCGCGTCACTTCGCCGATCTGGCCGACTGGCAAGTGCCCCAGGGCGGATTATTCTTCTGGCTGACCTTGAAACAGCCGCTCGATACCCGCACCTTGTTGGCACCTGCGCTCGATCAGGACGTCGCGTTCATGCCCGGTGAACCGTTCTTTTCCGAGCCGGACCAGCATTTAGGCTCACTGCGACTCAATTTCAGCCATATCGACCCGGCCCGCCTGGACGAAGGGCTCAAACGCCTGGCCGCGGTGGTCCGTCAAGCACAGCACGCGCAAGCGGCATAAGGGGAGCCCCATGTACAAGGTTTATGGCGATTACAAGTCGGGCAACTGCTACAAGGTCAAATTGATGCTCAACCTGCTGGGCATCCCGTATCAATGGGTGGATATCGACATCCTCAACGGCGATACCGAGACCCCTGAATTCCTGGCCAAGAACCCCAACGGCAAGATCCCGGTGCTGGAACTGGAAGACGGCACCTGCCTGTGGGAGTCCAACGCGATCCTCAACTTCCTTGCCGATGGCAGCGAATTCCTGCCCACCGAACCGCGCCTGCGCACACAAGTGCTGCAATGGCAGTTCTTCGAGCAGTACAGCCACGAGCCTTACATTGCGGTGGCGCGGTTTATCCAGTTCTACCTGAACATGCCGGAAGATCGCCTGGAGGAATACAAGACCACCCACAAGCGCGGTTACAAGGCCCTGAAGGTCATGGAGCGTCAGCTGCAAACCACGCCATACCTGGTGGGCGAGCAGTATTCGATTGCCGATATTGCGCTGTATGCCTACACCCATGTGGCCCATGAAGGTGGGTTTGACCTGACGCCTTACCCGGCCGTGCAGGCCTGGTTGAAGCGCGTGGCCAGCCATCCCAGGCATGTGGGCATGCTCGACTGATCACCGCGGTGAAAAAATGTGGGAGGGCGGTGCGACGATTCGACTTGCCCCCTCCCACATTCAGCTCGATGCCGTGCCAGATAATTCATCGTTCAGCAGGTCGAAACAGCGCTGTGCCGCCGGGCTCAATCCCATCCCGCTACGACTGATCAAGCCGATCTCGCGGTTCACCCCGGGATGATCGATGTGGATGCGCTTCAACCCCTCCAGACTGTCCGCCGCCGACTCCGGCAGTACGCTGATCCCCAGGCCCTGACGCACCAGCGCCAGCACCGTCGACATGTAGTTGGCCTCCATCCCGGCGTTCATCGTCAGCCGCGTCTCATCGAACAGCGCATCCACTTGCTCGCGTACGCTGCTGTCGCGGCCGGTGAGGATGATCGGCTGGTCCGCCAGTTGCTCCAGGGTCAATTGGCGATGGTGGGCGAGGGGGTGATCCAGGGGGACGAACGCACACAATCGATCATTCAGCACCGGCACGAACTCCAGGCCATGGCTTAGCCGCGCCCGTACGCCAATACCGAAATCCACTTCGCCTGCGCGGACCTGGGCATGAATGCGATGGGCCACCAGGTCCTGCAGGCGCACTTCGATCCCGGCAAAACGCTCGCGAAACAGGCGCAAGGCCGGGGGCAGGGCGCCGGCGCAGACCGACGGCAGGGCCGCGAGGGTGACCACACCACGGCGCAAGGCCGCGAGGTCGCGGGAGCCGGTGACGATGTTGTCCAGGTCCAGCAGCAGTTTTTCCATCGGCCCGCGCGCGTCCTGGCCGGCAGCGGTGATGCTCACATGCCGGGGGCTGCGGTCGAGCAGGGCGACGCCGAGCCAGTCTTCCAGTTGTTGCACCTGCACGGTGAGTGCCGAAGGCGAAAGATGCAGCTCATGGGCGGCCTTGATAAAGCTGCCGGTGCGGGCCACCGCAAGGAACGCCTGAATGTGCTGGATCGAATTTTTCATTGTTGTTGTTCTCGAGCGTTTTGTTTTTACGAACATGACTGGCTGAACATTCCAATTTACAAAGAGTAACGCGCTTCCAATACTCCAGGGAAAACAATAACCGGCCACCAAGGCCGCTCTGGAGTAACCCATGCTCGCAACCCTGGGTGTCATTACCATCCTGTGCCTGCTCGCTGCCGTCATGAGCAAACGCCTTTCGCCACTGGTGGCTCTGATCGCATTGCCGATCATCGCCGCGCTGCTCGGTGGATTCGGCCTGCAAACCAGCGCCTTCATCATTACCGGCATCAAGAACGTCGCCCCCGTGGTGGGCATGTTCGTGTTCGCGATCCTGTTTTTCGGGATCATGACCGATGCCGGTATGCTCGATCCCATCATTGATCGCATCCTGCGCACGGTAGGGACACGTCCTACACGGATTGTCGTTGGGACTGCGACCCTCGCCCTGTTGGTGCACCTGGACGGTTCCGGTGCCGTGACCTTTCTGGTGACGGTGCCGGCGATGCTGCCGTTATATACGCGGCTGGGCATCGACAAACGCATCCTCGCCTGTGTCTGCGCGATGGCCGCCGGGGTCAATTTCCTGCCGTGGACCGGCCCGGTGTTGCGCTCTTCGGCGGCCTTGCACGTGCCGGTGGCGGACCTGTTCCAGCCACTGATCCCGGTGCAGATCGTCGGCCTGATGTTCGTCTTCGCCTGCGCCTGGTGGCTCGGCCGGCGAGAAGAAAAACGCCTTGGCCTGGGCGCCGGCTCCAGCGTGGACGCCGTGCCGCAACGGGTGCTCAGCGACGACGACATCAAGCTGCGCCGCCCCCGCCTGTTCTGGGTCAACCTGATCCTGACCGTGCTGGTCATGGTGGTGATGATCGCCGGCTGGGTCGACCCGGTGGTGATGTTCATGCTCGGCACCGTGGTAGCGCTGTGCATCAACTACCCGAACGTGGACGCCCAACGCGCACGCATCGATGCCCATGCGAAAACCGCCCTGACCATGGCCAGTATCCTGCTCGCCGCCGGGGTGTTCACCGGCATCATGCAAGGCACCGGCATGCTCAAGGCCATCGCTGAAGTGGCGGTGGCGCAGATTCCGGCGGGCCACGGCAAGTTGATTCCGGCGGTGGTGGGCTTTTTGTCCATGCCGCTGAGCATGCTGTTCGACCCCGATTCCTATTATTTCGGCGTGATGCCGGTGATCGCCGAAGTCGGCAAGGCCCTGGGCGTCGACCCGCTGCAAGTGGCCCAGGCGTCGTTACTGGGCGTGCACACCACCGGTTTCCCGGTCAGCCCGCTGACCCCGGCGACCTTCCTGTTGGTGGGCCTGTGCAAGATCGAATTGGCCGATCACCAGCGCTTCACCATCCCTTTTCTGTTTGCCGCGTCGGTGTTGATGACCCTGACGGCGTTGCTCTTGGGAGTGATTTGAAATGAAAACCTTGCGCATCGGTTCCGGCGCCGGCTACTCCGGCGACCGCATCGAACCTGCCGTGGAACTGGCCGAGCTGGGCGACCTGGATTACCTGGTGTTCGAGTGCCTGGCCGAACGCACCATCGCTTTGGCGCAACAGGCGCGAATCAGTGACCCGCAGGGGGGGTATGACCCGCTGCTCAGCGAGCGCATGCGCCGGGTGTTGCCCTTTGTCGGCCAGCATGAGGGGCGCCGTCGCCTGCGGGTGATCACCAATATGGGCGCGGCCAACCCGGTGTCGGCGGCGCTCGAAGTGCGGCGGATTGCCCATGAGCTGGGCCTGGGCCTCAAGGTGGTGGCGGTGGTCGGCGATGACGTGCTGGACGTCTTGCGCCCCGAGCAGGTACTGGATAACGGCCGAACCCTGGGTTCACTGGGCGCGCGACTGATTTCCGCGAATGTCTACCTGGGCGTCGACGGCATTCTTGATGCCTTGCGCGCCGACGCCGATGTGGTGATCACCGGGCGGGTGGCCGACCCGTCGCTGTTCCTCGCCCCGCAGGTGTTTGAATTCGGCTGGGCGATGGACGACTGGCAGCGCCTGGGGCGCGGCACGTTGGTCGGGCATCTGCTGGAGTGTGCCGGGCAGGTCAGCGGCGGCTATTTTGCCGATCCCGGTTTCAAGGATGTGGATGACCTCGCACGCCTGGGTTTCCCGTTGGCTGAAATCGATGCTGAGGGTGAGGCCGTGATCACCAAGGTTGCAGGCTCCGGTGGGCGGGTCAGTCGCGCCACCTGCACCGAGCAATTGATCTACGAAGTGCATGATCCTGCGGCGTATCTCACCCCGGACGTGACCGCCGATTTTTCCCAGGTGGGGTTTGACGAGGAGGGCGTTGATCGGGTGCGTGCCCACGGTGCTGCTGGCCGCGCACGGCCCGAGCAGTTGAAGGTGAGCGTCGGTTACCTGGATGGCTGGATTGGCGAAGGGCAGATGTCCTACGGCGGCCCCGGCGCGGTAGCACGGGCGCAGTTGGCGCGGGATGTCGTACTCAAGCGTTTGCAACTGATGGGTGTGAAGATGCAGGACGTACGCGCCGAACTGATCGGCATGGACTCGCTGCACGGTCCGCGCAGCAGCGTAGAGCCCTGGGAAGTGCGCCTGCGCGTGGCGGCCCGCTGTGAAGACCGCAGTGAAGCGGTGCGGGTCGGCAATGAAGTGGAAACCCTCTACACCAACGGCCCGTCCGGCGGCGGCGGTGCCAGCAAGAGCGTACGGCAGGTGGTGGCGGTGGCGTCATTGCTGCTGCCCCGTGACGCGGTCAACCCGAGGATCGAAGCATGAAACTGCACACGCTGGCCCATTCCCGTACCGGCGATAAGGGCGACACCTCGAACATTTCGATCATTGCTTACCGAGCCGAGGATTATCTGCTGTTGTGTGAACAGCTTACCGCCGAGCGCGTGGCCGACTTTTTTGCCGGCCTGCTGGAGCCTTACGCTGCCCCGGTGCGGCGCTATGAACTGCCGAATGTGCAGGCGCTGAACTTCGTACTGCCGGGGATATTGCGCGGCGGCGTAACCCGCTCGCTGGCACTGGATGCCCATGGCAAGTGCCTCGGCTCGGCGTTGCTGGAGCTGGACCTGGATTTGCCAACACCGAACTGAATGTGGGGGGGGCAAACTCCCTCCCACATTGGATCTCAGCAGGTCTGTCAGACCGCAGCGAAACGCTTGTCCAGGTAATCGATGATCACCTTGGAGTCATACATCCAGGTGGTCTGGCCATTCTCTTCGATACGCAGGCACGGCACTTTGATCTTGCCGCCTTGCTCCAGCAGGGTCTGGCGGTCCTGCTCGTTGTTCTTCGCATCCTTCAGCGCCACCGGCACATTCAGGCGGTGCAGGGTGCGGCGGGTCTTCACGCAGAACGGGCAGGCGTGGAATTGATACAGGGTCAGGTCCTTGGCCGCTGCGTTCACCTGTGCCTGTTGTTCGGCAGGGCGCTGCTTTTTACGCGGACGGGTAAGTAAGTCGCCGGCGATGATGACGTGGCCGAGGCCCACTCGAAGTGCTTTGACGAACATGGCTGAAACCTCTTGCCCATGAAGAAGGGGCCGCAGCTTACCTTAATTCTGCAGGCGAAAAAAAACCGGCGATGAACGCCGGTCTTTTCCTACGCAGCCTGTTACTTGATCAGGCTGAGGAATTCACTGCGGGTGGCCGCGTTTTCGCGGAACTCACCCAGCATCACCGACGTGATCATCGACGAATTCTGTTTCTCCACACCGCGCATCATCATGCACATGTGCTTGGCTTCGATCACCACGGCCACGCCCAAGGCGCCGGTCACTTGCATCACCGCGTCGGCGATCTGGCGGCTGAGGTTTTCCTGGATCTGCAGGCGGCGCGCATACATGTCGACAATCCGCGCGACCTTCGACAGGCCCAGCACTTTGCCGCTTGGGATATACGCCACATGCGCCTTGCCGATAAACGGCAGCAGGTGGTGTTCGCACAGCGAGTACAGCTCGATGTCCTTGACCAGCACCATTTCGCTGTTGTCGGAGCTGAACAAGGCACCGTTGGTGACTTCTTCGAGTGTCTGTTCATAGCCGCGGCAAAGGTACTGCATCGCCTTGGCGGCACGCTTGGGCGTGTCGAGCAGGCCCTCGCGGGAGACGTCCTCGCCGAGTTGGCCGAGGATCGCGGTGTAGTTTTGTTCCAATGTCACAGGACTGTTTCCGTATGGGTTTCAGAACGGTACGGTGTATGCCTGTACCAATGTGAAGCGCTGCCCGGCGCGCAACAGCGGCGGGTGATGTGGCGCACATAGTAGCGTAGGTGCGCCGACAGTTGTATTCCCGGACGATACCGATGTTAGAGTCGGCCTCCGTTGAGGAGGACGTGATGACCCCGCTGGAGCGAAGTATTTCTGAGCGCGCCCTGATCTTTGCCAAAGCAAATCGGACCCGCATTGCCCGTGAACTTGCCTGCCTGACTAAGTACCCAGGTGAAAATTATCCGGTTTCAGTGTTTATGGCGGGCTCGCCTGGCGCCGGCAAGACAGAAGTGTCCAAATCATTTATTCGCTTGATGGAGGAGGGGGGATCCAGTGCATTGCGAATCGACCCCGATGACTTCAGGGAATACTTTCCTGATTACACAGGCGCAAACTCCAGTCTTTTTCAACGTGGCGTAACTGCTATGGTGGAGAGGACTGTCGACCTCGTTTATCAGCAGCGCCAGTCTTTCCTGTTGGACGGAACGCTGGCCAACTTTGCCGTGGCTCGGAAAAATATCCAGCGCGCCCTTGATAAGGAAAACCGGTCTGCACAGGTTATCTACGTCTACCAGAAGCCTGAGCTGGCGTGAGTTTCTGGGGCGTCTTCAAGTCGATGTGCTCATCAAGGACACTGATGGCGGGGAGTCATACATCGGCATCGACCTATCGGCTGAGGAAATTGATGAACTCGTTATACAGCCCTACCATCCTGATCAACTTGAGCAAATTTTGACCGGAGTAGCCTTATGAAAGGTGAAATTACGGAAGTTGTAGAAAAATATTCATCCACCACCATGTCAGATTTTTTTCGAAGTGGTTCGGTAGAAGAAAAACGTGCTGTTTACAGAAGCGCAGCCGATACTGCGATCACCATGCAAAAGGCAGTGATCTCGCTGGCGAAAGAGAAAAAAGCGAAAGAGCTTTTCGACAACTGACGTTACTGGCAATACCACAATAGCCCAGCTCAATTGCTGGGCTTTTTATTACTTACTCGTCGCGCCCTTCCATCATCGTGCGCTTGAGCATCACATACACCGCACCCGCGCCCCCATGACGGGCCTGGCACGAGGTAAAGCCGAGCACCTGGGCATGCTGGCGCAGCCAGGTGTTGACGTGGCTCTTGATCATCGGCCGCTTGCCGTCCAAGCGCACCGCCTTGCCATGGGTGACGCGCACGCAGCGAATTTCGAACTTGGTGGCTTCGGCGAGGAAGGCCCACAGGGTTTCCCGGGCTTTTTCCACGTTCATGCCGTGCAGGTCGAGGCTGCCTTCGAACGGGATCTGACCGGCCTTGAGCTTGCGCATCTGGCTTTCCTGTACGCCGTCGCGGGCCCACATCAGCTCGTCTTCGGGGCCGACGTCGATCACGAACTGGTCTGACAGGCCATCCACGGTGGTGGCATCGGTGCGCACGGTAGCAGCCTGGCGCAGCTTGGCGATCTGTGCGCGGTCGGCCTTGGGTTTGCCGGTGTCGGCGCGGTCGTGCTTGATCGGCTTGACGCCGCGCAGCTCGTTTTTGAACAGGGAAAAATCGTCGTCTTGCATGTCAGCCTCCGCGAAGGGCGGGCAGTTTACCTAAATCGCGGCGGCCGGGGCGCAGGAAACGCTATCCAAGCGCCATCAGTCGTGCTTTTTCATCAGGTGCGAGGCGATGTTCAGTGACAACGGCTGGCGCATCTTCCGACGGCTGCGGCGCCACAGCCACACGCCCAGCCACAGCACCAGCAGCCCGATCCCCAACAGAATCGCCGAGCCGCCAGGGCTGGCATTCAGTTCGCCAAGGGCCGGCGAGTGGCCAAACAAACCGGCGCCACCAGCGCCGGTCAACAGCAAACCTACTACCGCCAGCAGCGCGGCAATGCCGGCCACCAGGCGCAGACGCCAGTTGCTCGGGCCCTTGGGGCGCAAGCGACGAGCGTCAAAACCATCGGATATCTTCATTCCGACCTTTCCTCCAGGGTATCGGCCCTTCGACCGGAAGATACACAGGTTGTTCCTGTACCCGAGGTAAATGCGCCAAATGAGAGGGCTTTGCGGATGAGCGGGACCTTCAACAGGCCGCACCGCTCACCCGAAGGGCGATCAGATCAGGTCTATAGTCAGTGCGAGAGTGGCAAAATTGTCAGCCATGATGGCCATCTCGGTCTGCTGCACATGCTCGGCGCTCAGGATGCCACCTTTGTAAGGCAGGTCGCGGGTGGCACAGGCGTCTTCCACCAGGGTGCAGCGAAAGCCCAGGTTCTTCGCGGCACGCACGGTGGTGCTGACGCTGGAGTGGCTCATGAAGCCGCAGACGATCAGGTCCAGGGAACCGAGGTCCTGCAGGTGTTTTTCCAGGCCGGTGCCGTGGAAGGCGCTGGGCAGCAGCTTGCCGATGATGGTTTCGTCACCTTGAGGTTCGAGGCCGGGGATGAACTCACCGCGCTCGCCCTGGGGGTCAAACAGGCCGCCCACGGTACCCAGGTGGCGCACGTGCACGATCGGGCGCCCGGCGTTGCGCGCGGCGGCGACCAGTTGCTTGATATTGCCGACCGCCGCGTCCATGCCGGAGAGGGCGAGCGGGCCACTGAGGTATTCCTTTTGAGCGTCGATGATCACGAGGGTCGCATGGCCAAGGTTGGCAGCTGCGTAACCACGACCGCTGAGTTGAAACATCGTCTTTGGAACGGACATTCTGGGGCTCCTGTGAGGGGGGCTTTTGCGTCATTGTCCACTGGCTGAGCGGTTCTGTGAATCGCTACTATCGTAAGGTACGCCGTTGCTGGCGTGCAGCCATGTCAAGTGGCGGCGATGTTTAACCTAATGATGGCGATTTGGATGAAATCCGACGTATGGCAACAGCTTTTCGTACATCGTCGGTACAGGCGAAGGCTGTTAGAATCGCCAGTCGTTTTTTCCAGGAGTCTGCCCCCCGTGATCACATCTCGCCTGCGCACCTTGCGCGACCACATCCGTTGGGCCGTCAGCCGTTTCCATGGGGAAGACCTGTTTTTTGGCCATGGCACCGACAATGCCTGGGACGAAGCCCGGCAGTTGGTGCTCGGCGCTTTGCACCTGCCATGGGAAATTGCCGACAGCTACCTCGATTGCAACCTGGAAGAAGAGGAAATCTCTCACGTACAGCGTTTGTTGCATCGCCGTATTCATGAGCGGGTGCCCACGGCCTACCTGTTGAAAGAGGCGTGG
Organism: Pseudomonas sp. JV449; assembly: GCF_032424295.1. Classification (NCBI taxonomy): domain Bacteria; kingdom Pseudomonadati; phylum Pseudomonadota; class Gammaproteobacteria; order Pseudomonadales; family Pseudomonadaceae; genus Pseudomonas; species Pseudomonas sp. JV449. The sequence goes on along the minus strand of NZ_VYKD01000024.1, from coordinate 28,334 downwards.
TTCTGTGGCATGTCGTTTATCGTTGACGAGCGCGTGCTGATCCCGCGTTCACCCATCGGCGAGTTGATCGAAAACCGCTTCGAGCCTTGGTTGGCCCAACCGCCGGCGCGCATCCTCGACCTGTGCACCGGCTCCGGTTGCATCGGCATTGCCTGCGCCTACGAGTTCCAGGACGCCGAAGTGGTACTCGGCGACCTGTCCTTCGAAGCCCTGGAGGTGGCCAACCAGAATATCGAGCGCCATGGTGTCGACGAGCGCGTGTACACCGTGCAGGGCGACGGTTTCGACGGCCTGCCGGGCCAGCGCTTTGACCTGATCGTGTCGAACCCGCCGTATGTGGATGCCGAAGACTTTGCCGACATGCCGGACGAATACCAGCACGAGCCGGAGCTGGGCCTGGCCTGCGGCGACGATGGCCTGAACCTGGTGCGACGCATGCTGGCCGAGGCGGCGGACCACCTGACCGAGAAGGGTTTGCTGATTGTCGAGGTGGGCAACAGCCAAGTGCATGTTGACGCGCTGTACCCGGAAGTGGACTTCGCCTGGCTGGATTTCCAGCGGGGTGGGCATGGGGTGTTCATGCTCACGGCCGAACAGTGCCGGGAACACCAGGCAATCTTCGCCGCTCGGGTTTAACCAACCTTAGGGTAGAAAATGTGGGAGGGGGCAAGCCCTAATGCCAGTCAGTTAAGCGTACATCGCCTCCTGTAGGAGCGAGCTTGCTCGCGAAAAACGTCAACGATAACGCGTGCTTCCTGAATGAGCGCGGCGCCTGTGAGTTTTTCGCGAGCAAGCTCGCTCCTACAAAAAGCCTTAACTGACTGGCATTAGGGGCAAGCCCCTCCCGCATTTCGATGGCTTTCCAGCCGGCTAGCGGTGCGTGGCAATCCAGATCAACAGCCCCGCCTGAAACACGGTGAACGCCACCAGGCAGGTGATGGTAAAGCGCAACCCGCTGTCCTCACGCTTGAACTTGGTGACCTTTTCTTCTTCCTTGCGCAGTTTCACTTCCTGCTCCAACAGGTTGTGCTCGGCCTGTTGCAGCATCTGCGCGGCTTCAAGGATCTCCACGAACTGCACCTTCTCGGTGTTCCAACTGTCCAGTACATCGCTGACCTTGCCCGGCTGCACGTTGCCTTTGAGGTGCTGCACATCGGCGTAGGCCACATCGAAACCCTGGACGCGCAGGAAGTGATCGCGGCGCAGGCGTGTGGCTTCGTTGAGTGCGTCCTTGTTGGCCAGGTCCACGCCGTCGACGCGGTAGCTTGACCATTTTTTCTTCGCCCACGCGGCGCCCTGGGCCACCAGGAAGCGACCGATGCCGCGGTTGGCCGGTTCGATTTCCAGGCTGTTGCCCGGGCCGAAGTGCACGCGGTGTTTATCGTGATCCACCCAGATATCCAGATGGTTCTGTTCGCGGCGCACCCGCTGCCCCGGTAATTGGATCACCATGCGCAACAGGCTGTGGTGTTTGTCATGGCGCTCGGCATAGCCGAACTGTACGAACCGCAGCGGCCTCAGGCCGGTGGCGCGGTCGGTGGCCAGCGGTGCCAGGCGCAGCATCTTGAAATGCTCGGCCTGAACATCCGCCCACGGCAGGGGCGCCGCCGTGTCGATAGCCTCGGTTTTTTCAGCCGGGGTGTCGGCGGTCGGTTCCGGTGTTGCTTCAGTGGTTGTCATGCGGTGCGATCCTGTCCAAGCCCTGCCAGTCGACAGTCTTTTTGCTGTCGACTCTGGGCTTATCGGCCGCTTTTTGCAGGACTGGAGGCAAATTGTCGCTTAACGGGGTTGAAGTCCGTCGATAAAGCCTGCCAAGCGGGTGCCCAGCTCAGCGGCGAGCGGCAATTGCGGGTCATTGTAGGAGGCCAATTGTTGCTTTACGTCGTTGGGCACGATGCGCATCACGTGGTTCATGCCTTCGATCACCGCCAGTTCGGCATCGGGCTTGGCCCTTTTGAGTTGCTCGGCGTCGCCCACACCGACCTGAATATCGTTGGTGCCCTGGATGATCAATGCCGGCATGCGCAGTTTTGCAAACGCCGCTGAAGGGTCGGCGCGAAACAGGCTGATCAGATACGGCTGCACGCTGGGTCGGAAAATGCCCTCCAGCGGGCCTGGCACATCGGCATCCACCTGGCCGGCCTTGAGGTGATCGAGGATTTCATTGCTGCGCAGCAGCAGGGCAGGGGGCAGGTGATCGGCCAGTTGCTGGCGGATCACCTGGTCGACCGGACGGGCGCTGCCGGACAGGGAAATCACCCCGGCCGGGTCGAGTTGCGGTGCGGCCAGTGCCGCCACCAGCGCGCCTTCGCTGTGGCCCAGCACAATCAGCGGGCCCATGCGTGTGTCGGCCTTGAGCAATTTGCCCCAGGCCACCGCGTCGGCCACGTAGGCCTCCAGGGTCAGGTTGCGTTCGTCGGGCGTGGCGGCGAGGCTGGCGGCCACACCGCGCTTGTCGTAGCGCACGCTGGCGATGTTGTGCCGGGCCAGCACCCAGGCCAGGCGCTTGAGGCTGTCATTGCGAGCGCCGTCGGCGCTGTTGCCGTTGCGGTCGGTGGGGCCGGAGCCGGCGATGATCAACACCACCGGCACCGGTTTATCGGACTGCGGCAGCAGCAGCGAGCCAAACAGTTCGCCGCTGCCGGTGTCCAGGCTGATCGGGCGTTGCAGTACGACAGGGGAGGCGGCGTCGGCCACGGCGGTAAACAGGGTCAGGGTAAACAGAAGAACTCGCAGCATCATCGCGCCATCATGAGGAAGGTGCCGGTTGGACCAAGGTCTACCGGTAAGGTTTCGAGGATGAACTAGTCGGTTAGCCTGCGTATACTGGCCGCCTTAAGTTATTACGGTTGACTTGATTCAACTGATTTCACGGAGCGCCCTGCATGTCCGGCAATACCTTCGGCAAGCTGTTCACTGTCACCACCGCGGGCGAAAGCCATGGCCCGGCGTTGGTCGCCATTGTCGACGGCTGCCCGCCCGGCCTCGAGCTGTCCCTGGAAGACCTGCAGCGTGACCTCGACCGCCGCAAGCCCGGCACCAGCCGCCACACCACCCAGCGCCAGGAGCCCGATGAAGTCGAGATCCTTTCCGGGGTGTTCGAGGGCCGTACCACCGGGTGCGCCATCGGCCTGCTGATTCGCAACACCGACCAGAAGTCCAAGGACTACTCGGCGATCAAGGATCTGTTCCGCCCGGCCCATGCCGACTACACCTACCACCATAAATACGGCGAACGCGACTACCGTGGCGGCGGCCGCAGCTCGGCGCGCGAAACGGCCATGCGCGTGGCAGCCGGGGCCATCGCCAAGAAATACCTGGCGACCCAGGGCATCGTCATCCGTGGCTACATGAGCCAGTTGGGCCCGATTGAAATCCCGTTCAAGACCTGGGACAGCGTTGAAGACAACGCCTTTTTCTGCCCTGACCCGGACAAAGTGCCGGAGCTGGAAGCCTACATGGACCAGCTGCGCCGCGACCAGGATTCGGTCGGCGCCAAGATCACCGTGGTCGCCGAAGGCGTCAAGCCGGGCCTGGGCGAGCCGATTTTCGATCGCCTCGACGCCGAACTGGCCCATGCGCTGATGAGCATCAATGCGGTGAAAGGCGTGGAAATCGGCGCCGGGTTCGCCTGCGTGTCCCAGCGTGGCACCGAGCACCGCGATGAACTGACGCCGGAAGGTTTCCTCAGCAACAACGCGGGCGGCATCCTCGGCGGTATTTCCTCCGGCCAGCCGATTGTTGCGCACCTGGCACTCAAGGCCACCTCGAGCATCACCACCCCGGGCCGTTCGATCGATGTACACGGCAACCCGGTGGACGTGATCACCAAGGGCCGTCACGACCCGTGCGTGGGCATCCGGGCCACGCCGATTGCCGAAGCGATGATGGCCATCGTGTTGATGGACCATCTGTTGCGCAATCGCGGGCAAAATGCCGATGTGCGCGTGAGTACCCCGGTGCTGGGCCAGCTGTGACGGCGCGGCGGTGACAGCCCTCCCGTACTGGCGCCTCTCCAGCTTCTACCTGTTCTACTTCGCCCTGCTCGGGGCGACGGCGCCGTTCCTGGCGCTGTACTTCGACCACCTGGGGTTCTCCAGCGCGCGCATCGGCGAGCTGGTGGCCATCCCCATGCTGATGCGCTGCGTGGCGCCCAACCTGTGGGGCTGGCTGGGCGACTACAGCGGCCGACGCCTGGCAATCGTGCGCTTCGGCGCGGTGTGCACCCTGCTGAGTTTTTCCCTGATCTTCGTCAGTCACACCTACGCCTGGCTGGCCCTGGTGATGGCCCTGCATGCGTTCTTCTGGCACGCGGTGCTGCCGCAGTTTGAAGTGATCACCCTGGCCCACCTGCAAAAACAGACCTCGCGCTATAGCCAGGTGCGCCTGTGGGGCTCCATCGGTTTTATCCTCACCGTGGTGATCATGGGCCGCCTGTTCGACTGGCTGAGCCTGGATATCTACCCGGTGGTGGTCGTGGTGATCATGGCCGGCATCATCGGTGCCAGCCTGTGGGTGCCGAATGCGCAGCCCGCCAGCCACGGCAATCGCCTGGCCGCTGATGGTTTCCTCAAACAGCTGCGCAGCCCCGGCGTACTGGCGTTTTACGCCTGCGTGGCGCTGATGCAAATGAGCCATGGCCCGTATTACACCTTCCTGACCCTGCACCTGGAACACCTTGGCTACAGCCGTGGCATGATCGGCATGCTGTGGGCCCTGGGGGTGGTGGCGGAAGTGCTGATGTTCCTGGGCATGAGCCGCATCCTCACACGTTTTTCGGTACGCCGGGTGCTGCTGGCCAGTTTCCTGCTGGCGGCCCTGCGCTGGCTGTTGCTGGGCTCGTTTGCCGAACTGCTGTGGGTGCTGTTGCTGGCGCAGGTCATGCACGCTGCCACGTTCGGCAGTTTTCACGCCGCAGCGATTGCCTTTGTGCAGCGCAGCTTTGGCGATAAGCAACAAGGCCAGGGCCAGGCGCTGTACGCCGCCCTGGCCGGCACCGGCGGTGCGCTGGGTGCGCTGTATTCCGGCTACAGCTGGAACCTGCTGGGGCCGACCTTCACCTTTAGTATTGCCAGCGTCGCCGCCCTGGCCGCGGCCGCTATCATCGGTTTTCGATTGCAAGAGCAGAACCAAGGAACCCTTCAATGAGTTATGTCGCCGTCTACCCCGTCGCTTCACCGGATACCCCGAACAAGGTCCTGACCCATGTCGACGACATCGCCGCTACCCTGGCCGAGCACGGTGTGCGGTTCGAGCGCTGGCAGCCTGCCCTGATCGAGAGGGGCGCCAGCGACGCTGAGATGATTGCCGCCTATCAGCCGCAGATCGATGCCCTCGGCTACGGTGCGGTGGCGGTGCTCAGTGTCACCAGCGACCACCCGCAAAAAGCCGAATGGCGTGCCCGGTTCCTGGATGAACGCCGCTACAGCGAAGACGAAGTGCGTTTTTTCATCGCCGGCCAGGGCTTGTTCAACCTGCATGTTGGCGACTACGTGTATGCCGTGCGTTGTGAGAAAAACGACCTGCTGGTGATCCCGGCTGGCATGGCGCACTGGTTTGATATGGGCGAGAACCCCCACTTGGTCATGCTGCACTTGTTCAACACCGCGCAGGGGTGTGTACCGACGTTCACCGGCGACGATGTTGCCAGCCATTTCCCAGGTTTGGACGATTGAACTCAGGTAATTGGAATCTTCAACCCCGGCGAGTTGGAAGTTGTTGTGGGAATAAGCTTAGTTACGCGTAGGGTTTGGCTGTTTATCCAGGGCAATGCGCACTGAAACCATTCGTTATGTAACTCTCTGCGTCGCCAGTGTTTGTGCCACCTGTCAATAGGAGGAATCCGAATGGTGGTAGGGCATCAGCCAATAAAAGGAGAGATGTAATGAATGGCCCAGAGGAGTCGTGTCCGCCGCCGTGTGTCGTAACCAATGCTGTCAGGAGACGCCTGAGCCTGTCCGGTAAGCCCCTGACTCCAGCGGAATTGGAGATCTTACGCTGGGCCTCGGAGGGCAAGACTGTTTGGGAAATCAGCCAGATTCGTGCCACGTCCGAAGCCACCGTCAAATTCCACCTGCGCAATATCTACGGCAAGCTGGAAGTCACTAACCGCGTGCAGGCGATGAATGAGGCGGCTCGCCAAGGCCTGTGCTGACACACATCAATAAAAAGGCCGCGACGCTCAATAGCGTCGCGGCCTTTTCATGACTGCGGTATTTACGCCGAGTGGTAGGTCGGCAGGGCAAAGCGGTTCTGGCTTTGCAGCATGGAAATTTGCGGCAATTCACTGGCTTGTTCGGCCAAGTCGCGACGAATCGCGCTGATCACCCAGGTCAATTGATCGGCGGTGTGCAACTGCTGGTAAGAGATCGAACGCTTGACCTGCTTGCCGTCACTGTTGCGCAGGGTCAACAGGATGCCGCCGTCGGGACGTGGCTGGGTGGTGACATCGTAGTTGGAGAATACTGAAGCGAATTTATCTTGGATCAGGCTCATGTCTATCAGCTCCGTTGGCTCAAGTTGGCAAGCATGGAGTGATAGGTGCAGTGATTGTGCCAGCTCATGATTTATAAAAATATCGTTATAAATCAACAGATTGAAAATGTCTTGGATTTTCGATTTCGTGCAATTTGCATGAATGGCCATCATGCATCCTGCATTTTGCGCTACTCGATAGGGTGGGATGGGCGCGTCGATACTCGTAAAGACTGTTTCTGCGCAGCTAAATTCCTTTTTTGAGGGCATGCCGGTTGGGATACAAAACTTTTCAAATCCCGCGTGTACAGCCGAAGAACGGCTGACGTATTTTCCTGCAATGCATTCGGCCTTCCGCTTACGGAGGTATCGGTGCTTTTGGATCAGACGAAGAATAAGAAAAAGGACGTTCCTCCATGAGTCACCCGCACAACGACATGATCACCTGGGGCAAGCTGCTGAGTAAGGTGCCGGCCATCGTCCGTGCCTTGCCGCGCGTAGTGCGTGGCATGCGTGCCGCCAATGTCACCGACCCCGCGCAGCCTTGCGGGCTGGGCTGGCACTTTGAGCAAGCCACCCTGCGCAACCCCGACGGCAACGCGTTGCTGTACGGCGACCGTGTGCTCAGCTACACCGACGCCAACCAGCGTGCCAACCGTATTGCCCATCACCTGCAAGCCCAGGGCATCGGCAAGGGTGACGTGGTGGCGCTGTTTATCGAAAACCGCCCCGAATTACTCTTGAACGTGCTGGCCGTGGCCAAGCTGGGTGGCATCTGCGCGATGCTCAATACCGCGCAAACCCAGGCGACGCTGGTGCACAGCCTGACCCTGGTGAGCCCGGCAGCCATTATTGTCGGCGCGGAACTGGTGGCCCCCTATGACGTGGTGCGCGATCAGGTGGCCATCGCGGCTGATCGAACCTGGTTCGTCGCCGATCAACCGTCCAGCCTGGTACCGCAGGGATATATCGACCTGGTGGCTGCGAGCGCCGAGTGCCCGGTGGACAACCCTGCCAGCACTGCGCAGATCTTCTTTAACGACCCTTGCTTCTATATCTACACCTCCGGCACCACCGGCCTGCCGAAGGCCGGCATCATGAAACATGGCCGCTGGACCAAAACTGCCGTCAGCTTCGGCAGCATCGCGCTGGACATGGGCCCTGACGACGTCCTGTATTGCACTTTGCCGCTGTACCACGCCACCGGCCTTTGCGTGTGTTGGGGCTCGGCGATTGTCGGGGCATCGGGCTTCGCCATTCGCCGCAAGTTCAGCGCCAGCCAGTTCTGGGACGATGCGCGCCGATTCAAGGCGACCACCCTCGGCTACGTCGGTGAGTTGTGTCGTTACCTGCTCGACCAGCCACCCGGTGAAAACGACCTTGATAACCGCGTGACCAAGATGGTTGGCAATGGCTTGCGCCCCGGCGTGTGGGCGCAGTTCAAGGCACGCTATGGCGTGGAGCATATCTGCGAGCTGTACGCGGCCAGTGACGGCAATATCGGTTTTACCAACGTGCTGAATTTCGACAACACCATCGGTTTCTGTCTCCAGCACTGGGCGCTGGTGGACTACGCCCATGACAACGGCGAGCCGCTGCGTGGCAGCGACGGTTTTATGCGTAAAGTCCCCACGGGCGGGCAGGGCCTATTACTGGCCAGGATCGATGAAAAATCGCCCTTCGACGGCTACACCGACCCGGAAAAGAATCGCCGGGTGGTACTCACCGACGTGTTTGAAAAAGGTGATCGCTACTTCAATACCGGCGATTTGTTGCGCAGCATCGGCTTTGGCCATGCGCAATTTGTGGATCGTCTGGGGGATACCTATCGCTGGAAAGGTGAAAACGTGTCCACCACCGAGGTCGAGAACGTCCTGCTGCAACACCCGCAGATCGCCGAAGTGGTGGCTTATGGCGTCGAGATCGAAAACACCAATGGCCGTGCGGGCATGGTCGCCATCACCCCGAGTGAGTCCCTGGCCTCGCTGGACATGCGCGAGCTGCTGCAATTCGCCCACGGCCAGTTGCCCCACTATGCGGTGCCGCTCTTCCTGCGGATCAAGGTCAAGATGGAAACCACCGGTACCTTTAAGTACCAGAAGGTCAAGCTCAAGGAAGAGGCCTTTGATCCGGACAAGGCCGGCAATGACCCGGTGTATGCCTGGTTGCCGGGGTCGGACTGCTATGTGCCGGTCACCGGGCAACTGTTGGCGCAGATCCAGGGTGGCCAGTTCCGCTATTGATTCTGTCTATGGCCGCTTTTGGTAAAAAGGGCATGACAGTGGGGAACTCCCTCGCGACACTGGCGGCCTATAAAGCACCAGACAAGGAGCCCCCACATGTCAGACCACGCCAAACAAATGACTGAAGACGAAGCCGCCGAATTTGCCGAGCAGGTCTTCGACGTCGCCCGCAAAGGCGACGCCGCCATGCTCGCCGCGCTCCTGGCCAAAGGCTTGCCGGCCAACTTTCGCAATCACAATGGCGATACCTTGCTGATGCTGTCTGCCTACCACGGCCATGCCGAAGCGGTAAAAGTGCTGCTGGAGTTCAAGGCCGACCCGCTGATCGCCAATGACAAGAACCAGCTGCCCATCGCCGGCGCGGCGTTCAAGGGCCACTTGCCGGTGGTCAAGGCGCTGATTGAAGGGGGCACGCCGATCGAGGCCGCCTCGTCCGACGGTCGTACTGCGTTGATGATGGCCGCCATGTTCAACCGCGTCGACATGGTCGACTACCTGCTCAGCCAAGGCGCCAACCCCAAGGCCACCGATGCCCAGGGCGCGACTGCGCTGGCGGCGGCGCAGACCATGGGGGCGAAGGACACGGCGGCGCAGCTGGAGAAACTGGTGTAGGCTGTGCGCCCTCAAAAACCAGCCCGCTACAGGATCACCCCATGAAAACCGCCCTCGTCGAACTTATCAGCAAAATCAGCGCCGGGGTCATGGGCGAGGATGAGGTGGCGCGCATCGCCGAAGAGGCCGCCCAGGCCTACGCCGACCCGGCGGCCTTCCTGGCCGCCAACCCGGATATCAACTACGACGACAGCTTTCCGATCCCGCTGGGGGAGTGGGTGGTGGTCGGCAGCCTGCCGGATACCGTGCTGTTCCAGGCCGATACCTATGGCGACCTGTTTGCGCAGATCGTCGCGTCGTTCGGCCCGGGTGTGGCGTTCAACCTCAAACCCAAGCAACTGGCCAAGACTGACGGCCTCACCGCCCTGAACCGTATCCAGATCCAGATGAGCGCCCTGAGCCCGGAAGACGGCGGTTATGTGCTGCTCAACTTCAGCCAGTTGCTGGACGACGAGATCCAGGCGGTGCTGGTGTTCGGCAATGACCTGCCGCGCGTGCTGGCGTTGTGCGCCGAAGTCGGCATCCAGGCCGAGCCGTCCCTGGAAGCGCTGAAGGTTGCCGTGCACGTCTGAAATAAAACGGAACCCCGGCCAGGGCTGGCTATCCTACAAGGGCATGCCCTCACTTAGGAGCGACACCATGGGTTCCACTTTCAACGGTCTGATCGGGCTGATCATCCTGGCGCTGGATATCTGGGCGATCATCAATGTGTTCAAAAGCGGCGCAAGCACCGGGGCCAAGGTGTTGTGGATCCTGTTGATCCTGCTGCTGCCGGTACTGGGCCTGATCATCTGGGCTATCGCCGGGCCGCGCGGCAACGTGCGGATCTGACCCTCGCTCCCTCCTTGTAGCAGCTGCCGAGCCTTGGCGAGGCTGCGTCAGCGGTGTATCAGACACACCGCACACGCAGCCTCGCCAAGGCTCGGCAGCTGCTACGGTACTTGCTCGTTTCTTCGCTGCATTTTGTGTATCGAAATATTCGCTGCACACAATTTTCACATCTTATCCAAGACAATCCGCCGGCTCTATCTCTCCCTGCCAAGGCCCTGCCTCAGGTGCTTTTAAAGGCGGCGCAGCGGTGCTCGTTCAGTAATTAATAGCCTTGATGCCGTTGATCGGGCACCATTCGCGCCACTGCACTACTTCGTCACTAAACTTCCAATGGGTCCTGAAACGACATGGCAAACCCGGACGCCCTGAGTCAGCAGCGAGCTTCTAATCGCCTGCTGCAACCGACCGTCAAATCCCATCTGGCGTACACGCTGCTCTGCGCACTGGTCATGATGGTGATGCTCTCCCTGCTGCGCCTGGCGCTGCTGGTCTACAACCGCGAGATGATCCTCGACACGCCGGCCTCGACCTTCCTTGAAGCGTTCGCCAACGGCCTGCGTTTTGACATCCGCCTGGTGGTCTACCTGCTGATCCCGCTGCTGCTGGCACTGTTCAGCGTACGGGCCATGGCCGCGCGTGGGTTCTTCCGCTTCTGGCTGACCCTTGCGTCCAGCATCGCCCTGTTCCTGGGCTTGATGGAGATGGACTTCTACCGCGAGTTCCACCAGCGCCTCAACGGCCTGGTCTTCCAGTATGTGAAGGAAGACCCGAAAACCGTGATGAGCATGCTCTGGTACGGTTTCCCAGTGGTGCGCTACCTGCTGGCCTGGGCCGTGGGCACGCTGATCCTGAGCATCGCGTTCAAAGGTGCCGACCGCGCCACGCGCCCACGTGGTCCGTTCAGTGGTGGCAGCATCGGCACGCGCCAGGTGGCGCCGTGGTACAGCCGCATCGCGGTGTTCGTGGTATGCCTGCTGATCGCCGTGGTTGCCGCCCGTGGCACCCTGCGCCAGGGCCCGCCGCTGCGTTGGGGTGATGTGTACACCACCGATTCGAACTTCGCCAACCAGTTGGGCCTCAATGGCACCTTGTCGCTGATCGCGGCGGCCAAGGCCCGGTTCGGTGAAGACCGCTCCAATGTCTGGAAGGCGACCCTGGACCAGCCGCTGGCCACCCAGACCGTGCGTGACATGCTGGTGCTGCCACAGGAAAAACTGGTCGATACCGACATCGCCGCCGTGCGCCGCGACTACACGCCGCCGGCCGAGAAGACCCTGCCGATCAAGAACGTGGTCGTGATCCTGATGGAAAGCTTCGCCGGTCACTCGGTAGGCGCCTTGGGGCGTCCCGGCAATATCACGCCGTACTTCGACAAACTCTCCAAGGAAGGCCTGCTGTTCGACCGTTTCTTCTCCAACGGCACCCATACCCACCAGGGTATGTTCGCCACCATGGCCTGCTTCCCGAACCTGCCAGGCTTTGAATACCTGATGCAGACCCCGGAAGGCAGCCACAAGCTGTCGGGCCTGCCGCAGTTGCTCAGCGCCCGTGATTTCAACGACGTGTATGTCTATAACGGCGACTTCGCCTGGGACAACCAGTCGGGCTTCTTCAGCAACCAGGGCATGACCAACTTCATCGGCCGCAACGACTTCGTCGACCCGGTGTTCTCCGACCCGACGTGGGGCGTGTCCGACCAGGACATGTTCAACCGTGGCCTGGAAGAGTTGAAGGCCCGTGAAGGCGGCAAGCCGTTCTACGCACTCCTGCAAACCCTGTCCAACCACACGCCGTACGCATTGCCGACGCCGTTGCCGGTGGAGAAAGTCACTGACCGTGGCAGTCTCAACGAGCATTTGACGGCCATGCGTTACTCCGACTGGGCCCTGGGCCAGTTCTTTGAAAAGGCCCGCAAGGAGCCGTACTTCAAGGAAACCCTGTTCGTGATCGTGGGCGACCATGGCTTCGGCAACGAACAGCAGATCACCGAGATGGACCTGGGTCGCTTCAACGTACCGATGCTGATGATTGCACCGGGTGTGCAGGAGAAGTTCGGCGAGCGTGACCACACCGTGGGCACCCAGATCGACATCGTGCCGACCATCATGGGCCGCCTGGGTGGCGACACCCTGCACCAATGCTGGGGCCGCGACCTGCTGAACCTGCCGGAAGGCGACAAGGGCTTTGGCGTGATCAAGCCATCGGGCAGCGACCAGACCGTGGCCTTGGTCACCGCAGACCGCATTCTGGTACTGCCCAAGGAAATGCCACCGAAGCTGTGGCAATACGAACTGGGCGCCAACCCGAGCGGTAAGGTGATTGCCGAATCGCCGGACGAGGCTGCGCTCAAGCAGAAACTCGAAGCGTTCCTGCAAACCGCGACCAAGAGTTTGCTGGATAACACCGCAGGTGTTGTAAACGGTAAGCCGGACTAATTAACCGGCAATAAAAAAGAGGCCTTTTTCAAGGCCTCTTTTTTTTGCTTCGTTATTACCGCGGGGCGGTTATATCCGGCCCAGCAACAACAGGACCAGCAGTACCACCAGCACTACACCGAGGATACCCGACGGGCCATAACCCCAATTACGCGAGTGCGGGAATACCGGCAGGCCGCCGACCAGCAGGAGGATCAAGATAATGATCAGAATGAGGCTCATGGTTTTTTCCTTATTGTCTTTCTGCAAAGACCGGTTGTTTAACGATAGGCCTGCAGAGTTAATTACAGACGCCTTAACTACTCCGACTCTGGTGCTTCGCAGAAAATTCCATGTTTTTTTAAAGCATTTCGATCACTCGTTTATTTCTTTTGATTCGCGCTCATCCAGCACTTATTAGTTGAAAAACATTGAACTTAGGCGGACGGCAGGCATCCGACCCGGCCCACGGTTTGCCTGGGGCATTCATCACTCTGATGGTGCGTGGGTGCAGGAAAAACCTTCGCTACACTGCCGATCACTTCTTCTGTGAACCACAAGGCTACTTCCTATGCAAAATCGCATGATGATCACTGGCGCCGGGTCCGGCCTGGGTCGTGAAATCGCTCTGCGCTGGGCCCGTGAGGGTTGGCAGTTGGCCTTGTCGGACGTCAGCGAGCCAGGCTTGCAGGACACCCTGAAGGGAGTGCGTGAAGCCGGTGGCGATGGCTTTATCCAGCGCTGCGACGTGCGCGACTACAGCCAGCTCACGGCGTTTGCCCAGGCCTGCGAAGTGAAGCTGGGCGGCATCGATGTGATCGTCAACAACGCCGGCGTAGCCTCGGGCGGCTTCTTTGCCGAGCTATCGCTGGAGGACTGGGACTGGCAGATCGCAATCAACCTGATGGGCGTGGTCAAGGGCTGCAAGGCGTTCCTGCCGCTGCTGGAAAAGAGCAAGGGCCGCATCATCAACATCGCCTCGATGGCGGCCCTGATGCAGGGGCCGGCCATGAGCAACTACAACGTGGCCAAGGCCGGTGTGGTGGCGCTGTCGGAGAGTTTGCTGGTGGAACTCAAGCAGCAGGAAGTCGGCGTGCATGTGGTGTGCCCGTCGTTCTTCCAGACCAACCTGTTGGACTCGTTCCGTGGGCCCACACCGGCGATGAAGGCGCAGGTAGGCAAGCTGTTGGAGAGTTCGCCGATCTCGGCGGCGGACATTGCCGACTACATCTACCAGCGTGTGGCGCAGGGCGAATTCATGATCCTGCCCCATGAGCAGGGGCGGATGGCCTGGGCCCTGAAGCAGAAGAACCCGCAGTTGCTCTATGACGAAATGACCACCATGGCCGACAGGATGCGCGCCAAGGCACAGGCTGTTAAGGGCTGATCAGGCAGTAGTCTGTCAGGCAATTTACCTGCATGGGTAGGCATTGCCTGATTTTGCCGCGAGGCATTGCTGCGCCCACACCCAGCGCGCATGGTCGGGGTCCTGTCATTCAATAAGGACAACCGCCATGCTGGTCTTAAGCCGCGCCGTAGGCGAAATCATCGCCATCGGTGATGACATCACCGTGCGCATTCTCGAGCTGAACGGTAATCAGGTGAAATTTGGTGTTGTTGCGCCCGTCGGGGTGCATGTCCATCGCGCCGAGGTGTACCAAAAGATCCTCAAGCGTCAAACCCCGCAATCCCAAACCGCCACCAACCCCTGAGTCAGTCGAACAGATGCTTGGGCACATCGTGCTTGAGCATCAACTGGCACTGCTCGCTGTCCGGGTCGAACACAATCAGCGCCTGGCCCTTGGTCAGCGCCTGGCGCACCCGCAGCACGCGGGTTTCCAGGGGCGTGTCGTCACCATTGTCGGTGCCGTCGCGGGTCACGAAGTCTTCGATAAGGCGGGTCAGGGTGTCGACTTCAAGTGCGTCGTAGGGAATCAGCATACAAGCCTCAGATGATGGATCCCGGCGATCCTACTGCGCCGGGACCGCAGTTGCCAGCGTCAGGACTTCTGGCCGACCAGGCTGTCCACCGATGGCACACGCGTGTCGCTCTCCATCTGCGTTTCGTGCTCGATCTGATGGCTGAACCGATCCAGTGAGCCCTGGGCCGGTTGTGCGTCACTGGCGAACACCGGCGGGCTGAGGATATACGCGCCCAACAGCCGGCTCAGTGCTGCCAGGCTGTCGATATGGGTGCGCTCATAACCATGGGTCGCATCGCAACCGAACGCCAGCAGCGCCGTGCGGATGTCGTGGCCGGCCGTCACCGCCGAGTGGGCATCGCTGAAGTAATAGCGGAACAGGTCGCGGCGCACGGGCAAGTCGTTATCCGAAGCCAGGCGCAGCAGGTGGCGGGAGAGGTGATAGTCATACGGCCCGCCGGAATCCTGCATGGCCACACTGACCGCGTGCTCGCTGGAGTGCTGGCCGGGAGCGACCGGGGCGATATCGATACCGACAAATTCACTCACATCCCAGGGCAGGGCCGCCGCAGCGCCGCTGCCGGTTTCCTCGGTGATGGTGAACAGCGGGTGGCAGTCGATCAGCAGCGGTTCGCCGCTGTCGACGATGGCCTTGAGTGCGGCCAACAGTGCGGCGACGCCGGCTTTGTCGTCCAAGTGGCGGGCACTGATATGCCCGCTTTCGGTGAACTCGGGCAACGGGTCGAACGCCACATAGTCACCGATGCCGATCCCCAGGGAATCGCAATCGGCGCGGGTGGCGCAGTAGGCATCCAGGCGCAATTCTACATGGTCCCAGCTCACCGGCATTTCATCCACGGCGGTGTTGAACGCGTGCCCGGAAGCCATCAACGGCAACACGCTGCCACGGATCACCCCGTTGTCGGTAAACAGACTGACGCGGCTGCCTTCGGCAAAGCGGCTTGACCAGCAGCCAACCGGGGCGAGGGTCAGGCGGCCATTGTCCTTGATCGCACGCACGGCGGCGCCAATGGTGTCCAGGTGCGCCGACACCGCGCGGTCGGGGCTGTTTTTCTGGCCCTTGAGGGTGGCGCGAATGGTCCCGCGCCGGGTCATTTCAAACGGGATGCCCAGCTCTTCCAGGCGCTCGGCGACGTAGCGCACGATGGTGTCGGTAAACCCGGTGGGGCTGGGAATGGCGAGCATTTCCAGCAGGACTTTTTGCAGGTAGTTGAGATCCGGTTCGGGGATGGTTCGGGTCATAAAAGTTTCCTTTAGTTGCAAGCTTTGAGCTGCAAGCTTCAAGTTAAAAGCGGTATCTGAGGCTTGCCGGCATTGCTCTAGGCTTGAGGCTTGCAGCTTGTAACTTGAGGCTATCCACTGTGGGGGAATAGCAGGTCCACAAACTTCTCCGCCGTCGGCTGCGGTTCATGGTTGGCCAGGCCGGCCCGTTCGTTGGCTTCGATAAACACGTACTCGGGCTGATCGGCAGCGGCCACCATCAGGTCCAGGCCGACCATGGGGATATCCAGGGCGCGTGCGGCGCGCACGGCGGCGTCCACCAGCGTGGGGTGGAGGATCGCCGTGACGTCTTCCAGGCAACCGCCGGTGTGCAGGTTGGCGGTACGGCGCACGGCCAGGGTCTGGCCCCGGGGCAGGATGCTGCTGTAGTCGTAGCCGGCGGCGTGCAGGGTGCGTTCGGTTTCTGCATCCACGGGGATTTTGCTTTCGCCGTCGGTGGCCGCCTGACGGCGTCGGCTCTGGGCTTCGATCAGCGCGCCGATGGAATGCTGGCCGTCACCGGTCACTTCGGCGGGGCGGCGGATCGCGGCGGCGACCACCTCGAAACCGATCACCAGGATGCGCAGGTCCAGGCCTTCGTGAAAGCTTTCGAGCAATACGCGGCTGTCGAACTGCCGCGCGGCTTCGATTGCCTGCTGCACCTCTTCGATGCTCTGCAGATCCACCGCCACGCCCTGGCCTTGCTCGCCATCGAGCGGCTTGACCACGACGCGCTGGTGTTCGTCGAGGAACTCCAGATTGTCATCGGCGCTGCCCGCCAGTTGTTGCGCAGGCAGTTTCAAGCCCGCCGCTTTCAACACCTTGTGGGTGAGGCTCTTGTCCTGGCACAGGGTCATGCTGATCGCGCTGGTCAGGTCGCTCAGCGACTCGCGGCAGCGCACGCGGCGGCCACCATGGCTGAGGGTGAACAAACCGGCATCGGCGTCATCCACCTGCACATCGATGCCGCGTCGATGGGCCTCTTCGACAATGATCCGCGCATACGGGTTGAACCCCGCCTGCGGGCCGGGGCCGAGGAACAGCGGTTGGTTGATACCGTTCTTGCGCTTGATCGCAAAGGTGGTCAGCGCACGGAAGCCGAGCTTGGCGTAGAGGTTCTTGGCCTGGCGATTATCGTGCAGCACAGACAGGTCGAGATAGCTCAGGCCACGGCTCATAAAGTGCTCCACCAAGTGGCGTACCAACACTTCGCCCACGCCGGGGCGTGTGCACAGCGGGTCGACCGCCAGGCACCACAGGCTGCAACCGTTTTCCGGGTCGTGGAAGGCTTTCTGGTGATTGAGGCCCATCACGCTGCCGATCACCGCTCCACTGTCTTCGTCCTCGGCCAGCCAGTACACCGGGCCGCCTTCATGGCGCGGTGTCAGGCGTTCGGCGTCGACCGGCAGCATGCCGCGGCCTTGATACAACTGGTTGACCGCCAGCCAATCGGCCTCGCTCTGCACCCGGCGAATGCGGAAACCGCGAAACACGCGGGTGGACGGGCGATAGTCGCTGAACCACAGGCGCAGGGTGTCGGATGGGTCGAGGAATAACTGCTGCGGATCAATCCCGAGGATCTGCTGGGGCGCGGCCACATACAGCGCGATATCGCGCTCGCCGGGCAGTTCGTTGAGCAGCTCCTGGGCCAGGCTGGCCGGGTCCGGGAAGGTATGGCCGATCAATAGCCGGCCCCAGCCGCATTGCACCGCAATCGGCTCGGCGGCCAGCGGGCTGCCATCTTCGGCCAGGCGCGCTTGCAGGCGCTCGTAGGTCGGCGCCTGGCCCTTTAACAAGCGTTGGCTGTAAGCCGCTGCATGGGGTTTCATCAATCAGATTCCTTGTTCGCTGAGCCACAGGTTCAACGCGGCCAGTTGCCACAGCTTCGAGCCGCGCAACGGGGTCAATTGACCTTGCGGGTCGGTGAGCAGGCGGTCGAGCATGGCCGGGTTGAACAGGCCGCGATCCTGGCTTGGGTCCAGCAGCAGTTCGCGCACCCAATTCAGGGTGTCGCCCTGCAAATGCTTAAGGCCCGGCACCGGGAAGTAGCCTTTCTTGCGGTCGATGACTTCGCTCGGAATCACCCGGCGCGCGGCCTCTTTCAACACTTGCTTGCCACCGTCGGGCAATTTGAATTTGCCCGGCACGCGCGCCGACAGTTCCACCAGGCGGTAGTCGAGGAACGGCGTGCGCGCTTCCAGGCCCCAGGCCATGGTCATGTTGTCGACGCGTTTGACCGGGTCATCTACCAGCATCACCGTGCTGTCCAGGCGCAGGGCCTTGTCCACGGCGGCGTCCGCGCCGGGCATCGCAAAATGCTCGCGCACGAAGTCGCCGGCGGCGTCGTTGGCGGTCAGCCATTTCGGTGCGACGGTGGCGGCGTAGTCATCGTAGCTGCGATCGAAGAACGCCTCGCGGTAGGCGGCATACGGGTCGCTGGCGCCATCCACCTGCGGGTACCAGTGGTAACCGGCGAACAGCTCATCGGCGCCCTGGCCGCTCTGCACCACCTTGCAATGCTTGGCCACTTCCCGCGACAGCAGGTAGAAGGCGATGCAGTCATGGCTGACCATCGGTTCGCTCATGGCGCGGAACGCCGCCGGCAGTTGTTCGATGATCTCGCTTTCGGCAATGCGCAGTTGGTGGTGACGGGTGCCGTAGTGCTTGGCGATCAGGTCCGAATACTGGAACTCGTCGCCGCGCTCGCCGCCGGCGTCTTCAAAGCCGATGGAGAAAGTCGACAGGTCCTGCACGCCGACTTCACGCAGCAGGCCGACGAGCATGCTCGAGTCGACGCCGCCGGAAAGCAGCACACCGACATCCACGGCCGCCCGTTGACGAATGGCCACGGCTTCGCGGGTGCTGTCCAACACGCGGTCGGTCCAGTCTTCCAGGCTCAGGTTTTTTTCATCTTCATGGGGGCCGTAGGGCAGCGTCCACCAGGTTTTCTGCTCGGTGTTGCCTTCGGCATCGATGCGCATCCAGGAGGCCGGCGGCAGTTTTTCAATGCCCGCCAGCAGCGTGCGCGGAGCGGGCACGACGGCATGGAAATTCAAGTAGTGATTGAGCGCCACCGGATCGAGGATCGGGTTGATATCACCGCCCTTGAGCAGCGCCGGCAGGGCCGAGGCAAAGCGCAGGCGCTGACCGGTGCGCGACAGGTACAACGGCTTCACGCCGAGACGGTCACGGGCGATGAACAGGCGCTGGGCATCGCGCTCCCAGACGGCAAAGGCAAACATGCCGTTGAGCTTGGGCAGCAGTGCTTCGCCCCAGGCGTGGTAGCCCTTGAGCAGCACTTCGGTGTCGCCGCCGGAATAGAAGGCGTAACCCAGGGCTTCAAGCTCCTGGCGCAATTCCGGGAAGTTGTAGATCGCGCCGTTGAATGCCAGGGACAGGCCCAGTTGGGCGTCGACCATCGGTTGGGCGGAGCCGTCCGACAGGTCCATGATTTTCAGGCGTCGATGGCCCAGGGCAATCGGCCCTTGGGCATGGAAGCCCCACGCGTCAGGGCCGCGGGGTGCCAAGTGATGGGTAATTCGCTCCACCGCTGCGAGGTCTGCAGGTTGGTGATCGAAACGTAACTCGCCAGCTAATCCGCACATAGGTTCCTTACCGGTTTTTCCGTTGGGGAGGGATAGAAAGACCCGCACCAAAATGGCGGGTACCTAGGGACTGACCCGAGGCTATACGCGGAGTTTTAGATCAATAAGTTATATGGCAAACCGCCGCCCCCCATTCGGAACACCCCTGCAGCCTGTGCGGCGTGGGTGAAAGGGGCGGTAATTAAGTCGAGGCGAGATGCAAAAAATCGACGCTTGCGCGGGCTGAACCTGCAGCTATTTGAACCCTTTTGCGCGGTCGCAGCGCTTATCGTCTGGCGTCATTGTTCAACGCGATAAAGGAACATTGCGAATGACGCAAACCACTGATTTGACCCAGGCGCTCGAGCCGGTGCCCCACGACCAATTGATGGCGGCGCTGCTGAATATCACCGGCGACCTGGATAAAGCGCAGGTCTTGCATGACACGCTGCCGGCCTGGTTGGTCAAGGCTGACTCCCACGTATTGCAGGCCATCGAGCAGGCGTATGCCGACAGCGAGCGCCCCCGTGAAACCCTGCACCGGGTGCTGAACCGTCTGCAACCGCTGGATAAATTCTGTGCCGAACGGCTCAAGGTTTTCCTGGACGGCAAGGGGCATGGGGGCCTCGACATCGAAAACGACACCCTGGAAATCCCCCGGCGCTCGTTCAGCGGTGTCAGCCAGGACCTGGGCGGCCAGGTGGTCGAGACCGTTACCCTGGAGAAGCACAGCCTGCTGCAAGCGGCCATGCAGAATTTCTCCCAGGCGGCTGCCGAGCCTGGCGGCTCGCCGACCACTGCCGTGGTGCGCATCGGCCCCAGGCGCCGAATTGCGCAAACCCTCAGCGCTCAGGCCTTTATCGGCTACTGCCGCGAGCTGAACCTGGGAGAGGCCTATCAGACCCATGTGCGCGAAGTGTTCAACCTGGTGGCGCCCGACCAGGACTTCAATCCTTCGGTGACGCAGGTCGGCCAATCCCGTTGCGTGGACATGCAGATCGACCTGCATCTGGCCCATGCCAAGGGCGATATCGATGCACCGACCCGCGCGTTGCTGCTGGGCCTGGTCAAGGCGGATATGCCCGCCGGTGACATCCGGCAATTGTGGTTCAACCAGCAGCCGCTGACCTGGCAAGGCCTGAACATCGACGGCGCCTGCCTGTGGGGGGTATTGGTGTTTTCCAGTGCATCGGCCGAAGGGTTCTCCAGCGGCCCGATCGTGGTGTATATGCCCAACGAGCCCGTGCGGCCGTGGTACCGCTATGAATCACTGGAGCATTTCAAGCTCTACCTCACCCTCAAGCTTCACGTCAGTACCTATCGTGATTTCTTCAAGGGTTACCTGGACGAGTCCGAGCGTTTCGGTTTTTTCGAGCGTTTTGACCAGGAGGCCATCGTCGTGCGGGTGGCGCCGCTCCCGGTCACAGACAAGTTGTCGACATTCTTTTTCAATGCCTGCGTTGGCAAGATCCAGCTGGATGCGCAGGTATTGGCGGTTCCCAATGCCCAGGCCGATGACGACGCGCGTCGCAAGCGTATCCAGGATTACCTGGATGTCGGCTTGACGGTGCTCAACGTCGCCGGGTTCGTGGTACCGGTGGTGGGCCAACTGATGACCGGTGTGGCCATTGGGCAATTGCTTGGCGAGATGTTCGAGGGGGTGGATGACTGGCTGCACCATGACAAGCTCGGCGCCCTCAGGCACCTGACGAACATCGCGGAAAACCTCGCTGCCATGGCGTTGTTCGCCGCGGGTACAAAAGTCGTGGGCCGGCTGTGGCGAACCACACCGTCGGCGGCGGGGTTCTACGACAGCCTCGAAGCCGTGCGGCTGCCCGACACGTCCACGCGCTTGTGGCGCAGTCGTACCGAGCCGTATCGTCACACCGTCTCGCTCGAAGGCACAGTGGCCAGCCCGCGTGGGGTCTATCAGCTCAATGGCCAGTCCTATGTGAATGTCGACGGGGCGCTGTATTCGATTGTCTTTGACGCCCGCACCGGGCGCTGGCGAGCCCGGCATCCGCAGCGGGATTCGGCCTATCGGCCACCCTTGACCCACAACTACCAGGGCGGCTGGCAGTTCTCGTTCGAGCAGGCGGATGAATGGCGCAGCCCTGACTATATCCTGAGGCGGCTGGACCCCAGTCTCAGCGCCTTACCGGCCGGACACCTGCAGGAGATCGCCGCTATCACCGGCTCGACCTTACCGCGCTTGCAGCAACTGGCCAGGCAGAACCTGCCGCTGCCGGAGCGGCTGCGCGACTGTGCGCTGCGGTTCAAGCTGAACCAGGGGGTTCGCGACCTGATCTGGCAAATGGAGCATCAAGCACCGCTCGATGCGGCCACCACCCGTGTGCAGATGCTGGCCCTGCCACTGATGGACGGGTGGCCCCGTGGGCGTTTTTTCGAACTGCTCGACGACGAGGGCTACCTGCTTGAGCGCCATCCAGACACCGCGCCGTTCGATTACGAGGACTTGAGCATCCACCTCACCACGCAACAACTGCGGAACGGACAGATCCTGCCTACCCTGCTGGCCGCACTCGATTCCGAAGAAACCGCGCAATTGCTCGGCGGCACCTTCCACGCCGATGAAGCGCAAGCGGTACTGGTGCGGCGTCTCACCGCCTCGCTCAAGACCACGCATCAGGCGGTCTATGAGCGGCTGCGCATGGATGCCGATTTCATCGATCAGACCGATCACGGCCAGCTCAAGCAGCGCTTGCCGCAATTGCCGATCCGGGTGGCCTGGGAGGTCATGACCCAGGCCTCCACGGCCGAGCGCTGGCACTTGCGCCATACCGGGCGTGTGCCGCTGCGGGTCAGTCAGTGGGCCCGGGAAGCCCTGGAAGCGTTGGAGGAAGACGACGCGCTGGCCGGCCTGTATTTGCCGGAGCTGGCCACCGATGCGACACGGCGCGTGGCCACCGGCTTGCTGCAACGGGTTCCAGGCTGGCCCGAGGATCTGTTCTTGCAGGTGCGCCGCGAAAGCGTACAGGGCGCTGTCCTGGGACAGGTGGGCGACCCAGGCGCTGATATCAGTCGTTTCGTAGTGCAGTCGGCCAAGGGCTTTCGCGCCCACGATGGGCAAGGTAAGGCCTTGGGCGCGCTGGCCGACGGGCCGGAAGGTTTCTACGAGGCGTTGCTCAACAGTTTGTCTGCCGCCCAACTCGACGCGCTGCGCCTGACCGCGAGCGGCAGGGCCAGCCAGTTGCGGCATGCATTGATTGGCAAGGCCCAGGATGAACGCAATCGCATCGGCCGTTACTTATGGCCCGAGCGCGCGGTACCCGAGGAGCCGGCCCTGTCGTGTGTGCAAGGCTCGCCGCCTGCGCTGCCTCCACAGCCTGCGGGCCTGATGCGCAAAGCTCGCAAACTCTTCCCGTTATTCGATGACCGGCGCCTGTCGACCTTCCTGCAGGACTTGGGCACCGATCACCTGTCCCGGGCCAAAGCCGTGCGCACCCTTGAGCAGCACTATGAGGCACTGCAGCGGGCGCTGAGGCTGTGGGCCAAGGGCAAACCGGCGCAGCCACACTCGGACGTCGCGCTGCAAGACTACCGCCTGGCTCGACACCAGGCCGCACGGGCCATCGAGCGCAGTTGGCAATATGCGTCGCTGGCGCCGGATGAACACCATCGGCAAGTGCCGAGCCTGTCCCTGGACGGCATGGCCATCGGGGCGTTGCCGACCTTGCCGGCGCACGTGCAGTTCGAGCATGTCCGGCAATTGTCATTGAAACGCATGGGGCTCAACGATGACGTTGCGTATTTCCTCAAGCACTTCAAGGGGCTGCGCAGCCTGGAGTTGAACGGTAATCGGCTGACGCGGCTGCCGGAAGTGCTCCAGCACATGCCGTGGCTCAGGCAGCTGTACATGGCCGATAACCACCTGCAACTGACCGAGTACACCCGCACCAAACTTGCGGACCTGAAGAGCCTGGTCGTGCTCGACCTGAGCAACAATCCCCTGGTGGACCCGCCGGTCGTCAACAAGATGTTCGAGTTGCGCAACCTGATGCTGCGCAACTGCCGGCTGACCAGTCTGCCCACCGGCTTTACCCGCGTTCCGTACCTGGAGCAACTCGACCTGCGGGACAATGACATCGCCAGTTTGCCGGCATGGTTGTTCAATGCGCCGCGCGAGCACACCGAAGTCATCAATGTGCGGCATAACCCTTTGGACGCCAGCACTCGTCAGGCCTTGAACCGTTACCGGGACACCATCGGCGTGGGCATGGGCTTCGTGGAGGATGACATTGCGCGACTCAACGAGCAGACCGCACGTGAGCTGTGGCTGGGCGATGAGCGCGCGACGCACTTCGCCGAAAAGGCCGAGACCTGGCTGGGGCTCAAGGATGAACCCGGCTCCGACGGCCTGTTCAAATTATTGGCCGGCCTGGGCGGAGCCGCCGACACCAGCCACGTGCGCGAGGACATGAACCGCCGCATCTGGCGCGTGCTGGATGCCGCCGCAGGCGATACCCGACTGCGTGCCGAGATTTTCGAGCGCGCGGCCACGCCGTTGAACTGTGATGACGCCGCTGCCGTGAGCTTCAGTAGCCTGGAGGTGCTGGTTGAAATCCACGAGGCCGCGCAGCGGGTGGAGGGCGGCAGGGTCACGGCCAAGCCGCTGCTCAGGTTGGCCAGGGGCTTGTTTCGCCTCGACCGCCTGGAGTCCATGGCCAGCCGGCACAGCGCCGAGCATCCGACGCTCGATCCGCTGGAGGTCAGCCTGGCTTATCGCACCGGGCTGGTGGAGCGCTTTCATTTGCCCGGGCAGCCCCGGCATATGCGCTTCGCCAGCCTGGCTGGGGTAACCGAGCATATGCTGGAGGTTGCCGAAGCGCAGTTGAAGGAGGCCGAGCTTTCCCCGCAACTGCTGAACTATATGGTGAAGCTGCCATTCTGGAGCAGTTACCTGAGGCGCACCCATGGCGGTTCGTTCGACACCCTGACCCAGCCCTTTGGCGAGCGCATGGAAGCGGTGTGGGCGCAAAGGGAAAGCTTGGGTGACGCTGACTATCACACCCAGATGGGCGCGATCCAGCGCGCGCGGGAAAGCGCCGAGCTCGTCGAGCTCAAACGCCTGACCCAGGAGGCGTTGAGGTTCGATGCGCTGGGCACCTGCGAATTATCCCCGGCGGGTTGAAGCGCCGCCTACGGGGTCGTTTTTGCAGCGTTGCTGCGAATCAACCCGCGCACCGCAAAGCGATTCGGGTGACAGGCCTCGGCCACGCTGCGGGGCAGGGGCAGCGGTTCGTTGTCCAGCCATGCCGCCAGCAACTCGCCGGACAGCGGCGCGGTGATCAGGCCCCGGGAGCCGTGGCCGCTGTTGATGTACAGGCCGTCCAGCCACGGGCAAGTGGCCTGTGGCGTGTGGCGGGCATCTTTGCGCAGCACGTCGTAGGCCTGGGCGAATGCCAGGCTGTCGGCCAGCGGCCCGACAATCGGCAAGTAGTCCGGGCTGGTGCAGCGGAAGGCGGCGCGGCCCTCCAGGGTCTCTGCGGCAAGGTCGGCGGCGTGCAGGCGCTGGGCCAGGTCCGGGGAAATCTCTTGCAGCAGCTCAAGGTTACCGGCGTGCTCGGCGGCGGTAGGGGTGAGGTCATCGTTGTTGAAATCAAAGCTGGCCCCCAGGGTGTGTTCGCCCAGGCGAGCCGGCGCCACGTAGCCCTCGGCACACACCACCGTGGCCAGGGCCTGGCTGGCGGCGGTCTGGGGCAGGCGGGTGATCTGCCCGCGAATCCGCTTGAGGGGCAACTCGGCGCCGGCGGCAAATCGTTTGACCTCAGCGGCCCCGGCCAGCACCACCACGGGGGCGCTGGCCAGCAGCCGATCACCGTCCCAGGCCTGCCAGTGGCCGTCGACTTTGCGCAGGTCCAGCACCTCATGATGGGCCAGCACCTCGATACCTGGCTGGCGCGCCTGCCATTGGCACAGCGCGGGGGGATGCACCCAGCCGCCTTCGGGGAAAAACAGCCCGCCCTGTTCCAGGCCCACCCCGGCGCGATCCTGGGCTTGAGCCTTATCCAGCAGATGCAGCAGCTGCGGGGCGAATGCCTGGGCCAGTTGCGCCTGGCGTTCGGCCTCCTTGGCATTGAAGGCCAGTTGCAGCACGCCGCAGCCGTCCCAATCCACCCCGCGTTGCAGGTGCTCCAGCAGGCGCCGGGTGTACCCGAACCCGCTGACGATCATCTGCGACAACGCCGTGCCGTGTGCCGACAGCTTGAGATAAAGCACCCCTTGCGGATTGCCGGAGGCCTCCTGGGCGAGGCCGCCATGGCGCTCCAACAGGCTGACCTGCCAGCCCCGCGCCGCCAGGCTGGCCGCGCTGGCGCAGCCGGCCAGGCCGCCGCCGATCACCAGGGCGTGGCGCTCGCCAGTGGGCATGGTCGGGCGGGCGAACCAGGGTTTGGCGGCGGCCGCTGCCGGCGTGTCGGTCGGCCAGCCGAGAAACTCCCCGCGCAGGATTTCCCACTTGTGGCCGATGCCCGGCGTACGCTTCATCTTGAAACCGGCGGCGTTGATCAGGCGGCGCACCCAGCCGGTGCTGGTGAAGGTGCTGATGGTCGAGCCCGGGGCCGCCAGGCGTGCCAGCTCGGCAAACAGTTCGGCGCTCCACATCTCGGGGTTTTTCGCCGGGGCGAAGCCGTCGAGAAACCACGCGTCGATCTGCGCATCCAGTTGCGGCAACTGTTCCAGGGCATCGCCGATCAGCAGCGTGAGGGTGACGCGGCCGTTGTCCAGCACCAGGCGCTGGAAGCCTTGGTGGATGGCGATGTAGTGCGCCAGCAGTTGCTCGGCGAACGGCGCCAGCTCGGGCCAGAGGGCGAGGGCGCGTTGCAGGTCGGCGTGGCTCAGGGGGTACTTTTCCACGCTGACAAAATGCAGGCGCGCACCGGCCACGGCGTGTTGCTCGAACAACTGCCAGGCGCAGAGGAAATTCAGGCCGGTGCCGAAGCCGGTTTCGCCAATCACCAGACGCCCGCCCGCCGGCAGGGCGGCGAAGCGCTCCTGCAAGCGGTTCTGTTGCAGGAACACATAGCGGGTTTCGGCCAGGCCCGATTGGTCGGAGAAATACACGTCGTCGAACACCCGCGAGTGCGGGCGACCTTGATCATCCCAGTCGAGCTGGGCGTGGGTTACGGGGTTCATGGGCGGCTCGGTAAAGGCAAGGCGGCCATTCTAGCCGATCAACAGGCTTTGAATTGACCCACGGCAAGCCCCGGTGGAATTTCCTCCCGCGCGTTGTTGCCCAATCCGCTAGTCTTGCTCACTTCTGGAACGGAGCCGCCCATGTTCGAATCTGCCGAAATCGGTCACGCCATCGACAAAGACACCTTTGAGGCCGAAGTGCCCGCCCTGCGCGAGGCTTTGCTGGAGGTGCAGTACGAGTTGCAACAGCAAAAGCGCTTCCCGGTGATCATCCTGATCAACGGCATCGAAGGCGCCGGTAAAGGTGAGACGGTCAAACTGCTGAATGAATGGATGGACCCGCGCCTGATCGAGGTGCGCACCTTCGACCAGCAGACCGACGAAGAACTGGCCCGCCCCCCGGCCTGGCGCTACTGGCGCCAACTGCCTGCCAAAGGCCGCATGGGCATTTTTTTCGGCAACTGGTACAGCCAGATGCTGCAAGGCCGGGTGCACGGCGAGATCAAGGATGCGCGGCTCGACCAGGCCATCGCCGGCGCCGAGCGCCTGGAGAAGATGCTCTGCGATGAAGGCGCGCTGATCTTCAAGTTCTGGTTTCACCTGTCCAAGAAGCAAATGAAGGCACGGCTCAAGGCCCTGGCCGACGACCCGTTGCACAGTTGGCGCATCAGCCCGCTGGACTGGCAGCAATCCGAGACCTACGACAAGTTCGTGCATTTCGGCGAGCGCATCCTGCGCCGTACCAGCCGCGATTACGCGCCCTGGCATGTGATTGAAGGCGTCGACGCCAACTACCGCAGCCTCACCGTGGGCAAGATCCTGCTCGAAGGCCTGCAGAATGCCCTGAAGCTGCCCAAGGGCAAGGCCAGCGGGATGAACCCGGCGCCGTTGCCCTCGGCCATCGACCAGATGAGCCTGCTCAACAGCCTCGACATGACCCTGAGCCTGGACAAGGACGATTACGAAGAACAGCTGATTACCGAGCAGGCGCGCTTCTCCGGCCTGATGCGCGACAAACGCATGCGCAAGCACGCGCTGGTGACGGTCTTCGAAGGTAACGACGCGGCGGGCAAGGGCGGGGCGATCCGTCGGGTGGCGGCCGCGCTCGACCCGCGCCAGTACCACATCGTGCCGATTGCCGCGCCCACCGAGGATGAACGGGCCCAGCCGTACCTGTGGCGGTTCTGGCAGAAGATCCCGGCGCGGGGCAAATTCACCGTGTTCGACCGCTCGTGGTACGGCCGCGTGCTGGTGGAGCGTATCGAGGGCTTCTGCACCACGGCCGACTGGATGCGCGCCTATGGCGAGATCAATGACTTCGAGGAGCAAC
Source organism: Pseudomonas sp. JV449 (assembly GCF_032424295.1). Classification (NCBI taxonomy): domain Bacteria; kingdom Pseudomonadati; phylum Pseudomonadota; class Gammaproteobacteria; order Pseudomonadales; family Pseudomonadaceae; genus Pseudomonas; species Pseudomonas sp. JV449. The sequence continues at coordinate 488 of NZ_VYKD01000024.1, read as the reverse complement.
TGCGCGACGCCGGTGTGATCGTGGTCAAGTTCTGGCTGGCCATCGACAAGCAGACCCAACTGGAACGCTTCCAGGCCCGTGAGGAAATCCCTTTCAAGCGCTTCAAGATCACCGAAGACGACTGGCGCAACCGCGACAAATGGGACGACTACCGCGCCGCCGTGGGCGATATGGTCGACCGCACCAGCACCGAGGTTTCGCCGTGGACGCTGGTGGAGGCCAACGACAAGCGCTGGGCGCGGGTCAAGGTGTTGCGCACCATCAACCTTGCCCTGGAGGAAGCGTTCGCCAAGTCCGACAAGCGCGACAAGAAGAAAAAGAAATAACCACTGGCCTGGTGTTGTTCAGGATGCAGCCCTCTGTGGTGAGCGGGCGTGTTGTGGTGAGCGGGCCGGTTGTGGTGAGCGGGCCTGTTTTGGTGAATGGGCCTGTTGTGGTGAGTGGGCTTGTTGTGGTGAGCGGGCTTGCCCCGCGCTGGGCTGCGAAGC
>NZ_VYKD01000023.1:0-69910 GCF_032424295.1 Pseudomonas sp. JV449 | reverse complement strand
GCGCCGCGTTATTTCAGGCAGACCTTATTGGCTGGTTTTGGGGCCGCTTCGCAGCCCAGCGCGGGGCAAGCCCGCTCACCACAACAAGCTCGTTTGCCACTACAAGCCTGCTTGCCACGATAAGCTCGCTCACCACAACCGGCCCGCTTGCCACAACTAGCCGGCCAGCCACAGGTTTATGTCCGTCACCATGCTTTTGTATACGCCGGATGAATGATCGTCGCGGTGGGGCAGGCCTGGATCTATCCTCGATCCATCTCCCCACAACGACAAGATCGAGGTAGCCCATGCGTGAAGTAGTGATCGTCGACAGCGTGCGAACCGGCTTGGCCAAATCCTTTCGCGGCAAGTTCAACCAGACCCGCCCGGATGACATGGCGGCCCATTGCGTCAACGCACTGCTGACCCGCAACGGCATCGACCCCGCCAGCGTCGAGGATTGCATCGTCGGCGCGGGTTCCAACGAAGGCGCCCAGGGCTACAACATCGGGCGCAACGTGGCCGTGCTGTCGCAATTGGGCACCGGTACGGCGGGCATGACCCTCAACCGGTTCTGCTCGTCGGGCTTGCAGGCGATTGCGATTGCGGCCAACCAGATCGCGTCGGGTTGCAGCGACATCATCGTTGCCGGTGGCGTCGAGTCCATCAGCCTGACCATGAAAAGCGTCAACACCGATAACCTGATCAACCCGCTGCTCAAGGAGCAGGTGCCGGGCATTTACTTCCCCATGGGCCAGACCGCGGAAATCGTCGCCCGCCGCTATGACGTCAGCCGCGAAGAACAGGACCTCTACGCCCTGCAAAGCCAGCAGCGCACCGCCCAGGCCCAGGCGGAGGGCTTGTTTGATGATGAAATCGTGCCGATGGCGGTCAAGTACAAGGTCGAGGACAAGAACACTGGCGCTGTGCAGATCCTTGACGGCGTGGTCGACCGCGATGACTGCAACCGCCCGGACACCACGTTGGCCAGCCTCTCTGGGTTGAAGCCCGTATTTGCCGAAGACGGCTCGGTGACGGCGGGTAACTCCTCGCAGCTCTCCGACGGTGCCTCGATGACCCTGGTGATGAGCCTGGAGAAAGCCCTGGCACTGGGACTCAAGCCCAAGGCGTTTTTCCGCGGTTTCACCGTGGCCGGTTGCGAGCCGGATGAGATGGGGATCGGCCCGGTGTTCTCGGTGCCCAAGCTGCTCAAGGCGCGGGGCTTGCAGGTGGCGGACATCGACCTGTGGGAACTCAACGAGGCCTTTGCGTCGCAGTGCCTGTATGCGCGCAATCGCCTGGGCATCGATAACGCCAGGTACAACGTCAACGGCGGCTCGATTTCCATCGGCCACCCGTTCGGCATGACCGGCTCGCGGCAGGTGGGGCACCTGGTGCGTGAGCTGCAACGGCGCAATGTGCGTTATGGCATCGTCACCATGTGCGTGGGTGGCGGCATGGGCGCCACGGGGCTGTTCGAAGCCGTGCGCTGATAAGTGTGGGAGGGGCAGTGCGACGATTCGACTTGCCCCTCCCACATTTTAACTGCGGCGTATCCCAATTCGCTCACTTCCCCCTAGAATGCCCGCTCCACTTCCTCTGGCTTCTGGGGCACTCATGCACATCTCTTCCGGCCGCTGGGTCTACGGTTTTCTCCTGACCCTGCTGACCGCGCTGCTCTGGGGCATTCTGCCGATCAAGCTCAAGCAAGTGTTGCAGGTGATGGACCCGATCACGGTCACCTGGTTTCGCCTGGTGGTGGCCGGCAGTTGCCTGTTCGTGTACCTCGCCGCGACCAGGCGCCTGCCCAGTCGTAAAGTACTCGGCCCCAGGGGCGGCTGGCTGGTGGCGATGGCGGTGTGCGGCCTGGTGGGCAACTACGTGTTGTACCTGGTGGGCCTGAAACTGCTCAGCCCCGGCACTGCGCAACTGGTGGTGCAGATGGGCCCGATCTTCCTGATGATCGCCAGCGTGTTTGTGTTCAAGGAGCGTTTCAGCGTCGGGCAGTGCGTGGGCCTGGTGGTGCTGATCGTCGGCTTCGGTCTGTTCTTCAACCAACGCCTGGGAGAGTTGCTGACGTCCCTTGGCGCCTACACCGCCGGCGTGCTGACGATCCTGCTCGCGACTTCGGTCTGGGTGTTCTATGCCCTGGGCCAGAAGCAGTTGCTGAGCGTGTGGAATTCGCTGCAAGTGATGATGGTGATCTACCTGTCGTGCGCCGTGCTGCTGACGCCGTGGGCGCATCCGCTGGAGGCCCTGCAACTGAGCCCGCTGCAAGGCTGGCTGTTGCTGGCGTGCTGCATGAACACCCTGGTGGCCTACGGTGCATTTGCCGAAGCCCTGGCTCACTGGGAAGCCTCACGGGTGAGTGCGACCCTGGCCCTGACGCCGTTGGTGACCTTTGTCGCGGTGGCGTTGGCGGCGTGGCTGTGGCCGGACTATGTGCAGGCCGAAGAGATCAATGCCCTGGGCTATTTCGGCGCGCTGGTGGTGGTGCTGGGGTCGGCGGCGGTGGCGCTGGCGCCGTCGTTGCTCGCCGGGCTCAAGGCCCGGCGGCTACGCATGGCGTCCTAGGCGCCCAGCATGTTTTCCGGGCGTACCCACTGGTCGAACTCAGCGTCGGTGAGGTAGCCCAGGTCCAACGCCGCTTCCCGAAGGGTCAAGCCTTCGGCGTAGGCCTTCTTGGCGATCTCTGCCGACTTGTCATAGCCGATGTGCGGGTTGAGCGCCGTGACCAGCATCAGCCCGCGCTCCAGGTGCTCGGCCATTTTCCCGGCGTCGGGTTCGAGGCCGGCGATGCAGTGCTCCTGGAAGTTATTGCAGCCATCGGCCAGCAGGCGGATCGATTCCAGCAGGTTGTGGATGATCACCGGCTTGTACACGTTCAACTGCAAATGCCCCTGGCTCGCTGCGATGCCGATGGTCACGTCATTGCCCAGCACCTGGCAGGCCAGCATCGACAGTGCCTCGCACTGGGTCGGGTTGACCTTGCCGGGCATGATCGAGCTGCCAGGCTCGTTGGCCGGCAGTTTCACCTCCGCAAGGCCGGCACGCGGGCCGGAGCCCAGCAGGCGCAGGTCGTTGGCGATTTTCATCAGGGCCACGGCCAGGGTTTTCAGGGCGCCGTGCAGGGTCACGATCGGTTCATGGCCGGCCAATGCGGCGAATTTGTTCGGCGCGGTGACGAAGGGCAGGCCCGACAAAGCCGCCAATTCCGAGGCGATCGCCTCGCTGAAGCCATGGGGCGCATTCAGCCCGGTGCCCACCGCCGTGCCACCTTGGGCCAGCTCGCATACCTGGGGCAGGGCGCTGCGGATCGCCCGTTCGGCGTAGTCGAGCTGGGCGATAAACGCCGAGAGTTCCTGGCCGAAGGTGATCGGCGTGGCATCCATCATGTGGGTGCGGCCCGTCTTTACCAGCTTTGCATGCCGCGCCGACAGTTCCGCGAGGCCGCCGGACAGTGTATTGATCGCCGGCAACAATTGCTGGTGCACCGCTTGCACCGCCGCAATGCTCATGGCGGTAGGGAAGCAGTCGTTGGAGCTTTGGGAGCGGTTCACATGATCGTTGGGGTGCACCGGGCTCTTGCCGCCACGGGGCTTGCCCGACAGCTCGTTGGCGCGGCCGGCGATGACCTCGTTGGCGTTCATGTTGCTCTGGGTGCCGCTGCCGGTTTGCCAGACGACCAGGGGGAACTGGTCATCATGTTGGCCATCGAGCACTTCGTCGGCGGCCTGTTCGATCAGGCGGGCAATGTCGGCGGGCAGGTCACCGTTGCGGTCGTTGACCCGGGCGGCGGCCTTCTTGATCAGGGCCAGTGCGTGCAGTACCGCGAGGGGCATGCGCTGCTCGCCGATGGCGAAATTCACCAGCGAGCGTTGGGTCTGGGCGCCCCAGTAAGCGTCTTCCGGGACTTCCACGTCTCCCAGGCTGTCGGTTTCGATACGGCTCATCGGGCACTCTCCTTCAGGTTCGTTTGCGCAGTTTAGGCCCTGATCGGCCTGGGGGGTTCCCTAAAAGACTTTTCATCGGATTCATTCACTGCAATCCGCGCCCGGTCAGGCCCGGGGTTGAGCCGCAGCGTTTTTTAGGCGCAGAATGGGCGCCCTTGGGGTCTTACCTCGCCTGCTAGAAAAGGAAACTCGATGACTCGTCTTCGTGCCATCTGTACCGCGGTTGCTCTGGTTTGCGCCAGCGGCCAGGTTTTTGCCGATACCGCCAGCCACAACGCCAGTGCCGAAGCCTTCCTTACCCTGGCCCATGCCGACAAGCTGGGTACCCCGGTGTACATGCAAGTGCAGCAAATGTTCGCCCAGCGTTTCGAACAGACCAAGGCGCCTGCCGCCAAGCAGTCCGTACTGGACAGCTACCAGGCCAAGGCCAACGCCGCCCTGGACCAGGCCATCGGCTGGCCGAAGCTGAAGCCGGACATGGTCAAGCTCTACACCACCAACTTCAGCGAATCCGAGCTCAAGGACCTGGTTGCCTTCTACCAGTCGCCACTGGGCAAGAAAGTCCTGGAAAAAATGCCGCAACTGACCCAGCAATCGGCCCAGATGACCCAGGCCAAGCTGGAAAGCGCCGTGCCGGTGGTGAACAAGCTGTTGGAAGACATGACCAACGAGCTCACGCCAAAAGCCGCCGCACCGGCCAAGAAGAAGTAAGCAGGAATGACCATGCAACAGCGTATCGAAACGGCGCTCGCCGCCCTGGCCCCGGAGCACTTGAGCGTGCTGGATGAAAGCCATATGCACAGCCGTGGGTTGCAGACCCACTTCAAGGCCGTGCTGGTCAGCCAGCAGTTCGAGGGGCTTAACCGCGTCAAGCGCCACCAGAAGGTCTACGCCACCCTGGGTGACCTGATGAGCGAATTTCATGCGCTGGCCCTGCATACCTACACGCCCGAAGAATGGGCGAAAATCGACGCAGCCCCGGCCTCGCCGACCTGCGCCGGCGGGCATAGCTGATACGCGGGTGTCTCTGACACCCTGCATTTGCTAGAATCCGCAGCGCGCCGCTCAGCCGGCGCGTTTTTTTTGCATCCGGTTCACCCCTTACGAGGGTAGCCACCTGGAGAGAACACCCATGACTCAACCGATTGTCGTGGCGGCACTGTATAAGTTCGTCACCCTCGAAGATTACGTCGCCCTGCGCGAGCCACTGCTGCAGGCGATGGTCGACAACGGCATCAAAGGCACCTTGCTGATCGCCGAAGAAGGCATCAACGGCACCGTTTCCGGCAGCCGCGAAGGCATTGATGGCCTGATGACCTGGCTGAAGAACGACCCACGCATGGACGACATCGACCACAAAGAGTCGTACTGCGATGAGCAGCCGTTCTACCGCACCAAGGTCAAGCTCAAGAAAGAGATCGTGACCCTGGGCGTCGAAGGCGTCGACCCGAACAAGAAAGTCGGCACCTATGTCGACCCGCAGGACTGGAACGCGCTGATCAGCGACCCCGAAGTGCTGTTGATCGACACCCGCAATGACTACGAAGTGTCGATCGGCACCTTCGAAGGCGCAATCGACCCGAAAACCACCAGTTTTCGTGAATTTCCCGACTATATCAAAGCCAACTTCGACCCGGCCAAGCACAAGAAGGTCGCCATGTTCTGCACCGGCGGCATTCGTTGCGAGAAGGCGTCGAGCTACATGCTCAGCGAAGGTTTCGATGAGGTCTACCACCTCAAGGGTGGCATCCTGAAGTACCTCGAAGAGGTGCCGCAGGCAGAAACCAAATGGCAGGGCGACTGCTTTGTGTTCGACAATCGTGTCACTGTGCGCCACGACCTGAGCGAAGGCGACTACGATCAATGTCATGCCTGCCGCACACCGGTGAGCGCCTCCGACCGCGCATCCGAACACTATGTGGCTGGCATCAGTTGCCCCCATTGCTGGGATAAGCTGCCGGAGAAAACCCGTCGCAGCGCGATCGACCGGCAAAAGCAGATTGAGCTGGCCAAGGCCCGCAATATGCCGCACCCGATTGGCTTCAACTACAAGCAAACCCCTTCCGAGGCCTGACCCATGCCCGCGCGCCTGCTCTATGTGATGGACCCAATGTGTTCCTGGTGCTGGGGCTTTGCCCCGGTGGCGCAGGCGCTGGTCGAGCAGGCCCAGGCGGCCGGCGTGGACGTGCACCTGGTGGTGGGCGGCTTGCGTACCGGCAGCGGCGCGGCACTGGAACCGACCACGCGGCGCTACATCCTCGAGCACTGGCAGGCGGTCACCGACGCCACCGGCCAGCCGTTCAAGCGCGATGGCGCGTTGCCCGACGGCTTTGTCTACGACACCGAGCCTGCGTGTCGCGCCATTGTTACCGCGCGTAGCCTGGCACCGGATTGCGCATGGACGTTGTTAGGGCTGATCCAGCGCGCGTTTTATGTCGAGGGCCGTGACGTGACCCTCGCCAGTGTGCTGGTGGAGCTGGCTGAAGAGGCGGGCATCCCGCGCATCGAGTTTGCCGGCGCATTCGACCGTGCCGAGCAGCATGCCGCGACGGCCGCTGACTTCACCTGGGTCCAGGACCTGGGGATCGCCGGGTTTCCGACCTTGCTTGCCGAGCGTAATGGCCAGTTGGCGTTGCTGACTAACGGCTACCAGCCGCTGTCCGAGCTGTCACCGTTGTTGGGGCGATGGCTGGAGCGAGCAACCTGTGCATGACCAGTCACCACGCACCGACCGACTGACCTGGGCGGAAATTCGCCGCCTGGCCCTGCGGCACAAGAAGTCCCTGTGGATCGCCAATGGCGTCGCCGTGCTGGCGACCCTGTGCAGTGTGCCGATTCCCCTGCTGTTACCGTTGCTGGTGGATGAAGTGCTGTTGGGACACGGCGATGCCGCGCTCAAGGTCATGAACCACGCATTGCCCCTGGGGTGGCAGAAGGCGGCCGGCTATATCGGCCTGATGCTGCTGGTGACGCTGTTTCTGCGTTGTGGCGCGCTGCTGTTCAACGTGGCACAGGCGCGGTTGTTTGCGCGCTTGGCCAAGGACATCGTGTACCGCATCCGCGTGCGCCTGATCGAGCGGCTCAAGCGCATCTCCCTGGGCGAATACGAAAGCCTGGGCAGCGGGACCGTCACCACCCACCTGGTCACCGACCTGGATACGCTGGACAAGTTTGTCGGTGAAACCCTCAGCCGTTTCCTGGTGGCCATGCTGACCCTGGTGGGTACCTCGGCGATCCTGGTGTGGATGCATTGGCAACTGGCGCTGCTGATCCTGCTGTTCAATCCGTTGGTGATCTACGCCACGGTGCAGTTGGGCAAGCGCGTCAAGCACCTGAAGAAGCTGGAAAACGACAGCACCTCGCGCTTTACCCAGGCCCTGACCGAAACCCTGGATGCCATCCAGGAAGTGCGCGCCGGCAACCGCCAGGGCTTTTTCCTCGGGCGCCTCGGCCAGCGGGCCCAGGAAGTGCGTGACTACGCCATTCACTCGCAATGGAAAACCGACGCTTCGAGCCGCGCCAGTGGGTTGCTGTTCCAGTTCGGTATCGACATCTTCCGTGCGGCGGCGATGCTCACCGTGCTGTTTTCCGACCTGTCCATCGGCCAGATGCTCGCGGTGTTCAGCTACCTGTGGTTCATGATCGGCCCGGTGGAGCAACTGCTTAACCTGCAATACGCCTACTACGCGGCAGGCGGGGCGCTGACGCGGATCAACGAACTGCTGGCGCGTGCCGATGAGCCGCAATATGCCGGCGGTGCTGATCCGTTCACCGGGCGCGACACCGTGGGCATCGAAGTGCGCGGCCTGGACTTCGGCTACGGCGAAGAACTGGTACTCGACCAGTTGAACCTGACCATCGCGCCCGGTGAGAAGGTGGCAATCGTCGGCGCCAGCGGCGGTGGCAAAAGCACCCTGGTGCAATTGTTGCTCGGGCTCTACACGCCCCAGGCGGGCAGTATCCGTTTTGGTGGTGCCACCCAGCAGGAGATTGGCCTGGAGACCCTTCGCGAGCACGTTGCGGTGGTGCTGCAACACCCGGCGCTGTTCAACGACACCGTGCGCGCCAACTTGACCATGGGCCGGGAGCGCAGCGACCAGGCCTGTTGGCAGGCACTGGAAATCGCCCAGTTGGATGCTACCGTCAAGGCACTGCCCTTGGGCCTGGACAGTGTGGTGGGGCGTTCCGGGGTGCGTTTTTCCGGTGGGCAGCGCCAGCGCCTGGCGATTGCGCGCATGGTCCTGGCCGAACCCAAGGTGGTGATACTCGACGAAGCAACCTCCGCCCTGGACGCCGCCACCGAGTACAACCTGCACCAGGCGCTGGCACGGTTCCTCAGCGGGCGTACTACACTGATCATCGCCCACCGTCTGTCGGCTGTTAAGCAAGCGGATCGAGTCTTGGTGTTCGACGGCGGTCACATTGCCGAGGATGGTGACCATCAGCAGCTGATTGCCGATGGCGGGCTGTACGCCAAACTGTATGGACACTTGCAACAGGTACGTTGATTTAGCCTAGGCTGAGCTATCGAAAGCGGGTTTTCGCGTGCGTATCCAGCAGTGCATGTGCAAGGGACTTCATGAAGCAAAAGCGGACTTTAGGAACGCCCCGGTTGTTGGGCATTGTCTGGCCATTTATCGCCGTGGTGCTGTTCCAGGCATTATTGGGCTGCGTCAGTCTCTACGTGCTTTCGGCCGTGCGTGGTTACGTGGCCGGCGAGAGCCTGTGGTCCAAGGGCCAGAAGGACGCCATCTATTACCTGACGCTCTACGCCGATAATCGCGACGCCGGCACGTACCTCAAGTACCAGCAGGCCATTGCCGTGCCCCAGGGCGGGCACGAACTGCGCGTTGCCCTTGACCGTCCCGTGCCCGACCTTGCCGCAGCCCGCCTGGGTATCCTCAAAGGGGGCAACCATCCGGATGATGTCTCCAGCCTGATCTGGCTGTACCTCAACTTTCGCCATTTCAGCTACCTGGAAAAAGCCATCCAACTGTGGACCGTAGGCGATGGTTACCTGCTTCAACTGGATGACCTGGCCCGCGAGATGCACCAGGCGATCATTCACGACCAGATCGGCGCCAACGATGTGCGCCAGTGGAAGGCGCATATCATCGCCATCAACGAAGGCGTGACACCCGCCGCCAAGGCCTTCAGCGATGCTCTCGGCGAAGGTTCGCGCATGATTCTGCGGTTGCTGGTCATCACGAACCTGGCGACGGCCCTGGGCCTGATCGTATTGGCACTGTTGCGCACCCATAAGCTGCTGGCCCAGCGCCATGCCTTCGCCGATGCCTTGCAGGAAGAAAAGGAGCGGGCGCAGATCACCCTGGAGTCGATTGGCGACGGGGTGATCACCACCGACGTCGACGGTGCCATTACCTATATGAACCCGGCGGCCGAGGCGCTGACTCACTGGCACTCGGCGCAGGCCCAGGGCCAGCCCCTGGCAGCGTTGTTCAAGTTGCTGGAAGACCACGCACAGCCGGACGGCTTCACCTTGATCGAACACATCGTCAAGGGCCAGCTCAGCGGCGGCAGCGAGCATTCGAAGACGATCCAGCGCCTGGATGGCAGCACGGTCTCGGTCACCCTGGTGGGCGCGCCGATCCGCAGCGCCGGCAAGGTCTCGGGCGCGGTGCTGGTGCTGCATGACATGACCCAGGAGCGCCAGTACATCGCCAATCTGTCATGGCAGGCGACCCACGATGCGCTGACCGGCCTGGCCAACCGCCGCGAATTCGAGTATCGCCTGGAGCAGGTGCTGCACCCGGCAGGGCAGGCGCAGGCCGGGCGGCATGCGTTGATGTTCCTGGACCTGGACCAGTTCAAGCTGGTCAACGACACCTGCGGCCATGCGGCGGGCGACGAACTGTTGCGGCACATCTGCGCGCTGTTGCAGTCGGACCTGCGCGAAGGTGACACCCTGGCGCGCCTGGGCGGCGATGAATTCGGCATACTGCTGGAGAACTGCCCGGTGGCGGTGGCGGAAAAAATCGCCGAAAGCCTGCGTCATACCGTGCAGAGTCTGCATTTCGTATGGAAGGGGCGGCCGTTCATGACCACCGTGAGTATCGGCCTGGTACACATTGCCAGCACCCCGACCACCCTGGAAGCCTCGCTGCGGGCCGCCGACATGGCGTGCTACATGGCTAAGGAAAAAGGCCGCAACCGCGTGCAGGTGTACCACGCCGACGACTCCGAACTGTCCCTGCGCTTTGGCGAAATGGCCTGGGTGCAGCGCCTGCACATGGCGCTGGAGGAGAACCGCTTTTGCCTGTACTCCCAGGAAATTTCCCCCCTCGGGCATACCGACGGCGGCAATGGGCATATCGAAATACTGCTGCGCCTGCACGATGAGGCGGGGCGTGTAATCCTGCCGGACAGCTTTATCCCGGCCGCCGAGCGCTATGGTTTGATGACGTCCCTGGACCGTTGGGTGGTGGAGAATGTATTTGAGATTATTGCCCGTTGCATTAACGAGCGTCCGGGCCGTCCCATGGCCCTGTGTGCGATCAATCTGTCAGGTATAACGATTGGCGATGATGACTTTCTCGGATTCCTACGAGAGAAATTTCATACTTACGCTATTCCGCCCAGCATGATCTGTTTTGAAATTACCGAAACCAGTGCCATTGCAAACTTGGGCAGTGCCATCCGCTTTATTAATGAACTCAAGGCCTTAGGTTGCCATTTTTCGCTGGATGACTTTTGCGCCGGAATGTCCTCATTCGCTTATCTCAAACATTTACCTGTAGACTTCCTGAAGATCGATGGAAGTTTCGTAAAGGATATGCTGGACGACCCGATTAACCGCGCGATGGTTGAAGTGATCAATCACATCGGCCATGTCATGGGTAAGCGCACAATTGCCGAGTTTGTTGAAACACCGCAAATCGAACAGGCCCTGCTCGATATTGGTGTGGATTACGCTCAGGGCTACCTGATTGAACGACCGCAATTGTTTACCTTCGATAGCTTGCAGTGTCGACCCGTGCGGCCGCAGCCTCTGTTATTCAGGGCGCCCGGCACATTCCGCTGAAACATTTGCCGGTCTGTAAATCACACTTAAAAAGGAGCCTTAATAGTGATCGACACATTCAGCAGAACCGGCCCGCTTATGGAAGCCTCAAGCTACCCCGCCTGGGCTCAGCAATTGATCCAGGACTGCAGCGAGAGCAAGCGCCGGGTTGTCGAACACGAACTGTACCAACGCATGCGTGACAACACGCTCAGCGCCAAGACCATGCGTCACTACCTGATCGGTGGCTGGCCCGTGGTGGAACAGTTTGCCTTGTACATGGCACAGAACCTCACCAAGACCAAGTTTGCCCGCCATCCGGGGGAAGACATGGCGCGCCGTTGGTTGATGCGCAATATCCGTGTGGAGCTGAACCACGCGGACTATTGGGTGCATTGGGCGCGTGCCCATGGCGTCAGCCTCGAAGAACTGCAGGCCCAGGACGTGCCGCCGGAGTTGCATGCGCTGAGCCACTGGTGCTGGCACACCAGCTCGGCCGATTCGTTGATCGTGGCCATTGCCGCGACCAACTATGCGATTGAGGGGGCGACGGGGGAATGGTCGGCGGTGGTGTGCTCCACCGGCGTGTATGCGGCAGCCTTTCCCGAGGAAGAGCGCAAGCGTGCGATGAAGTGGTTGAAGATGCACGCCCAGTACGACGACGCCCATCCTTGGGAAGCCCTGGAAATCATCTGCACACTGGCCGGGATGAACCCGACCAGGGAACTGCAGGCAGAGCTGCGCCAGGCCGTGTGCAAGAGCTACGACTATATGTACCTGTTCCTGGAAAGTTGCATGCGCCTGGAGAAAGAAAAACCGGCGAGCGCTGCTGTGCGCGAGCGCCCTTTGCGCGTCGCCAGCGAAGCGTGATGTAACGGGGATGGCGGGGTTTTACCCCGCCATTGCCAGGCGATTGCGGCCTTCGCGCTTGGCCACGTACAAGGCGCTGTCGGCGCGACGCAACAGGCTCTCGGCCGACTCGGCGGCCAGCAAGGTCGAACAACCGAGGCTCACCGTCAATTCGATCCGTCTTCCTTCCGCCCAATAATCCTGGGCCTGTGCCGCCTGGCGCAGGCGTTCACCGACCATGGCCGCCGCATCCCGGCCGGTGTTGGAGAGCAGGATCAGAAACTCTTCCCCGCCAAACCGAAACACCATGTCCACGTTACGCAACTGGCTCTTGATCGCTCCGGCGACGGCGCGCAATACGTTATCGCCGGCCGCATGGCCGTGGGTGTCGTTGATGGTCTTGAAGTGGTCGATGTCCAGCATCAGCAGGGACAGCGGGTTCAGGTGCCGGCGCGCCATGTCGATTTCCCGTTGCAGGGTCTGGTCCATGGCAATGCGGTTGCCCGTTTCGGTCAACGGGTCGCGCAGGGCGCTGCGGGTGGCGACGCGGTAGAGCAGGGCGTTGCGCATCGGGTAGAGCAGGGTCGACAGCAGTGATTCGAGCTGGCCGAGTTCCTCTTCCAGCAGGCGCTGGTTGCGGCGAAAGACCAGCTCGCCGAGGTGCTCGCCTTCGTGGCTGAGGCTGTAGCTCACCGAGTGGTGGCCACGGTGGCCGAACTCCAGGCGCAGGTCACTGGTTTCGTGGCGATATTGCAGGGCATCCAGGGGGACCAGGCGCTGGATCTCACGGAAAAACACCGCGAGGATACGCTGCGGTTCCAGGCTGGTCTGCAATTGCATCCCCAGTTGCTGGCGAAGTTGTGCGACGGTCGTCGGGCGGCGAGGTACGAGTGATGGCTGACCAAAGCCCAGGCGTTGCAATTTTGCACTGTCGAAGTCAATTGCGTTGGTCTGGGTGGGGGTTTTCATAAGCAAACGGCCTCTAAGCACTTAGCTGTCTTACAGGCTGGATGAGAGTGGCAAATGCCAGGCGTCTTACTGTTCCTTCAGTTCCGTAAAACATTGGAAACAGTTTAGACCGCTTTACTGGGGGTTTATAACCCCTGGGCACTGCCGCACGTCTTGTCATCGCTTGACCTGCTTGGAAGGTGTTAGAGCGAGATTCGTGCCATTTCGTTTAAATAAATAAAAAACCTTACAAATCAAAGACCGTTTTTACAGTAAAAAAACGGTCGTTAAGCACTGACGTCAGTTATTTGGCTGATTGCACCAGCGTGTTGTGGTCAATCTGGTCGATGGACGTGACACCGGTCAACGTCATGGCCACGCGCATTTCCTTGGCGAAGATGTCCAGCAGGTTCTCTACCCCGTGCTGCCCGTCGGCGGCCAGTGCATAGGCGGTGGCGCGTCCGAGCAGGCACGCCTTGGCGCCGAGGGCGAGCATGCGCACCACGTCCAGCCCGGAACGGATGCCGGAGTCCACCAGCACCGTCAGGTCATCGCCCACGACATCGGCAATTGGTGGCAGAGCCTTGGCGGTGGACAGCACACCGTCCAGCTGACGGCCGCCATGGTTGGAAACCACGATGCCATCGGCGCCGAAACTCACTGCGTCCCTGGCGTCCTGAGGATCGAGGATGCCCTTGATAATCATCGGGCCTTTCCAGAAGTCGCGGATCCACTCCAGGTCTTTCCAACTGATGGAGGGGTCGAAGTTATTGGCCAGCCAGCCGATGTAATCTTCCAGGTGAGTGGGTTTGCCGAGGTACCTGGAGATATTGCCCAGGTCGTGGGGGCGGCCCATGAGCCCTACGTCGAACGCCCATTGCGGCTTGGTGACGGCTTGCAACATGCGCCGCTGCGCCGCGAACGGCCCGGACATGCCCGAGTGGGCATCGCGGTAGCGCGCACCGGGCGTGGGCATGTCCACGGTGAACACCAGGGTGGTGACCCCCGCCGCCTGGGCCCGCTCCAGGGCATTGCGCATAAAGCCCCGGTCCTTGAGCACATACAGCTGGAACCAGATTGACTGCGGGCTCTGCGACGCCACTTCTTCAATCGAACACACCGACACTGTCGACAGGCAGAAGGGGATGCCCTTGTTCGCCGCCGCCTTTGCCGCCTGTACTTCGCCGCGCCGCGCATACATGCCGGTCAAGCCGACAGGGCTGAGGATGACCGGCATGTCCAGGGCCTGGCCGAACAGCGTGGTCTTGAGGCTCAGGTTATCGACATTGCGCAGCACGCGTTGGCGCAGGCTGATCTCGGCCAGGTCCGAACTGTTCGCGCGCATCGTGTGCTCGGCGTAGGCACCGCCGTCGATGTAGTCGAACAGGAAGCGCGGCAGCTTGCGTTTGGCCGCTGCGCGGTAGTCGGAGGCGGACGAGATGATCATTAAGCGTGTCTCCACAAGGCTGGGCGGGTCAGGATAGGCAAATATATGTCATGATAAAAACAACTTTTATCGCTAGATACCAGTCGCTAAAGGAATACCCATGAACTTGAGAACGTTGCGCACGTTCGTCGAAGTGGTGCGCCAGGGCGGATTCTCCCAGGCCGCCGACGTGGTGGCCTTGACCCAATCCACGGTGAGCAAGGCGGTCAAGACCCTGGAGGAAGAACTCGGCATGCCGCTGCTCGATCGCCTGGGTCACCGCAACGAACTCACCGCTGCGGGTGAGATCGCCTACCGCCGCGCCCTGGTACTGCTCGCCGAACACCATGACCTGGTCGCCGAGATCAACGACCTGCGCGGCCTCAAGCGCGGCGTGTTGCGCATCGGCCTGCCACCGGTGGGGTGCGGGGTGTTGTTTGCGACGATGTTTGCCACCTATCGCAGTCGTTATCCGGACATCGACATCGAACTCACCGAATACGGTAGCAAGAGATTGCGCGAGTGCCTGGAAGCGGGGGAGGTCGACCTCGCTGCGTTGCTGCTGCCGGTGGATGCAGGTTTCGATTATCAGCCCGTGCGCAACGAACCGCTGATGGCCGTACTGCCCAGGAGCCACCCCCTGGCCCAGCGTCAACGCATCGACTTCGCCGATCTGGCGGATTCGCCGTTCATCCTGTTCGAAGCCGGCTTCGCCCTGAACGCCAAGATCCTCGCCGCCTGCGAGCGCAAAGGCGTGATACCCCGCGTGGCGGCGCGCAGCGGGCAGATCGACTTCATCGTCGACCTGGTCGCCGCCGGCCTCGGCGTCGCCTTCCTGCCCCGCATGCTGGCGCACAAGCATCAACACGCAGGCATCGCCCTGATCCCTCTCGACGAACCCCACACCGACTGGCACATCGCCCTGGCCTGGCGCGCCAGCGCCCACCTGCCACCCGCCGTGCGCGCCTGGCTGGACCTGGCCAAGGAGCAGCAGCTTTCAGCCGGTCATCCGAATTAATCGTCCAGGCCGTCAGGGAAAGCTTGACTTCTCCTTTTCAATCAGTAACATACGGCGCATTCCGCGATAGCTCAGTTGGTAGAGCAAATGACTGTTAATCATTGGGTCCCTGGTTCGAGTCCAGGTCGTGGAGCCAGATAGGGAAAAGCCTGCAGCGATGCAGGCTTTTTTTTGCCTTGGATTTTTCCGGGGCGATCAAAGCGCGCAGCGTGACCCGCATGAATGCATCTCAAATCCTACGATTCCGAGGTCAATATCATGAAAGTCACTGCGGTCGTTTCAACCAAAGGCGGGCCGGGTAAAACTGCGGTTGGCGTCAATCTGGGCGCGTTCTGCGCCGATGATGGGGTATACCTCACTGGCCGCACTCCTCTAAAAAAGGCAATCAGCCAATAGCACCACCATTGAGCGGTTTTCTCCCATAAAAAACTGCCGGCTAAGCCAGAGGCGCGAATTTACCTCCCAATTGCGTTGCCAAGTACGGACCTGAATTGCATGTTCACGATTTCTGTTAAGTAATTGATGTTAAAGGCCTTAATTTTTCAGACTACAAGTGATCGTGTGTCACCACTGAAACAAAGTTGTACATTTAATTGACGCCACTAAAACGCCACCATAAGATCGCCGCCAAGTGATGGCACAAAGCCATGTAGAGGGATCTAGAAATGTGGCGTTCGGCACACCGGACCAGGCTCAGTCTGCTGTCCGCTTTTTTTTGCCTGGGCTTTGCTGGGACAGCTCAAGGCGCTACCCCGCAGAACACGCCCGGCGTTACTGATCTGATCCGTGACCGCCAGGATCGCCTGCTCGAAGAGCAACAACGCCGACTCGAAGAACTCAAGGACCTGCCCGGCAAAGCTGCTACGCCTACCAAGCCGACAGCGCCCGCCGACACGCGCTGCTTTGCGATCAACACCATCGAACTTGCCGGCGCCGATGCCTTGTCCGATGGCGAGCGCGCCAGTCTGATCAAACCCTATATCGGCCAATGCCTCGGCGTGGCGCAGCTCAATGATCTGCTCAAAGTCATCACCGATCACTACCTCGCCAAAGGCCTGGTCACCAGTCGCGCCTATCTGCCGCAGCAAAACCTCGCCAGCGGAAACCTCAAGGTACAAGTGGTGGAAGGCCGGCTGGAAAGCTTGAAGGGCGCCGAAGGCAGCGGCATCACCGGCCGCCAGCTGTTTATGAGCTTCCCAGGCAAACCAGGCGATTTGCTCAACCTGCGCGAAATCGAGCAGATGGTCGACCAACTGAACCGTCTGCCCTCCAACCAGGCCCAGATGGAATTGGCCCCCGGCAAGGAAGTCGGCGGCAGCGACGTGCTGGTCAAAAACACCCCGCAAAAACCTTGGCGCGTCGGCCTGTCCCGCCACAACGGTGGCCAGCGCGCCACCGGCGAACAGCAGTGGGGCGCCAGCCTGGATTGGGACAACCCGCTGGGCCTGGCCGACCAACTCTCCCTGCGTGGCGGCCACGATGCCGTCAGCGACCACCAAAAAACCTCGCGCAATTCGATGCTCAATTACAACCTGCCATTTGGCTGGTGGAACCTCAATTACAGCTACAGCGAAACCGAATACCGCTCGCTGGCCCAGGCCAGCGGTTTCAACTTCAAGCAGTCCGGCGACAGCCAGAACCATCAACTGCGCCTGGAACGGGTGATTCACCGCGACGCCCTGAGCAAAACCTCCCTCAGCACCGGCGTGGCGTACCTGCGCACCAACAACTTCATCGAAGACAGCAAGCTCGCGTTGAGCAGTAACCGCCTCAGCGAAACCCAGTTCGGCATCAACCATGGTCGACGTATCGGCGGCTCATTCCTCAACATCGACCTGGGCATGCAGGACGGCATTGGCGCATTCGACGCCCAGGCCAACCACAATCCGCGCCCCGGCCAGGCCGATGCGCGCTACCGCAAATACACCGCGACCCTGAGCTACCTGTACCCGTTCAAGCTGTGGGGCGAGTCGTTCAGTTTCAGCAGCCTGATGACCGGCCAGCGCAGCGAAGACGTGCTGTTCAGCCCCCAGCGCATGAGCCTGGGCGGGCAGTCATCGATACGTGGTTACAAGGATCAAAGCCTGGCCGGCGATAGCGGCGGCTACTGGCGCAACGACCTGCGCTGGAGCCGCCCGGTGACCATCGCGTGGTTGCAGCCGGTGTTCAATGAATACGGCACCAGCCTTGGTTATGACCAAGGCGTGATCAGCCATGGCCGCTACAACGCCGAACAGCACGGACGCATGAGCAGCAACTCCGTGGAGTTGTTCGCGCGCGGCCAGAACGTCGCCGCCACGGTGACCTTTGCACACTCTTTGGAACGCCCGGGGCCGATCACTGAACGTGAAGCGCCGGTCTATTTTCGCCTGGATTTCTTCCTTTAAATTTTTACCGCCCCTTGGGCATCGAGACATCACATGGACGTTCGCCAGTTCGCCTTTCTTGCGCGCCAACCTTCTGCGGCCTTGAAAACGCGCTCCACTTTCCTGGGACTGCCCAAGCGCGGCTTGGCGTTGATCCTGGCCAACGCGATGTTCTGGCAGCCGTTGCTGGCGCAGGCGGATGGGATTGTGGTCAGCGCGCCGGGGACTACGCTGGGCCAGGCGGGCAATGGCGTACCCATCGTCAATATCGCGGCGCCCAATGGCAGCGGGTTGTCCCATAACCAGTTCCAGGATTACAACGTCGGCCAGCAGGGCGTCATCCTCAACAACGCCACCAGCCGCACCCAGTCGACCCAGTTGGGCGGGATTATCCTCGGCAACCAGAACCTCAACGGCACAGCAGCCAGCGTGATCCTCAACGAGGTCAACGGCGGCAGTCCGAGTCAGTTGCGCGGGTACACCGAGGTGGCTGGGCAGTCGGCCCACGTGATCGTGGCCAACCCGTATGGCATCACCTGCAATGGCTGCGGTTTTATCAATACCCCGCAAGCCACGTTGACCACCGGTAAAGCAGTGATCGAAAACGGCCAGGTCAATCGTTACCAAGTCGACGGAGGCAGCGTCGCCATCGAAGGTGCGGGCCTTAATGCCAACAACATCGATCGCTTCGAAATCATCACCCGCTCGGCCAAGCTCAATGCGGAGATCCAGGCCAAGAACCTGACGATCATTGCCGGCGCTAATGACGTTGACGCCAAGACGCTCAAGGCCACCGCGCGTGCCGCCGACCCGGCGACTGCACCGCAACTGGCGATCGACTCTTCGTCCCTGGGTGGGATGTATGCCGGGGCGATCAAGCTGGTCAGCAGTGAAGCTGGGGTCGGGGTAAAGCTTGACGGGAAAATGGCCGCCAGCGCGGGCGATATTCAGATCGCCGCCAATGGCGACCTGACCGTTGCGCAACTCGCTGCCACTGACGCAGTGACCGTCAAAGCTGCCAGTACCGATATGCAGGGCACGGTTTACGGCAGTAGCGTGAACTTGCAGGCCCGCGATGCGCTGAGTATCCAGCAAAACATCGCGGCTCGTGACCAGATCGTGCTTCGTACCCAGGGGCGGTTGACCAACAACGCGATCATCGAAGCGGGCGTCAACGACGACAACACCCGCAATACCACGGGCGATATCAAGATCCGCGCCCAGGACATGCATAACAACGGCAGTGTGGTTGCCAGCCATGACGTGCGTGTTTCGGTGGATCAAGCCCTGGATAACATCGGCGGTATTGTCAGCGCGCAACGTCTCGCGAAAATTACCGCAGGTACGCTGGATAACCGCAATGGCGGCAAGGTGCTCAGCGCTGATAAGGCCCGCATCAACGCAGATAATCTCCTCAATGCCCAAGGCAAAATTTATAGCCAGGGCGACTTGCGCATTGTCAGCGCAGACCTGGATAACCGCGGCGGTGCAATCGCCAGCAAGGTAAGTATCCGGCTGACTGGCGGCAGACTCAACAACAGCGACAACGGCAGCTTGATCGGCGAGCAAACGCTCACTATCAAAGCCGATCAGGTGCTTAACCAACTGGGCCTGATCTCTGGGTTGCAGGGCCTTGAAGTCAAAGGCGGCAAGCTCGACAACAGCAACCACGGCAAGCTCTCCAGCCTCAACGGCGAAGTCAGCGTCAAGCTCAGCGGCGATCTGGACAACAGCAACGCAGGCGCGCTGGTTAGCCAAAAAGCGCTGATGGTCAGTGCGGACAACATCGATAACCGGCAGGGTAGCCTGTCCAGCGGAGCAGGACAGACGCTCACCGTCAACGGTGTGTTGGATAACAGCGACAAGGGCCAGATGGACAGCGCAGAGACGCTGGTCGCCGCCGCCATGACGCTGCGCAACGTCAGCGGCGCCATCAGCTCCCAACTCGGCCTGACCGTCACCGGTACCGATGTGGACAACACTGCCGGCAGCATCGCGACCAACGCAGAGGCCACCCTTGATCTGCTGGGCACCCTGACCAACACCAAGGGCACAGTCGCCAGTGTGGGAGACCTGCTGCTCAAGCGAGCCGATCAGGTCGATAACCAGGGCGGTCAGCTCGCCAGCCAGAGCATGATGACGCTGCTTATCGGTGGCCTGGACAACCGTAACGGCGGCACAGTCGCCGCCAACGGTCAGCTTCTGTTGACGGCCACCGGCAAGGTGCAGAATGACAACGACGGTCTGATCTACAGCAAGAACGCAAACCTCAACCTGCATGTCGCCAGCGTGGAGAACAGCAACGGCACGCTGCAAAGCCAAACGACGCTGGTGCTTGAAACCAAAGGTGATGTCGACAACCTCGACGGCAAAATCATCGCCCAGGACGGCGAACTGAGCGTTACCGCCGACAACGTGGATAACCGTGGCGGCACGCTGTCCAGCCTGAAAAACGCCTTCACCGCACGCCTTGTTGGCGTACTCAAGAACGGTTACGACCTCGACGGCAAAGGCGGCACGGTCCAGGCGAGCGCGCTTGATTTGCGCGCGCTGGCAGGTATCAACAGCAACGGCGGACGCATCGCTGCACAAGATGGTGACGCGCTGATCGACACCCGAACTGCTGACTTCGATAACCGCAAGGGTGGGCTCTATGCAAAGCAGGGCGTGATCGTCACCGGCAACAACTTCGACAACAGCGGCGATAAAGGTGGCCAAATCTCCGGCCAGATAATCGACCTGACCCTCGACGGTGATTTGAACAACCGACTCGGCATTATCGAAAGCGACAGTACCCTAACGATCACAGCGGCCAGCATCGACAACCAGACCGGCAAACTGCGCGCACTCGGCAACAGTGGCATCACCCGCTTCCAGATTGGTGGGCGGCTGAATAACCAGAGCGGCATGCTGGAGACGGCAAACAACGATATCAACCTCACGACCGGCAGTTTGCTGAACACTGGCGGTAGCATCGTGCATGCCGGCAAAGGCAACTTTGGTGTGGCCAGCAGCGATGTAATGAACGCCGGCGGCAGCTTCACCACGGGCGGTGACCTGACTCTGGATGCCGAAAGCTGGACCAACAGCGGGGTCATTCAGGCCGGCACGCTCAACGTCAACATTAAGGACTTCACACAAACCGCTACCGGGCAATTGTTGGCGTCGACGGCGTTTGTCGGTACAGGCGACACCTGGGTCAATGACGGCGTGATCGGCAGCGACGGGACGCTGGGCCTGAAGTTGACCGGTGGCTACTCGGGCAGCGGCCGGATGAGCAGCCTGGCCGAGCTGAAAGTGGCTGCCTCTCAGCTGGACCTCGGCGCTACCGCCAGTATCACGGGCGGCGGTAAAACCGATATCAATGTCATCGGCCAGTTGAATAACTACGGCCGATTGACCTCTGGCAGCGATATGACCGTGACTGCCACGGGCCTCGCCAACTACGGGGCCCTGGCGGCCTCGCAAGACCTGGTCATCAACGCTGAGACACTCCTTAACGATCAGGCCGAAGACGGCAGCCGCGGCTTCATATTCAGCGGTCGGAATATGAGCCTCCAGGCGAACAGCATCAAAAACCGCTACGCCGACATCTACAGCATTGGCAATCTTATCGTCACAGGCAGAGCGCCAGGCAGCTCAGCCCAACGCCTGGAAAACCGCTCCGGCAGCATCGAGGCCGGCGGCGACATCAACGTCGACGCCGCAAACTTCGCTAACCAGCGCGACAAATTCAGCATGGAGCAGGTGGTCGTAGGCGGCTTCATGACCATGTCCTGCGTACAACACTGTGACGGCCCTCAAAGCCCACGTGTGCGTGGCCCGGTATTCATTTACAAAACAGTTGAAAGCACCGTGAGCGTTGACTCACCCATGGCCACATTTGTGTCTGGGCACAACCTCACGGTTAACAGCACAAGCGTCCTCAACCAATACAGCCTGCTGTCGGCGGCAAACGACCTATCCATCACCAGCACCAACATCACCAACCAGGCGGCTCTTTCCGCATCGGGCACATCCGGTCACGAGGTGGGCGCCGGCAACTGGGTTTCGGGGAGTGACTTTTACCGGTTGATGAGCGATGTACGCACCTACAACAACCAGCATCCGAGTTCGGGGCCGTTTGATCCCGTGGCGTTTGGCCAACTGGTCGCGAAGTTTGATCCTTCCTTGTTTTATGGCATCAACGACCCTGTGACGGTACAGGCCGATGGCAAAGCGGCTGCACCGGCCATCATCCAGGCTGGCGGCGCCTCCAAAGTCTCAGCAAGTAACGACATCAGCAATCTGGTGGTTCAGAAAACCACGACGGCCGTTGAGGAGCGGTCAGTGAACACCAGCGTTTTCAGCGTGACCCAACCTTCAACCGTCTTGCTCAACCGCCAGTTGCCGCCGGACCTGGCAGAACTGCAAGTTGACCCAACTGCGTTGCCGGGTTTCAGCCTGCCGACGGGTCAAAACGGCTTGTTCCGACTAAACGCCCAGGACACCTCGGGTGCGGCCGTCAGCCAAATCGTGGGCGTGCAAGGCCTCCCTAACAGCGTGACGGCGGTCAAGCCGCCGAAGTACCTGATCGAAACCAACCCCGCACTCACCGACCTCAAGCAATTCATGAGTTCGGACTACTTGCTCACACGCCTTGGCTACGACCCCGATACCAGCGCCAAGCGCCTCGGTGACGGGCTCTACGAACAACGCTTGGTACAGCAAGCTGTGGTCGCTCGCACCGGCCAAGCCTTCATCGATGGCCAGACCTCCAATGAGGATCAGTTCAAGTACCTGATGAACAACGCGATCGCGAGTAAGAATGAACTCAATCTCGCAGTTGGTGTGACCCTGACGTCGCAACAGGTCGCGGCGCTGACTCACGACATAGTCTGGCTTGAAGAACATGAGGTTAATGGCGAGAAGGTGCTGGTGCCGGTGTTGTACATGGCGCAGGCCAATAATCGGCTGGCACCTAATGGGGCGCTGATTCAAGGCACCGATGTGACGATGATCGCCGGCAAGAACCTGACCAATGCCGGTACATTAAAAGCCACCAATAACCTGTCTGCCGTTGCTGGCCAGGACATGGTCAGCAGCGGGCTGGTGCAGGCGGGTGGTCGATTGGATCTGTTGGCCAGCAAGGACCTCACCAACAAGGCGGGCGGCGTTATCGCCGGTAAGGATGTGGCGTTAACGGCGCTTACAGGCGATGTAACAAACGAGCGCACGGTGACTTCGTCGCAGATTGCTTACGGAAAAGATCAGGTTCGTAACGATTACGTCGACAGCGCGGCTCGCGTCGAGTCGGCCAACGACCTGAATATTTCGGCGGGGCGAGATATCAATAACATCGGTGGCGCACTGCAAAGTGGGCGTGACGTGATCTTGGGCGCCAGTCGGGACGTGAACATCGCTTCCGCGCAGGCCACCAATAGTCTGGGTCGCGGCGTCAACCGCAACAGCAGCAGCACTACTCAGTACAGCGCCAGTATCAGTGCCGGGAGGGACGTTTCGGTTCAGGCTGGCCGCGATGTTACGGTTGTTGCGGGCGACATCGATGCTGAGCGGGATATCGCCATGGTCGGGGCGGGTGACGTAACTATTGCTTCAGCCGCAGATGAAAACCATTTTCTCTTCAAAAGTAAAAAGCTGACGATTCAGGAGGACCACGTCCGGCAGGTCGCGAGCAGTATAAGCGCTGGTGGGAATGTGGCCGTGACGGCCGGTAAAGACATGGCGGTGATCTCCAGCAGCATTACTGCTGGCAAGGAAGCGTATCTCGCAGCGGGTAACAAACTTGGAGTTTTCGCCGCTCAGAACAGTGATTACTCCCTTTACGATGAAAAGAGCAAAGGCTCTTTCGGCGCCAAGAAAACCAAGCGTGACGAAGTCACGCAAGTTACCAATATCAGTAGTCAGATCACCTCTGGCGGCGACATGGTGCTCGCCAGCGGTGGAAACCAGCGCTATCAGGCAGCGAAGCTCAACAGCGGCGAAGACCTGATTATCAACAGTGGCGGTTCAGTGACCTTCGAGGCAGTCAAGGATCTGCATCAGGAGAGCCACGAGAAGAGCAGTACTAGCCTGGCTTGGACATCGATGTCGACCAAAAGCGCGACCGATGAAACATTGCGTCAGAGCCAGATCACCGCGAAGGGAGAACTGGTGATCAATGCTGTTGAAGGCCTACACATTGACGTGAAACAGGTCGATCAGGAAACCGTTAGCCAGGCCATTGATGCGATGGTCAAGGCCGATCCAGCTCTTGCGTGGATGAAGGAGGCAGAGAAGCGCGGTGACGTGGACTGGCGCATGGTCAAGGAGGTGCACGAGTCCTTCAAGTACAGCCATTCCGGGCTGGGAGCTGGTGCTCAGGTAATCCTTGCCATCGCTCTATCTCTGGTAATGGGGCCAGCAGGTCTTGGGCTTAGTCCTATGCAGGCAGCAGTGGCTGTCAGTCTATCCAGCACAGCAATCAACAGTACGATTTCCAACAAGGGCAACCTGGGTATCGCGCTCAAGGATACTTTCAGCGGCAGTAGCCTGAAAAATGCTGCTATCGCAGGTGTTACGGCAGGTCTTATCGATTATGCAGACACCAAATGGTTTTCCGGCACTAGCGGAGCGGCGAATGGTGGATCGAAAGTCATCAGCACTGGGCCGTTGCAGAACCCAGGTTATGCTTCCAGTATGCTCAGCCCGGAAAACTGGGCGGATACCCTATTGCGCAGCGGCACTCATGCCCTGATCAATAGTGGTGTGTCTACTGCTATCAATGGTGGAAGTTTTGGCTCGAACCTAGGAGATGCGTTGATCGGTGAGGGCATCGATCTTGGCGCCGCTTTAGGTAACAAGGCAATTGGTGATTTGGCGGCGGGCCTGGAAGTAGCGCCTAAGATTGCTGAGAAGCTGATCCTGCATGCGGCGTTGGGCGGTTTGATCGCCAAGGCTCGCGGTGATAGTTTTGCCAGCGGAGCCATCGCAGGCGGTGTGGCTGAGGGCCTGACGCCTATTGCGAATGGTCTACTGTCAGAGTTCGTCAGCTCCCGCTTTGATGCGACTGACTTGAGCGCCGCAGGAAGCCAACTGAAAATCGGCACAGCGCAGATCATTGGATTGATTGCGGCCGGTGTGGCGGGTGGAAATCCAGCGACGGGCAGCCTGATTGGTGGGACGGCGGAGAAGTACAATGACCAAGGGTTCCACCTTGATCCTACGGATCAGTCTGATGACAACGGAATGTCGATGCAGCAGTCGGTATCCGACATTGACAAGCTCAAGAAAAATATTTCTCTGCTGATACTGACTGGCCTCTTCCCAGAGTTTTTCTTGGAGGAGGGAGCCGCCGGCAGCGTTGGCTTCCTGTCAAAAATAAAGGGAATGTTCAGTGAGTCTGCTGAGGGAGAAGCATTAGCTGGAGGGGGCACAAGCGCCGGGAAAGGCGGAGCTATTGAGGCTGGTACCGATGCCCAAGTCACTGGGAGCTCCGCAACGGCTGCTGCCAATGCGGGAAAACGAGCGCAGGAAATTGCTGAAGAAATAGCTGACGGTCATGCATTTGATAAGCATGTGGTTGATCAAGAAGAATATAAAGACCTTGGGATAACTACACGTGAGGAGTTTTCGAAGCATATTAAAGAAGTTGTTAGCAAGCCTACGTCGTCTCGCGAACTGAGTGGAGGAAGAAGTGCCTTTTGGGATGAGGCTAGTGGTACAGTTGTTATCAGAAACCCCAACGCTGTTGATGGTGGAACCGCATTTCGTCCTACCGGTGGGCGTGCATATTTTGATAATTTGAAGTGAGAATAATGAAAATCATTGAATCTGTATCTAATCAGACTAGCATCAGTATCGAACGTGAGGAGCTTTTGCTCATTTATGCGGCTCTGAATGAAATATGTAATGGTATAGAAGTTTTTGAGTTTGAAACTCGAATCGGGGTTAATAGGGAACGAGCTTTAGACTTTATGAGTGAGGTTGGAGTACTGCTTGATCAGATTGAAGAGTGAACAGAGTAAGGGGTTGACCCTCCGCTTCCTCGATTCTTCTTAAGAAAAATTAAGAAGTTGGAGTTATGGGAGAAGCCTGCACGAGTCGGCAACTTGGTTTGCACCACATAAAACTAAGATCCCGAACCCATGCAGGCCATTCGATTTTTACACTGAGCGTACGCCCAAGCACTGTAAGCTTCCGGAAATGCCGTCTTGTGCAGCTAAGCCGGTTGCCATCGATGCGGCAACAACTCCCCACTCTCACTCGCCCGCTGCGTCGGCAGGCGAGTAAGAACATCCTTCAGATAAGCATACGCATCGTGACCGTTGAGCTTGGCCGACTGGATCAAACTCATTAGAGCAGCAGCGCGTTGGCCACTGCGTAGTGACGCGGCGAACAGCCAGTTTTTTCTTCCAAGAGCCCAAGGTCGAACTTGCTGCTCGATATGGTTGTTGTCTATGGGCACCGTGCCGTCGTTCAGATAACGGCTCAACGCAGCCCTACGTTTTAGGCTGTAATCCAAGGCTTTGGTAATCCCCAAACCTTCATGCAAAAGCTCGCGCTGGGCGGTCATCCAGGCATGAAACGCGTCCATCAGGGGCGCTGCTTTTTCCTGACGTATTCGTCGCCGGACATCCGGTTCCAAATCGCGGACTTCGCGTTCAATTTCATATAGGGCCGCGATGTACCGCAACGCTTGCTCGGCGAGCACGCTTTTATTGGTGATGTGCAGATCATAAAACTTTCGGCGGGCGTGGGTCATGCAACCGATTTCAGTGACGCCAAGTGCAAAACTGGCTTTGTAACCACTGTAATCATCACAGACCAATTTGCCTTTCCAGTCGCCGAGGAAGTTGCGGGCATACTCGCCCGAGCGGCCAGGGCTGAAGTCGTACACCACCGCACTGATCTCAGCGAAGGCAGTCGTGGCATAGCCCCAAACATAAGCACGATGGGTCTTCTTCTCGCCCGGTGCGAGCATCTGCACCGGCGTTTCATCGACATGCACCACGTTGTGCTCAAGCACGACGTCGCGCAGAGCATCCACCAGTGGCTGCAATTGCACACCGCAAGCGCCGACCCAACTGGCCAGCGTTGATCGAGGAATTGCGAGACCGGCTCGCCCGAAGATTTGCTCCTGGCGGTACAGCGGCAAATGATCGGCGTATTTCACGATCATCACCTGAGCCAGCAGCCCGGCAGTCGGGATGCCTTTGTCGATAACTTGCGCCGGCACCGGCTCTTGAATCAAGGTTTCGCAGTTGTCGCAAACCCATTTGCCACGAATATGGCGTTCGACGCTGAACACGCCAGGCGTGTAATACAGCTAGCAAATGACTGTTAATCAGCCGTCGCTGTCGTCGTTCTATGCGCTATCGCATGAGGCGCGCGGTGGAACCTATCAACTGATCGCGAACAACGAGGCCCGGGCCGACTAGGTCATTTCGCACACCTGCATTCCTAATCTCTCACTGATCCATTCCAATGGTTCGTTCAATCAGCTGACGCCACCGCTTACATCCGGTGATGCTCCAGCAAGAAGTCTACGAACAATCGCACCCGCGCCGGCATTGCCGAGCCGCCTACGAACACCGCATGAATCGGTTCCCGGTCGCCGGGGTTCCAGGCTTCCAGCAGCGGTATCAGGTCACCGCGCTGCAGATCCTCGCTCACGCTGAACTCGCCGATACGCGCAATGCCCGCACCTACTCGCGCAAGTTGTGCCAGCGCTTCACCACTGCTGCATTCGATGTTGCCGCAGACCTTCAGGGAGAACTCTCTTGCGTCGCGGATGAACGGCCAGTTGGGTTCGGCACGCCGGAAGTTGAAGCGCAGGCAGTTATGCCGTAGCAGGTCTTCCGGTTCGCGAGGGATGCCGTGGCGTTGCAGATACTCGGGCGATGCCACCACTACCTGGCCGGTGTCGCCGATCCTGCGCGCGGTCAGCGGGCTGTCGGGCAGATGGCCAAAACGTACCGCCACATCGGCCTGGCCGCCGAGAATATCGACCACTTCGTCGCCGAGGGTGAGGTCGACCAAGATGTTCGGATGGCGGGCGCTGAATGCCGCCACCAAGGGAACGATGGCCAGCCGCCCGTGGCCAAGGGCGGCACTGACCCGCAATCGGCCCCTGGGTACGCCCTGGTCGGCGATGGCTTCTTCCACCTCGGCCATATCGGCCAGGATACGCCGGGCGCCGCGCAGGAAAGCCTCGCCCTCGGCAGTGAAGCTGATCGCTCGGGTGGTGCGCAACAGCAGTCGGGTGCCAAGGCGCTGTTCGGTACGCGCGATGATCCGACTGACCGCCGAGGGTGTGAGCCCTAATGCACGCGCGGCAGCCGATAGGCTGCCTTCCTGCGCCACGGTGGCGAACACGAGCATGTCACCGGATCTGCCGTTGAAGTCCATTTGTGCCCCTTACGCATAGGTGATTGCCAAAAATGCTATCTACCGCCTTAAAACGCTGGATCGTAGCATTGGCGGCATAGATAAGGAGCCTTCCATGCGTATCAATCCACCACTTGTCGCACTTGCCATAGGTGCCTTTGGCATCGGTGTTACCGAGTTCGCCCCCATGGGCATGTTGCCGGGCATCGCTGCGGATCTCGGCGTTTCTATTCCCGCTGCGGGACTGTTGGTCAGTGCTTACGCCTTGGGTGTACTGCTCGGCGCGCCGCTGATGACCCTGACTACCGGCAGGATCCCCCGGCGCTATCTGCTGATCGGACTCATGGCGATTTTCACCCTGGGTAATCTGATGTCAGCCCTGGCGACCGATTACTACAGCCTCATGATCGCCAGGGTGGTGACCTCACTGAACCACGGTGCGTTCTTTGGCGTTGGCTCTATCGTTGCTGCCAGCGTGGTCGCCCCTGAGAAACGTGCCGGAGCGGTCGCGGCAATGTTTATGGGCCTCACCCTGGCGACCATTGGCGGTGTGCCGCTGGCCGCCTGGTTTGGCGAAATGTTCGGTTGGCGCACTGCATTCTGGGGCATTACCGGCCTCGGCGTGGTCGCCATGGCCGCGTTATGGTTCGCCCTGCCCAACCTGAAGGCGCCGCCAGGCGTCGGTGTAATGGCCGAAATTCGCGTACTGGGCCGTGGCCCGGTGCTGGGCGCGTTGGCCCTCACGGTAGTCGGCTCGGGCGCAATGTTTACCGTCTTCACCTACATCGCGCCGATCCTTAGCAGCGAGACCCACGCGTCCACCGCCTACATAACCGCCATGCTGGTTCTGTTCGGTGTGGGCCTGACACTGGGCAACATGTGGGGCGGCAAGGCCGCCGACCGCTCGATAGATCGCACACTGATCGTTTCGCTGAGCGTGCTGATTCTCGTGTTGCTGGCGTTTACGGTACTGATGCGTTGGCCGCTGCCGGCGGCCGTTGCCATCCTGATATGGGGTATCGCCAGTTTCGCCTTGGTGCCGCCGCTACAGATGCGCGTCATGGAAGCTGCCAAGGACGCGCCCAATCTGGCCTCGGCGGTGAACATCGGTGCGTTTAACTTCGGCAATGCGATTGGTGCGGCACTGGGCGGTGCGGTGATCAATGCAGGGCTAGGTTATCCGGCGATTTCCCTGGCTGGAGCGGCAGTGGCGGGGCTAGGGCTGCTGATGGTGCTGGGATTTGCCTGGCGTTCCAGAAAGATTGCAACTGCATTGGTGTGAGCTTGATGGGAGAGCCAGTCACTCAGTTGCTCCGTGACTTCCATTGTGATTTTGGCATGACCAAATTGGATGGCTGAATCGCCGAGTAACACACGCTTTGCTTGCCCGCGGGAGTACTTGGAGTGGAGCCCAATATAGCGTTTGAACAAGGAATCTAAGGTCAGCGCTTACACCCTCTATCTTCCTCCCATGACGCCTCATTAATGAACGTAGCCTGGCAGGCTGGAGATGTCTACGGTGCCGGGGCGATTCAGAATGCTTGAATGAATCCCCCTCACAGCGACGTGAGGGCCGTCTTCATAGAGGTGCTGAGCCGCGTTTACATTCGAGGCTTTCACCTAAGCCACGGATCATCTCCATCAATGCCTTCACCCGCAGCGGCAAGTTTCCGGCCGGGTATACCGCGTGCATCTGTGGGCTCTCACCGCTGCTGGAGGTGAGCTTGTACTCAGGACACACCCGGAGCAGGCGCCCAGTTTCCACTTCGGGTTCCGCCATCCAATCCGCCAGGCGGGCGATCCCGACGCCCGCCAGGGCTGCCTGGAATACTGCCAGGCCAGAGCTGAAACGAAATTTTGGATGAACCCGAAAGCTGATGGCCTGCTCCTCGCTGCGAAAATTCCACTCCTTGAGAATCCGCGGCGCCGTATGCAGGATCAGCGAATGCGACTCCAGTGTCTCGATGGAGTCGGGCATGCCGTTGCGCTCCAGGTAGCCGGGGCTGGCATACAGGTAACGTGAGTAACTCCAGAGCGCAAAGCCGATCAAGTCGCTGGATTGTGGAAACGCACCGCGAATCGAGAAGTCCAGCTTGCTCTTGGCCGGGTCGATGATCTCATCAGTGAAAATCACATCGATGTTAACGTCTGGATAACGCTCGCAGTATTGCGCGATCAACCGGGGCAATACCCCGTGTCCGAGCACCTCGGGGGCGGAAAAACGGATCCAGCCGGAGGCCAGGCCGCTGAGACCGGCCAGGTCTTCATCCACCTCACGTTGCAGATCGAGCATTTTGTACGCGTGGGGCAATAAGCATTCGCCCGCTTCGGTCAAGCTCACGGCATTGGACGAGCGATTGAACAACTTGAGCCCCACACTTTCCTCCAGGGCTTGAACGGCACGGGTCAGTGCGCTGGGGGAGCGCCCCAGCGTCCGTGCCGCGGCGACGAAGCTGCGCTTGCGAGCCACGGTCGCGAAGGCTTCAAGTTCCCCCAACATATTCAATGCCACTTTCCACCTCATTGCATTTTTCACAACGCGGCATTGCAACACAAAAAAGGCCCTTCCGTTAACCTTCCCGTTCAACCCACAAGGATGGTGCAAACAGGAGCGCAAGGACGTGTCGAAGCTGGATGAAGTAATCGGGAAAGCCGCAGCGTGTATTGATGAAGTCATTCATGAAAGGCTGGAAAAAAAATCAGTGACTTCGACCCGACGGGAGATACCGCAAATTCATCTGTCGCTGGAAGAACAACGCACACTTCAGGCCGGGCTGGCATCGCTGGACGTGACCGATAGCGCCTCGGGGATCCGCCACATGCCGGCCCTGGGGCGGTTGCTGGAAAGTGTCCTGGGCACCGAGAAAATCCAGCAGCTGCGCAATTTTCCACAAGCCCGTGACGTGGCGATGATCGTCAGGGGGCTGCCGCTGGACCCGCAACTGCCTGCCACGCCCTATGACCTGGAGCCGGGTATCGAGAACCTGTCGATTCTGGCCGGGGCTATTTTGTCCGTGCTGCACACTCTGCAAACCCGTCCGCTGGCGTACGAGGGCGAAAGCACCGACACCGTGTTCCGTCACGTATCGCCCAAGCGCAAGCGAGAGACCGAAAAGAGCTCCTATGGCTCGCGCGCGGATCTGGACATGCATGTCGACAACCCTCACCTGCCTTTGACCTGCGAACCCGTCTCGCAGTTGTCGGCCTGTCCGGAGTACCTGTCCCTGACCGGCCTGCGCTGCGAGCTCGAGGTGCCGACGCGCATCGTCGCCATTGACGAGGTGCTGGCCATTCTGCCGGCCTACGTCGAAGAAGAACTATCAC
This sequence comes from Pseudomonas sp. JV449, assembly GCF_032424295.1. Taxonomy (NCBI): domain Bacteria; kingdom Pseudomonadati; phylum Pseudomonadota; class Gammaproteobacteria; order Pseudomonadales; family Pseudomonadaceae; genus Pseudomonas; species Pseudomonas sp. JV449. The sequence goes on along the minus strand of NZ_VYKD01000023.1, from coordinate 38,658 downwards.
GACCGAACTTCACCGTTCGCCGACCGGCCTCCTTCGGCAAGCAGGGGAATGTGCTGGAAAACGTCCCCTTGCTCTACAGAAGCGCAACCGATGGCTTGTATTGCCGCTATAACAAAGCGAGTGTCGAAGCGACCTGCGGCCCTGCGCAGTTTGCCCTCCAGCTGTTTGCCGCCGCCGCCAATCATCCCGATGTCGTGCACCACATCATGCTGCAACCAGGGGACATGCTGATCTTCAAGAACCAGCAAACCCTGCATGCCCGGGATGGTTTTACCCCCCGCTACGACGGCCGTGATCGCTGGATGTTGCGTGTCTTCGGGGTCAATGATCCGGCACGCGTGGTGCCGCTGGACCCTCATCAACCCTACATAGTCAGAGCCTGATTTCATGGTCGATATTGTCATCCTTTGCGTGTTCGCCTTCGCCGCCGGCCTGATCGATGCGGCGGTGGGCGGCGGCGGACTGATCCAGATTCCCGCGCTATTCAACGTGCTACCCACCGCTCAACCGGCGGCGCTGCTGGGTACCAATAAGGTCGCGGCCGCCTGCGGTACCGCATTCGCGGCCCGGTCCTTCGTGCGCAAGGTGGTGATCGACTGGGGACTTGTGATCCCCGCCGCCTGCGCGGCCTTTGTCATGGCCTTCTTCGGAGCCGCCACGGTGTCGTTCGTACCCCAGTCGATGATCCGGCCGGCGGTGCTGGTGTTGATTGTGCTGATGGCGATCTACACCTTCTGGAAAAAAGATTTCGGCGCCCTGCACAAACCCATGCGCATCGGTACCAAGGAAAAACTGCTGGCGATCGTCATCGGCGGCGCCATCGGTTTCTACGATGGTCTGTTCGGTCCCGGCACTGGCAGCTTCCTGATCTTCCTGTTTATCCGCTGCTTCGCCTTCGACTTTCTCCATGCCTCGGCATCGGCCAAGCTAGTGAACATCGCGACCAACGTAGCGGCACTGATATTCTTCATTCCGACGGGTAACGTGCTCTACCTGATCGCAATCCCCATGGCGGCATTCAACATCCTGGGCGCGCTCACCGGCACCTGGCTGGCGGTTCATAAAGGCGTGCCCTTTGTCCGGGCTCTATTCCTGGTGTTACTGGTGATTCTGATCAGCAAGCTGTCCTACGACCTGTTCCTGTAAACCAGAGGAAAACTCCATGCATCCCATGTTTGATCGCCTCGTGGCACTACTCGATGCCCGCTCTGCGTCCTACCGGGTGTTGATGCACGATGCCGAGGGCCAGTCGGCGCGCGTCGCCGAAATCCGTGGCACCGAGCCCGGCCAAGGCGCGAAGGCCATGCTTTGCGCCCTCAAGGGTCAGGCCGGCCCCTATGCACTGGTGATACTGCCAGGCGACCAAAAGCTGGACATGAAGAAAGTCGGAGCGGCCCTGGGCGGGAAAAAAGCCGAGCTGGTGAAGGCCGAAACCGCCATGGAACTGACCGGGTGCCGGATCGGCGCCATCCCTCCTTTTGTTTTCGATGAGCGGATTCAATTGATCGTCGATCCGGCCTTGACCACAGGCTACGCCGAAATAGCCTTCAACGCGGGGCGGCTGGATGCGTCGATGGTGCTCGATACGCAGGACTATCTGGCGATCGCCATGCCTCGATTGCTGGATATCAGCCAGGCCTGAGCAGGCGTTTTCACAGACGCTGCAAAAAAACGGATAGCCGCCTTGGCCTGTTATGCACTGTAACTGGCCGGTCTTCAGGCTCGAACGACGGGTCGGTCACGTCATTTCCAGAGCACCCGCATCAGGCATGAACCGGTGCGCTCATTCCCTGGCGTAGATTTGCGGGAATTCGTCGGGACCAGGCCGTCCTTTAGTCCATCCACCGTGCAGGTATTGCAGTCTGTGTCTATGCTGCAGTATGGGCGTCGAGACCCGCTACGAACCTGTCTCGACGCCGCACTCTCGCTGTCCGCAGTCCGGATTTTCACCATTACAGCATCAAAACAGCACAGCGGAATGTGCGTGAGCATGAGCTTGAACGCCTGAGCGATTCAGCCACTTATCGAATAGGGAAATAGGCTTGATGTGTCGGTAAAAAAAATTCTTTGCGTGGTCGGAACGCGTCCCGAAGCGATCAAAATGACCCCGGTCATTCTGGCCTTGAAGCAGCAGGGCTGGGTCGATGTGCGTGTGGTCGCCACGGCACAGCATCGCGACATGCTGGATCAGGTCCTGGCGTTTTTCGGCATCGAGCCCGATATCGACTTGGACGTCATGCGACCCAATCAAACCTTGGCCACCCTGACCGGGCAGTTATTGCTCAAGCTGGATGTTGTCCTGCTCGAAGAACGGCCCGATGCGGTTCTGGTGCAAGGCGATACCACCACGGTGATGGCCTGTGCCCTGGCCTGTTTTTATCGGCGTATACCGGTGGGGCATATTGAGGCCGGCCTGCGCACGTGGGATCTGCAGCATCCGTTCCCCGAGGAAGCCAACCGGGTCATTGCCGGTAAATTAGCGCACTGGCACTTCGCGGCAACGCAAGGCACTCGGCAAAACCTGCTGAAAGAAGGCGTAGCCAGTGGGGACATTTTCGTCACGGGCAACACGGTGATCGATGCCCTGCTCATGACCGCGGCCAGTGAGGTGGAGATCGGCCTTGATCTTGATCCGAGCAAGCGCCTGGTGCTGGTGACGGCCCATCGCAGGGAGCATTTTGGCGCGCCGTTTCTCGACATCTGCCGAGCGCTGCGCACCCTTGCCGAGAACAACCCTGGGGTTCAGTTTCTCTACCCTGTGCACCCGAACCCGAATATCCAGGACGTCGCCCAGGCGTGCCTGGCAGGTATACCGAACTTCAGGCTGTGCGCGCCGCTGGGTTACGCGGCGTTCATCGCCGCCATGAAAGCGGCGTATTTCATCCTGACCGACTCGGGAGGCGTCCAGGAAGAGGCGCCGGCGCTGGGTAAGCCGGTGCTGGTCATGCGGGATGAAACCGAGCGCCCGGAAGCGGTGGAGCAGGGCAGCGTCAAGCTGGTGGGGGCCAACTATGAACGTATCATCGAGCAGGCGCAGCGCCTGCTTGACGATGAATCGGCCTACCGTGGCATGGTACGAGGTGTTTCGCCCTACGGCGATGGGCAGGCTGCCGGGCGTATCGTGAAGGTCCTGCGCGAGCACTTTTCTTGAAGCGCCTGGTATTTCTCTCGCCGTTGCCCTGGCACAGCTTCGCCCAGCGGCCGCACAAGTTTGTCAATTGGGTGCACAGCCGCACAGGGGCGTCGGTGCTCTGGGTCGATCCTTATCCCACGCGGCTGCCCAGATGGAGCGATCTCAAGGCGGCTGCGCCCTGCGCGCAAACGAGTCCACCCAGCGGTACGCCGCCATGGCTCACCTTGATCAAGCCTGGCGGTCTACCGATAGAACCTCTACCGGGCTCGGGCTGGGTGAACCGCTTTTGCTGGCGGCATGCATTGAGCAGGATCGATCAATTCACCCACGCCTCCCCAGCCTTGCTCGTGGTCGGCAAGCCCTCGGTCCTGGCACATCTGTTGTTGCAGCGGCTTCGTCACTGCGCGTCCTTGTATGACGCGATGGACGATTTCCCGGCGTTTTATACCGGCCTCTCGCGATCGGCCCTGGCGCGCCGTGAGCGGCTGATCGCCCAGCGCGTGGACGTCATCTGGACGTCGAGTTCCGTGCTCGACGCGCAGTGGCGGCGTTATCGCAACGAGGTGTGCCTGGTGCTGAACGGCCTGGACTTGGCGGCGATCTCTGCCGTAAAGCGGGCGTCGACGTCATCGAGTCGAAAGGTTTTTGGCTACGTGGGCACCCTGGCCACCTGGTTTGACTGGGCCTGGGTGGCGGCTTTGGCCGAAGCCAGGCCCAACGATGAAATTCGTTTGATGGGGCCGATCTTCGGCGCCGTGCCCGCGCACTTGCCTAGCAACGTAGTGGTGTTGCCTGCCGATAATCATGGCGCGGCGTTGGCCGCCATGGCCGAGTTCGACGTGGGCTTGATTCCTTTCAAAAAGACCCTGCTCACCGCGTCGGTCGATCCGATCAAGTACTACGAATACCGCGGCCTGGCATTGCCGGTGATCTCGACTGACTTCGGCGAGATGCATGGCCGTTCAGGGCTGCCGGGTGTTTTCATCAGTCACTCGCACAGCGATATTGCCGGGCTGGCCGAGGCCGCCTTGCAGTGTGAGCGCAATGCGGATCAAGCCCGTGCATTTGCACTGCAACACTCATGGGAAGCGCGTTTTGATGCCGCCACGCTTCATCCATGACTGCGACGTGATCGTCGTCAACTACAACGTCGGCACGCTGCTCGGCGAATGCGTGGCGTCGGCCTTCAGGGAAGGCGCGCGGCGGGTGATTGTGGTGGACAACGCCTCGAGTGACGGCAGCCTGGCGTACCTGGATGGGTGCCTGGCCGATACGCGCCTGAGCATCATCCGGAATCAGCGGAATATGGGCTTTGCCTCGGCCTGTAATACCGGTGTGGGGGTGTCGAGTGCCGGCGCATTGTTGTTCCTGAACCCGGATTGTGTCCTGCTGCCGGGCTCATTGCAGGGCATGATGGAAGCGCTGCACGCGGATGCCGCCACGGGCATGGTGGGGGGCTTTCTATGCAACCCCGATGGGTCCGAACAGCCGGGCGGGCGTCGGGTGTTTCCGACCCCCAGGAGAGCATTCGTCCGGGCTTTTGGCTTATCGCGCCTGGATGGAGTGTTTCCCACGCTGTGCGCCGACTTCCTGTTGCATCGTGAGCCGCTGCCCACCGAGCCCGCCGCGGTGGAAGCCATTTCCGGTGCCTGCATGCTGGTCAAGCGTGAAGCGTTGAAGTCTGTGGGCCTCTGGGACGAAGGCTATTTTCTGCATTGCGAGGATCTGGACTGGTGCATGCGCTTCAAGCTGAAACAGTGGCGCGTCGTGTTTGTGCCACAGGCGCGCGTCATGCACTGGCGGGGCGCCTGTAGCCGGAATCGACCGTTTTTTGTCGAGTGGCACAAACACCGAGGGATGGTGCGGTTCTACGCAAAGTTCTTCAGGGTCAACTACCCCAAGGGGTTGTGGTGGTGGGTGGTCCTGGGGGTGTGGCTGCGCTTCGGTTTGGTCTGCATCTACCATGGATTCAATTGGTTGCTGGGACGATCCCGGGGTGGGCATGCCTGAGGTCACGGTCGGTGTGCTGGGGGCCAGTAGCCTGGTAGGCCGCTGCCTGCTTGCGTTGCTTGTGCGCGAACAGTTCAAGGTCGTCGCTTTTTCCCGCCAGCCCCGGCACGGCAGCGACAGTGACACGGTCAGTTGGCAACGGCTTTCTGAGACGGGTGTAAGCGCGTATGCCGCGCCGATTCCCTACTGGATCTGCGTGGCACCGATTTGGACGCTGCCGCAGCATTTTGCGCTGCTGCAGGCCTGCGGAGCGCGCAAAGTCGTGGCCTTGTCTTCCACCAGTCGCTTTAGCAAAAGCCACTCCGTCGACTCCGCAGAGCGGCGCCTCGCCAACCTGTTGGGCGATGCCGAGGCGCGTGTTGAGCAGTGGGCGCAGGACCACGGGGTGCACTGGGGCATCCTGCGTCCGACCTTGATCTACGGCCAGGGCCGCGACAAAAACATCACCGAGATCGCACGCTTTATTCGGCGCTTCGGCTTTTTCCCGCTGTTGGGGGGCGCGATGGGGCTGCGTCAACCCGTGCATGCCGAGGATGTGGCGAGCGCCTGTGTGCGTGCGTTGCAGGCACCCCAGGTGTGCCGCCATGCCTACAACCTCAGCGGCGCAGAAACATTGCCCTATCGGGAGATGGTCTCCCGCGTGTTCACCGCGCAGAAGCGCCGCCCGCGTTTTCTCACGGTGCCGCTCTGGGTGTTCCGGATGACGTTGTGGCTGTTGCGAGTACTGCCACGCTACCGCCATTGGTCGGCGGCGATGGCGCAGCGCATGAACCAGGACCTGGTGTTCGAGCATACCGAGGCTGCCCGGGATCTTGGCTTCGCGCCCAGGGGATTTTTATTGTCACAGGACGACCTGCGTTAGTTACTCATATTCATGGGGCACCCACGGGCCCCACTTGGCTTCATAGATCGCCTTGTTGCGCTCGAACAGGGCTTGGCGTTCATCCCGGTTCATGAGCGCGAACGATGCCGAAAGCTGGTGATGGATAAACGCATCGCGGGCGCAGGCATTCACCAGGCCGGCGTGTTCGACACGTCGGCAGTAGTCGTCATCCTCGAAGAATCCACGGCCATAGACTTCGTCGAGCGGGCCGATTCGCGTGTAGGTACTGCGCGGCATCATCACGCAGAAGAACGCCAGGGTCGGCAGCCGGACCACCTCGCCAAGGTGGCGGCAGGTAAAGCGCCGAGCCGCTTGTGGCATGTCTGCGAGGTTGGTGTAGTCGATGTCGATCCTGGCCTGGTTGCCGATGTTGTTGGTCACCGGGCCAATCAGGCCAAGCTCGGGATTGCGTTGTAAATGCCGGCGCAAGGTACTCGCCCAGCCGCTGGTAACCTGCGTGTCGTTATTGAGCAGCACCAGGTACTCACCGTTGGCGATCGCCAGGCCCTGGTTGTTCGCGGCGGCGAAACCGCGGTTGTCGGTGTTGAGTACGATCGTCTGGCCGCTGTCGGCCGCCCATTGCGAGAGAAATTCAGCGGTGCCGTCACTGGATGCGTTGTCCACCACGATGATTTCCAGTTCAGGCCCCTCGCTGTCGTGCTCGAGGCTGTCCAGGCACGCCCGCGTCAGCGCCAGGTTGTTGTAGGTCACGACGATCACGCTGATGCATGCCGCGTGGTCGCGGCGTTCGGCCAGGGTGATGAGCGCATCGGCGCGGTGTGTCCAGGTTTGTCGGGCAGCGAACGCCTGACGCTGGGCAATCTGTTCGGTCGTCGCTGGCAGCAATGCCCGCGTGATTGCGGCAATGAACGCCGGGCCGTCGCGGCCAACCTGCACCAGGGAGCCGAATTGTTGCATTTCTGGCAGGTCGACCGAGACCACCGGTTTCCCGGCACTCAGGTACTCGTAGACCTTGACCGGGTTGGTAGCGAGCGTCAGTGCCGTGATGTGAAACGGCACGATGCCCACATCGAAGCCATGCAGGTAATAGGGCAGGGTGGCATAGGGCACTTCGCCGGTGAATTCTACGTTCGCATAGCCACTCAATTGCGCCCGCGCGCCCACCGTATCGGCGCCGATCAGCAGCACCACATGCTGTGGAAACGCCTCGGCGATGCGGGCGACGAGTGCCTGGTCGAACCAGTGTGCAATGGCGCCGTAGTAGCCAATCACCTTACGTTGCAAGCGATCCCGGTAGATCGAGACAGGTGGGGTGCAGAACTGGGTGAAGTCGGCGGCATTGCGCAGGATGGCGCGAGTTTCATTGGCCTGGGCCGGCCATTGCTCGGCCAACCAATCGGAGGTGAACAGCCGAACGTCCGCGTTGCGCACCAGCCGTTGCTCCAGCTGCAGGATGCTTGGGCCGTTGTCGCCGAAGCCTTGATGATGGTCCATGCAATCGTAGATCAATCGGCTGTTGGGTAATTCACCGGCAATGTCACACCAGAAAGGGTGCTGCACCAGTGAAATGACCCGGGCGGAACCGGCCCAGAGGAGTACCTCGCCAATACTGCGGCACAGCTGCCGAACCAGTGCGGCGTCAGGCGCTGCGGCGTAGATAAACGGTGCACCACGGGCAAACAGCTTGACCTGGAACAACCGCTGGGTCTGGTCCAGCGACTCGAGTTCAAAGCCGGCCTGGGGGGCGTGTATCAACGAGGCCGATACGTAGATGACCCGCCGCCCGGTGGCGCTCAGCACCTGGGCCAGTTGCTGCGGGCGCTGGTGGCGCAAGTCCCAGTCGATAGCGCCCCAGATAATGTAATCCGCCAGTCCGGCCTGTTGTGGCTGAGGCGCAGGCTGAGACGACGGCGCTGGGTCGGCGAAGGTTTTCATCGGTTGCAGTACGCCGCGCAATGCGCGCGCAGCGGGCAGCAGTGCACGTCGGTAGATGACTGCCAGGAGTTTTTTCGCGCTGGCCGGCAACGGCAGCCGGTGATACACCGCGCGCCAGCGCTGCCGGCCAGATGGGCGTCGCTCGATCAGCATGGGCGGGGCGACCTCATCCTGACGTTTTCGGCGATGCGGCGACCACCACAAAGTCGCTTTTCAGCGTGCCCGACTCGATCAGCCCGTCTTCGATGTCGAACAACATCTGCAGCACCCTGAGGGACTGCGGGTTGTCCGCGGTGAAGTTGCCGGCGATACCGTGCAGCAGAAACTGCAGCAGCGAACCGCCGCAGAGGTTCAGCGCACGCACATCAAAGTGCTCCTGCACCACCTGCAGAATATCTGCCGAACGCACGGCTTCCGACGGGTCGACTTTCACCACCTCGGCGGGGTCGGGCAGTGGCACGACCTGTTGAACCTGGCCGTATGAACCCTTCACGAATGAGCGGCGCAAATGCTCGGGAATCAAGCCGAACGCATGGCTGATGGCCGCCCTTTGCTGGGCATCAAAGGCAAAGTGATTGGCCCCGACATATTCATTGAAAAACAGCCAGCCGCCGGGTTTCAGGCTATGGCGAACCCGCTGGCAGACCACTTCCAGCTCGCGGATATGGTGCAGTGAGCCATTGAACCAGACTGCGTCGTAGTGATTGCCTGGCAGGTCAGTGCGTTCGATATCACACAGGGAGTACTGGATCGTCGACGCGCCCATCGCCAGCGCCTCGGCTCTGGCCACCTCGAGGGCGGCAGGCGCTATATCCACGCCGTCACAGTGCTCGAACGCCTTGAGCCTGTAGAGTTCGCGCTCCAGGGTGCCGGTGCCGCAGCCGATGCTCAGCATCCGTGTGCCTGGCGCCGGGTTGCCGAGAAACTCCTTCAGGCAGTACTGCACCCAGCCCGGATGGCCGCTGCCCGCCGTTGCCTTGTGCTGATGGCGGCGTTGTACGGTCGGTACCGCCAGCCAATAGACATCCGCAGAAAAGGCGTCGGAGCCGGCCATGTTTTCTGACCAGTGATCCGCTGTGACTTGCTTGTCGGCGCCGATCCCTTCGCGCTTGCCGTTGAGCTTGTGCATGATTCGCTTGAACACGGTGTCTTCCTTTGGTTGGTCAAGGGTTACCCGATTTGCGCTGCGGTTCAGGGCGCGTCCATGTGCCCCATTTGCTTTCAAAGTACGCCTGGTTCTTGTCCCACAGCGCTTGATACTCGCCGCTGGCAATCAGCTTCTTGAAGGACGCCTGCCCGTAGTGGTGGATAAAGGCATCCTCGGCACACACGGTCCTGAGGCCGGCCGCCTGGATGCGCCGGCTGTAGTCATCGTCTTCGAACATGCCGATGCCGAACGCCTCATCCAGCCAACCGATGCGTTCCAGCACCTCGCGGCGCATGGCCACGCAGAACATGGCGAGCATGCTGATATCGAAGGTGCGACCGCGATGCCGCGCGACGTGTTGATCGGCGAAGGCCTCCATGTGTTCGAGGCCGACGTAGTCGACGAGCACTTTCGCTTCGTTGCCTACCGAGTTGGTCATCGGGCCGACCAGGCCAATCTGCGGGTCTTGCAGGTGGCGCAGCAACGGGTCGACCCAGCCCTTGGGCACCACGGTATCGTTGTTGAGCAGCACCAGGTATTCCCCGGCCGCCAGGCGCAGCCCCTGGTTATTCGCGGCGGCGAAGCCCAGGTTGCTGTCATTGAGCACCAGGGTGACGTTCGCGTGGGTGCGGCCCAGGTAACGCAGGTAGTTGCGCGTGTCGTCCGAGGACGCATTGTCGACAATGATCAGTTCGTAATCGGGGTACGTGGTGTTGCGCAACAGGCTTTGGATGCAGCCCTGGGTCAGTTCGACATTGTTATAGGTGACGATCACGATCGACACTTTCGGGTGCAAGGACTTCAGCGCACTGAGGTTGGCGTCGAAGCGGTGGCGCCAGTCATTGGCGCTGGCGAGTGCCACGCGCCGGCTGGCGGCCTGGGTATCGGTTTCGTTCAGGGCGCGCTCGATCTGCTCGATGAAGGCCTGCGGTTCGCTGGCGAAATACACGAAATCCGCGTAGATCTGCATTTCTTCCAGTGGCACCGACACCACCGGTTTGCCCGCGCTGATGAATTCGTAGAACTTCACCGGGTCGACCGCATGGGTCACGTTATACAGGCGAAACGGGATCAGGCAGACATTGAAGTGGTAGAGGTACAACGGCATCTGTGCATAGGGCTTCCTGCCGAGTAAATGCACATTGGGCAGGCGGTCCAGCCCGGCCAGGTCCTTGACGAAAATGTCGCCGATCAACACAAAGTTCCAGTCCGGCCGCAGCCGGGCGATGCCCGCGATCAAGGGCAAATCGACCCATTCGGCCAGGGCACCGTAGAAGCCGATCAGCGGCCGCTCGATCTCCGCCATCAAGGGGTTGGGCACACAATTGCGCTCGAAGAACTCGACATCCACGCCATTGCGCAGCAACAGGCAGTTGCGGCTCATCGCGGCCCATTTTTCCTGCAGCAGGGCGGCGGTGACCGTCACTAGGTCGGCGTCTCGGACCAGGGTGTGCTCTTCCTCCAGCAACGTCGCGCCGATCCCCGGAAAGCCCACCCAGTCATCCATGCAGTCGTACTGGATTTTCCAGCCGTGGGTGCCGCGCAACCGATGCGCGAGCGCAGACCAGAACGCCAGGTGCACCACGCTGACTGCGGTTTTTATGCGCCAATCCTTGGCCAGCGCATCGATTGCGTTGGCGTAGGTTTGCAGGTGTTTTTCCGACATGCGCTGGGTGTAGCAGTCTACGAACTCGTCGCGCTGCAATGTCACCTCGAATACCCCGGGTGCCACTTCCAAGGTGCTGTAGGCCTGGCCAGGCTCGGCGCTGCGGGAGGGCATGATGTAGAACACGCGGTGGCCGTGACGGGCGAACTGGCTCATCAACTGCTGGGGCCGCTGGAAGCGTGCGGCCCAGTCGATGTTGGCGAAGCAGAGGATGTCGAAGCGCGCCTCTGGTGATGCTGAATCAGCCGATGGCGACAGTGTTTTTTTCGATGCAGTGTGCAACGGCAGATATTGCCCGTGCAGGAAGTCGGGCGTGTCGGCTTCTGTGTGCGGCGCCCGATACCTCAACCAATGCAGCAGCGCCCGCAAGGGCTTGGTGATCCGCCACGAGCGGGTATTTTTCAACATGGCGATGTAGGCCAGCGCCGCGTCTCGCTCCCTGATGGCCGCATCGCGTTCCATGCGAACGCTTTCGCGCTCAAGGGTGGCCAGAGTGTCCTTATCCATGATGCCGTCCTTCATGAAAACCTTGTGTTGTGCTGTTCGCCGTAAGCGTGCAGAGGTGTCGGGTCGTTGTCCGGCCACATCGAGCTGGTAGAGCCGGGGCGGTAAAACGTCACCGTCACGCTGCGCCTGGAAGAACGACAACCCTCGACCACCCGTGAAACCGCATGCCAGGAGTTGTCGGCGCGCACCAGAATCGCCGAGTTGCCGACCTCGGGCGTCACTTGCGCGACGATATCGGTGGGCCTGGCAGAGCCGAGGATCTGCAGGCAGCCGCCATCGGCGGGGTCCCAGGTCTGATTGAAGTACAAAATGTGCGTGACCAGTTTGTCGTCTAGGTCCGGGTGCGGCCCGAGGTTGGCCCCGGGGCCGTAGTGGAACAGGTTGGCCTCCATGGGGACCTCGGTCACGTCCACCCCGGTCAGCGCGGAGAGGGCCTGGCGGTACTGCGGCGAACAGAGGCTGTGGGCCAGTGCCAGCCATTGCGGGCTCAAGGCTTGTGGATTGACCACTTCGTGGCTGCCCATGGCGATCAATTGCCGCGCCTCGTATTCGTAGTCCTTGGCCCCGCCGTAGCCGGAGACCGTCTTGAAGTGGTCGTGCGGGTAGGTTTCGGCCAGCGCCTTGGCATCGTCGGGGGTGTAGAGCGCACCGATTTGCGCCCAGGAAAAAGGCACGGTCTGCAGGCGGTGGGCCGTCAGTTTGCTCAGGTCAATCATGTCGAAGGGCTCCCAGCCATTTGTTCAGGGTTCGGCGCAGATGGCGCAATGGCGCCGTCAGCTTGAACGAGTTGGAGCGGTACAGCTTTTCCAGTGCCTGTTGATGTTGCTCGCGTTCGTGTTGCCGCTCGGCGGCCTGGCTTTCGAGGAGTGAGTGCAGGTCTTCGAGAACACCCGGCAAGGCTTGCCAGTAGCGGTTGAGCGCGGGCTGCGTGGGCCTGCGACCTTCGCGGATCAACTCGGCCACGCGGTCCCAATGTGCGTCGATCTGTACCATCGCGTCGGCGGTCACCTGGGACACCGGTTGCTTGCCCAGCTGTGCGCGAAACCACTGCGGATCAATCGGCTGGTCCCGGCGTAATTGGAATATTCGTCCATGGCTCGGCAGCGCAGTGTATTTGCCGGTGCCCAGGTCCGCCGAGCAGAAGATCGGCACACCAAAGGCCAATGCACTGATCGCCAGGTGGTAGCTGTGTCCGATTACTCCTTCGGCATGGGCGAGCAGTTCTGCCAGCAGCAGGGGCTCTGGCCAGAAGGGCAGGCAACGCGCGCGCGCAAGGCCGTCGCCCAGTACGGATTCGTGATCACCCAGTACTGGCCCTATGGGCAGCAGCAGCAGTTGCACGTCCTCGAACTGCCCGGCATGGGTTTGCCACAGCTGCAGGAAGCTGTTCAACCCCCACATCGCATGCACCACCAGATAGGGTTGGGTCAGGCCGGCGCTGCTGCACAGCTCCAGGAACGGGGCAGAAGGCGATTGAGGGTCGAGCAGGCGTGGCAGGCCAAAGGCCGTGTCGGGAAGCACCTCGACCTGGGCCGTCGGTGACAGTTGGGCCAGGGCCGATTGGGACAGCGCATCGCGTACCCTGATGTGCGGGCTGTGTTCGAGGGTCAGTTGCACCAGTGGTGCGGCCCACGGCGGGATGTCGTTGCAATGCATGCCCGGCGCATTCCAGATCAACGGGATGCCATGTTGCAGCGCGATCAGCGCGGGCGTCAGCCAGTAGCCGGTGGGGTGGTGAATGGCGGCATCCGGGGGGTAATAACCGCTTGCCACCAGCTTGTCGAAACGCACAATGAAACCACCGCCGATCAATACTCCATCCAACTGACCGGCGATGTCCGGCAAACGGCTCAGTGAGGTGACCTCGTACGGCCATTCGGACGGCGTTTTCCCGTGATAGGAAAACCGGTGCAGCGTTATCGTGCCCAGGCGCCGGGTCAATTCCGCCTCGGCGAGGATGGGAAACAGCAAGTCGCCATAATTGGCGACATCGAATGTGCCGAAGATCCCGACCTGCCACTCTCGGCTCATTGCAGCACCCCCGGTTCATTCGTGTGAGGGGCAGGACCGGCCTCTATTCCCAGATCGACGAAACCAAGGAATTCCCGGGGGCCCGGCAAGGTGTCGAACGCCAGCAGCGCGACCTGCTTCTCGATAAGCTGCGCGGTTTCTTCGAGGTGGCCATTCATCAGTTTCAGCGTGATGTGGTACTTGCCCGCCGCAAGGTTGGCGGGGAAGCGGACGTTGAGCGTCGCCTTGCGCCAGCCCTCGTGCGCTGCCTCCAGGTGCAGCGGCAGGTTGGCGCCGCCGATCACCAGCAGCCGGGCCTCCTGGATCGTCACGCTGAGGGTCGGCAGCTCGATGCTTTCGCGTACCCGGGTTTCGATGCGCAGCTGGATGGTCTCGCCATACACAAAACTCGAATACAGGCTGTCCGTGTTGGTAAAGCAGGCCGCAACGATATGCCCCTCATCGGTGCCAAAGGCGATGCCTGCCTGTTGGGCAAGAAACGCCTTGGGGGCGACCGCCACCGCGCCGCCGCTGGCCCAGCGACGCTGTTCGTCACGCATCTCCAGCAGGTAGAGTTCGGCCATTTCTTCGGGAGAGCCACTGGCACGCACCTGGCCTTCGCGCAGGTAAATCACTCGATTGCAAAAGCGCTTGACCATGGCCATGTCATGGGACACGAACAGCAGCGTCGTGCCTTGCTGGGTGAGTGCTTCCAGCCGATTGAGGCACTTGAACTGGAAGGACGCGTCGCCCACTGCCAGGGCTTCATCGACGATCAGGATGTCGGGGTCCACGCACACCGCGACGGCGAAGGCCAGTCGCACCAGCATGCCGCTTGAGTAGGTCTTGGTGGGTTGGTCGATGAAGTCGCCAATATTGGCAAAGTCGGTGATCTGGGCAAAACGGGCGTCGATTTCCGCGTGACTGAGCCCCAATACCGCACCGTTCATATAGACGTTTTCACGCCCGGTGAAATCGTGATTGAAGCCCGAGCCCAGCTCCAGCAACGCCGCCACGCGGCCATGGCTCTCAATGCTGCCGGAGGTGGCACTGAGCGTGCCGCAGATCAGTTGCAGCAGCGTCGATTTGCCGCTGCCGTTGCGACCGATGATCCCTACCGTTTCACCTTTGCACAGTTGCAGCGACACGTCCCGCAGTGCCCAGAATTCTCGATAGAACTGCTTTTGCCCGCGAGACAACAGCTGCCACAGGCGATCCCTGGGCGTGTCGTAGATGTGGTAGCTCTTACTCAGGTGGGCCGTTTGTACGGCGATGTCAGAGCACATCGGCAAATCCTTTGCGGGTTTTCTGGAACCAGGTGAACCCCAGCCAGGCGATACCCCCGGCCACCAGCAGGCCGCAGGCCCAGGTGAAAGGGTCCGGTATCACGCCCCAGAACAGCACGTCACGGGCCTGTTCGACCACCAGGGTGAGCGGGTTGAGGTGAAGGATGCCCTGGTAGGCCGGCGGAAATGCGCTGGTCGGGTAAAAAATCGCCGAGACAAACATCAATGCCGTGGTCAGCACGCCCACCACCTGGCCGACATCACGCAGGTAAACCCCCAGCGCTGCCAATAGCCAGGTGACTCCCAGTGTGAAGAGCGCCAGTGGCAATAACACCAGGGGCAGCAACACACTGGTCAGGGGCGGCCAGCCGAAAAACACCAGGTGGAAGACCAGCCAGATCACCAGGCTGGCCAGGGTGTGGAACAACACGGCGCCCAGCACCACCCACGGCAGGATCTCGAGGGGGAACACGACTTTCTTGACGTAGTTGGCATTGGCGATGATCAGGCCCGGCGCACGCCCCACGCATTCGGCGAACACGTTGAACACCAGCAGGCCGGCAAATACCAGCAGCGCAAACTCGGTGCGCGAACCGTCGCCCGCGGGCCAGCGCAGCTTGAACATCACGCTGAACACGAAGGTGTAGACCAGCAACATGAATAGCGGGTTAAGGAACGACCACAACAGCCCCATGATGGAGCCTCGATAACGCCCAATCACTTCCCGCTGGACCATGGAAAACAACAACTCCCTGTGTCGCCACGGGCTGGAAAACATCCCTGCCCGCGCGTTTGTTTCACTCATGCAGCGATTCCCATTGCCAGTGCAGTGCGCCCATGAGTCTAGTCAACAATTGTCGTTTCGCTATGTGGCGTTGAGTGATTGTTCGACCTAGGGGGATGCTCATTGCGTCAGCCTGTCTGCACGCAATCACAGCAGCGGATAAATTTTTTTGCTGGCGCTGCTTGAAATTTTTTCCCCTGAACCTACTTAGGTTTTACGCGATGCCGAATACGGGTCGCGTGTCAAATCACTTGGAGAAAACTCAGGAGATTTTGCAATGGCTACTACTCTTTCGTTGGCCCCACTGTTCCGTCATTCCGTCGGCTTTGACCGCTTCAATGACCTTTTTGAATCGGCGCTTCGCAGCGAGGCCGGTACCACCTACCCACCTCACAACGTCGAGAAGCACGGTGAAGATCACTACCGGATCGTCATCGCGGCGGCAGGCCTGGTGGAGGATGACCTGGAGATCCAGGTGGAAAAAGGCGTGTTGACCGTCGCCGGCGGCAAGCGCGAACACGATGAGGGCATCACCTACCTGCACCAGGGCATCGCCCAGCGCGCGTTCCGTTTGTCGTTCCGCCTGGTCGACCACATTGAAGTGCAGGGCGCACAACTCGCCAACGGGTTGCTGAGCATCGACCTGCTCAGGGTGGTACCGGAGGAAGCCAAGCCTAAGCGCATTGCGATTGGCGGTGCTGCCAAGGCCGAGGTGAAATCCATCAGCGAGCAGTAAGGCTGGAATGAATAAAGGCGCTCTTCGGAGCGCCTTTATTCGTAGCGTTCACATTACAGCGTGGGAACATTTCTCCCTCTAGACTCATGCCCCGCCCGCCCCTCACGCCCCTCCCACTTGGCAATCACCAACGGCGCCAGCGCATTGCCCAGCACATTCAGCGCCGTGGTCGGCATCTCCATCAAGCGATACACCCCAGCGATAAACGCGATGCCTTCCAACGGCAAACCCGCGCTGGCCAGGGTGGCCGAGAGGATCACGAACATGAATCCCGGTACTCCGGCGGCCCCCTTGGAGGTGAGCACCATGGTCACCACCAGCAAGGCCTGATCGCCCAGGCTCAGGTCGATGCCGTACAACTGCGCGACGAACAGGGTGCCGATGCCGAGGAACAGGGAAGCGCCGTCGAGGTTGAACGAGTAACCCACCGGCACCACAAAGCTCACCAGCGAAGGGGGTACGCCGTAGGTTTCGAGTTTTTTCATCAGTTGCGGCATCACCGCCGCCGAGCTGGCGGTGGAGAAGGCCAGCACCAGCTCATCCTTGATATGGCGCATCAGCGCGAACAGGTTGATCCCGCACACGCGCGCCACCAGGTTGAGCACCACCAGCACAAAGAACGCGATGGCCACATAGCTGACCATGATCAGCTTGGCCAACGGCAGCAATGAGCTGAAGCCGAAGTTGGCCACGGTCACGGCGATCATGCCGAACACGCCGATGGGCGAGTAGGCCATGATCATCGAGGTGACCTTGAACATCGCGTCGCTGACCCCGCGCAACAGCGCGATGACCGGGTCCTTGCGCTCGGCGGGCAGGCGCGCCACGCCCAGGCCGAACATCACCGCAAAAAACAGCACCGACAACAGGCTGCCCTGGGCCATGGCGTTGACCACGTTGTCGGGGATGATGCCGACGATGATCTGCCCCAGGCTATGACCGGCGCCGTTGCTGGTGGGCAGGGTGATATTCGCCGCGTGCAGGCTGGACAGTTCAGTGCCGGCGCCGGGCTTGAGCAGGTTGCCCATGACCAGGCCGATGATGATCGCCAGGGTGGTGATGCAGAAAAAATAGCCCAGGGATTTGACCCCGATACGGCCCAGGGATTTGCCGTCACCGTGGCCGGCAATGCCCACCACCATGCAGGCAAACACGATAGGCACCACGATCATCTTCATCAGCTTGATAAAGATATCGCCCGCCGGTTGCAGGAGATTGTCCACCAGCCACGGTCGGGACTCGGGAAAGCGGTGCAGCAGGGCACCAATGGCGATACCGGCGAGCAAGCCGATCATGATTTGCCAGACCAGCGCGATACGGGGCGTGTGCATGGGAATGCCTCATTTGAGATCAATGATTTTTAAGTTGTTGTTCTAGGCAGTCAAAAGGCGACCGTCCGCTGGTCGCCGGGTGTTACGGGTGGCCGTCAGCGCAGGTCATGGCATGCGTCTTTGAGGCGACGGCACCCTTCTTCGATCACGTCCAGGGCGCTTGCGAACGACAGGCGCACATACGGCGACATGCCGTAGGCCGCGCCGCTGACCGTGGCCAGGCCGTAGTCGCGCAGCAGGTAGTCCACCAGTTGGGTGTCGCTGTCGAGGCGATCACCCTGGGGGGTGAGCTTGCCCATCAGGCCGCTGACGTTGGCGAACACATAAAACGCGCCATCGGGCGGGATGATGCCCAGGCCTGGAATACCCGCCAGTCGCTCCAGCATCAGGGCACGACGCTGCCGGTATTCTTCGCGCATCGCCGCAATAGGCGCCTGGTCACCGGCGAATGCAGCCACGGCGGCGGCCTGGCTCACTGAGCTGGGGCAGGTAGTGGTCTGCGACAGCAGCTTGGCGATGGCCGCGATCAGCCACGCCGGCCCGGCGCCAAAGCCCAGGCGCCAACCGGTCATCGCATAGCCCTTGGACGCGCCGTTGACGATCAGCGTGCGTGGCTTGAGGTCGGGCGCCAGGCGTGTCAGCGGCACATGTTGGGCGTCGCCGTAGACGAAGTGTTCGTAGATCTCATCGGCCATGACCAGCACATGGGGGTGGCGGCGCAGCACCTGCGCCAGGGCCAGCAGCTCGGCTTCGCTGTACACCGCGCCGCTGGGGTTGTTCGGGCTGTTGAGGATCACCCATTTGGTGCGTGGGGTGATCGCCTCTTCGAGGGCGTCGGGCGACAGCTTGAAACCCAGGCTTTCATCGCCCGGGATGATCACCGGCGTGGCATCGTTGAGCCGTGCGATGTCCGGGTACGAGACCCAATACGGCGTGTGCACGATGACTTCATCGCCGCGATTCAAGGTGGCGGCCAACGCGTGATAAATGATGTGCTTGCCGCCGCAACCGGCGACGACTTCGTCCAGGCCATACACCAGATCATTGTCGCGCTGCAGTTTCAGGCAGATGGCCTGGCGCAGCGCGAGGGTGCCGGTGGTGGCGGTGTAATGGGTGTCACCGCTGCGCATCGCCTGGCTGGCGGCCTCGAGAATGTGCGCCGGGGTGTCGAAGTCCGGCTCGCCCACGGTGAAGTTGACGATGTCGCGGCCCTGGGCACGCAACTCGGTGACCAGGGCGTTGGCGGCGATGCTGGGGGAGGGTGCGATGCCCAGGACGCGGTCCGACAAAAATGCAGTGCTCATCTCGGACTCCTTCACGCCAGGCCGGCGTTGTTGAGGGCCTTGTCGATCCAGCTCTGGCGCACCGCACCGCTGGCGATCTCTGCCTTGACCGCTTCTTCATGTTCGGCATGTTGTGCGGCACGGCGCAGCACTTCGGCGGCGTCGGCCTGGGAGAACGCGACCAGGCCGTCTTCATCACCCACCAGCAGGTCGCCGGGGTTGATCACCATGCCGCCGATGGACACCGGCACGTTCACTTCGCCGGGGCCGGTCTTGTACGGGCCGGTATGCACCACGGCGCGGGCGTAGCAGGGGGTGTGCTCAAAGCTGGCGACATCGCGAATCGCGCCGTCGATCACAAACCCCACGCAACCGCGCTGTTGGGCATACAGCTTGATCAACTCGCCGATCACCGCGTTGTTGGTGTCGCCCTGGCCGTCCACCACCAGCACATGGCCGGGTTGCAGCAGGCTCATGGCCTTGTAGATCAGCAGGTTGTCGCCGGGGCGGGTCTTGACCGTGATCGCCGTACCCACCAGCTTGCCGCTGCGGTTGTAGCGGTTCAGGCCACGGGCGCCGATATGACGGCCGAGGTTGTCGCTGATATGCGGGGTGACGACATGGGCAAACGCCTCGACCAGTTCGGCCGGCGCCATGGGCGCGTTGGGAAGGATGCGTGAACCGGGCAAGGACATGGCAAATCTCCAGAATTGTTGGATAGCGATGGGCTATGGCCGGATCTTAGGAGTGATGATGGGAGAGTTTTAGCGATATTTTATGATGTGATAGCATCGCTTTTTTTCATGAGTTGGTCGCCATGATCACCTTCAAGCAAATCGATGCGCTGTATTGGATCGCCGAACTCGGCAGCTTCGAAGCGGCGGCGAACAAGCTGAACATGTCTCAGTCGGCCATCTCCAAGCGCATCCAGGAGCTGGAAGACACCTTCGACGTCGAGATTTTCGACCGCAGCAAGCGCAACGCCCGGCTGACGGAGAAGGGCGGTGAGCTGCTCGACTATGCCCGCGACCTGCTCGACAGCCGCGACCAACTGCTCGAACGGGTCAGCGCCCGCGAGGTGCTGGTGCGCCGTTTTCGCCTCGGCGTCACCGAACTCACCGCCTTGACCTGGCTGCCGGCGCTGGTGGAAGCGTTGCGCCAGGCCTACCCCAAGGTGCAGATCGAACCGTCAGTGGAACTGAGCAGCGAACTGTTTCGCAAGTTGGAAAGCGACCAGCTCGACTTGGTGATTGTGCCGGACGTCTACAGCGACCCGCGCTTCCACAGCACCGCGCTGCAAAGCGTGGAAAACGCCTGGATCTGCGCGCCTGGCCTGATCCCGCACCCCGACCCCGTCAGCCTGGAAGTGCTGGCCGATTACACCGTGCTGACCCAGGGTTCGCAGTCGGGCACCGGCCTGATCTACGAGCGTTGGCTGGCCGCGCACAATGTGCAGATGCCGCGCACCCTCACCAGCCATAACCTGCTGGTGCAGGTGGGGTTGGCGCTGTCGGGGATCGGCGTGAGTTATTTGCCCAAGGCGTGTTTGTCGCACCTGATCGAGCACGGTGCATTACGCGCGCTGGTCACGCAGCCGGAGTTGCCGAATATCCAGTATGTAGCGTTGCATCGCGTGGATCGACAGTTCGGCTTGAACCAGGACGTGGCGCGGATGGCGCAGGTGTGCTGCGATTTTTCGCGATTGTTGTTTTAGAGCAAGTGTGGCGCGATGCTAGTGTATTGGTGCGGTTGAACACCCTTTAAAGAGGCTCACAGGTATGGCATTCACCACCCTGATACTGGATGCACCCGGCCCGCCGTTGCTGTTCGAGGAAGTCGACCGATTCCTTGAGTTGGGCCTGGTCGTTACCCTGAATCTCTACTATTTCACCGATAAACACAGTATCCGCGAGCATTATGGCGAGCGCATCCGGTACACCGAGATCAATGGCCACGACAGGCACGCTTTCATCGACGCCGTGACCCAGGCCGGGGGGTATAGCGTGTTCAAGACGCGCCTGAATATTCCCCTTGAGCGCGAGCTGATCCGCGCCGCTGCATCACCGGCCCTGCCAACGCCGCTGCGCGCCATCGCCCAGGCGGGTACAGGCGTTAACCATATCGACCGGCAAGAGGCTGAACGGTGGGGCGTGAGCGTACTCAACACACCGGGCTCCAACGCGGCGGCGGTGGCCGAATACGTCATCGCCCAGGCGTTGTTTTTATCCAGGGACCTGGACCACTACAACGCCCAAACGCATAACGGTCGCTGGGCCAAGGGCACCCTGGCGCCAGGCCGCGAATTCGGTGAACTCACGCTCGGGTTGGTCGGTACCGGCAGCATTGCCCAAGCCGTCGCACGCAAAGCGGGATCGCTCGGTATCAAGGTCATCGCCAGCGGTTCAGAGCGTTTTACGCAGCAGGTCGCGCACAGCCTTGGGCTTGAGCGACGGCAAACCCTCGAGCAATTGCTGGGGGAGGCCGACGTGGTGTCTATCCACGTACCGCTGACACCGCTGACCCAAGGCCTGTTCGGCCTTGCCCAGTTCAGGCAGATGCGCCAAGGCTCGATACTGATCAATACCGCTCGCGGCGGCATCGTCGACGAAGCCCAGTTGGCAAGCTTCATGACCGCGTTTCCCAGGCATATAAAAGCGGTTGCCATCGACACCTTTGTCCACGAAAAAGACCGCTTTGATTCGCCACTGGCAGGCATCGGCAACGCCCAACTGACACCGCATATCGCCGGCAGCACGACGACGGCGATCCGTAAGGCTTCACGGCAGATTGTCGACAAGATCCACGCGCTCAGCCTGGCTGCGGACCCAGGCTGAACATTGCCGAGCCGCTGCCGGTGCGCCTTACCAGCGATACGTCAACGAACTGACCAACTGTCGCTCATCGCCATAGCGGCAAATCGCGAATTCGCAGTAGGTGTAGCGCTTGTTGGTGACGTTATTGGCGTTCAGCGCGACTTCCCAATGCGGGTCGATCTCGTAGCTGGCGCGGGCGTCGTACAGGGTATAAGCGGGCATCGATGACGGCACGCCGGAGGCCTGGGTAGTGCCTTTGTAGCGGGCGCCGCCGCCGATGCGCAGTTGCGGGATGCCGAGCGCCGCCAGGCGGTAATCGGCCCAGAGGGCGGCCTGGTGGTAGGGGGTGTCTTCGCTGCGCTGGCCGATTTCGCTGGCGATATCGCTTTTGGTGATGCGTGCGTCGATGTAGGCGTAGGACGAGATCAGGCTGAGGTTGGGGGTGACTTCGGTCTTGGCTTCCAACTCGAAACCACGGGAGCGCACTTCGCCGACCTGTACCGAGAAATTGAGGTCGGTGCGGTCCTGGCTCAACACGTTGCGCTGTTCCAACTGGTACACCGCCGCACTCAGCAGCGTGGCGCTGCCTTCGGGTTGATAGCGGATACCGATCTCATATTGCTTGCCCTCGGTGGGCACAAAGCTTTGCTCTGCCTTGTTGGCTCCGGCCACCGGGAAGAACGATTCGCTGTAGCTGATGTAGGGCGCCAGGCCGTTGTCGGCCTTGTACACCAGGCCCGCGCGCCAGGTGGTGGCTTCATCGCTTTTGCCGCTGTCGGCGCCATTGCGGAACAGTTCGGTGTGCTGGTCCGCCCAATCATGACGGCCACCGAGCAGCAGTATCCAACGTTCGTCGAACTTGATCTGGTCCTGGAAGTAGATGCCTTTTTGCAGAGTATCGATCTGCGAGCCACGGTCGGTCGCGGGGTTTTTATTGACCACCACCGGCTGGCCGTAGTTGTAGGTCGCCAGGTTCAGCGACGGTGCGTTGCCACGGAAGTTGTGCGAATCGTAACTGGTGTCGTAGCCATCGAAACCCAGCAGGAAGGTGTGCTGCCAGTCGCCGAACTGCCATTTGCTCTCGATATTGGTGTCGCTGGCCAGGCCTCGCGAGCGTTCCTGGCGGTCGCTGTATTGGCGTCGCAGCAGGCCGGTGGTTTGTGCGGTGCCGATGTTGGTGCCGGCGATGTTGACTTGCAGGTAACGCCAGGTCACATCCGACTGGTAGTAACGCAGCTTGTTGCTGATGCGCGTGTGTTCATCGAAGCGATGTTCGAACTCATAGCCCAGCGCCGACATCTCGCCGTTCATTTCGTCGTAGTCCGGCTCGCCGATAAAGTCGTGGCGGCCGATCTGGAACCGGCCTTCGCCGACGCTTTTGGTCAACTGATAGGGCAGGGGCGCGGAGAAGCCGGTTTCGGTCTTCTGGTAGAACGACAGCAGGGTCAGCGAAGTGTCGTCGTCGGGCCGCCAGGTCAGGGCCGGGGCCACGTAGATCTTATCGTTGTTGATATGGTCGGCGGCGGTGTCGCTCTTGCGATCGAGCAGGGTCAGGCGGTAGCTCAAGGTGTCGCTGTCGCCCAACGGGCCGGTGAAGTCCGCGGACAGTTGCTTGCGGTCGTTCTGCCCGGCTTGCAGGTTGATCTCGTGGTAGGGCGTCTGGCTGGGGCGCTTGCTCACGGTATTGATCAGGCCGCCCGGCGACAGCTGGCCATACAGCACCGACGCCGCGCCGCGAATCACTTCCGCACGTTCCAGGCCATAGGGTTCCTGCACGCCGTCGTAGGAGTTGTTCTGCAAGCGCAGGCCGTCGCGCAGGGAGCCGCCGGTGGCCGATTCCACATCGAAGCCGCGAATGCGGAAGCGGTCCGAGGTGCGGTTGAAGCTGGTGGGTTGGCTGGTGAAGCCCGGGGTCAGGTCGAGGGTCTGCGACAGGGTTTCCGATTGGCGGTCGCGGATCTCGTCGCTGGTGACCACCGACAGCGATTGTGGGGTTTCGATGATCGGCGTGTCGGTCTTGGTGGCGCTGAGGTTGCGCGTGGCGACATAGCCCTGGACGTGATCGGTGCTGCTCTCTTCGATCCGTCCGGTGATCGACGTGGGCCCCAGTTCCAAGGAGCCTGTGGTGTCGATCGGCACCAGCACGTAGCCATTGGCGCCTTGCACCGCCCGCAAGCCACTGCCGCGCAGCAACTGGGCAAAACCCTGGGCCACCGGGAAGTCGCCTTGCAGGCCGGTGGTGTTGAGGCCGGCGACGGTTGTGCTGTCGAACAACAGCGCCACATGGGCCTGCTGGGCGAACAGATTCAGCGCAGGTCCCAGGGGGCCGGCGGCAATGGCATAACGCGCCGCCTCCTGCGCCGCCACCGGGCTGCACACGCCTAAGCTCAGCGCAGCCAGGCTGGCCAGGTTGATCGCCAGGGCGAGGGGTATGGGAGAACGCTTGAGGTGGCGGGGCATGGAAGAAATTCCTGTTATTGAGGTGCTTTCTTCCTTGACGGGGCAGGCGTGAAAAGCGGAACCCGGCAGGCGAAACTATTTTTCCAGGCGTTCGACCTGCAACCACAACGGGCTGAATGCGCGGATACGCACCGGCAGGCCGTCGGCAATCAATTGCAGGGCGCGCCGCGGGTTATCCAGCGGCAACACCGCGGACACGCGCAGGTCGGCCAACTGCTGGCGATCGAACTGCACGTGGCCGCCGTACTGGCGCGCGAGTTCGTCGAGTACCTCCGGTAACGGCCGGTCCTGCACCACCAATTGATGGTGTTTCCAGGCGTCGTCCGTGGCGCGTGGGTCGATCTTGCCCAACAGCGTGACCGCGTCCGGGGTGATGCGTGCCTGTTCGCCGGCGCTGACCTGGACGGCGTCATGCCGGCTGGCGTCGGTGGCGGCGACGGTGGATTCGAGCATACCCAGCAGTGTGCCCGGTGCTTCGCGCTTGACCGTGAAGCGCGTGCCGAGGGCACGCATCTGGCCGTCGTCGGTCACCACCGTAAACGGCCGCGTCGCATCATGGGCCACTTGCACGAGGATTTCGCCGCGCAGCAAGCGCACCTGGCGCTGCTGGCCGTTGAAAGTCAGGTCGACGGCGCTGTTGCCGCCGAGGGTCAATTGCGAGCCATCTTCCAGGTCGACCCGCTGCCATTGCGCCGGGGCGGTGCGCTGGTCGGCCAGCCAGTAACCGGGCGGGTAGGTTCGCAGTGCCAGGGCCACCGGCAACGCCAGCAACAGGCCCAGCAGCACGCGGCCGGCCGGGTTGCGCCGACGTACCCGTGCCGCTTCCAGCGCGGCCTGCACCGGCGCCTGTTGCGGGCGCAACGCCTGCAAACGCCCGACAAAACCCTGCAAGCGCTCAAACGCCGCCACGTGCCGTGGGTCGGCGGCCTTCCAGCGTTCGAATTGCTGTTGCTCGCGCTCGCTGAGGTTGCCTTCATTCAGGCGAATCACCCAGTTGGCGGCCTGCTGGTCGAGGTCGCTGCTCATACGTCCAACGCGTGGTTGCAGTGCATCAGTGCGTTCATCAAATGCTTGCGCACCATGCGCTCGGAAATCCCCAGGCGGCTGGCGATGTCGCTTTGGCGCAGGCCTTCGAGGAAGTACAGCAGGAACGCCTGCCGCGCATTCAGGGCCAGGCCGTCGAGCACGAAGGCGATCTGCTCCAGCGCTTCCAGGGTGACGAGGATTTGTTCCGGCGACTGTTGGCATTGCTCCATCATCTCGACGGTCTGCGCCAGTTCCCGCAGGTAGGCCTCTTCCAACCGGCGGCGGCGTGCGCGGTCGATAATCAGGTGGCGCGCCGTTGTGGTGAGAAACGCCCGGGGCTCGCGCATGCCACCGAGGGCATCGCGGGAGGCGAGGATTCGCACAAACGTATCGTGGGAAAGATCCGCGGCGTTATGGGGGCAACCCAGCTTTTTGCGCAGCCAGCCGAACAGCCAGCCATGGTGCTCGGTGTAGAGCGCATGGACAGCCTGGTTCAAGGGAAGGTTGCTTGCCGACATGGAAGAATACGTCTGCGGATAAGAATTATTCGCAAGATTAGCGGTGTGCCATCAGCGAAAGCAAGCGTGGCCCGCAGGGAGCGCCGTATTTATATCGCCGGGGCTGAACATCCGCTGGGTTATCCCCCCCATGGAAGGCGGTTATTTCGAAGGTGTGCTACGGGGAGGTACCGTTGACGCGGCAACATCCCAGCTCATCAGCAACTGGCTGATCGCCGCGTCGAGGGTGGCATGGGGCACATTGTCCCGCGCCAAGATCGACACCCCCTGCAAAAAACTGTCAAACACACTCGCCATCACGGCGGGCTGGGTCTGTTGCGGCAACTGGCCCAACCGAACCGCGCGCTCCACGCACGCCACAATCCCCGCCCGCGTACGCAGGCGCGACTGGGTCAACCCGTCGGCCACCCGCGCATTTTCCGGGCTGGGCGCACTCATCACGCCCAGCGCCACCATGCAGCCTTTGGGGTGCCCGTCTTCGCATTGCATGCGCGCCGACTGGCGCAGCGCGGTTTCGACGGCCTGGCGCGGGGGCAGGGTGTCGTCCCACAGGCATTCGGTGACCTGGGCGTAGGTCGCCAGGTAGCGCTGCACACACTCGTCGAACAACGCCTCCTTGGAGCCGAACGCCGCGTAGAAACTCGGCGCGGAGATCCCGCCACCCAAGCCCGCCTTGAGTTGAGCCAGGGAAGTGGCGTCGTAGCCATGCTGCCAAAACAGGTGCATGGCCTGTTCCACGGCGTGTTCGCGGTCGAAGGTGCGGGGGCGGCCCATTTGTGCCATGTCAGGTCTCCGGTGGGAAAGCGAGATAAATACTAGTCGATACATAAGTCGTTGACAACGCGCACCAATCGCCCGCAACATTTATATCGATCAGTATCTATGTCTTGCCCAAGGAGTTTCCCGTGACCCCCTCACTCACTTTATCGGCCGCCTCCGAGCGCCTGCCCATCGGTGCCTTGCTCGCCCTGGCGATGACGGGCTTCATCTGTATCGTCACCGAAACCCTGCCCGCCGGCCTGTTGCCGTTGATCAGCGATGGCCTGGCGATTTCGCCGTCGATGGCCGGGCAGATGGTCACCGCGTATGCGCTGGGCTCGGTGCTGGCGGTGATCCCCATGACCATCGCCACCCGTGGCTGGCGCCGGCGCAATGTGCTGCTGCTGACCATCGTCGGTTTCCTGCTGTTCAACTCGATCACTGCGTTGTCGTCCCACTATGGCGTGACGCTGGTGGCGCGCTTCTTTGCCGGGGTGGCGGCGGGGTTGGCCTGGAGCCTGCTGGCCGGTTACGCCCGGCGCATGGTTGCGCCCCACCAACAGGGCAAGGCACTGGCGCTGGCGATGGTCGGCACGCCGATTGCGCTGTCGTTGGGAGTGCCGCTGGGCACCTGGCTCGGTGGCCTGGTGGGCTGGCGCACCACCTTCGGCCTGATGTCGGCGGTGAGCCTGATACTGATCGCCTGGGTGCTGGTAAAAGTCCCGGACTACGCGCCGCAGCCCGCCCATCAACGCCTGTCGCTGGGCAAGGTGCTGACCACGCCGGGCGTGCGCCCTGTGCTGGCGGTGGTGATCAGTTGGATGCTGGCGCACAACATTCTGTACACCTACATCGCACCGTTCGTGGCGCCGGCCGGTTTGGCCGAGCGCGTGGACCTGGTGTTGCTGGTCTTCGGGATCGCTGCGCTGGCGGGGATTTGGCTCACGGCCAGGCTGGTTGAGCCGTTATTGCGCAACACCGTGCTGGCAAGCCTGGCGAGCTTTGCGCTCATCAGCCTGGTGTTCGGCTTACTGGGAACGATGCCGCAGGTGATTTACCTCGGCGTGGCGGTCTGGGGCCTGAGCTTCGGCGGCGCCGCGACCTTGCTGCAAACCGCCCTGGCGGATGCGGCGGGAGAGGGCGCGGATGTGGCGCTGTCGCTGAACGTGGTGGCGTGGAACAGCGCGATTGCCGGCAGCGGCGTGGTCGGTGGCGTGCTGCTGGACACCTGGGGCGTGGGCGCATTTGCGTGGGCGATGCTGCTGTTGGTGGCCGTGTCGTTTGCCATTGCCTGGGTGGCCAGCGCCCATGGCTTCAAGCCGGGCGCGCGGGGTGCGGGAAAGCCGGCGTCGCTCGGGCACTAATCTGACATCTGCTAGTCCATAATCCTCGAAATATCATTCACTTGGCTCCGTACGCGGAGCCTGCCGCTTCACTTTCCTTCGAAGATTCAATCCATGTACCTACGCAACATTGCAGTTGGGCTATCGGCCTTTATCCTGTTTTCGGCCGGGGCGCATGCCCGTGGTGCGATAGACCTTTATTCCACTCAGGAACGGCAGTTGTCGTTCGACAGCTGTGCCGATGTATTCCCTGGCGCGACGCCGATCAAAACCGCAACCATCCCCGCCAGCATGAAACCCCTGGCGCTGTGCTCCGACCATTTCGCCGTGCTGTATTCGCAAACCAGCAAGACGCCGCTGGTGGTGGTCGAGCGCCTCAACGCCCGCCAGCTCAAGGACGCCAAAGGCGAGGAACGGACCAACCATTTCTACGCGGACCCGCGCATTCCCAAGGGCGCGCGGGCCGAGTTGAGCGACTACCATGGCCAGCAACCGGCCATGGATCGCGGCCATCAATCCCCGGCCGCCGATGCCCCCGATGCCAAGGCCATGGCCCAGTCGTTTGCGCTGTCGAACATGGTGCCTCAGGACCCCACCAACAACCGCAAGATCTGGAGTAAGGTCGAGGCCGACGTGCGCAAGTTCGCGGTGCGCGCGGGCGGTGACGTGTATGTGTTCACCGGGCCGCTGTTCGACCCGGGCTACAGCACCATCGGCGCCAACAAGGTCTGGGTGCCGACGCGCCTGTTCAAGCTGGTGTACGACGCCTCCAGCCAGCGCGCCTGGGCCTACGTGCTGCCCAACGCCGAAACGCGTATCCAGAAGCCGATGGACTACGACACCTTCGTGAAAAGCACCGGGCTCAAATTGCTGGGTAACCTTCCGGTATCGGGGTCGGTGGGGCGCTCCTGATCAAGCGGCTTACCTGGCTTTTTTCAACGCTTTCAAGCGTTGGGTTGCACGTTGCACGGCGGCCATTTTCTCGGGGCGTTTCATGCGTTTCCACTTGCGGATCTCGTCCTTGCTGCGGCCACAGCTGACGCACAGGTCGCCGCTGAGCTGGCAGGTGGAGACGCAGGGGTTTTCGATGTCTTTAGCCAAGGGGTCACCTGGGGGGGTAAAGGCTTACGCCGAACGAAACTCAATGGTGAGGTGGCTCACTTCATGCACCGCCTTGAGACGCTCGCGAAGGGTGTCGGCATCCGTGGTCGCCTGGCCGAGCACACTCACGATCGCTGCGTGGGCGTCGGGGCCCACGCGCCACACGTGCAGGTCGGTAATCCTGGCGTCGCCGGGTTGCTCGACCAACTCGCGGATCTCGGCGGCGACGTGCTCATCGGTTTGATCCAACAGCACACCGGCGGTCACCCCCATCAGGCTCCAGGCCCAGCGCGCGATCACGATGGCACCGACGATACCCATCACCGGGTCCAGCCACACCCAGCCCAGGTAACGCCCGGCCAGCAAGGCGGCGATGGCGAGGACCGAGGTCAGCGCATCGGCGAGCACATGCACATAGGCGGATTTGAGGTTGTTGTCGCTGCCGTGGTGGTGCTCGTGATCGTGCTCATGGCTGTGACCGTGGCCCAGCAACAGCGCACTGACGATATTCACCACCAGGCCCACGACGGCAATCAGGGTGGCGGTACCGAACTGCACCTCGGTGGGTTTCAGCAGGCGGATCACCGACTCGACGCCAATGCCCAGGGCCACCAGCGCCAGGATCAGCGCCGAGGCGAAGCCACCCAGGTCGCCCACCTTGCCGGTGCCGAAGCTGTAGCGCGGGCTGCGCGCATGGCGTTTGGCATAGGCATAGGCTGCGGCGGCAATGCCCAAGGCACCGGCATGGGTCGCCATATGAAAACCGTCGGCCAGCAGGGCCATGGAGCCGGTGAGGTAGCCGGCGGCAATTTCCGCCACCATCATCACCACCGTCAGCATCACCACCCACAGGGTGCGCCTGGCGTTCTCGTCGTGGGCGGCGCCGAGGAACACATGGTCGTGGGCGTGGTGGGTCGTGGGCGTCATTTGGCGTAGCGCCGGATGGCTTCGAGCAGTTCTTCGACGCCCTTGCTGCGTTCTTCCTCGCTGAGGGAGGGATCGGCCACGTGCGCCCTGGCGTGTTCTTCGATGATTTCTTCCATCAAGCCGTTGATGGCGCCGCGCGTAGCGGCCACCAGGTGCAGGGTCTTGGCGCAGTCGGCGTCCGACGCCAGGGCTTTTTCCACCGCCTGAATCTGCCCGGCGATGCGCTTGACCCGTTTTATCAGGCTGTCTTTCTTGGCTGCGATATGGCCCACGGTATACCCCCCTACCTATAGTGCGGCGGAGTGTGTCATACCCCACCCCCCTATACAAGGTGACCGCAGCGAGAGGCTGTTGTGTAGCCAACTGGGACCCTGTAGTGAGCGGGCTTGTCCCGCGTTGGGCTGCGCAGCAGCCCCAAAACCAGGCGCGGAGGAGTACCTGATACACCGCATTCATCTTCATCAGAGGCGCTTCGCACCCCAACGCGGGACAAGCCCGCTCACCACAGGAATTCGGT
This sequence comes from Pseudomonas sp. JV449, assembly GCF_032424295.1. Lineage (NCBI taxonomy): Bacteria > Pseudomonadati > Pseudomonadota > Gammaproteobacteria > Pseudomonadales > Pseudomonadaceae > Pseudomonas > Pseudomonas sp. JV449. The sequence continues at coordinate 8,522 of NZ_VYKD01000023.1, read as the reverse complement.
CAGCCTGAAATTGTTTATGCAAGACTCAAGACTTTTTTGTTAAGTTTTAATCCTTAAAAATCAATTGGTTATTTTGATTTGATAAGAGTTATCGAGCCCTGGCGAGGCTGCGCTGACGGTGGCATCGCTTGCATCTACGTTGCCTGACACATCGCTATCGCAGCCTCGCTGAAGATCGACAACGCCCACAGGTTATACTCGCCCCTTCGCAATCACCCCTTCAAATCAAACCGAGATACCCCATGAGCACCTCTCTTTCCCTCACCCCTGCGCGCAAGCCTGTCGCGCCGCTGGTGGCCTTTTTCATCCTGGTGCTGGGCGCCCTGTTCCTGCAAAACAGCGTCGGTTCGCGCCAGGTGCTGTTGCTGGTGGTTGGCGCCGCGCTGGGCTTGACCCTTTACCACGCTGCCTTCGGCTTCACCTCTGCCTGGCGCGTGTTTATCAATGATCGCCGTGGCGCTGGCCTGCGGGCGCAGATGGTGATGCTCGCGCTGGCGGTGCTGCTGTTTTTCCCGGCGCTGGGGGCGGGCACGTTGTTCGGGCAACCGGTGGTCGGGCTGGTGGCGCCGGCCGGGGTGTCGGTGGTGTTCGGCGCGTTTATTTTCGGCATCGGCATGCAGTTGGGCGGCGGGTGTGCCTCGGGCACGCTGTTCACGGTGGGCGGCGGTAATGCGCGCATGCTGGTGACGCTGTTGTTCTTTATCTGCGGCTCGCTGATCGCCACCCACCATGTGGACTGGTGGTTTGCATTGCCGGCGTTCCCGGCGGTGTCCATCGTCAAGAGCTTCGGCGTAGTGCCCGCGTTGCTCGCCAGCCTGGCCATGTTTGCGCTCATCGCGGCCGTCACCGTGAGCCTGGAAAAGCGCCGCCACGGCCAGCTTGAAGAAGGCGTGACCAGCGAACACCAAGGCCTGCGCCGATTCCTGCGTGGGCCATGGCCGTTGGTATGGGGCGCGATTGGTTTGGCGTTGCTCAACTACGCCACCCTGGCGCTGGCCGGGCGGCCGTGGGGGATTACCTCGGCCTTCGCGCTGTGGGGCGCCAAGGTGGCAAACGGGTTGGGTGTGGACGTGGCCAGCTGGGCGTTCTGGCAAATGCCGGGCAACGCCAAGGCCCTGGCTGCGCCGGTGTGGGAAGACATCACCAGCGTCATGGACATCGGTATCGTCCTCGGTGCGCTGTTGGCCGCCGGCCTGGCCGGACGCTTTGCCCCCAGCCTGAAGATCCCGGCCCGCTCGCTGCTGGCCGCAGTGATCGGCGGCCTGCTGCTCGGCTACGGCTCGCGCCTGGCCTACGGCTGCAACATCGGCGCGTACTTCAGCGGCATCGCCTCGGGCAGCCTGCATGGCTGGGTGTGGCTGGTGGCGGCGTTTATCGGCAACGGCGTGGGCGTGCGCCTGCGGCCGTTTTTCTTTGCCGGTGAGCGCCGGCCCGAAGCGCTGAGCGGTTGCTGAGTTAACCCTCGGGGGACATGTCTGGCGCCTGGGCGGCCTCAGCCGCCAGCTTTTCCCGCTCGGCCTTGCTGATGTACTTATCCTTGGATTTCGGTGCCAATTTGGCGCTGGCCTTTTTGGCTTTGGCCTTGAACAGCTGTTGCAGTTTTTTCTGGCGATTCATAGGTTGTACCCGGGTTGGACAGGCCGCGATGATACCAGCTTAAAAATGGCGACAGCTCCCCACGTAGCCGCCGCACAGGCCTAGCCAGGCTGGGTCGCCAGGCTATTACTGACGTTGCGCCCCAACACCAGCACGGTGACAAAACCGCAGCCCAGCAGCGCCGTGGCCAGGCTCAACAGCACCGAGCTGCCCAACTGGTCGACGATCCGCCCACCGAAGAACGAGCCCAAGGCAATGATTACTTGGAACAAGGCCACAAACAGCGGCATGCCGCGTTCGACATCCTTGGGCGCCACCACAAACATCCAGATACTGGCACAGGCCGGGAAGGCGCCGAAGGCGAAGCCCCACAGCCCGATCAGCATCGCTGCGCCGGTCATGCCGGTGGCGAAGTGGGGGAACAGCGCGGTGCTGGTGCCGATCATCAGCGCCACCAGCAACAGGGTGTGACGCACGCTGCGGTTGGCGGCGAAACCGGCAAAGATATTGCCGAACACCCCGGCCACGCCGAAGAGCAGCAACAGCGAACCAATCGTCGGCCCGTCGAAGCCGGAACTGTATTTGAAGAACGGCGCGACATAGGTATAGGCCGCAAAGTGCGCCAGGCCGATCAACAGCACCGCGATCAACCCGATCCGCGCCTGTGGGTTGATAAACAACGCCGGCAGGTCACTGATGCGAATGGCCTTCTCCGGGGTGAGCCGCGGCAGCAGGAACACCTGCGCCAGCAGCACCGGCACGCCCAGCAACGCAGTGACCAGGAACGTCATGCGCCAGCCCATCAGGCCGCTGAGCCAGGTACCGACGGGCACGCCGAGCACGGTGGCCAGGGTCACGCCCATCATGATGATCGAGGTGGCCTTCGCGACGCCCACGCCCTTGGGCGCCAACCGCCCACTGAGGGCAATGGCCGTGGCCCAGAACCCGCCGATGCTGATGCCCAGCAATACGCGGCCGAACAGCAGCAGGTTGAAGTCACTGGCAAAGGCCACGACCGAGTTGGCGATGATCATGATCAGCGTCAGGCCGATCAGCAGGTAACGACGGTCCATGGCGCCAATGCTCACCGACAGGAACGGCGCGGCGAGGGCAGCCATGATGCCCGGCAGCGTCACCATCAGCCCGGCGCGACCGGCACTGATACCGAGGTCGGCGGCGACGTCGTTGAGTACACCCACCGGCAGGAATTCACTGGTCACCAGGGCGAAGGCGCCCACCGCGACCGAGAGAATCGCCAGCCACTGCTGTTTGAGGCTTTGTTGATTATGTTCGGGACGGCCGCTGGGGGCCTGGAGGGCGCTTGGCATGATGCTGGGTTCCAAGGGGGGGATGTTGCCTGAGGCCAGGCGAGGGTGAAAAATTAGAAGGTTATTATAGGAATCGGGCTCGGCAACGCTAGGCGAGAGGTTCGATAGTAATCATCAGTGCTATCGATGTGATGGGGGCAGCCTGCCTGGCAGGGTGTGGCTGGTGGTGGCGTTTTTCTTTGCCGGTGAGCGCCAGCCGGTCATCGGGCAGGCTCGATGCTCACCGCGTCAAAGGCTGACGGGGCCAGGCGCTTGCGCCGCAACCGGCCGGCGTTGGACAAACGTTGCCTTGACCCTTTTGGAGAACAGTATGTAGGGGACCCAGATCGAGGTGGACACCAATCCGCGGACGGTTTCCTTGGTCGTGTTGTAGTCGAATATGGGTTCATCCACCAGAACAAGCGAGCTGAACCATGCATCAAGTGGAACGTAAACAGCCGAGGCAATGAGCGTGACGATATAAACCTTGGGGAATAAATAATGTTCGCAGAAGAACAGGTAAACCAAATAACCAAAGGCCGCGATAAAGACTGCATTGACGAGGGTTTCTGAAATCAGGATCGCGCCCCACAGGGCGTTAGTCATCGTCGGGCCGGATGAGGTGAGGGTACTAAACGCGCCATCTGCGAATATCGGGTAATACACCGCGATAAGGGCATAACCCAGACGCGCCAAGGCTATAAACAGGCCCAACCCAACCACGATCAGCCAACCGCCCAGTCCCTTCAGTGGTTTACTTTCTTGCATGTTCGCTCCGCCGTTCAATAAAGTTAAAACGATAAATAGTCAGCCGTGCTGCTGAATCACCGCCCTATACCAAGCAAGCACAATCACGCCGGTTCAATACTCCTCGCCAGCCCTGTTGCCCATGCAGCGGTCATCTTTTCCCCAACAACATCAAACTCCGGATGGGTGCTTCGATACTCCGAAAGCTCCACCATTGCACGGCTCATACCGCTGTGGACTCTGGCGAGCAATTCATTGCAACGGGCTTCTGTCAAACTGCACGAACTGCGCCCGAACTGGACCAGCATCTTACGTTTTGGCCAAGCCTTTGAACCGCCGAGCAACAGACCCATAATGTCGTTGACTTGATACACCGTGGTCGTCACAAGGTCGTAAGCTGGCGCGAGCCAAATATCGGCGTCTTCTGCGCAGTTCTCATAGAGCAGGCCGAAATTCTTCAAGTGCCCGTCTCCATTTTGTATGCCGGCGCAGAGCGCCACCATCATAAAAAAGTCCTCAAGTGCCTTGGTCACAAGAGAAGGAGAGACGTAAGTCTTGATCAACTTCGCGCAACCCTGGTAGCTACCGTCGTACTTTTTATCTGTCCCCCATCCGGATAAAACGCACATATCTTCAAAACCAAGGTAGGCGCTTTCACCGATGTCGAACCGTTTGACCACCAGAAACTTACCCTGCTGACTCAACTGGCATTCAGGCACTTCAAGGCCTGTATGAAATGCCGCGCGCATGCAGAAAAACTCATTGGCGGCCAGTTGCGCGAAGTCTGAATCATTGAAGGCCTTCACCAAGTGCGTAGCGCCACGATGGGTGAGACGCGCAACGTCAGGATTCGTATCGTCAACGTTGCGCACCAGTACCTTCGGCTGAACGCCCGAAACGCCTGAGTAGGCTGCGTAGGTTTTCATCAGGTCGTCGAACAGATCTTTCGCCCCGTCATACACGAGCAGCTCGGAGAGTTTTATTTCAGGTAGTAATTCATCCGCAGTGGCTCGGGCGACGCTGATGCGGCCCAGTTGATGGGGGCCGACGATACCCAGCAATGTGAAGTCATCAAAGCCTCGCACTGACTTGCTGAAACGTCGCACAAGCTCCGCTTTCAGGTGGCCTTCGGGGAGATGCATCTCAAACAGGGGATGGATGCCATACGCCCAGATGTAGCTCTCCAGGCGCACCGGCATGGTCAGGGAAACCGCGTTCTTTTCGGTGACTGCCGGGTTATACGAAAACACCGAATCGCGCTGGTTTTCTTCGCCGCGCCCGAGTATTCCGGCAGGCACTCCGCTGGTGCCGATGTGCAGCCGATCGCTTGGTCTAGTCATGGACGTTTTCTGCTTTCAGTTCATCCAGCGTTTTGCGTCGACGCTTAGGTGTCGCGGTTAACTCGTACCCTAACCCTTCAAGGATCGCAGCCACCTTGCGAATTCCCACTTCGGGGATGGTGTTGTTCTCGATTCCGGAGATGGTTGCACGACTCATACCGTGCCGAAGTGCGAGCTGGCTTTGGGAAAGGCCAGCTGCCTTTCGCAGGTTTTTGATCAGGAAACCTAAATCGTCCACAGTTTTTGCATCCTATACAATGCATTTGTGAGGGTTAATGCACTTCTGCATCGTATTTGATTCGTTTTTTCTTGAATAGCCTTTTCTTTAGTTAGGCGCTTTGCGCCCCAAAAACTCACTGATCAGCCCCACCACCTGCTGCTGAATCACCGCCCGTGGCCGAGCCCCCTCACCATCGCGGCAAATCATGCCGTCGCCTGGCGAACTCTCCTCAATCAACGCCATGCCGCCCGGCTTGCAGATCGACATAAAGCTGAAGTGGGTGGCGTCGCTGATCTCCACATACTTGGTCGTTGCTTCAGGCAGGCGCTTGACCATATCAGCGGACTCCAACTGCGGGTCCATATCTTCCGACGGCACACCCCCCGCAATCACCAGCGCCGGTACCGGCAGCGCAGCCAGGCTGGCGTCGGTGAAGCCGCGCGACAGGCCCAGGTCCAGGGACACGATGGCGGTGACGCGCTTGTCGCTCAAATCCGCCGCCAAGCGCGCTTTACCTTCTGGCGTGCCAGCGGGATTCATCTCCTGATAGCCGATGCAGCCGCCGAGCTTGGGGTGGGCGCTGCAGTCGCGGCTGAACAGCTCGGGGTCGAAGCGCGCCCCGGCGATTTCCAGCACGGTCCAGCCGCCAAGGGAATGGCCCACGGCGGCAATCTGGCCATTCGCGACCGCGCCAAATGGCTTCGGCTGGGCCAATACCGCGTCGATCACGCGGCTCAGGTCGGCCGGGCGTTGCCATAACTGCGCGGCGGTTTGCAGGTTGCGATCCTTGGTGGTGGTGCCGGGGTGGTTGACCGCCGCCACGATGTAGCCCTGATGCGCCAACGCACTGGCCAGCCACACCTGCTTGCCCCAGTTACCGCCATACCCGTGGGAGAGCACCACCAGCGGATGCTCACCGGCAGCCGGCGGGGCGTCGGGTACGGCGAGGGCACCGATGAATACCGCGTTGTCGGCGATCAGGGTGGGTTTGGCGGTGGTGGTGGCGGGGTACCAGACGACCAGTTCGAGTGGTCGGTTTTCTTGCGTATCGGGCAGGGTGACGGTCTTGAAGCCGACGGGGTTTTCGGCGGCGAAGGCGGGAGCGGTCAGGCACAGCAATAGCAGGGCGGCGAGGGCGCTTTTCACGGTTGTTATCGTCCTTGATATGAGCGACGCATCATGCACTGAATTCCCCGTTCAGTGCCATGAGCCCCGCGCCGTTTTTTTACCTGCTGCTAGCGCCTACGCATGGGTGAGCCCGGTCAACGTATCGGCAATGGTCTTGGTCCGTTGCGCCGTGCCTTCGGTGGCGCGGCTCGACGCCTCCAGCACATCCAGCATCTCCCGCAGCGCACCCACCCCGGTGGACTGGTCTTCAATCTGCTGGGCCACCCGCTGGATCTCACTCGACAACAAGTCGATATCCACACCAATTTCCGCCGCATTCTTGCGCGTGATTTCCGCCAGCTTGCGCACCTCGTCTGCCACCACCGCAAAGCCACGGCCGAGGTCGCCGGCGCGCGCGGCTTCAATGGCCGCGTTGAGCGCCAGCAAATTGGTTTGCCCGGCGATCTGCTGGATCACCTGCACAATCGACTGAATACGCAAACTCGACCCCGCCAGCGTACGTGCGCCCTGCACCGCGACATCCGCCTGGCTCGACAGCCCTTCCACCGTGGCCCCGGCCTGGGCAGACACGCTGTTCTGCTGGCCAATCGTGCCCACCAGTTCATCCATCGAGGCGTGCAACTCGCCGGAGTAATGCTTGAGCTGCGAAGCGATGTCCTCCTGCTGACGCTCGGCCTGGGCCAACACCAGGCCCAAGTCGGCCAGGCCCTCGAAGACTGGCAGGATATTACGGTCCAGGCCTCGGGTATTCAGGGTGTCGGTGAAATCATTGTTCTTGAACGCGGTAATCTGCTTGACCACCACATGGTTCAACCCCGCCAGCTTCTTCACCTGACGCCGTAGGAAAAACGCCTTGAACTCGCCGTAATGGGCGATGAAATTGTCCACGTACTCATCACTGAAACTCGCACCCTTGGCCACCCGAAAGAAGAAAATCGCCGTCAGCGTCTGGTTCAGGTTCAGGCCCAAAATCTCCCCGAAGGTCGAAAACCCCGCCAACGGCACATCTCCAAAAATGCCGGCCATGCTGCCCAGCTCGGAGCCGTTGTTCAGCCGGCGCAGAATGCAGTCATTCAAAATCCCCGCCACCGGCTGGCCACCCTTACCACGCAAGAACTGCTCATAGTCCAGGCGCGTCGCCTCACGCAACGGCGTACGCCGCACCATCACCAACTCCTCGCCCGGCGCCACGTCGCAAAACAACTGCACGATCTGCTGCTCATAATCGATACGCGCGATAGACCGCACAAACAACTCACTGCCCACCCGAATCGCAAACGAATAATCCGCCAGCTTCGACTCCAACGCCTGTGGCGCGCAACTGAACGCATCACACAGCGCCTGCACCATGCTCTTGATATTGCCGCTGCTGTCGATCACCTGGTCAATGGTGCGGTCCTCCACCGACGCCGTCAGCACACTGAAGGTCAAATCCGCCGCCTTGAAATTCTGGCTCTTGAACACCCCAAACCGCACATGGGCCGCCGTCTTCAAGAACACAATCTGCGCATGGTTCTGATAACTGCGCTGGCCGTCATGAATCAGCGTCTTCTGGAAATCCGACTTACCCCCGGCCGATCCCCCCACAAACAAACACGGAAACCGCCCTGACTCATACAGCGCCTCCATGAAAAACGACTCCGACGCCGACAACCCATCGAACACCACATACGCCAACGTATCGCGATGATCAATCGACGTACGCACCTGCACCCGCTTGATATTGGCCACCAACTTGGCAATCCGCTCCTGCATCCCCAGGCGAGTGCCGCCACCGCGAATGTCCTCACACTCCAGTGGCACCATCACCACCTCGGCCGAGGCGATCAGACTGTCGTCGAACAGCTGCAACACAACCCGGTCCCAGCGCTCACCGGTGGCGCAATACAGCGAACCGGGCGCATTGCAGAGCTCGCCGGAGGTGGTGCACAGGCTGAGGGTGGACTGGGGGAAACGGCGCTTGAGCTTGGCGGCGATGGCGTCGATGTCCAGATGGGGGGAGATGAAGCCGGTGATCAGGGAGGGGTTGATGCGTAGGGCGGTGAGGGCGGCGTCCAGATTGTTGGCGGTGCTGGTGAGGGTGGTGGTGCCTTGGCGAGCGGGCCGGGATTTTTTCAGGAGGGAGAGTGGATTCATGGGGTGGGCTCGGTCGGGTGGGGATGCGGGGGTAGGCATGTGATTAGT
>NZ_VYKD01000022.1:0-18515 GCF_032424295.1 Pseudomonas sp. JV449 | reverse complement strand
CCGATTGACGGGAACCGTACCCAGAAGTGGTGTCGATGGTCGTGTATCACAAAATCATCTAGCTTTTAGCGGAGGCCAGAACCTCTCTCTTTCTTTCGTATCCGATTTGGGGAGCTGCGGGGCGATACAGGTTACGTCAGTTAAATGAGCTAGGTAGCTGGCTATGTGCTACTTTTTCAAAGCTTCTCACCTCTGTTCTTTAAAGGAGTAGGTATGTTTACTGATATCAAGCCAGGTCCGAAACCCAAGCGCGAAGATGGCAAGGAGGACCGCAGACGGCACGTGAATCCTCCCAACGATAAAAAACACCCGACTTTGCCTATCCACAAGCACAAACCTGGGGACTAGCTACGGGCTTACGGTCCTCCGTCATCTGACATTCAAGGGGGCATTACTGAGTTTTAAGTGTTTTCGAGAAGTGTGCTCTTAGTTGTCTAAAAAAAGGGGCAGAATACCATAATTTTAAATGTGATCGGACCCTTATTTTTCATAAGCGAACATGGGTGCTTGTTATTTTTGATGGTATGGATAAATGCTGGTTTTTAAATTTCAGTAGGCATTTAAAGTTTTGTCGTTGGGTGAAAAAATTCGAAAGATGCTGGTCGAACATTGAAAATAATAAGCAGAAAAGAGATGTGAGGAAGTACCATAACTGTCATGGAGTCGCAACGATGAATATGGATTACGCAAAGTACGTTAATGACGTTACGGATGATATTAAGGCTTGCATCGGTGATATGGCATGTCAGCCTATCTTATTTGTGGGTTCCGGTTTCACCAAGCGCTACCTGAATGGTCCAAACTGGGAAGAACTGCTCAAGGATCTAGCCGTTCGATGCCCAGAGATCCGACAATTTGCCTATTACAAGCAGCGCTATCCAGACTTTGTAGATATTGGGACTCAGTTCTCTGAAAAGTACAATGATTGGGCATGGGGCGCTGGTCAGGATCAATTTCCTAAAGAACTCTATGAAGAAGCTAATTCACCTCAGATTTATATAAAACACACCGTTGCTAAAATCTTCAAAGAGTTGCTTGCATTGGAGGGGCATAAGCTGGTTGATGAGATAGATATATTAAAAAAAATCCGACCGCACTCGATAATAACAACCAACTACGATCAGTTGCTTGAGGTGCTTTTTCCAGAGTATGAATCGATTGTTGGACAGAAAATTTTGTACGCAAATCATGCAAGCATTGGTGAGATATTCAAGATTCACGGGTGCGCATCCAATCCTGAGAGTATCGTACTGACGCGTGCTGACTACGATGAATTTGTAAAACGCAAAAAATACCTTTCCGCGAAACTACTGGCGTTCTTTGCCGAACATCCGCTGTTGTTCATCGGTTATCGAGCTGAAGACCCAAACATAAAAGCGATTCTCGCAGATATCGATGAAATTCTTTCTGAAGATGGCAAGCTAATACCAAATATCTACATTTTGGAGTGGGACGATAGGGATCTGACTGAAGTGTATCCACGACGGGAACGACTAATCCCCGTTTCAGACCACCGCAGTGTAATCATCAAAAGCGTTGTCGCAAATGACTTTAGCTGGGTTTACTCGGCTTTTGGTGCAAATGAAGCGCTGCAGAATGTGAATCCTAGACTTCTTCGTGCGCTGTTGGCACGTACTTACCAATTGGTGAGGACCGATATTCCACGCAATCCGGTACAGGTAGATTACCGCGTACTTGCTGATGTAACCGCAGCGGATGGAGAACTAGCCAAACTTTATGGTATAGCTGACGGAGCAGATGGTTTGGCATTCAATCTAAACTTTCCATTCACCCTAACAAACATCGGTCAAGCCATGGGTTATAAGTACTGGCACGCTTGTGATCGGCTAATGACTAACATCGCTGAAGTAACTGGTGTGGATATAAAGAGTTTTGACAATAAATACCACTGCGCGATCATGAATGGTGCGGAAATACAGTCGCATCGTTATTCTGAGGCGTTTAAAGAACTCTTAGAGAAAGTGAGGTCTGGCGAAGAGTATAGTTTGGAGGTGATTCGGGAGGCAGAGACTAAAGGGCAGCGTTAACATTATACTTAATTTCGTATGAGGATTTTGTGACGCTTATAACAGGCAGCGGAGTCGCCTGTTTGACAGGTTTTGATATTTCAGGTTGACCCCGATTCACCAAAATTTTACGTAAGCTACATAGGTTAAATATGAAAAATGTATTTTTTTTCGATGTTGCTGAGCAAACTGAACTTGAGAGAGCTCTGGAGTTAAAGCTTTCGGAGTATCACGAATTACTAAAGGTTTATATTGAGCCCGGTTATCTTTGGGGTGAGTCAATTAAAGATGTCGTTCGCAAGGCAGACGTAGTAATAGTTCCTATCACTCAAGGTTTTCTAGATAGTAAAAGTGGTGGTGTGGAATTAAATTATATTCTGTCTTATGCGAAAGAGAATGATGAGAAACTGATCTTAATAGTTGTTTTTGGTGATCTGCCACTTCCGCCTGAAGTGAGAGAATTTTTGTACATAAGTATTGATCCTAATAGTGCGAACGCTATTGATGGCGCGGTTGGAAGTATAAACAGAGCTATATCCTCTTATGAGGGTAGGAGGGCTGCAAAGGTAGAGCAGATAACTCTCAAAGCCGAAAAAATTGAACGGAAGTCCGCTGCGTATGTGGAGGAAGCAATTGCAGAGCTTAGAACTCGAGAGAACTCACTGAAATCAAGTGCTACGCTTTGGTATCGGCTTGGATATGCTGCAATTGTTATAGGTGTAGTGGCGTCTGCACTAATTGCGGCCTTTGGGGGGACGGGGCTCTCTAGCGATAAATCAAGTTGGGATGTTGTGGTCTATATTGCTATTAAAAATATAGTTTTAATTGGCCTGCTCTTAGCAATGGCAAAATATTCTTTTACCTTGGCAAAGGCTTATATGGAGGAAGCATTGAAAAATGCCGATAGAATTCACGCTATTTCCTTCGGGAAATTTTTCCTTCAAGCTTTCAGTGAAGAAGCTAATGCAACCAATGTAAAAGATATTTTCCAGCACTGGAATATTAGTGGTAATAACGCATTTTCTAAAACGGCATCCGAGGTGATTGATCCAAAGGTTTTTGAACTTGTCACGGAGTTTGCCAAGGCGATGCAAGATGCATCTAAAAAAAAGGAGTAAAGCTATGAATTAGGGTATTTACACCCCCTCGCCCCCTCCCGCCCAACACCATCACCCATTTTTTTAATATTATTTATTAGTTGAAAGGGGCATTGAAGTTAAGGGACGTTAAGGGGACGGATTTTTTTACCGCGCTAGACAATCGCCGAGTCGTCATAAAAGTGGCCACAACGACTCAGCGATCTATCGAGTGGGTGGAAGGTTAGCTGCCCGCTCCAGCAGCCCCCTCCCGCTCCATCAACTTATCCACCAACAAAACCCCCAATTCACTCAACTGGTGAATCGCCAACGCCACATCCCGCTGCTTCCCTTCCAGCTCATCCGACAGGTCCAGCAACAACGCAGTCACCGAAGAAAAAGTCTCATAGCTATTGGCAATCAGCACTTCACTGCTGACATCGTCCGCAACGCTGAACAGCGTATTCGAAGGTGGAGGAGGCGGCCCTGGCGGTTCGGCGCCCGCGTTGAGGTAGTGATCAATCGCACGATGCGCCGCCTGATTCAGTTTCAGGTTGGGACCGTTCGGAGGGTTAGGCGTGACTTTGTACATAACGGAATTTCCCTGTCAGGGCCGACACCGTTTCGCTACTAAACGAAAGGGTGGCAGCTGTACGCAGGTTAGTAGACCGGGGAATTCCGCAAAGCCGGCGCACCCGAAGGTGCCCTGCGCACAGCCGCCATCAAGCACAGACGGGAAGTCTGGTGGATGAAGCTTGTGCACTAAGCGAAATTCGACCACGGGCTACTAAACCCGATCACTGAGTTGTCAGCGACCGGGCCACCTTAGAGACGCCCACTCAAGCGCACAAGCCGGCGGATTCTGACGCAACTGTAGGTAACGGAGCAAGGCGCTGCAGCTTGCTGTAGGACATGTCCACAAGGTAGGCGCGAGCTGATGCGCGAAGAATCCTGGAGCGCCGCGTGAAACCGGAGTCGCGGCGTTATCGTTGACATTTTTCGCGAGCGAGCTCGCTCCTACATAGGGTTGCGCTGATTACTGGAGGTTCTTGTCCAGGAACGCCCGTATAGCCGGAATGATCTCCTTCCCATGGGTTTCCAGCGCAAAGTGCCCGGTGTCATAAAAACGAATATCCGCCTTGGGTATATCGCGCTTCCACGCCTCGGCGCCGGCCGGCAGGAAGAACGGGTCGTTCTTGCCCCATACTGCGAGCAGCGGTGGCTGGTACTGGCGGAAGTAGGACTGGAAGGCCGGGTACATCGCGACGTTGGAGGCGTAGTCCAGCACCAGGTCGAGCTGGATGTCGGCATTGCCTGGACGGGATATTTGCAGCCCTTCCAGCGTGTAGCCATCGGGTGACACCGAGCTTTTGTCGGCCACGCCTTCCAGGTACTGCCACTTGATCGAGGCGGGGGTGGGGAAGTCGCGCAGGGCTTCACGGTTTTGTTGGGTCGGGGCGTGCCAGTAGCGTTGGATAGGGGCCCAGCCGGCGCCCAGGCCTTCTTCGTAGGCGTTGCCGTTTTGGGAAATGATCGCGGTCACTCGCTCCGGATGGGCGACGGCCATGCGCCAGCCTACGGGGGCGCCGTAGTCGTGGACCATCAGTGCGTATTTATCGAGTTTGAGCTGTTCGGTGAACTGGCCGATGGTCTTCGCCAGTTGGCTGAAGGTGTAGGCGTATTCGCCGCGCGGCGGGGCTTCGGTGAAGCCAAATGCCGGCAGGTCCGGCGCGATGACGTGGTAGCGGTCGGCAAGCTCGGGCATGAGTTCGCGGAACATGAAGGATGAGGCGGCGAAGCCGTGCAGCAGCAACACGGTCGGCGCGCTGGGGTCGCCCGCCTCGCGGTAGAACACCTTTACGTCGCCGACCTGCTCGTAGCGGTAATGCACTGTGTTGTCTGCATGGGCCGCGCCGCTGATCAGCAAGGCGGCGGTGAGTCCGGCAGCGGCCGTGGCGTTGGACGTGGTCATGATGTGGCTTCCTGTGTAACCGTTAAAGTTGGTGTTTGAAGGTTATGCCTGGGTTTGGTAACCTGTCAAACATATTTTATTGGTTACTGGCCGCCCATGAATCCGAACAGCACTGCCGCAGGCGCACTTTTTCTAGCCGACAACCTGGCCCTTGATTTCATCAACTCCGAGTACGGGGTGGGGGATCAGCGCCATGACTGCTTCACCGATGATCACAGCGTGATGAGCTGGCTGACCCAGGCGGGCCTGTTGCCCGAGCAGCTTGACCCGAAGGCGCCGAGTGGGCTGCTGGCCCTCGCTCGTACGCTTCGTGCGAGTTCAAGGGCGGTGGTGAATGCGGCAATGACAGGCGTTCCCGTCGATCTCGCGGTGATCAATCAGGTGCTTGAAGCGGGTCGCCCGGTGAGCAGGCTGGAATGGGCGCAGGAGAACAAGGCATTTCGGCTTGCCACGCGTCCTCGGGACAGCAGCCCGGCCAGCCTGCTTGGGCCGGTGGCCGAGTCGCTGGTGGGCTTGGTCACGAACGATAAGTTTGAATTCGTCCGCCAGTGCGAGGCCCACGACTGCGTGCTGCTGTTCCATGACCTGAGCAAATCACACCGCCGCCGCTGGTGCAGCATGGCGACGTGCGGCAACCGGATGAAGGTGGCGGCGTTTCGTTCCAGGAATAAACCTTGAGTCGATAGGGGGGCAGTTTTTCTTTGATTGAACTTGGTATTGCCCAGCATTGCCCCATAACTATCCCTGTCTCTATTAACCGCAAGGACAGACCATGACCAACCCAACCGAAACCGCCATCCTCGCCGGCGGCTGCTTCTGGGGCATGCAGGACCTGTTGCGACGCTACCCCGGCGTGCTGCACACGCGCGTCGGCTATACCGGTGGCGATGTGCCGAATGCCACCTACCGCAACCATGGCAACCATGCTGAAGCGATTGAGATCGTGTTTGACCCGGCGGTGATTTCCTACCGGCAGATCCTTGAGTTCTTTTTCCAGATCCATGACCCGAGCACGCCGAATCGGCAGGGCAATGATCTGGGACCAAGCTATCGTTCGGCGATTTACTACCTGAGCGAGCAGCAACGGGAGATTGCCGAAGATACTGCGGCTGACGTGGATGCCTCCAAGCTGTGGCCGGGACGTGTGGTCACGGAAATTGAACCCGCCAGGGAGTTTTGGCAGGCGGAGCCGGAGCATCAGGACTATCTGGAGCGGATACCGAACGGGTATACCTGCCACTTCATCCGGCCGAATTGGAAGTTGCCCAAGCGGGCGTGAGCGTGAGTAGCGGCGGGGGGAAAGGTCGCGACAGGGGAGGTCGACCTGCCCCCCGTTTCCTCATTGCGTTTCTTTTGCCTTGAATCCACTGCCCGCCTTCTAGAGAATCCCCGCCTTTGGCTCGAAAGGATGCGTGCGATGAAGTTCGAAGGGACGTTCCAATACATGGGCAATCACGGGATCGTGTTCAACGTTTCGCAGATCACCCTCTCCGACAGCGAACGCGGACGCCTGCGCGAGCTGCATTTTGGCGAGGCGAAAAGTGCCCACTACGAGGTCAACAGCAAGGTCGTCGAGGTGTACGACAAGATGTTGGCCAAGAGCCTACCGTGCGTGATGATGATCGGCATCTCCAAGCCACTGACGCGGCAACAGGGCGACGCCCTCAATGCCAAGCGCACCAGGATCGCTAACCTGGCCGCCAGTGCCTTCGCTGGCGCCACTTCTGCTGTGGCTTCCCCTTACGTGGGTGTTCCTGTTGGCGCGAGTGTGCGCATGTATGCCAATGAAATTCTGCCCACCTATCATGCCGGCGACGTACTGGTCAGCATCGAAGCGCAGGTCAACGGCGGCATCGGCCCGCAACGCAGCGCCTCGACACTGATCATCAAGACCTGACGGGAGAAGCACATGTCTGACATTACCCAGTTGGTCCTGGCCCTGGTGCTGTTTTTTCTGCTCGATCGGTTTGTCAAACCGTACCTGCTTCGCACGTGGCTGGGTGGGCTGCTGGTGGTGGCGGGGGCGGTCGGCTGCGTGGCGGCGAGCCAGGTCCGTCCATGGGGGGCTGACCTGGGGTTGCTGTCGATCTTTGCGGTGGCGTTGGGGGTGGGGTTGTTCCTGAAGCGGCGGCGGTTCGAGCGAGTTGGTTGAAGGGGGCCAGCTCATTAGCCATCACAGCTCTGCTTGTTGATTTCGAACCGTCCAACCTCTTTTACGTTTTTGCTGCCGAATATGTAAATGAAGGTGCCACCCAATGAAATGATGGACTGGTCCCTTGGCATTTGCGCGGCGCAGACAGCCTTGGTGATGCTGGATTTCATCACGCCCAAGTCAACGTCCTCGGGATGGGTATCGTAATCGACCAACGTGTAATAGAACTTGAGGGCGTGACTGTTGGCCGCTTCCGCGCGAACGAAGGTTAGATGCTCGTCGATCTTTCGATTCCCGGGCGTCGTTCGCGCGGTCACGATGATGAGGTCGCTGAGGAAGGTGGTTTTACTGGGCTGGGGTGTTTCCTGGAAGGCCTGTATGACTAAAACCCCGACCAGGCTCAAAAACAGTAACCCCCATGCCGAATACACAAACGCCTTTTTGGTTTTTGCTGTTGCCATGTCCTGGTTTCCTTGCGTTTGAGGTCCGCAGTGGCGGCGCGACGGCCTCTCGGACTCAGTGGTGCGGGGCATGAACCTGCGAAATTGATCAGACGTGCACCGTTGGTGGCGTGAGGTCGGTTTCTTGCGCTTCGGGCGCGTCAGCAAGTTGCGTGGCCGACAGCGCTTTCAGCTTGAAATAGGGGCCTGTGAAGCGTGTGCCTCCATCCAGTGTGGTGAGCGTGATCCGCTCTGAATCGCACCGATGGAATGGGGTGAACATACGTTTCTTGGGGCAGTAAACGCCTTCCTGCGTCTCGGAATACTTCAAGGCAAGCATCGCGTTACCCCTCCTGGGTTGAGTTTTCCTGATCGAGAACGGCTCGCATTTTACGCAAAGTGAAGCGGCTGTGCAGGACGTTTTCTTTGGGCTTCATCTCTATCATTTGCCGCCTCAGTTTGCCGCCGATGGCGGAGTGTCAGCCACCGTGATAGCGGGCGAATGCGCAGGTGCTGAGGTGTGGTGAAGGTTAGACACAGGCGCTAATAGTATCGATCGGCTGCTTATGCGAGCGCTGGACTAGCATTTTTCTTCCGGAGTATTCCGGACTCAAAATTCACTGGTCTCGACAAGGAGTAGCCAGTAGGCTACAAATAATTCTGTGACCAATCTGATCGGCAGGACGCCGGAGTTCGATACATGGCTCGGCGGCATGAGCGATATTTATGGAAAAACCGCTGTTCTCACACGGTTAGACCGAGCCGAGGAAAACAACTTCGGCGATTGTGCACCCGTAGGCGATGGGGTGAGTGAAATGCGTGTGTTTGTCGGGCTCGGCTACAGAATTTACTTTGTGCGTACGGGCATCACTGCTTACCTGATGCTCTGGGGCAGTGATAAAACCGACCAGAACAGAGGAATCAAACGGGCAAAAGAGATCCTTGATGCCCTGAGAGGTAGATGAAATGAGCGAATCGAAATTCAAACCAGAGGACATGCCGATCCTCGATCTTGATACCTCCGGTACCAGCGTCTATGAAGCGTCGCGCTTCCTCGATAGCCCGGAAACCATCAGCGCTTATCTGGCGCAGAGCATGAAATCTCAAGACCCGCAGGTGCTCATGAAAGCGCTTGCCGAGGTCGCCAAGGCCCAGGGCGTGAACAAGGTGGCGGAGTCTGCGGGGGTTAATCGCGAGAGCCTATATAAAACGCTGAAAGGCGGTTCTAAAACGCGCTATGAGACGATTCAGAAGTTGATGCTGGCGTTAGGCGTGGAACTGACTGTGCAGCCGATTGCGGCGGTGGCAGTCAAGAAAACTGCAAGAGCAAAGCGGGCTTTGGCCGGTAAACCCTGACGCGCGGTTTAGCGAGCGACCACAACCCTTGTAAAACACCGAGGACCCATGTGGGAGGGGGCTTGCCCCGATGGCGGAGTGTCAGTCGATACATGTCTGGCTGACACACCGCAATCGGGAGCAAGCCCCCTCCCACATTGGATTGATGGTGTTCTGGAGACCGAGCCGCCCCCAGAACCCAGCGCTTCAGCGCACCAGGCAAGGCTGCTTGTTGTTATAACGCCACCCCGGAATCAGGAACTGCATCGCCACGCTGTCATCCCGTGCGCCGAGGCCCATGCCTTTGTACAGTTCGTGGGCCTTGGCCACGGCGTCCATGTCGATGTCCACGCCCAGGCCGGGCTTGGCCGGCACTTTCACATAGCCGCCTTCGATTTTCAGCGGTTCGCGGGTCAGGCGTTGGCCGTCCTGCCAGATCCAGTGGGTGTCGATGGCGGTGATGTCGCCCGGGGCGGCGGCGGCCACTTGGGTGAACATGGCCAGGGAAATATCAAAGTGGTTGTTGGAGTGCGAGCCCCAGGTCAGCCCCCACTCATGGCACATCTGCGCCACGCGCACCGAGCCTTGCAGGGTCCAGAAGTGCGGGTCGGCCAGGGGGATGTCCACCGATTGCAGTTGGATCGCGTGGCCCATTTCGCGCCAGTCGGTGGCGATCATGTTGGTGGCGGTTTTCAGGCCCGTGGCGCGGCGGAATTCGGCCATGACTTCGCGCCCCGAGTAACCGTTTTCGGCGCCGCATGGGTCTTCGGCGTAGGCGAGCACGTGGTGCTGGTCGCGGCACAGGCGGATGGCTTCTTTCAATGACCAGGCCCCGTTCGGGTCGAGGGTGATGCGCGCATCGGGGAAGCGTTCAGCCAGGGCGGTGACGGCTTCGATCTCTGCGTCGCCGCTCAATACGCCGCCCTTGAGCTTGAAGTCGTTGAAGCCGTATTTGGCGTTGGCGGCTTCGGCCAGGCGCACCACGGCCTCGCTGGTCAGGGCGGGTTCATGGCGCAGCCGGAACCACGCGTCGTCGCTGTCGGCTTCGTTGCGGTAAGCCAGGTCGGTGGCGCTGCGGTCGCCGACATAGAACAGGTAGCCGAGCATTTTCACTGCATCACGCTGTTGGCCTTCGCCGAGCAGGGCGGCCACCGGCACTTCGAGGAACTGGCCCAGCAGGTCGAGCAGGGCGGCTTCCATGGCGGTGACGGCATGGATGGTGATGCGCAGGTCAAAGGTTTGCAGGCCACGGCCCGCCGAATCCCGTGAGGCAAAGGCGCTGCGCATCTGGTTGAGGACGCGCTGGTACTGGCCGATGGGTTGGCCGATCACCAGGCTGCGCGCGTCTTCCAGGGTTTCGCGGATGCGTTCGCCGCCGGGCACTTCACCGACGCCGGTGTTGCCGCTGCTGTCCTTGAGAATCACGATATTGCGTGTGAAGTAAGGGCCGTGGGCGCCGCTGAGGTTGAGCAGCATGCTGTCGTGACCGGCCACCGGGATGACCTGGAAGTGGGTGATGACGGGAGTATTCATGGCTAATTCCTAAAGAGGCTCAGAGAGATTTGCTGATGGCAGCGCCGGTGGGCACGGCGCCCGGCGAGGCCAATACGGCAGCGGGCGAGGTCTTGGCGAAGAACACCAGGATAGCGGCGAGCACCGAGGTGCCGGCCAAGCCGTAGAGGCCGCCCTGGATCGAGCCGGTGGTCTGCTCCAGAAAGCCGAAGGTGGTCGGTGCAACGAAGCCACCCAGGTTGCCGATGGAGTTGATCAAGGCAATCACGGCTGCGGCGATGCGCACGTCCAGGTAGCCCTGTGGGATGGGCCAGAACAGCGAAGACGCCGACTTGAACCCAATGGCCGCAAAGCAGATCGCCACGAACGCGAAGATCGGCCCGCCGGTGGTGGACATGAACATGCCTGCTGCGGCAATCAACAGCGCAGCCGCAACCCAGGCCTGCTGGAACTTGAATTTGCCCGACAGCGTCGCGAAGGCGTACATGGCGATGATCGAGATCAGCCATGGGATCGAGTTGAAGAAACCCACCTGCACATCGCTCAGGTCACCCATCTTCTTGATGATGCTGGGCAGCCAGAACGTCGCCGCGTAGATCGTCAGTTGAATGCAGAAGTACAGGGCGCAGAACAGCAGGATCTGACGGTCCCTGAGCAGCTTGCCGAGGGTCGGCTTGACGCTGGTCAGGGCTTCACGCTCGCGCTGTTCCTGGTCGATGGCGTTGACCAGCGCATCCTGTTCTTCGCGGGTCATCCATTTGGCGTCGTGGGGCTTGGAATCGAGCCAGAACCACACAAAGAAACCGATCACTACCGAGGCCAGGCCTTCGATGGCGAACATCCATTGCCAGCCGTGGAAGCCAAACCCTTCGATCTGCAGCAGCGCGCCTGACAGCGGGCCGGAGATCAGCGAGGCCACCGCCGAACCGCTGAGGAAAATCGCAATGGCCTTACCGCGCTCAACCCCCGGCAACCAGCGCGTGAAGTAGTAGATCACCCCAGGGAAGAACCCGGCTTCAGCCACGCCCAGCAGGAAGCGCAGGATGTAGAAGTGGGTTTCGTTCTGGATGAACGCCATCAGCGTGGCGACGATGCCCCAGGTGAACATGATGCGGGTCAGCCAGATGCGCGCGCCGACCTTTTGCAGCAGCATGTTGGAGGGCACTTCAAAGAGCGCGTAGCCGATGAAAAACAGCCCGGCGCCGAAACCGTAGGCGGCAGCGCCGATGCCCAGGTCATGTTCCATGTGCGTGCGCACAAAGCCGATATTGACCCGGTCGATGTAGTTGAGGATGAACATGATCACGAACAGTGGGAGCACATGGCCCTTCACTTTGCTCACGGCGCGCGCGAGGACCGGATCACTTTCTGGTGCGGCAGATGCATGGCTTGAATTGTTCACAATTCAAAACTCCCCCTGATTGTTTTTATGCGGGTTTGCGTGTTTTGTTGATAGACATCATACAAGTGAGCTTCTTAGGTTCGCAATGCGGTGATGATGTTTTTGTGTTTGTAAGGGCCAGGTTTTAGTGATGATCTGGTTATTTTGCGGGTCTGTGTGGGTTTTTAAGAAGGTTGAGGAGGCTTCTGGAAAGGGTGGGGCTGGCGGCCATAAATATTAGTTGTCATACAAGTTTGGCGCTTTTTTCACTCGCGCCCTAACCTGTAGGAGCGAGCTTGCTCGCGAAAAACGTCAACGATAATGCGGGCATCCTGGATAAACGCGGCGCCCTCAGGTTTTTCGCGAGCAAGCTCGCTCCTACAGTGGGGTTACGCCGTGGGGCGGGATGTTAAGCTCGCTCCTGCCCAACCCCGTGGATTCGTAACTATGCCCATTGAAAGCGGACCTCCCGTCCGTAGACGCTCCAACAACCTGGCCCAAGGCGTGCTCGACGCCCTGACCCAGCGCATCCTGCTTGGGCAGTTGAAGCCCGGTGAAAAACTGCCGTCCGAATCCACCATCGTGCTCGAGCATGGGGTGAGCCGTACCGTGGTGCGCGAGGCCCTGTCCAAGCTGCAAGCCTCGGGGCTGGTGGAGACGCGCCATGGCATCGGCACCTTTGTGCTGGCGCAACGGGCCCAGCAAGGCTTGCGCCTGCATGTGGACACCGTCGCCAGCGTGCGCAACATGCTCGAGCTGCGCCTGGGCCTGGAAGTGCAGGCGGTGGCGCTGGCCGCCGTGCGCAGGTCCGACACGCAGCTGGCCCACATGCGCGCCGCTCTCGACGACTATCAGGCCTCGCTGGCCAACAACGACAGCTGCGTGGAAGAGGACAAGCGTTTTCACCAGTTGATCGCCGAAGCCACCGGCAACACGTTCTTCACCGAGATCATGCAGCACCTGGGCAATGCGATGATTCCGCGTACCCAGGTGAAGGGTGACGAGCGCGGCGGGGCGGACTTTGCCAAGCTCGGGCAACTGGCGAACCTGGAGCATGAGGCGATCTTCAACGCGATCAAGCGCCAGGACCCGGATGCCGCAAGGGCGGCGATGGTGTTGCATCTGACCAACAGCCGCGATCGATTTTCCGGCGAATAAAAAGGAACACAGGTTGAACGAACACACCTTGTCCATGCGCCTGGAGCGCGTGGCCGCGCAGGTGCCGAGGGGCGCGCGGCTGGCCGATATCGGCTCGGACCACGCCTACCTGCCGGTGGCCTTGATGCGCCGTGGCGTGATTGAGGCGGCGGTGGCGGGCGAGGTGGCGAGCACGCCGTTCCACGCGGCGCAGCGCACCGTGCGCGACAATGGCCTGGAGCAGCACGTCACGGTGCGCCTGGCCGATGGGTTGGCGGCGATAGAGCCAGCGGACGCGATCACCGCGATCAGCGTGTGCGGCATGGGCGGCGAGACGATCCGCGACATCCTCGACAGCGGCAAGGCCCACCTCAGCGGCCGCGAACGTCTGATCCTGCAACCCAACGGCGGCGAACAGCCGTTGCGCTATTGGTTGATGAGCAATGGCTACCGCATCCTCAGTGAGGAGTTGCTGCACGAAAACCGCTTCTACTATGAAATCATCATGGCCGAGCGCGCCGAGCCCGTGGTGTACAGCGCTGAGGAGCTGTACTTCGGCCCCTTGCACCTGCAGGCCCGCAGCCCGGCGTTCCTCGCCAAGTGGCAGCGTGCGTTGCGCCTGAAAAAACGCACCCTGGCGGGCTTTGAGCAGGCTCGGCAGCGGGTGCCGCAGGCGAAGGCGCAAGCCATCGCCCAGCAGGTCCAGTGGATTACCCGACTGCTGGCGTAAATAGGCCGCCGGACTCCCTTCAAGTTCTCCCCATGGGCGGCCGATAGGCTGTGGTGATTGAGGGCGTTTCAGCGCGCGCCTCGGGCAGTCGTCTCTGCGGGTGACAATGGCTGTGTCGCGACTGAGTGCTTTTGCCCCATTTTCGCGCACGCTTCGGGCCGCTTTGGCGCGTCGCGTGCCCTGTTTCAGGGCTATGCAGCAGCGGCCCGTATCTTGCTAGTGCCAACCTAATCAATGACATGGCATTTTGCCGTTAGTCATTTCAAGGCTTCGCCTGCCGTCTAACGCGTGGGTTGTTTTTGGGAGTGGACATGCACAGCCTTTTATCACCCGGTATCCGCCTGCTCGGACGTTTCGGCTTCGCGCGTAAGTTCCAGATCCTGTTCTTCCTGTTCATGCTACCCCTGGCGGGCAGCCTGTGGATGATCGGCCAGGACTATCGCGACAAATTAAGCGTGATTTCCGCTGAGCAGTCCGGCCTTCGTCAACTGTTGGCCCTGGACGCGCTGGATGGCCAATTGACCGCCCAACGTAACCTGGCTGCGCGCTGGAAGGCGGCGGACATCCTGCATGCCCCGACGCCAGCGGCGAAGGCGGCGATGGATAAGGTGGATGCCAATTTCCCACTGATCCTGCAAAGCCTGCAGGCCCTCGGTGATGCCCTGAAAACCCAGAACGCCGGCGCTGACGTCCTGGCCCGCTTCGAGGCTTTGCAGGCCACGGTCAAGGGCATGGACTCGGCGTCCCTGCGCACCGTGGGTTGGTGGCCGGATGGCTACGACCGCTTCACCTCCGCGCTGACGGCGATGCAGGCCCTGCGCGAACAGATCACCCTCGACGCCGGCCTGATCCTCGATCCCTGGTTGGAAACCTACATGCTCATGCAGATGGGCACCCAGCAAACGCCCGACCTGATCGAGCGTATCGGGCGGATGGCCAGTGTGGGGCAGTCCTCGATTTCCTCGGGGCAGTTCACCTTGCAGAGCCGTTTGCAGATGCGCGACTTGCGCAGCCGCATCGGCGATGCGCGGGATCAACTGGTCAAGGCTGCGGCTTCGCTCAAGGCCAAGCAATACGCCGGGATGGAACCGTGGACAGCGCAATACGACACCAGCCTGCAGTTGTTGGATAACGAACTCAAAGTGCTCGACGACGGCGTGTTCGGCGGCAGCATCAAGCTGGATACAGCCGGTTTCGAGCGCAGTATCGACGCCATGCTCACCTCGCTTGGCGCGTTGCGTGTTCAGTCGCTGACGTCGATGGATGCGCGCCTGGACTACTACCACGAGCACGCGAACACGCAATTCATACCGATGGCGGCAACGTTCAGCCTGTTGGCGTTGGCGGCGCTGTACCTGTTCATGTGCCTGCAAGCGTCCATCCGTCGCAGCGCCAGCGGCATCACTACGCTGGCCGAGTCTCTGCGCGACGGCAACCTGTGCGTGGCCGTGACGGTAGAAGGGCGCGACGAACTCGCGGCGATCAGCACCGCGTTGAACGTCGCGGTGGTGCAATTGCGCACCAGCCTGCTCGGCGTCAATCACGAAACCCAGCAGCTTGGCTCGGCGGTGCTTACCCTGAATTCGCAATCGGGCAGCACCCTCAGCGAAGTCGAAGACCAGCAGCACCAGATCAGCCAGATCGCCGCCGCCGCCACGCAGTTGGCCGCCACGTCCATGGGCGTCGCGCGCAGCTGCGAACAGGCCTCCGGCAGTGCCCAGCAAACCCGGCGCATCGCCGAAGACAGCAGCCGCGACAGCCAGCGCACCACCGCCAGCATCCAGCAGCTCAACCAGCGCCTGACCGACACCTCGGACGCCTTGCAGCAGGTCAGCCAGCAAGGCCAGCAGATTCAATCGGTGGTCGACACCATTCGCGGCATTGCCGAGCAGACCAACCTGCTGGCCCTTAATGCCGCCATTGAAGCCGCACGCGCAGGCGAGCAAGGCCGGGGCTTTGCGGTGGTCGCCGATGAAGTGCGCAGCCTGTCGCAACGCACCCAGGCCTCGACGGCGCAGATCGCCGGCACCGTCGACAGTCTGCGCGCCACCGTGAGCCAGGCGGTGACGCTGATGGGCGCCGCGTGCGAGCAGGCCTTGACCGATGCCGAGTCCGTCACCGGCCTGGGCACGCGCCTGGGCGAGATTGCCGGCGCGGTGCAGAACGTCACCGACACCCTGGCGCAAATCGCCACGGCAGTGGAGGAGCAGGCAGCGACGGCGGATGAAGTGAGCGGCAATATCCAGCAAGTCGACCAGGCCGCCGGGCGCCTGCTGGACGGCGCCCGCGCGGTAAACCGTGCGGCAGACACCTTGAGCAAGGGCAGCCAGGCGTTGAGTGATAACACCGCACGGTTTCGCCTGAGCTGAGGCGTGCGGGCATACTCCCCCGTAGATACCCTTATCCAACACAGCTGCTACCGGTGAGACCGTGAGGTGGATTGGCGCGGTGTTGGATAAGACGCTATCTACGTAATTGCCCCCTTGAAAATGTGTGGAGGCCTACTCTGACTGGGTGCGCAGCACTTCAATCCACAGCGCCCCCTTGCCCGACGCCGCTTCCCCCACCCGCTTCAACGCACCGTTGGCGCTGACTGCATAGGTGCCGACCTTGTCGCTTTTCTCACCGGTCACCAGCAGCCAATGCCCGTTGGGGGAGAATGCGATATTGCGCGGCTGCTTCTCCTCGACCGGGTAGTTGTCGACAAAGCGCAGGCCGCCGGTGGCGGTATCCACCGCAAACGCCGACACCGAACTGCTGGTGCGCTCGCTCATCAGCAACAGCTTGCCGTCCGGCGACAGGCGCAGGTCGGCCGCCCAGATGCGCGGCGTCGGGTCGTCTTTCAGGTCATTGTTGCGCGCGTCACGCACTTCACCATGGGCCAGTTTCAAATGCTCGGGAATGCCATTGGCCACGCCAATCTGGGTCAGCGCACCGGTGCTGTCATCGATGGCAAACGCGGTGACGGTGCCGCTCATTTCACCAACCACATACAGGTACTTGCCGTTGGCCGAAAACGCCAGGTGCCGAGGCCCGGTGTTGGCTGGCACGCTCACGTAGCCGCTGCCGATCGGGGTGAGTGCGCCGGTGGCGGCGTCGAAGCGGTATTGCAGCACATGGTCCGTGCCCAGGTTGCCGGCGTAGGCAAAGCGATTGCTTGGGTCGGTGCGCAGCGAGTGGGCATGCAGGCCGGTCTTGTAAATGTGGATAGGTTCAGGCTTGTCGATGGGCTGGACGCTGAGGGTGTCGGCACCGTAGGACGCCGCGAGCAAATAGCGCCCGGCGCGGTCAGTGGCCAGGTACGCCATGCTTTCGGCCAGTGGCGCCTTGGACTGCGGCGTCAGGCGGCCGGTAGTCGGGTCGATGCTGAAGCCCTGGACCTGAAACGGCTTGACCCGTAACGCCGCGAACAAGGTCTTGCCGTCGGGGCTGAGGGCCATGGGGTTGACCTGATCGCCGGCCGTCACTTGCTCGACCAGGCTCAGGGCGCCGTTACTTTCGTCGAGGCGGTACTGGGAAATCAGCCCGTCACCGGGGCTGGAGATATACGCAAACGTGGTGGCGTGGGCGTGGGCGTGGGCACTGAGGCCGCAGACAACGGCGGCGGCCAGGAGCAAAGGTTTGTTCACGGGTGATCCTTTATTGTTATGGGTGTGATCAGTCATCGTATGACTGTAGGCGGGTCTCGGCAATGATTGTTTTATCGGTGGTCGGGGCGCTGTATCTCTGCCCGCGCCAAGGGCATGATGCGCGGCATGAATAACGACCCCGTGGCACTTTACTGGCGCTTCAAGGCCCCCGATCCCGGCATCGGCCCGCGCGAACAGGCGCCGATGCTCGCCGAGGAGCAGGCCTGGGCACGGGAGCATGCAGCCGGGCATCACTTCAGTTGGATCGAAGTGCTGCTGCCGCCGCTGTGCTTTGGTGTGTTCCTGCCCAGCCTGGTGTTCATGCTGGGCGTGTGGCTGTACGGGGCCGCGTTCGCGCCTGGCCTGGACGTGGACCGAGTTATCGGCAACACCTTTGCCTGGCAGGTGTTGGCGGCGGTGGTCTTTACGGCGGCCTGGGGGCTGCGCAACTACCTGCGTGATACCCGTGACCCCATCAAGCGCTACTGGCAGGCCATGCCGGACCAGGGGGTGGTCGAGCTGGAGCGCCACACGCTGGTGTCGGGCACCAGCCTGTGGGCCTCGGACTACGATCCCGACTGCAACGCCCTGATGCAATGGAAAAACGGCCAGCTCGAACGCACCCAGAGCAGCGGGGTATCGCAGTGGATCGTCGCCAAGACCACGGCGGGCCACTGGCTGGTATTCAAGGACGAATACCCCGGCGACTTCACCTACAACCGCGTCGGGAGCATGCCGGCCCCGGACAAACAACTGCAACCCTGCCAGGACCTGGCCTTTACCTTTGCCCCCGGCACCAACCTGATGCTGGGCCGACGTTTCGACGGCGAACCGCTGCCCTTGCTGGACACCGGGTATTGGCTGGCGGCCGATGAGCTCAAGCGCCTTACTGCAATCGCCCATCACTGGGCGTTTTTCCCGCCGGACCGCTATGGCGTGGTCAATGCCCGGAACGCGCCGTGGGTGCAGCAACTGTTGGACAAGGCGCAAGCCGATGGCGAGGTGGCCGGGGGAACGGGTTTTACGCACGCTTAGTAGTGAGCGGACTTCTTGTGGTGAGCGGGCTTCTGTGGTGAGCGGGCTTGCCCCGCGCTGGGCYGCGAAGCGGCCCCAAAAGCTGTTAT
>NZ_VYKD01000021.1:0-168115 GCF_032424295.1 Pseudomonas sp. JV449 | reverse complement strand
GCGTTTTTCCCGCCGGACCGCTATGGCGTGGTCAATGCCCGGAACGCGCCGTGGGTGCAGCAACTGTTGGACAAGGCGCAAGCCGATGGCGAGGTGGCCGGGGGAACGGGTTTTACGCACGCTTAGTAGTGAGCGGACTTCTTGTGGTGAGCGGGCTTCTGTGGTGAGCGGGCTTGCCCCGCGCTGGGCCGCGAAGCGGCCCTCATCAAGAACACCGCGTTTTTCCAGGTGAACCCGGATGATAGATTTTGGGGCCGCTTCGCAGCCCAGCGCGGGGCAAGCCCGCTCACCACAAAAAAGCCAGGTCACTCCAGGCTGGATACATTCAGTCACCCGATGACGGGTTTTCTGCAATGGGATGATCTTTTGTGATGGGGCGCCCCCATCAAGAACACCGCGTTTTTCCAGGTGAATCCTGATAACAGCTTTTGGGGCCGCTTCGCAGCCCAGCGCGGGGCAAGCCCGCTCACCACAAAAAAGCCAGGTCACTCCAGGCTGGATACATTCAGTCACCCCGATGACGGGTTTTCTGCAATGGGATGATCTTTTGTGATGGGGCGCCCGCGTAGTGGTGAACGAGCTCTTTGTGGTGAGCGGGCTTGCCCCGCGCTGGGCCGCGAAGCGGCCCCATCAAGAACACCGCGTTTTTCCAGGTAAATCCTGATAACAGCTTTTGGGGCCGCTTCGCCGCCCGGCGCGGGGCAAGCCCGCTCACCACAAAAAAGCCAGGTCACTCCAGGCTGGATACATTCAGTCACCCCGATGACGGGTTTTCTGCAATGGGATGATCTTTTGTGATGGGGCGCCCGCGTAGTGGTGAACGAGCTCTTTGTGGTGAGCGGGCTTGCCCCGCGCTGGGCCGCGAAGCGGCCCCATCAAGAACACCGCGTTTTTCCAGGTAAATCCTGATAACAGCTTTTGGGGCCGCTTCGCCGCCCGGCGCGGGGCAAGCCCGCTCACCACAAAAAAGCCAGGTCACTCCGGGCTGGATACATTCAGTCACCCGATGACACTGGCTCGCCAGCTACGGCGCGCTAGTGTTAATGCTCTTCAGGACGGTCCCCAGGAGCATCGGAATGCGCCCCACACCCCAATCCCATCGCCTGCGTCACGGTCGTTACTCTGAATACGGACGCAGTTACCTCATTACCGTTGTCGTGCATCACCGTCAGCGCCTATTCACCGACCTTTATCTGGGTCGTCTGTTGGTGGCCGAATTCCGGCAGGTTCATGAGCTGGGATTGGTCGACTCTCTGGCCTGGGTCATCATGCCTGACCACATTCACTGGTTGTTTGAGCTGAAGCAGAAGACGTTGCCCGACGTGGTGCGGCGTATGAAGTCGCGTAGCACGCGGACCATCAACCGGCGTCGTCAAAGCAAGGAGCGTGTCTGGCAACCCGGTTATCACGATAGGGCTGTCCGTGCGGAGGATGATGTTCGCAAGATGGCTCGCTACATCATTGCCAACCCCTTGCGGGCCGGGTTGGTGGCGCAGGTAGGGGATTATTCGTTATGGGATGCTGCATGGCTCTGATTGAGTAATTGATGGTGTAGTGGTTGAAGCCCGCTCATCACAAAAAGGCGCCCGCTTGCCGCACAGGAACCTTCAGGCCTTGAGGGGCTCACTTGTTATGTCGCCCTGTTCCCCAGCCGAAAGGAATCCGCATGCATGCCACCTCATCAACGGTCCCCCTTCATCCCCCCGTCGAACGCGAACTGAGCCTGCGCGCGGTCATCACCGGCACGTTGCTCGGTATCCTGCTGACCCCTTCGAACGTGTACGCCGGGTTGAAGATCGGTTGGTCGTTCAACATGTCGATCATTGCCCTGCTGGTGGGGTATGCGATCTGGCAGGGCCTGGCGAAGCGGTCGTCGGAGCAGCTGCCGTGGACGCTGCATGAAAGCAATATCAACCAGACCGTCGCCTCGGCCGCTGCTTCGATCATTTCCGGTGGGCTGGTGGCGCCGATCCCGGCCTATACCCTGCTGACCGGCAACCAGTTGGACGCGCTGCCGATGATCGCCTGGGTGTTCTCGGTGAGTTTCCTGGGCATCTGGATCGCCTGGTACCTGCGGCCTTCGTTGCTCAATGACAAGGCGCTGAAATTTCCCGAAGGCATGGCCACCCTGGAAACCCTGCTGCATATCTACAACCATGGGCGCGAAGCGGCGACGCGTTTGAAGGTGCTGCTCAGCGCGGCGTTGCTGTCCGGGCTGGTGAAGTGGGTGGACACCTTTGTGTGGGCCTTCCCGCGTTGGTCGCCATCCGCCCAGCTGGAGCGCCTGACCTTCACCGCCGACCCCTCGCTGTTGCTGCTGGGGTTTGGCGGCATTATCGGCATTCGCGTCGGCCTGACCCTGCTGCTCGGCGCCTTGCTCGCCTGGGGCGGCCTGGGCCCGTGGTTGCTGGCGCAAGGCCTGGTGACCTTGCCGGCCGGCAGCAGCGGCCCGCAATTTGCGGCGTTGGTGGAGTGGTTGCTGTGGCCGGGAGTGAGCCTGATGGTGTGCTCAACCTTGGCGTCGCTGACGATTCGTCTGTGGGCGTTATACACCTCGACCAAGTCCGCCGGCGGGCAAGCCTGGAGCGTACCCAAACCCGGGCCGGCCGCTGGTTTTGTGCTGTCGATCGTATTGGTGGTGAGCCTGCAGGCGCTGTTGTTCGGCATCAACCTGTGGATGGCGTTGCTGACCATTCCCCTGGCGATCTGCCTGGCGGCCGTCGCCGCCCGCGTGGTGGGCGCCACCGGTATTCCGCCGATTGGCGCCATCGGGCAGTTGTCCCAGCTGAGCTTCGGCATCGTCGCGCCGGGGCAGGTGCCGATCAACCTGATGAGCGCCAACACCGCCGGCGGCTCGGCGGGGCAGTGCACCGACCTGATGAACGACTTCAAGGTCGGCAAGGCCATTGGTGCCACGCCGCACAAGCAAGTCATCGCCCAGATCCTGGGGATTTTCATTGGCAGCATCGTCGGGGTGTTTGCGTACCTGGCGCTGATTCCTGATCCGCAATCGATGCTGCTCACCGAGGAGTGGCCGGCGCCGGCGGTCGCAACCTGGAAAGCCGTGGCGCAAACCCTTACCCATGGGCTGGATTCATTGTCGGCGAGCATTCGCTGGGCGATCGGTATCGCAGGGCTGGCCGGGGTGTTGCTGGGCGTGCTCGACAGCCTGTTGCCCGCCCATCGCGCCCGCTACTTGCCCAGTGCCGCCGCGTTGGGGCTGGCGTTTGTGCTGCCAGCTTCGGTGTCGCTGATGATGGCCCTGGGTGCGGTGCTCACCTGGCTGGTGAGCTGCCGCTGGCCGAGCCTCACCGAGCGGTTTTCGATTACCGCAGCGGCGGGGTTGATTGCGGGGGAGAGCATCACCGGCGTGGGCGCTTCGCTGTGGCAGATGGCGGCGCCTTAGCCTCTGTCACGCGGTCGAGGGCAAGCTACTCACTTGGCAAACGCATACTCCCCACCCTGTTCCAGCGCCTGGCGGTAAGCCGGGCGAGCCTGGAACCGCTGTACCCACGCCGCCAGGTGCGGGTACGCCGCCAGCTTGCCCTGGGCCTTGGCGATTTCGCCGATAAAGCTCATCTGGATGTCCGCGCCGCTCACGTCATCCCCCAGCAGATACGGCGTATATGCCAGCGCCTCGTTGAGGTAACCGAGGTAATTGGCCACTTCCGATTCGATACGCGGATGCAGCGGTGCACCGGCATCGCCCAGGCGCCCGACGTACAGGTTAAGCATCAGCGGCAGCATGGCCGAGCCTTCGGCGAAGTGCAGCCATTGCACGTACTGGTCGTAGGCGGCCGTGGCCGGGTCCGGCTGCAGGCGACCGTCGCCATGGCGGCGGATCAGGTAATCGACGATGGCGCCGGACTCGATCACCACGTTGGCGCCGTCTTCGATCACCGGGGATTTGCCCAGCGCATTGATCGCCTTGAGCTCCGGCGGCGCAAGGTTGGTTTTCGGGTCGCGCTGGTAGCGCTTGATCTCGTACGGCAGGCCAAGCTCTTCCAGCAGCCACAGAATGCGCTGCGAACGTGAGTTGTTGAGGTGATGGACAATGATCATGGGAACTCCGCGGGGCATGGGGTGTGTAGGAACAGACTGCTGCGACAACGTAGAGTGCCCTGAATCAGCGGGATGTTTGCTTGGCAAACGCCCCTTCGATCAACGCACCACCTCGAACGCCGTGTATTCATACGCCGAGCGCATTTTGCTCGACGTCGTCTCCAGCGTCAGGGCAATGCCCAGGTCTTCGATAAACGCGCGCGAGGTCTTGTAGTCGCCTTGCTCGCACTCCAGCTTGATGGCGTCGCCGGTCAACGAGGCAAACACCTGTCGGGCCGGGAAGCGCTGGCCGACCTTGCAGCTCACGGAGGTCTCGAGCGGGGTATCGGTCGGTTTGCCGGGCACGTTCGCCATGTGCAGGTTGGCGCTCAGCGTCTGGCCAGGCGTCCAACTGCTCGGAATACTCAGCTCGGCTTCGCGGGTCAGCAGCACCTGGCCGTCGCCCACGCCGTTCATCTTCGACTTCAACTGGATCAGGTCCGCCTGCACCAGGCGCTCGACATGGAAGGTGTCGCTGTAGATCTCGTTCTTGTTCAGCAAGCCACCCACCGCCGTGAAGGTCACCGAGGTGGGGCTGTCGTTGCTGCCATCGCTTTTTTTCGACAGGTACGTGTAGCTCAACGTCTTGAACTTCGGCTGCAGCAGGGCCGAGTCGAGGCGCTGGAGCACGCTGGCGGGGACGGCGACGTCGTTGATGCTTGGTTCTACGATGGTGCGCGGGTAGTCAACCGGTTGGATGTCCGGACGCGACCAGGCCAGCAGCGCCGCATCGACACCGCCCTGCAACGAACAACTGATGCGCGATTGCGTGCCGTCGCTGCCCTCCGGTTCTACCAGCAGCACGCGCTCGACTTCGCGTGTGCCCGGCGCGACGCCGGGCCGTGGCTTGATGGCCTGCCAGCGGTCGCCGACCTTGAGCTCGCTGCGGATGTAGGCGCCGTCGCCCTTTTGCAGGCGAGCAGGTTGGTCGAGCAGCGGGGCAAGGCGTTGGGCAACCTCGTCGATAGTGCCTTGCACAACAAAGCCCCAGTAATAGTAGAGCCCCAGGTTGCCGAGGTCGGTGGCCTCGTCGGCGTACGACAACAGCTTCAAGCCGGCGATGGGCGGCGTGCTGACCGGCACCGCGTTGGCCTTGCGGTCCGCGCGGTTGACTACCGCGATCCACGCGAAGTCTTTGTCCTGCTTGAGCGGTGCGTAGGGCTGCCAGGCGTCGCGGTGGCTGTTCAGGCGGCTGAAGAACGTCGCGTCGCAGCGGGTGAAGGCCTTGAGCGTGTCGGTCAGCGCGGCGTCGTCGGCGTGGGCGATGGAAGGCAGCAGCGCAGAGGCGAGGAGGAGGGCGGCGGTGGGCAACTTCATCGAGGGGATGTCCGTATCGGGAGCGGGAGCTGGACATTATCCAGAAATTACCCGCTAAAGGCTCGGTTCAATGACGGAGAGTATCTACACACCTTTGACGGCTGCCACCGATCTCTGTGGTGAGCGGGCTTGTCGAATCGTCGCACCGCCCGCGCCGGGCTGCGAAGCGGCCCCAAACCAGACACGGAGTTCTGACAGGAGAATCCCAGCGCCTTTAATAGCCCAGCGCGGGGCAAGCCCGCTCACTACAAAAGCCTCACGCTGTAAGGCTATGGGTTCACCCGCGCCACTTTTCAGATCCACAGATCATTCATGGCCGTACGTTCACCGCCTTCATGGCCGGTATTCAAAATGCCCCGAGGCTCAATCATCATCAGCTTCGCCTCACCTTCGGCGGCGGTCCGATGTTCAACGCCACGCGGGACCACATACAGCTCGCCCGCCGCCACATACACCGGGCCTTCCGGTAGATCGATACGCAGCGTCCCTTCGAGCACCAGGAACGCTTCGTCGGTTTCCGGGTGCGAGTGCCAGATGAACTCCCCTTCGATGCGCACCACCTTGAACTGGTAGTCGTTCATTTCGGCGACGACCCTGGGGCTCCACTGCGCGTCGATGAGCGATGCCTTTTGCGCGAGGTTTACCGGTTGTGCCGAGTGCTGTGACGTAGCCATGATCCATCCTCTGGTAGGTAAGACGGCCAGACTATCGAGACCGCGGAGCGCCTGGCTTGTACGATCCTGCAGGTTGGTCGTCTAAAGCTCGGCCGATTTCCGTCGATAACCTGTATGAACCCGCCAATCATGGACCGATTAAATGGCTCTTTCCGTCAGCGCTGCCTATCTCCCGCCGGCCAACACCAGCCTTACACCTTCCGACCAGAAGCTCGTGGCCCAGCCTCTGACAGATGCCGCGAAGGAAGTGTTGGCAAACGCCGCCCCGGCGGCCGTCTACCATCCCAGTGGATCAGCAAGCACCACGGTGGAACCGCCGGAGGTGGTCGACGTCTGGGTCGGTCGGACCCAGTCGCCAGACTACCCTCGGCTCGTCGAAATTTCCACCGGCGCGCTCAATACGCTGAAGGCATCCTTCAAGGCATTCGAGTCAGCGCTGTCGACCACCGCTCCCGACTTGGCCGGCAAAAAATACGGCTTCACCGTCGAAGCCGATGGCCGCCTGAAAGTGCTGGATTCGGCCGGCCAGCTCAGCAGCTCGGATACCCAGCGGCTGACGGATTTGCTCAACCGATCCCTGGGCCTGAAAACCGCAGCCATTGCCTACCGCAATGCCGCCATCGACACGGTGGACGCCGATTCTGTCTGGTCTGGCCTGGGGTTTTACAGCCTGACTAACGAAAACTTCGCCAAGACCATTGATCTGGCGCCGCTCTTAAGAGACTTCGACCCGTCTGACTTCAAAGGGTCCAGGGATCGGATTTTTATTAATCAACTGGCCTCCAAAGGCGAACTGGCGACGCAACAGACGGAAGCGGCGATGTTTGAGCGGCGTGGAGTGCAGCGGTTCAGTACGCAGGCCTGACCTACTGTGTGGGGTAAAAATGAAGCCGTGCAGGCGGTTCAACCCCGCCTGCGCGATTCAATCCCCGCAAAAACCAGCATGCCCGTCACCATCGCCAGCGTGAACACCAGCACCTGCCATTGCCCCGTCAACAGCAATGCCACTGCCGGTCCGGGGCACAACCCCGCAATCGCCCACCCCATGCCGAACACCAGGCTGCCCAGCACGAGGCGGCGGTCGAGGGTGCGTTGCGTCGGCATCTGGATCGGTGCGCCCAGCAGCGAAACCTGACGATGCCTTACGACGTAAAAGGGCACGCTGCTCACCACCAGGGCGCCGAGCATGACCAGGGCCAATGAAGGGTCCCAATCGCCGGCGAGATCGAGGAACGCGAGCACTTTCTCCGGGTTGGTCATGCCGCTGAGGTGCAGTCCCAGGCCGAAGATCAGACCGGCCATCAATGCCATGAATTTGCGCATGCTCAGGCTCCCAGCCCGTGGCGGATGAAGTAGACACCGGCAAACCCGCTGCCCATGAAACAACCGACCGCTACCAGCGAGCGCAGCGACCACCGCGAAAGCCCGCAGATGCCATGCCCACTGGTACAACCGGCGCCATAGCGCGTGCCGATGCCGACCAATAACCCGGCCAGCACCAGCGCGTAGCCACCGGCCTGGAACGATGACTCAGGCAGCTTGGCAAACAACGACCAGATCCAGGGCGAGACCAGCAGCCCGAGCACAAACAGCAGTTTCTCCCCACGTCCTTCGCCGCGCCTGGAGAGCAGGCTGCCGAGCAGGCCGCTGATCCCGGCGATGCGGCCGTTGAGCAGGATGAACAGGCCTGCGGACAAGCCGATCAGGGCGCCGCCGAGCAGGGCGGTCCAGGGGGTGAACTGGGCGGAGAGGGTCATGGTGGGGCCTGGGTGTGTTGGACTACGTGCATCGATACCACAGTTTTATCCATGAACCCAACGAGTGACGATGCGCACTTACACCTTGGCCGTATGCACCTTGGCCAGGCGTACGCGCCAATCGCCGTCATGGCGCAGGCGGCATTCTTCGTCGGAGTCGAAGTGTACGCAGCGCTCCATGGGCGCGCCGTGCACGTCGGCGTCGTTGAGAGCGGCGGCGGTCAGCTCACGCATGCGTGTGTCTGCCCCTGTCGAGAGGGCGTGCTCCTTGTTGGCGCGGCTGTCGAACACCCAGATCACCCGCAGGCTTTGGGGGAAGACGCTGTAGTCGACGGTGTGGGTCAGCCAGTCGAAGCCGGGGATTTCGGCTTTGGCGGTTTCGCAGGCGTCGGTGAGGGCGGCGATGAGGCGACGTTCAAGCCGGGCGTTGTCGCGTGAGGTGGTTGGCATAAAGGGCTCCAGGTGGGTGTTCAGCGTGTGTATTAAACCAGCTACACCTGAACTCTTAGCGCATTGATGATAAACGCATGCAGGCTATTAACCGCCTTGGCCCCCCGAGAAGCTCGGCTACGCAGAATCGAAACCTCCATGGGCGCAATGCTTCCCAAGCCATGCTCGCTGCTCAACACCTGCAGTGATGGCTGCACGGTGCACTGCGTGATCGCGGCAATCGCCAGCCCACCTTCCACCGCGGCCACCTGGCCGGCGAGGCTGGAACTGTTGTAGACCACCTTGAATTGTCGCCCTTGCTGGGCCAGTGAATGCACCGCATAACGCCGCGCCAGGCTTTCACTTTCGTAGACGGCGATAGGCAGCGGGTCGCGCCGCCACAGTTCGAACTGGGGCGAGCCCACCCAGACCATGGGTTCCTTGAACAGAAAGGTGCCGCTGTGGGGCGAGTCCCTGGACACCAGCGCAAGATCAAGATCGCCGCTGCGCACACGCGGGATCAGCGTGGTTGACTGCTCGCAGGTCAGTTCTATTTCCACACCGGCGTAGCGCGGTGAAAAACGCTTCAGCAGCGGCGTGAGGTATTTCGCCGCATAGTCCTCCGCGACGCCCAGGCGGATTCGCCCGGTGATCGCTTCCCCGTTAAAGGCCGCCTGGGTTTCCGCGTGCAGTGCGAGCATGCGACGGGCATAGCCGAGCAGCGTCTGGCCGTCATCGGTGAGTTGCAGATGCCTTGGGCCACGGCTCAACAGCGGGCGTCCAAGGGCGGCTTCGAGCTTCTTCATCTGCATGCTGACGGCGGACTGCGAGCGATTGACCTCATGGGCCGCAGCCGACAGCGAACCGGCATCTACCACCGCCACGAAGCACTTGAGCCAATCGATCTGCAAATCGCTGGAGGGCATGGCGGTTTCCTTTATTCGTTAATCGAATGGCTGCAACGTGAATAATGCGCTTTTCAGGACTTTTCTTCACTCGCAAGATACTGGCCTCAATACCCACCTGCTGGAGTGGATCATGCCCTTTGATACCTGGTTGCTCTACCTGATGACGTGCTTCGGCATCGCCGTGGTACCAGGGCCCAATGCATTACTGGTGCTGACCCATGGGGCCCTGCACGGCAGTCGCCGGACGCTGTTCACCATCAGCGGCGGCGTGCTCGGTTTTGCCCTGGTGCTGACGCTGTGCGCGCTGGGCCTGGGGGCACTGATTCAGGCATCGGCCAGTGGGTTCACCGCCTTGAAGGTGGCCGGCGGGCTCTACCTGATCTGGCTCGGTTTCGGCCTGTGGCGCGCGCCCCCCGTCAGCCTTGAGGCCAGCGGCACAATCAGCTTGCGGCGCTGGTCGCTGTTCCGCCAAGGGCTGGTCTCGGCGATTTCAAACCCCAAGGCACTGCTGCTGTTCACCGCGTTTATCCCACCGTTTCTGGACCCGCATAGAAGCATCATCGCGCAGACGGCTGCCATCGCGCTGACCTACGCCGTGGTGGAATTCGTCGTTGAGTACCTGGTGGCCAGCGCAGCCAACCGCATCCGGCCCTGGCTGGCCCGCACCGGGCGCCGATTCAATAAAGTCTGCGGTGGTTTTTTTGTACTG
This sequence comes from Pseudomonas sp. JV449, assembly GCF_032424295.1. Lineage (NCBI taxonomy): Bacteria > Pseudomonadati > Pseudomonadota > Gammaproteobacteria > Pseudomonadales > Pseudomonadaceae > Pseudomonas > Pseudomonas sp. JV449. Next base: position 158,220 of record NZ_VYKD01000021.1, on the reverse strand, counting down.
TTTGGGTTGGCCTTGCCGGTGCATAGTTGAAGGCAAGGCTGCCTTGGAGCTTGTCGCCCCAATTTGTACAAAATCCGGAATTCGCACCCGCCTTTGGCACGAAGCTTACCGGCGCTGAAGAGCAACTGGAGCCGCCAGCCACAAACTTCACGGCAGGGCGGGCCAGGTGGTGCTTGATTTCCTGAATCTCCATGGCGATGTAAACCTTCCTTTTGCAGGCATAAAGGCCGCAGGTTAGCAGTGTGCGCAAGCGGGTGGCAGTAGTCAGGGGGGGCGGGACCAGCGGCACACGGATATTTTCAACGCACGCCCGTATTGCTAAAGTTTCCCACTCACCCGCCGACAGCTTTTGTTCCCACTTCACGGATGATTTTAATGTTCCGCTCTCTTTTTTCCGGCGTTGCATTGCTCGCCGTCGCCTGCACTGCCCAAGCCCGTACCGTCACCACGCCCGAACAACTGCTGACCGAGTTCTCTCGTTGCGATGCGCATTTCTTCGAGAGCCTGCGCGATGCGCGCTTGCCAGCAGGGACCTTGCGCCTGAGTGACTACGGTTCGGTCAAGGCACCGACCATCATGAGTCCGCTGCAGGAAGGTGGCACTTACCAACACTTCGAAACGCCCCTGATCGTTAACGGCGTGCGTATGGTCGGCTATTACAACCAGGCCCAAACCATCAAGGACGTCGGCAATTTTCTGTTCTGGGGGTTTGTAACCGATGGCTCGCCGCAAGAGGTGGCCGCAAAGCTCAAGCCGCTGATCGTTGATAACGCACGTTTTGTCAGTCAGGGCAAAGCCATTACCCGCGCCGAAATCCGCCGTGTCGGTGACCCGATCGGCCAATGGCGCACCGAAGGGCTGACCGGTCCTGGTGTCGCCACGCCGTTTGGTTTCGTAGACCGCGTGCTGATGGTCGACGCGGGCGACACGTCACCGTCGCTCGTGGGACATACCACCGTGTTCTGCTCGCTGCAAGGCACCGTGACCGCGCCGCTCCTGCAGGTCTATCGCCCTGACCTCAACGCTCATCTGCTCGACTGACAAGGATGCTGATCATGAATACTCGCTGGCTCGCACTGATTGCCTGCTCCGCCCTCCTCACCGGTTGTGCAGGGATGCAGAACCCGCAAAAAGCCAACCTTGCCCACTGCGCTAATCAGTTAAAGGCGTCCAAAGCCGAAAACTACCCCTTGGTGCTGCAGGAAGGTGATCTATGCCTGCAGAAAGCTACGCTGCCTGCCTCGCTGCATAGTTTGATTTATGCGGTGCAGGCCGACGCCTACCTCAACCTCAAGCGCTTTCCCGAAGCCTTGGCCGCCAAGGAGAAATCCATGCAACTGGTGGTCAAGCCTGAGCCGCGCGCCTACCTGGACTTGAGCGCCATGTATCGCGCCGCTGGTAACCCGAAAAAAGCCCTTGAGCTCGTGCAGTTCAACCTTGACAACGGAATGGGAGAAGCAGGAAAGGGGGCCGGCTTCAATATGCCGACCTACTATCATCTGGGTCTCGCACTGACAGACCTGGGTCAGTACCGGGAGGCCGCCGAAGCATTCAGTACCGGCCTTCAGCGCCAGCCGGACTATGCCTGGGCCTATTATGCGCGCGGGATCGCGTACGACCATTTGGGCAATAGGGAAGACGCCAAGGCCGACTTCATGAAGTTCTCGCAGATCGTCGACAAGAAGTACCTGGAGCAGGAGAACAAGGCCAAGCTCGCGGAGTACAGGATTTCCATGCCGTAATTGGAACACCCGCTTAGGGGCGAATGTGCACCTTGTCTGGATAATCCGACGGATTTTGAGAAAGCACAGGCAGTGGAACAGGGTGGCCAGGCTCTGTGGTTCATCTGTGCTGCGAATGGTTGGGGGCTGCTGCGCAGCCCCACGGGAGCAAGCTCCCTCGCCACAAGGGGGAGCGTTTGCCTTGGTCAGTTCGCGGCTGCTGTCGCATGCTTCTAGCGCTCGTATTCAATTAAATCCACCCTGTTTTTTCAGGTATTAAAAGAGCGGTAGTGTTTACTAGTCTTATAGTTGGTGTTTTATGTTTTTTGTGTTTGGTGATTTAAGGTAGTTTATTGAATCGATTGTAGTTATTTGGTTGTCGCAAATGTCATTGCATAAGAGCATGAACCATTTAAGTAGTGAGTATTCTGATTCGTCTTCAGTGCTGTAGTACAGGCCGACAGCTTCTCTGGGGTCTGTTGTTAAACCAGAGTGTGAGTAGTAGGATATGATTCCCTTGTTTAAAATGCATGCCATGTTGGGCCAGAGATGCTTTTCTAATGACTTTAGTTCATTGGCTAGGTTGGTTGTAACTGTATCTAGCTTTGGGCTGTCTGAGCAGAATATGAAGGTCCATATTGAGTCGCAGTTGTTGTTTTTTGGTGAGATCAGTGAGTGATTGTTTTTGAAGTGGTATCCAAGGCGGGTTTTATTTTTGTTGTTTGCGGATCTGTCGAGTTGTCGTATTTTTGTTAGCTTGGTCAGTGCATCTTTTAATTCGATTTTGTCCATGAAGCTTTTGACTTCTCCAACAGCAACAACGGATTCGCATGGGTATACATATTTGTCACCTGCAATTTTAAATTTTGGCGCTACAAAACGGTCAAATATTATTATGTCAGACTGTTGGGAGATGGCCCCATTAATGTCCATTACAAAGCCTGTGCTGACCCCGAATCTTTCTGGAAGATATTTTTTTAGTAAGTTTTTTACAACTTCTTCGCGACCCTCGCCGCGCTCTCCGTAGTGGGGGATCTGGGAGGCAAGTTCTTCATATTCGACTTTGATTTGTTTTGATATCAGTCTGAATATTTCTTTAATATTTATGTTCTTTGTCTGGCTTGACATGTGTCATTACATCCTGATGTGAAAGTGTGGGCGATAATTATTTTGGAGATAATGTTGGAGTTTGCTTTCGGTGTGCGGGCGATGGTCTATATCGTGTTCATAGTCAATCAGTAAAAGTGGTTTTTAAAGCCGTTGGGTGTGTTGTTTTGGATTTGGATGGAACATCCGGTTCACACTACGTTTGAACGATGTTTAAGATGTGAGCTGACCCTGATGAGTTTCCGGTGAGGGAATTTGCCTTGGTCAGTTCGTTGTTGCTGCCGCATGCTTCTTGGCCCTCAGCGCCAGGCCGCGGTCGTATTCAGTTGTGAAGGCTTGGCTCGGTGTGTCGTTGGCGTGAGTCAAGCGCACCACTCGGATGATGCTCCGCATATCTTGGGCTTCCTGGCCTTTGAGGCCCCCGGCATGAACGCGAGCAGCAGCAGGCTGGCGGCGAGCAGTGTCTTGAATGGCGGCATTGCCTGTCCCTGGTCTTTGTTGGATTAAGTGTGCGGGCCCCGCGCGATGACGCGAGGCCGGGGTGATGCATGATAGCTAAATGACATGATTAAGGCATCTTGAGTTTGAAGGGGGGCATCAGGCTCACCCGGAAAACAGCCCCTTGCGGCGTATAACGGTCTACCATGCCACCCCGGCAGTGGTTTCACGCGCTACCGATCTCTCTCTTTCAAGGTATCGCCCATGTCCATCGACCAAATCAGCCTTCCCAAGGGTGTAGGCCCTCACGCCATCAAGCTGCTTGACGCCATCACCGGCGCGTCCACCCCCGAAGAACTCAACCGTGCCGGCGGTAAGGCGGAAGGTTTTGTGTTGGGGCTGGAGTCCACCAAGGCCATCAAAAGCCAAATCGCCGAGTCGTTGTATGTGGCTTACGACGATGCGGCGGGTCATCGGGCGGGTGAGTTGAAAGGCTGATCATCAGCCGGAGCAAGGCACGGTGGCTGCGCGGCTCACACCGTAAGACTTAATAACCATCCCGCCGCGCCGCTTCCTACAACCACCAGCCACGGTGGCAGTTTCCACACCATCAGCGCCACCAGGCCAATCAGCGCCAGGGCGACGTCCTGGGCGGTGAAGATGGCGCTGGTCCACACCGGTTGGTACAGCGCCGCCAGCAACAGGCCGACCACCGCCGCGTTCACGCCCGCCAGCGCGGCTTGGGTGCGCGGGCTGCGGCGCAGGCTTTCCCAGAAGGGCAGTGCGCCCAGCACCAGTAAAAACGACGGTGCGAAGATCGCCAGCAGGCAGAGCAGGCCACCGAGCCAGCCGTTCGGCGCTTGGGTCATCGAGGCGCCGAGGAAGGCGGCGAAGGTGAACAGCGGGCCGGGCATGGCTTGGACGGCGCCGTAGCCGGCGAGGAACACGTCGTTGCTCACCCAGTGGCGGGGCACGACTTCGGCTTGCAGCAAGGGCAGCACCACGTGGCCGCCGCCGAATACCAGCGCGCCGGTGCGGTAGAAGGCGTCGGTCACGGCCAGGGTTGGGTTGGGCATCAACTGGGCGAGGATCGGCAGGCTGGCCAGCAACAGCACAAACAGCGACAGCCATAGCGCCCCGGCGCGACGGCTGATGGTCACGGGCAGGGCGTCGTGCGCGGTGGGCGGTGCGGGCTTGAACAGCAGCAGGCCGGCCATGCCCGCGATGAGGATCACGCCGACCTGGCCCCACGCCGATGTTTGCAGCAGGGCCACGCAGGCGGCGAGCAGCATCACGGCCACGCGCGGGGCGTCGGTGCACAGGTTGCGCGCCATGCCCCACACGGCCTGGGCGACCACGGCGACGGCCACCACTTTAAGGCCATGCAACGCGCCGGGCGGGATGGCGGTGCTGTGCCGGGTGATGCCCAAGGCCAACAGGATCAGCACAACGGCGGACGGCAGGGTAAACCCGAGCCACGCCGCCAATGCGCCGCCGTACCCCGCGCGCGACAGGCCGAGGGCGATGCCGACCTGGCTGCTGGCGGGGCCGGGCAGGAATTGGCAGAGCGCGACCAAGTCCGCGTAACTGCGCTCGCTCAGCCAGCGTCGCCGGGTCACGAACGCGTCCCGGAAATAACCCAGGTGCGCAATCGGGCCGCCAAAGGAGGTAAGGCCCAGACGCAGGAAAATCAGGAACACTGACCAGGGGCTTTCGCGTCGATTTGCTGGGGAGTCAGCCAAGGCGGGCGGTCTCGGTGAGGGCAGGGCATCGCGGCACCTTAGCGAATTTTGATGACGTGAAGAAGCGGCGCCAGCGCTCAATGTTGTACCGTTGCTCCCCAGGACCGTACCGATGATGAAGGAGCCTCCATGACATTGACCGTCGAAACCCTGCTCGAACTGGCCATGGCCAACCCCGTCAACGCCGAAATCACTGCGCGCCTGCCCGACCTCGGGGTGGACCAGTGCATGCTCACGGCGGGTTGCCTGTTCCAGGCGGTGTGGAATCATCAGGCGAATCTGCCGGCTGATCAGGGCGTGAAGGATTACGACGTTTTTTACTTCGATACCGACCTGTCCTACGAGGCGGAGGATGCGGTAATTCGTGCGGCGGAGGAACTGTTCAAAGACCTGGGCGTGAATGTCGAGGTCAAGAACCAGGCGCGGGTGCACCTTTGGTACGGCAAGCGCTTTGGTCGGCCCTACCCGCAGTTGCAGTCGGCGCGCGACGGGGTCGACCGTTATCTGGTGGCCGGTACGTGCATCGGCTTGGAGATTGCCACGGGCCAGGTGTATGCGCCGTATGGGTTGGAGGATGTGGAACTGGGGATTTTGCGGATTAATCCACTGCATCCGGAGCAGGCGTTGTTTGAGCAGAAGGCGCGCAGTTATCAGGCGCGGTGGCCTTGGCTGAGGATTGTCGGGGTGGAGATACCGGAATGAATTGGCGCTGAACTTTTAGGTAGGTGTCGCACGTCCAAGCTTCAAATCACTCCCGCCAAGGACAGACGATGACCTTCTTTATCTTCCTGCTTGCCTGCGCCGCCGCCGCCAGTACCGGCGTCATTTTCAAACCCGGCGCCTGGTATGAATCCCTCGTCAAACCCAGCTTCACCCCACCCAATTGGCTGTTTCCGGTGGCCTGGACGATCATCTACCTGCTGCTGGCCTGGGCCGGCTATCGCTTGAGCCTGATCCCCGGCAGTCAAATGGTGCTGGCGCTGTGGGCTGCGCAAATTGCCCTGAATACCCTGTGGACGCCGGTATTTTTCGGCGCGCATCGCCTGCTGGCCGGGATGGTGATCATCGTGTTGCTGTGGATCACCGTGGCGGCGATGGTGGTACTGGCCGTGCGCCTGGACCTGATCACCGGCCTGATCCTGTTCCCGTACCTGGCGTGGCTGTGTGTGGCGGCGGCGCTGAATTTCTCGATCCTGCGTAATAACCGCTGATGGCTCACCAACCGTGGCCCGCCAACGAGGCGGAACTGGCCCAGATGCGCCGCTTCAATCAGAAGCTCGCCTGGCTGCCGCGCTTCAAGATCCGCAATCGCGTTACGCCGCGTTTGATCCAGGCGCTGTTGCGCGTCAGTCAAACGCTCAAGCGCGCCACACCGGCTGAAAGCAGGGTTGTCGACAACGTCCCGGTGCGCATCCTGCGGCCAAGCGGCAAGCCCAAGGGCGTAGTGCTGGATATCCACGGCGGCGGCTGGGTGATCGGCAATGCGCAGATGGATGACGACCTCAACCTGGGCATGCTGCAGGCGTGCGACGTGGCGGTGGTGTCGGTGGATTATCGGTTGGCGGTGGATACGCCGGTTGAAGGCTTGATGGAAGACTGCCTGAACGCCGCACGTTGGCTGCTCACGGATGATGAATTTGCCGGGCTGCCGGTGATCGTCGTCGGTGAGTCGGCCGGTGGGCATCTGGCGGCGGCGACATTGCTGGCCCTCAAGCAATGGCCGGAACTGCTTAAGCGCATAAGCGGCGCGGTGCTGTATTACGGCGTTTATGACCTGAGCGGTACACCGAGCGTACGCGCGGCCGGGCCTGAAACGTTGCTGCTGGACGGGCCGGGGATGGTGGAAGCGTTGCGCATGCTCACGCCGGGGCTGAGTGATGATGAGCGCCGACAGCCGCCGTTGTCGCCGTTGTATGGCGACTTTGAAGGGCTGCCCACGGCGTTGATGTTTGTGGGGGAGTTGGACCCACTCAAGGACGATACGCTGCTGATTGCCGAGCGGTGGCCCCACGCTGAAGCACACCTGCTGCCGGAGTCGGCCCATGGGTTTATTCATTTTCCGGTGGCGATGGCGGATGGGGTGTTGGCCTATAGCCGACAGTGGATCACTCAGTGCATTGATGGCGAACAGGCATAATTGTATAGGCGCCTCTCTAAGGCTCACCCATTCCTCTGTGGTGAGCGAGCTTGCTCGCGTTGGGCTGCGAAGCAGCCCCAAAACCAGCCAGTGCAGAATAAGCCCGCTTCCCACAGAAAGCACCGATTCACTACAATCGCCTTATCTTTTATCAGCAGGCCGGGTACCCTCTTTTTTCCAAACATTCCCCCCAAGCAAAGGAAAGCACGTGAAGATTCTCCAAGGAGCCATCGGTCTATCGGCGCTGTATCTGCTGGCAGGCTGTGGCCAGGTCACCGAAAAAACACTGACGTTCGATGTGCCCTATGGGATGTATGAAACCGTTCTGCGCCAGAACGTCACCGGAACAGGCCAGTTGACCTGCAAGGTCACCACCGACAACCAGGACCGCGGCGAAAAGTGGGTGCCGTCGGTGATTCTTGCGGCGGCCGAGGACGCTGCCGAGGACGACACCCTGTTTCTTTCCAGCTACACGCCAGCCGACAGTGACCAGCGCTTGTTCCAACTGCGCACCTTCAACAAAGCCAAGCCGGTCATCGACACCTTCTTCCATCGGGCCCCCGACCAACGCGGTGTGTATACGTTGCGCCTGACCTGGCAAGCGGACGGCGCCATTGGTTATCAGGTCGCCAGCGGTGGGGCCTGGGAAGAGAGGAAGCTCGTCGACAAGCCCGGTTTTTCCGTGCGCCATGTGAGCGTGCATGCCTCCGGTATGAAGGGCAGCGCTGTGTGTGAGTTGCGTGAGTGAACGCGCTGACGTTGAGGCCGGCGACGGTGACTGATCTGCCGTCGATCTATCGGGGAGAGCAGGACTACATCCGCCGCTGGGAGCCCGACCACGAAGCAGCCTGGCGGCTCCAGTTGGAGCGCCACCTTACACGCTGGGTCGATAACTTCGAACGCTTGACGATCGCGATGCTGGGCGGGCAGTTTGCCGGTTATTCGCTGTGGACTGCAGAGGAGGGGGTTGCCGAGCTTTGTACGATCAACGTCAGTGACGTTCACCGACGCCAGGGGATCGGTCGGACGTTGCTGGACGCTTACGCGGCGGCGGCTGGGCAGAATGACTTCTTGAAGTTGCGATTGAGCGTACGTTCCGATAACCCTGCCCGGCTGATGTATGAGCGCGCCGGGTTTGTCTGTGTGGGCACAGATTCGAACGACTACCTTTGCTACGAGCGAGCCAGCCGCCCGTGAATATCACCGCAAGAATCGGATAGCCACCGCTGTCCAGGTGCTCGTCTCATGGGGCTCACCCTAAGAGGCGCCCACCATGAACTTCCGCACTACGGGCCTTGCTCCCGATCCATTTCTCAGTGTGTTTGGTTTGCCCGACGATGAGCTTGCCGCGCGTGGGATCAAGCGTTACCGAGTCGACCGTCACCCCGGTTTTCCCGACCGCATAGAGATGAAAGACGCGCAGGTTGGGCAGAGCGTGCTGTTGCTCAATCACGTCAGCCAGCCGGCGCATTCGCCGTACCGTGCGTCGCACGCAATTTTCATCCGCGAGGGGGCGACGCAGGCTTATGACGCGGTTAACCAGGTGCCTGAGGTGATGCGAATCCGGCTGCTGTCCCTGCGGGCATTTTCCGAGGAGGGCATGATGGTGGATGCAGATGTCGTGGAAGGGCAGGCGATTGAGCCCTTGATTGAACGGATGTTGGCCAATCCCGAGGTCAGCTACATTCATGTGCATAACGCCAGGCAAGGGTGTTATTCAGGGCGGATAGATCGGGTACCGGCTTAAGCCGGCAGACGGCCCATATGCGCAGGCCTCTGTAGATCCAATGTGGGGATGTCCTGTTCAGTTAGACCGCAACCGCAGTATCTGCGCCCCATCAAACGGGTCCGTCAGGTAATGCGCCTGTACCCCGAATGTCTCCTGTAGTCGTTGTGGCGTCAGCACCTCCAGCGGCTTGCCCAGCGCGACCAGGCGCCCACGGTCCAGCACGGCCAGGCGATCGCAGGTCAGCGCCTGGTTCAGGTCATGCAGGGCGATGAGGGTGGTCACCGGCAAACCTTGCACGCCTTTCAAAATCGCCAGTTGATGCTGGATATCCAGGTGATTGGTCGGCTCGTCCAGCAACAGTATCTGCGGCCGTTGCGCCAGGGCGCGGGCGATGTGCACGCGCTGGCGCTCGCCGCCGGAGAGGCTGCGCCAGGCGCGGTGGCTCAGGTGGGTGGCGTCCACATCATGCAGGGCCTGGCGCACGATGGCGTCGTCGTCGCCGGACCACGGGCTCAGCGCCGACAGCCACGGTGTACGGCCCAGTGCTACGGCGTCGAATACGCGGATGGCGTCGTCGGTGTCGGCCTGTTGCTCCACCACCGCCAGCTGCTGGGCGATGGCGCGGCGGGACAGCTCGCCCATGCGTTGGCCGCCCAGGCGCACGTCGCCGCTGGCCGGCGTACGCAAGCCAGCGAGCAGTTTGAGCAGGGTGGATTTGCCGGAGCCGTTGGGCCCGACAATCCCCAGGGTTTCACCCAACTGAACCTCCAGGTGGATATCGCGCAGCAACTCCGCCTCACGCACCTTGAAGCCCAGGCCGGTGCAACTCAGTACGCTCATCGCGCATTCCTCCGGCCAATCAGGATCAGCGCAAACACCGGCGCGCCCACCAGCGCCGTCACCACGCCGACCGGGATCACCTGGCCTTTGATCAAGGTGCGCGACAACACATCGGCCGCAATCAAAAATAACGCGCCGCCCAGCGCACTGGCGGGCAGCAGGCGCGAATGCCCGGTGCCGAGGAGCAGGCGCACCGCGTGGGGGATCACCAGGCCGACAAAGCCGATGGAGCCGACAATCGACACCATCACCGCCGTCACCAGCGCCGCGCAACCCACCAGCACAACCTGCACGCGGCGCACCGGGATGCCCAGGGACGCGGCCGAATCCGTGCCGAAGGTGAACGCATCCAACGCGCGACGATGCCACAGGCACACCACCAGGCCCGTGATCGCCACCGGCACTGCCAGCCACACCGACGGCCAGCGCACGCCGCTGAGGTTACCCAGCAGCCAGAACAGGATGCCGCGCGCCTGTTCGGAGCTGGCTGATTTGGTGATCAGGAACGCCGTGAGCGCATTGAACAACTGCGTCCCGGCGATGCCCGCGAGGATGATCTGCCCGGTGCCGCTGGACGAACCGCTGGCCCGCGCCAGCAAAATCACCAGGGCAAACGCCGCCATCGCGCCGACAAAGGCGCCGGCCGACAATGAAATCAGCCCGCCGCCCACGCCCATCAACGCCACCAGCACCGCGCCGGTCGAAGCGCCGGCGCTGATGCCCAGCAGGTACGGATCGGCCAGCGGGTTGCGCAGCAACGACTGCAAAATCACCCCGCAGGTGGCCAGCCCGGCACCGCAGGCGGCGGCCACCAGGGCACGGGTGAGGCGGTAGTTCCACACCACGCCTTCATCGATGGGGTCCAGCACGTAACCGGCCGCCCACAGTTTGTTCGCGAGCACCTGCAGCACCACCTGGGGCGAGATGGCGGTTTCGCCGATGGCCACGCCGGCGAGCACGGCGATCAGCAATAGCGCCAGGGCGAGTAAGGTCCGGATCATTGCGGCAGGTCGTAGCCGTCGATGGCCGTGGCCAGGTGTTCAAGGCCGTCGAACATGCGGATGCTGGCCTGCAGCGCCAGGGCGTCGAGGATGATGATGCGGTTGTTTTTCACCGCGTCCATGTTGCGCGTGACCGGGTCGCTGCGCAGGAAGGCGAGTTTCTTTTCATGGTCGTCGGCGGGGTAGCGGCGACGGTCCATGCGGGCGATCACCAGGAAGGTCGGGTTGGCCTTGGCGAGGGTTTCCCAGCCGACGGCGGGCCATTCTTCATCGGATTGCACCACGTTGTGCAGGCCGAGGGTTTCGAGCATGAACTCCGGAATGCCCTTGTGGCCGGCCACGTAGGGGTCGCTGGCCAGTTCGGCGCTGGAGAACCACACCAGCGCGCTGGCCTGCTTGAGGCCTTTGCTCTGCACGGTGGCCACGGATTGGGCCAGGCGCGCCTGGAGCTCATCGTTCAACTGTTGGCCGCGATCCTGCACATCGAAAATCTGCGCCAGCTGGCGGATGCTCTTGTAGATGGTCTCGATACGGAACGGCTCCAGCCGCGTGCCGTCGGCGCCCACCAGGTTGTCCTTGCCTTCGCAGTCGGAGGGCAGCAGGTAGGTGGGGATCTTCAGGTCGTGAAACTGCTCGCGGGTGCCGACCACGCCTTGTGGACCCACCACCCATTCCAGCTCGGCGGCCACCAGTTGCGGGCGCTTGGCGATCACCGCTTCGAAGCTGGGCTCGTTGTTGGCCAGGCGCTCGATGCTGTCGTTCTGCGCCTTGAACTGCGGCAACACGCTGTTGAACCACAGCGAGGTGCCCACCACGCGGTCAGCCACGCCGAGGGCATAGAGCATTTCGGTGGCGGCCTGGCCGATGGTCACGCTGCGCGCGGGCGCCTGCGGGAAGGTGAGGGTGCTGCCGCAGTTTTCCAGGGTCAGCGGGTAGTGCGTGGGCGCGGCGTGGGCCAGGGCGCAGAAACCCAGGCCGCTGATCAGGGCGGTAACGCGTGGCAGCATGAGGCGATCTCCGTGTGGACCGTACGTGGAAACAGGCTAGGTACGGTTCGGAAATACGCCCTCGAACGCCGGCGAACGGGCAGGCAAGGATGTCCTTCCCGGACACCCCGCCGGTGAGTGATTGTGCTGGGCCGGCAGGTCTCCTGACTGATGCGTCGTCGCCACGCTCCGGCCTTCCCGGACGCGGTCCAGTGGCAGTGGGGAGCAGGCTCGGCACCTACAGTTGCGGGGGCAGTTCCGATTGACGCGGTGTACCGCGCTTCGGATTCCCTATTAGTCCCGTTCGGGAACCGGCGCGGTATGGTAGTTGATTAGGGCGAGGCGATACAGCCCGAAGGGCGCCCGGTCAGAGACGAATATCCTCGGGGCCGCGGATCAGCGCTTCAATTCGCGTGCCCGTAGCGCGCTCTTCGTTGCTGAAGCCGTCGTAGTCCGCCAGGTTGGCGAAGCGGATGCCGGTCAATTGTTCGATCTGGATCACGCTGCGCTGGTAGGTCCTGACCTGGCCGAACATCAGGTCGAGCTGACCCAGCTCGCGGCTTTGGTCGATCATGTAGGCGCTGGCGGAGGGCTTGCCGTCATCGCTGAGGTAGGCCACCACTTTCCAGAACGCCTTGGGGATTCTGATGCCACGGTAAAGGCGGTCGTCGTCGGCGAACACCGGGCCGCTGAACACCGTTGCCCGGGCTTTCCAGCGCTGCGTGTTATTGAGGATGTAGTCTTCCAGTTCCAGCCAGGTCTTCTGGTTGAACCCGCTCATCTGCGGCGAGCAGTTGGTGAAGTGGAAGGTGTCGAGGTTGGCGGTGTTTGCCGCGTCGCCCCAGTTAGGATCCTGGCGCCGTACCAGGTGACCGCGATCCAGGCCATTGCTGGCATAGAGCTCTTCGCCCACCTGGGCGCTGATCGGCAGGCGCCCATCGTAGGCCCAGGTGTCGTTGCTGCGGATAATCTCCACATGCTGCCCGCCGTCGATATTGACGCCCACGTAGAGCGCCAGTCGTCGGGAACGGGACATCGTCACCGAGAAATGCGTGTAGTCCAGGCGCAGCGGTTGGACGTCGTCCGCCAATGCCTCATCGGCGGTGGGCCAGGGCACTGCGAAGCTGCTGAGAAAGTCCTCGGCGTAGCCCTGTCGGTCCTGTAGATCCTTAGCCGCGGTGACACGGGGCGTCGCCGCCCGGGCTTCCATCAGGGTGGGATTGGTCGCGATCAACGGGCGCAGATCGGCGAGTCGTGGGCGGTGCGCAAGATCGATTTTGGCTTTGCGGGCTGGCATGGGTAAGTCCTCCTTGGATAAACACGACTGCAACATAGATTGATGACAATTGATGACACGGGTTAACCCTGGGGGGCTATCCTCAAACGGTTACCGGAGCTACACCATATGCCAACAGGGAGCCAGCTAATGTGTGATCGCCACCACCGCAACCCGATTTTCTGCCTGATCCCGCCGTATATGCTCGACCAGATCGCGCGTCACGGTGATAAGGCCCAGCGCGACATCGCGCTGCGCACCCGCGCCAAGGACAGCACGTTCCGTTCGCTGCGCATGGTCGCAGTGCCCGCCAAGGGGCCGGCCCACATGGCCCTGGTCATGGGCGCCGGCAAACGGCGCTCGATCTACACCGCCGAAGGCACCGACAGCCTGCCGGGCAAGCTGGTCCGCGGTGAAGGCCAGCCCGCCAGTGGCGACGCCGCCGTGGACGAAGCCTATGACGGCTTGGGTGCCACGTTCGATTTTTTCGAAGAGGTGTTCGACCGCAACTCCATTGACGACGCCGGCATGGCCCTGGATGCCACCGTGCACTTTGGCCAGAACTATAACAATGCGTTCTGGAACTCGACCCAGATGGTGTTTGGCGATGGCGATGGGCAGTTGTTCAACCGCTTCACAGTGGCCCTCGATGTGATTGGCCATGAATTGGCCCACGGCGTCACCGAGGACGAGGCCAAGCTGATGTATTTCAATCAGTCCGGTGCCTTGAACGAGTCACTCTCGGACGTGTTCGGCTCACTGATCAAGCAGTATGCGTTGAAGCAAACCGCCGAAGACGCCGATTGGCTGATCGGCAAAGGGTTGTTCACCAAGAAGATCAAAGGCGTCGCCCTGCGTTCGATGAAGGCCCCCGGCACCGCGTTCGATGACAAGCTGCTGGGCAAGGACCCTCAGCCAGGGCATATGGATGATTTTGTCCAGACCTACGAGGACAATGGCGGGGTGCATATCAATTCCGGCATTCCCAACCATGCGTTCTATCAGGTGGCGACCCGGATTGGCGGGTTTGCCTGGGAGCGTGCAGGACGTATCTGGTATGACGCGCTGCGCGATGCGCGGTTGCGGCCGAACTCGGGGTTTTTACGTTTTGCGCGTATAACCTACGATATCGCCGGCCGTCTCTACGGCGCGAACAAGGATGAGCACAAGGCGGTCAAGGAGGGCTGGAAAGCGGTTGGCATTAACGTCTGACGTGAGGAACAGCCATGCAAATTTCGATCAAGGAAAACGGCGGGCCGGCGTTTTTTCCGGGTTTGACCAAGCCTCGTACTGTGGAGTTGAACACGTTGCCCGAGCCGGACCAACAAGAGTTGCGGCAGCTGATCGAGGCTTCAAACTTCTTTCAGTTGCCGCAGAGCACCACGCCAGAGCCCGGAAATCCGGGCCAGGTGCACTACACCCTGACCGTGAAGGAAGGCCAGCAGGAACATACGGTGTGCGTGCTCGCGCCGGTGAAGTCGCAGGCATTGGATGGGCTGGTGCAGTGTGTGCGCCGGCATATCCGCAGTTGAGGTCACCCAAGCAGCTCCTTCACCTTGGTAATGAGCTTGTTGATGTCGAACGGCTTATCCAGCACCGCATCGAACAGGTCCGAGCGCTGCATGCCGATATGGGCCTGCGCGCCGCTGATCAGGATAATCGGCAGGTGCTTGACGGCAGGCAGTGCACGGACCGCTTCGGCGAACTCCTCACCGTCCATCACCGGCATCATGAAATCGGTGATGATCAGCGACGGCCGTTCTCGCTCCAGCACCTCCAGCGCCTTTTTCCCATTGCCAGCTGTGACGACCATGAACCCCTCATCTTCCAGTGCGTAGGCAAGGATATCGGCGATCAAGTACTCGTCATCGACGACCAGGATGGTGGCCATGTCAATTCAACCTACCCAAAGACTTAAAAAGCTGAACCAGGCAGCGCTGAATTGGATGCAACTGAGGGGGCATTTGTTGAAACCTTTCTTAAGTCAACGGCTTGGTCACGGATCACCACCTCTAATAATGAGGGGTCATAAAAGCTGTCTCTGACCTTAAGAATGGAAAGCGTCCTTCTAAGTTCAGACTGAATCTCGAAGAAACGCATAAGCATGAGGTTGTCGGCAATGCTCGACAGTTCAGACGCGGGGGAAGTGACCTCCGAGCCGAACAGGTCATGCATCTCCCACGTGGCAAACACCGTGACGCCCCTGGCACGCAGTTCGTTCATCAGTGCGCTGTAGAAATCGGTGATACGTGCCGGGTTGTTGGAGACGCGGGTCATGCCGCTCAAGCTGTCGATGAACAGCCGCTTGATGCCCTTTTCCTCGACCAGGCGCAGCAATCGCGCACCCAGCCCGTCCAGCAGACCTTCGGTAGTGGGCTGCCAGGCGATGGTCAGTGCGCCACTGTCTTCCATCTCCTGGATATCGATGCCCAGGGATTGGCCTTTGAGCCGCAGGCGCTGAGGGCTTTCGTAGAAGCCGAAGTGCAGGCCCGGAGCGTCTACCGTCGATTCCGAGAGGAACTTGAGGCCCAGGGTGGTCTTGCCTATGCCCGACGGCCCCATGACCAGGGTCACGCTGGAACTGTGCAGCCCGCCGCCGAGGATGCCGTCCAACGAGCCGATACCGCTGGCGATGCGCGTCAGGTCGGCGCTGTCGGGTGCGGACGGGCGGCCATAGAGGCTTTCCAGGCGTGGGTACACCACCAGGCCGTCGTCGTTGATTTCACACTCGTGCAGGCCGGTGAGCGCGCCGCTGCCGCGGGTCTTGCGCAACTGGATACGGCGCACGGAACGGGTGCCGAACAGTTCCTCACCCATTTCGATCACGCCATCGACCATGGTGTGCTCGGGACTGCCGTCATCCAGGCGTGAGCTGGTGAGGAACAACACCGTGCAACCGGCGAAGGCGGCATGCCCTTGCAGTTCGGAAATGAATTTTTTCGTGTCGATCGGCGAGTCGGCCTTGGAACGCGCGTTCAACAAGCCGTCCACCACCATGACGGTGGCCCTCTGCCTGCTGATCTCACGCCTGAGCAGCTTGACCACTTCGTCGAGGCCTTCGTTTTCCAGGGTGTCGAAGGCGCTGACAAACTGGATTTCGGCGCCGACACGGGAGGCGTCAAAAAAGCTCAGGGTAGAGAGGAACTGGAAAAGGCGGTCGTGGGATTCCGCCAACAGCGTGGCAACCAGGACTCGGCCGCCATTGCGCGCGTGATGAAACCCCAGCTGGTTGGCAAGGATGGTTTTACCTGAGCCGGGGCGGCCCTGAATGATGTAGGACGCCCCAGACACCAGCCCTCCCTTGAGCAGAGCGTCCAGCCCTTCGATTCCGCTTTGAAGGCGATTTAGCTTTTCCACAGTGCGATCCTGACCCTAAAAACATGCTGTTAAGCCGAGTGGACAGAATGCTAACGCCATTTGTTCACTGCTGCTACTTGCGATCCAGCCATACGGTCTGCGCATTGCAGAATTCGCGTAGGCCAAAATGCGACAACTCGCGCCCGAACCCGCTCTTCTTCACGCCGCCAAACGCCACCCGAGGGTCGGACACGCTGAACGCATTGATGAAGATCCCGCCGGTTTCCAGCTGGTTGGCGATGTCGCGGGCCTTGGCCGGGTCGGTGGTGAAGAGGCTGGCGGTGAGGCCGAACTCGCTGTCATTGGCCAGGGCCACGGCGTGGTCGGCATCGCGGGCGGTGATGATCGACGCCACGGGGCCAAACAGTTCCTGCTTGAACGAGGTCATCTGGTCGGTGACGTCGGCCAGTACGGTCGGCTCATAGTAGTTGGCGACACCGGCAACTTTGTGGCCGCCCAGCAGCAGGGTGGCGCCTTCTTCCAGGGTGGCCTGGACCTGGCCGTGCAACTCGTCGCGCAGGTCGAAGCGCGCCATCGGGCCGACGTAGGTGCTGGCCGAGGTCGGGTCGCCCATCACCAGCGCGCGGCTGGCTTCGACGAACTTGGCGGTGAAGGCGTCCACCACGCCGGCTTCGATGATCAGGCGCTTGGCGGCGGCGCAGACCTGGCCGCTGTTCTGGAAGCGGCCGATGACGGCGGCCTGCACGGCGGCGTCGAGGTCGGCGTCGTTGAGCACGATGAACGGGTCGGAGCCGCCCAGTTCCAGCACGCACTTCTTCAGCGCAGCGCCGGCCTGGGAGCCGATGGCCATGCCGGCGCGTACGCTGCCGGTGAGGGTGACGGCGGCGATGCGCGGGTCGGCGATGGCGGTGGATACGCCGTCCTGGGTCACGTTGATCACTTCGAACAGGCCTTCAGCGAATCCGGCCTTCTGCAACGCCGCTTTCATCATGTACGCGCTGCCCATCACGTTCGGCGCGTGTTTGAGCACGTAGGTATTGCCGGCGAGCAGGGTCGGCACGGCGCCACGCAGCACTTGCCATACCGGGAAGTTCCACGGCATCACGGCGAGGATCGGGCCCAGCGGGCGGTATTCGATGTGGGCGCTGCCGTTGTCCACCAGGGTGGGTTCCGGGGCTAGCATGGCCGGGCCGTGGGCGGCATACCACTCGCTGAGCTGGGCGCATTTTTCGATTTCGGCGCGGGCCTGGGTGATGGGCTTGCCCATTTCCAGGGTGATCATCTGCGCCATTTCTTCGGCTTGATCGCGCAGGGCGCCGGCCAGGGCCAGCAGCAATTCGGCACGCTGGCTGACCGGCTGGCGGCGCCAGGTGCGGAAGGCGGCGGTGGCACGGTCGAGGGCGGCGTCCAGTTGCGACGCGGTTTCGTAGGGGTAGCTGCCGACTGTTTCGCCGGTGGCGGGGTTGATCGACAGGGCGTGGGTCTGGTGAGAAATAGCGTTCATGGCACCGTCCGGCTGAATGAGTGGAATGGGTTCAGCCTACGGGGATGCATGTTTTCTGGAAACTGAATAATATTGAGCAATACGTTCACGATTGGAGAATGACTTGGATCTGGTGCAGCTGGAAATCTTCAAGGCCGTTGCCGAGCAAGGCAGCATCAGCGCCGCCGCGCAGTTGATTCATCGGGTGCCGTCGAACCTGACCACGCGCATCAAGCAACTGGAGCAGGATTTGGGCGTGGAGTTGTTTATCCGCGAGAAGAGTCGCCTGCGCCTGTCGCCCGCCGGATGGAATTTCCTCGGCTATGCGCGGCGTATTCTCGACCTGGTGCAGGAAGCCCGCGCGACGGTGGCGGGGGAGGAGCCCCAGGGCGCGTTTGTCCTGGGATCCCTGGAAAGCACGGCGGCGGTGCGCATCCCGGCGCTGCTCGCGGCCTACAACCAGAAGCACACCAAGGTCGAATTGGACCTGAGCACCGGGCCTTCAGGCACGATGATCGAGGGCGTGTTGTCGGGACGGCTGGCGGCGGCGTTCGTCGATGGGCCGGTATTGCATGCCACCCTGGAAGGCGTGGCGGTGTTCGAGGAGGAGATGGTGGTGATTGCGCCGTTGCACCACGGTCCGATCACGCGAGGGCAGGATGTGAACGGGGAGAGCATCTACACCTTTCGCTCCAACTGTTCCTACCGGCACCATTTCGAGCGCTGGTTCGCACAGGACGGCGCGGTGCCGGGGAGGATCTTCGAGATGGAGTCCTACCACGGCATGCTCGCCTGCGTCAGCGCCGGGGCCGGCCTGGCGCTGATGCCACGCAGCATGCTCGAAAGCATGCCGGGGTTTACCACGGTGAGCGTGTGGCCGCTGACGGACAGTTTTCGCACCCTGCATACCTGGCTGATCTGGCGCCGTGGGACGGTGTCGCAGAGTTTGAACAGTTTTGTGAAGTTGCTGGAGGAACAAGGCTTGACGCTGGCGTAGATCGCCACCGCGCAAATCCTGTCGCTACCGCACCTCGCGTAGATACCTTCTTGTCCACCACCACGCAAACCCGTAGCAGCTGTCGAGCGCAAGCGAGGCAGAGGCCTTGATGTGATTGGCGTTCGTAGCAGCTGTCGAGCCTTGGCGAGGCTGCGTCGGTCGCGACTCGGTCCTGAATCGGCAGCGCGCCCGACGCAGCCTCGCTTGCGCTCGGCAGCTGCTACGGGGGTGAGGCCTTGGTGTGATTGGCGTTCGTAGCAGCTGTCGAGCCTTGGCGAGGCTGCGTCGGCCGCGGCTCGGTCCTGAGTCGGCAGCGCGCCCGACGCAGCCTCGCTTGCGCTCGGCAGCTGCTACGGATTGGATTTACGCGGTGTTGAAGAAGGCGGGATTTACGAGGGTGAGGCGAGATTCAGCCACCGAACTGGAAGGTGCCCATGGCCAATTTGGCCATGATCGCGGTCGCGCCCAACTGCACCAGCCACAACGCCAGGCCACCCAGGAACACACCCAACGCCACTTGCAGCACCAGGCTTTTCTGGCGCTTGGCTTGCGGCGCGCGCGGGGTGAAGTGCTCCTGGTCGTCGGGGTCGGCGTGCAGGTTCAGGTCGTCGTTTTTCATAGGGCTCTCACAACAAAAGGGCAATCGGTGCTCAGTCTAGGGGAGCAGGGTATTTTCCGACAGGCATTAAAAAAGGGAAGCCACGGCTTCCCTTCGTATAACGCCGTCAGGCTTATAGAACCTGAACAATCGCCTTTGTTACCGCAGCAATGTTCGACTGGTTCAACGCTGCCACACAGATACGCCCGGTATCCAGCGCGTAGATACCAAACTCGCTGCGCAGGCGGGTGACTTGCTCAACGGTGAGGCCCGAGTAGGAGAACATCCCGCGTTGGCGACCGACGAAGCTGAAGTCGTGGCCCGGAGCAGCCTTGGCCAGCTCGGCAACCATCTGCTCACGCATGCCACGGATGCGCAGGCGCATCTCGGCCAGTTCGGCTTCCCACTGGGCGCGCAGCTCAGGGCTGTTCAGCACCGCGGCAACAATCGCTGCGCCATGGGTTGGCGGGTTGGAGTAGTTGGTGCGGATCACGCGCTTGACCTGGGACAGGATGCGCGCGCTTTCTTCCTTGGAGTCACCGACGATGGACAACGCGCCCACACGCTCGCCGTACAGGGAGAACGACTTGGAGAACGAGCTGGAGACAAAGAAGGTCAGGCCCGATTCGGCGAACAGGCGCACGGCGGCGGCGTCTTCGTGGATACCGTCGCCAAAGCCCTGATAGGCCATGTCGAGGAACGGCACCAGGTTCCTGGCCTTGACCACGTCCAGCACGTTCTGCCAGTCGGCCGGGCTCAGGTCGACGCCGGTCGGGTTATGGCAGCAGGCGTGCAGCACCACGATGGACTGGGGCGGCAGGGCGTTGAGGTCTTCGAGCAGGCCGGCACGGTTCACGTCGTGGGTGGCGGCGTCGTAGTAGCGGTAGTTCTGCACCGGGAAACCGGCGGTTTCGAACAGGGCGCGGTGGTTTTCCCAGCTCGGGTCGCTGATCGCAACGACGGCGCCTGGCAGCAACTGCTTGAGGAAGTCTGCACCCAGCTTCAGGGCGCCGGTGCCGCCTACCGCTTGTACGGTGGTGACGCGGCCAGCGTTCAGCAGTGGCGATTCAGCGCCGAACAGCAGGGTCTGCACGGCCTTGTCGTAGGCGGCGATGCCGTCGATCGGCAAGTAGCCACGGGCGGCGTGTTGCGCCACGCGAATGGCTTCCGCTTCGGCAACGGCACGCAAGAGTGGAATCTTCCCCTCCTCGTTGCAGTAAACGCCCACGCCAAGGTTGACCTTGGTGGTTCGTGTATCGGCGTTGAATGCTTCGTTGAGGCCCAGGATTGGATCGCGTGGTGCCATTTCGACAGCGGAGAACAGGCTCATTTTGCGGCAGCTCTATGGGGGAAGGGAGGGACGTGTCGCGCTCCAGCCGAATGCACTAGAGCGGTGCACAAACGGGGAGCTAGTATAGAGGCCATCACCGCTGAGGGCGACAACCGAAACGGCTTTTCGGCCAAGTTTTTCGGTTTATTTGCCGACCGTTAGTCTTATTGCAACATTGATCAACCGCGGCAGCCAGGACGATTGCCTTGAAACCCGTCACATTCGCCACCACTTCTACAGCTATCATGGTTTTTTCCTACGACCCGCTCTGAAACTTCGCGGGTTGTGGTCTTTTTCGTCCCCGACGGGTTTACAGTCTGGGGTGACTTCAAGAGGTACGTTATGTCGGATTTCCAACTAGTCACCCGCTTTGAACCTGCCGGCGACCAGCCCGAGGCCATTCGCCAGATGGTCGAAGGCATCGAGGCCGGCCTGGCGCACCAGACGCTGCTCGGGGTGACCGGTTCGGGCAAGACCTTCAGCATCGCCAACGTGATTGCGCAGATCAACCGCCCCACGCTGGTGCTGGCCCCGAACAAGACCCTGGCCGCGCAGTTGTACGGCGAGTTCAAGGCGTTCTTCCCGAACAACGCGGTGGAATACTTCGTTTCCTACTACGACTACTACCAGCCCGAAGCGTATGTGCCGTCCTCCGATACCTTTATCGAGAAGGATGCGTCGATCAACGACCACATCGAGCAGATGCGGCTGTCGGCGACCAAGGCGTTGCTGGAGCGCAAGGACGCGATCATCGTCACCACGGTGTCGTGCATCTATGGCCTGGGCAGCCCGGAAACCTATTTGAAGATGGTGCTGCACGTCGACCGCGGCGATAAACTCGACCAGCGCGAGCTGCTGCGCCGCCTGACCAGCCTGCAGTACACCCGCAACGACATGGATTTTGCCCGCGCCACCTTCCGCGTGCGTGGCGATGTGATCGACATCTACCCGGCCGAATCCGACCTGGAGGCGATCCGCATCGAGCTGTTTGACGATGAAGTCGAGAGCCTGTCGGCCTTCGATCCGTTGACCGGCGAAGTGATCCGCAAGCTGCCGCGCTTCACCTTCTATCCGAAAAGCCACTACGTGACCCCGCGCGAAACCCTGATGGGCGCCATCGAGGGTATCAAGGTCGAGCTGGCCGAGCGCCTGGAGTACCTGCGCGCCAACAACAAGCTGGTGGAAGCCCAGCGTTTGGAGCAACGCACGCGCTTTGACCTGGAGATGATCCTCGAGCTGGGCTACTGCAACGGCATCGAAAACTACTCGCGC
This sequence comes from Pseudomonas sp. JV449, assembly GCF_032424295.1. Lineage (NCBI taxonomy): Bacteria > Pseudomonadati > Pseudomonadota > Gammaproteobacteria > Pseudomonadales > Pseudomonadaceae > Pseudomonas > Pseudomonas sp. JV449. Next base: position 136,245 of record NZ_VYKD01000021.1, on the reverse strand, counting down.
TACCTCTCGGGCCGTGAGTCCGGCGCGCCGCCGCCGACCCTCTACGACTACCTGCCAGACGACGCACTGCTGGTGATCGACGAGTCCCACGTCAGCGTGCCGCAAGTGGGCGCGATGTATAAGGGCGACCGCTCGCGTAAGGAAACCCTGGTGGAGTACGGCTTCCGCCTGCCGTCGGCACTGGATAACCGGCCGATGCGCTTCGACGAGTGGGAAGCCATCAGCCCGCAGACCATCTTTGTGTCGGCCACGCCGGGCAACTATGAGGCCGAGCATGCCGGCCGTGTGATCGAGCAACTGGTGCGTCCCACCGGCCTGGTCGACCCGGAAATCGAAATCCGCCCGGCGCTGACCCAGGTGGATGACCTGTTGTCGGAGATCCATAAACGTGTGGCCCTGGAAGAGCGGGTGCTGGTCACCACGCTGACCAAGCGCATGTCCGAAGACTTGACCGACTACCTCGCCGACCACGGCGTGCGCGTGCGTTACCTGCACTCGGACATCGACACCGTGGAGCGCGTGGAAATCATCCGCGACCTGCGCCTGGGCACCTTTGATGTGCTGGTGGGCATCAACCTGCTGCGCGAAGGCCTGGACATGCCGGAAGTGTCGCTGGTGGCAATCCTCGATGCAGACAAGGAGGGCTTCCTGCGCTCTGAACGCTCGCTGATCCAAACCATCGGTCGTGCGGCGCGTAACCTCAATGGCCGGGCGATTCTCTACGCGGATCGCATCACCGGTTCCATGGAGCGGGCGATTGGCGAGACGCAACGCCGTCGCGACAAGCAGATTGCCTTCAACCTGGAAAACGGCATTACGCCCAAAGGCGTGTTCAAGGACGTTGCCGACATCATGGAAGGCGCCACCGTGCCGGGCTCGCGCAGCAAGAAGCGCAAGGGCATGGCCAAGGCCGCCGAGGAAAGCGCCAAGTACGAAAACGAACTGCGCTCGCCGAGTGAGATCACCAAGCGGATTCGCCAGTTGGAAGAGAAAATGTACCAGTTGGCGCGGGACCTGGAGTTTGAAGCTGCGGCGCAGACTCGGGATGAGATTGGCAAGTTGCGTGAGCGGTTGCTGGCTGTCTGATCTGCGGTGACTAGACTGGCCTCATCGGGGCATAGGCATCTACACAACTCTTAAAGGCTGACACATAACTCTGTGGTGAGCGGGCTTGCCCCGCGCTGGGCTGCGAAGCGGCCCCAATAAGGTCACCGCAGAGTGCCAGAATCAATCGAGGTGAAGGTTTTGGGGCTGCTTCGCAACCCAGCGCGGGCATAGGTATCTACACAACTCTTAAAGGCTGACACATAACTCTGTGGTGAGCGGGCTTGCCCCGCGCTGGGCTGCGAAGCAGCCCCAGTAAAGAAGAATGCGGTGTATCAGGCACTCTGTAGAGGCTGGTTTTGGGGCTGCTTCGCAGCCCAGCGCGGGCGGTGCGACGATTCGACAAGCCCGCTCACCACAGAAGCCTAATTGCCATAGATTCCGTATTCACTGGAAGTTGTGTAGATACCCATGCTCATCGGGGGCTTGCCCCCGATGGTTGTGCCTCGGTTTTCCAGAAATCACCCAGGCTGTTACCATTCGCCCCTTGTTTCAATTTCAGTTATATCGCCCATTCGAGACCTGCCATGACCACCGTCCGCACGCGCATCGCGCCATCGCCTACTGGGGATCCCCACGTCGGCACTGCCTACATCGCCTTGTTCAACTACTGCTTTGCCAAGCAGCACGGCGGTGAATTCATCCTGCGGATCGAGGACACCGACCAACTGCGCTCCACCCGTGAGTCGGAACAGCAGATTTTCGATGCCCTGCGCTGGTTGGGCATTACCTGGGCCGAAGGCCCGGACGTAGGCGGCCCGCACGGTCCGTATCGCCAGAGCGAGCGCAGCGACATCTACAAGCAGTACACCCAGCAACTGGTCGACATGGGCCATGCGTTCCCATGCTTCTGCACCGCTGAAGAACTCGACCAGATGCGCGCGGAGCAACAGGCCCGTGGCGAAACCCCGCGCTACGATGGCCGCGCATTGCTGCTGTCGAAAGAGGAGGTGGCTGCCCGCCTGGCCGCCGGTGAACCTCACGTTATCCGCATGAAGGTGCCGAGCGAAGGCGTGTGCGTGGTGCCGGACATGCTGCGCGGTGATGTCGAAATCCCGTGGGACCGCATGGACATGCAGGTGTTGATGAAGACCGACGGCCTGCCGACGTACTTCCTGGCCAACGTGGTCGACGACCACCTGATGGGCATCACCCACGTATTGCGGGGTGAAGAATGGCTGCCATCGGCGCCGAAGTTGATCCTTCTCTACGAATACTTCGGCTGGGAACAACCGCAGCTGTGCTACATGCCGCTGCTGCGTAACCCGGACAAGAGCAAGCTGTCCAAGCGCAAGAACCCGACCTCGGTGACGTTCTACGAGCGCATGGGCTTCATGCCTGAAGCGATGCTCAACTACCTGGGCCGCATGGGCTGGTCGATGCCGGACGAGCGTGAGAAGTTCTCGCTGCAGGAAATGGTCGATAACTTTGACCTGTCCCGCGTGTCGCTGGGCGGGCCGATCTTCGATATCGAGAAACTCTCGTGGCTCAATGGCCAGTGGCTGCGTGATCTGCCGGTGGAAGAATTCGCCAGCCGCGTGCAGCAATGGGCGCTGAACCCTGAATACATGATGAAGATCGCGCCACTGGTGCAGGGCAGGGTGGAGACGTTCAGCCAGGTTGCCCCGTTGGCCAGCTTCTTCTTTGCCGGTGGTGTGAACCCGGATACCAGGCTGTTCGAATCCAAGAAGCTCTCGGGCGATCAGGTGCGCCAGTTGATGCAACTGATCCTGTGGAAGCTGGAAAGCCTGCGCCAGTGGGAGAAGGATGCGATCACTGCGACGATCCAGGCGGTGGTGGAATCCCTTGAGTTGAAATTGCGCGATGCCATGCCGCTGATGTTTGCCGCGATCACCGGGCAGGCCAGTTCGGTGTCGGTGCTGGATGCGATGGAAATTCTCGGCCCGGACCTGACCCGTTTCCGCCTGCGCCAAGCCCTTGATTTGCTTGGTGGTGTATCGAAGAAAGAAAACAAAGAGTGGGAAAAGCTGTTGGGCGCTATCGCTTAAGCAGTCCATTGCAGCGACGAAACCCAGGTTTTCCGGGGTTTCGTCGGTAAGTGATTGTTATCCCGGCAAAAAATTTTGGAAAATGTTGAAAATAAATTTGACACCTTTCCAAACCGCCATTAAGATTCGCCCCGTCCTCACCGATGAGGGGCTATAGCTCAGCTGGGAGAGCGCTTGCATGGCATGCAAGAGGTCAACGGTTCGATCCCGTTTAGCTCCACCAATCTACAGGTTCAAGGTCTGGCCACACCGTCCTTGAATCGATCAGCTCTCAGCGCTGGTCAGTTGTACAGAAGGTTTTGTCCCCTTCGTCTAGTGGCCTAGGACACCGCCCTTTCACGGCGGTAACAGGGGTTCGAGTCCCCTAGGGGACGCCAGTTTCAACAAGCAGTTCGAAAGGTCTGCTGCGCCGCGAGGCGAAAAATCCGGGGCTATAGCTCAGCTGGGAGAGCGCTTGCATGGCATGCAAGAGGTCAACGGTTCGATCCCGTTTAGCTCCACCAATTTACAGGTTCAAGGTCTGGCCACACCGTCCTTGAATCAGATCAGTTCTCAGCGCTGATCAGGTGTATAGAAGGTTTGTGTCCCCTTCGTCTAGTGGCCTAGGACACCGCCCTTTCACGGCGGTAACAGGGGTTCGAGTCCCCTAGGGGACGCCACGATTACCCGCTCTGCGGGATTTTTAAGGGTCATTCAATTATTGAATGGCCCTTTTGTTTGTCTGGCGTTTGGCCAATTCTCTCCCCCCATTCCCTTTGCTTTGCTGACCAGTGGTCATGCTTGTCGCTTGCCAAATATTATTATGGTAATAATATTCAACCCATGAAAGTCGGAGGCAACGATGAGCGATAAAAAAGCGCAAACCCGCGAACGTATTCTGCAAGCCGCCAGCGCTGCATTGACCCAGCGTGGTCCGGCCGAGCCTAGTGTGGGCGAAGTCATGGGCGCGGCGGGGCTGACCGTCGGTGGCTTCTACGCACACTTTGAAAGCAAGGACGCCTTGATGCTGGAGGCGTTCACCCAGTTGTTGGCGCGGCGGCGTGCATCTATCGACGATATGGACGCACAGCTGACGGGAGAAGAGCGCAGGGGCCTGGTGGCGGCGTTTTATCTGTCACGCAAGCACCGCGATTCAACAGTCCAGGCATGCCCGATACCGGCCACAGTGGGCGAGATGGCGCGGCTGCCGGACGCCTTCCGCGAGGCGCTGAGCGAGCATGTGGAACTGATGGCGGCCCAGCTTGCCGCGAGTCCCGAAGACACTGACAAAGCCTTGGCTGATATGGCGTTGATGATCGGCGGGCTGGCCTTGGCGCGTGCCCTGGGGCCGGGCGAGTTGTCGGACCGAGTGTTACGCGCGGCCAAGTCGGCTGTGCGTTAGAAGAGGGTGCGAGGATGGGCGCGTTAACCTGGATTCGTCGCTTCAACGGCACCGTTGGACACCTGGCACCGCAAACCGTGGCCAACAAGATGCGGCGTGCCTTCATGACGCCGCGCGACCTGCCGCCACGTGACTGGGAGCTGCCGCTGCTGGCGCAATCGGAGCGCATCACCTTGCGTTTCGGCCTGTCGGCCCTGCGCTGGGGCCAAGGCCCTGCGGTGTTGTTGATGCACGGCTGGGAAGGCCGGCCAACCCAGTTCGCCAGCTTGATCACCGCGTTGGTAGGCAACGGTTACGCCGTGATTGCCCTGGACGGTCCGGCCCATGGTCGTTCGCCGGGACGGGAAGCTCACGTGCTGCTGTTCGCCCGAGCCATGCTGGAGGCGGCTGCCGAACTGCCGCCGCTGCACGCCGTGATCGGGCATTCCATGGGCGGCGCCAGTGCGATGCTGGCAGTGCAGTTGGGGCTGCGTACCGAGGCGTTGGTGAGCATCGCCGCCCCGTCGCGCTTCCTGGATGTGCTGCGCGGCTTTACCACGATGGTCGGTCTGCCGGCGCGGGCACGCTCGGCGTTTATCCAGGAGGTGGAGCTGGCGTTCGGAATGCCGCTCAAGCACTTGGATGTGGCGCACTACCAAATGAACATCCCTGGCCTGGTCGTGCACGCCGAGGACGATACCTTTGTTCCGGTCAAGGCATCTCAAGCCATCCACGAAGCCTGGTTCGACAGCCGCCTGCTGCGCCTGGAGCAGGGCGGGCACCAGAAAGTGCTGGCCGATCCCCGGGTGATCGAGGGCGTACTGGCGCTGTTGGCCGGCCGTCGTCTACAGGACCGGCAAACCGCCTGATACACTGCTCCCGCCGACATCAATCGACTGGAGCAAGGCATGGGCTGGGATTTGGCAACGCCGTTTATCATCGATCTGCAGGTCGCCCCTGAAGACATCGACGGCCTGGGGCACGCCAATAACGCGGTGTACGTGTCCTGGCTCGAGCGCTGCGCCTGGCGCCATTCGCAGCGTCTGGGGCTGGACCTCACCGAGTACCGCCGCCTGGACCGTGCCATGGCCGTGGTGCGCCATGAAATCGATTACCTCGCGGCAGGCTACGAAGGCGACGAGTTGCAGTTGGCCACCTGGATCGTCGATTGGGACCGGCGCCTGAAGATGACCCGTCGTTTCCAGCTGGTACGCCCGCGTGACGGTGCCACCTTGCTGCGGGCTCACACCACCTTTGTCTGCATCGAATTGTCCAGCGGCAGGCCCAAGCGCATGCCGGCCGAATTTCTCGACGGTTATGGTCCCGCCCTGACAGGGGGTTAACGGTTGCCGCGGGAAACCCAGTAAACTGCGCCACGATTTTTGTTGAGTGTTTTCCATGCAAATTGCTTTGGCGCCCATGGAGGGGTTGGTCGACAACATCCTGAGGGACGTGTTGACCCGCGTGGGCGGTATCGACTGGTGCGTGACCGAGTTCATCCGCGTCAACGACCGCTTGCTCACCCCCGCGTATTTCCACAAGCTCGCCCCGGAACTGCTGCACGGCGCCCACACCGCAGCCGGTGTGCCGTTGCGCGTGCAATTGCTCGGTTCCGACCCGGTATGCCTGGCGGAAAACGCCGCCCTGGCCTGCGAGCTGGGTTCCGAGGTGATCGATCTGAACTTCGGCTGCCCGGCCAAGACCGTCAATAAATCCCGCGGCGGTGCGGTGCTGCTCAAAGAGCCGGAGCTGCTCAACCGGATCGTCGAACACGTGCGCCGTGCCGTGCCTGCCCATATCCCGGTGACCGCCAAGATGCGCCTGGGCTTCGACAGCCCGGATGGCGCGCTGGTGTGTGCCACGGCCCTGGCCGAAGGCGGTGCGGCGCATATCGTGGTGCATGCGCGTACCAAGACCGATGGCTACAAACCGCCCGCCCACTGGGAGTGGATTCCGCGTGTGCAGGAGGTGGTCAAGGTGCCGGTGTTCGCCAACGGCGATATCTGGAGCGTCGAAGACTGGCGGCGCTGTCGGGAGATCAGTGGTGTCGAAGACATTATGCTCGGTCGCGGCCTGGTGGCGCGCCCGGACCTGGCCCGGCAAATCGCCGCCGCGCGTGCAGGCGAAGACGTCGTGGAAATGACCTGGGCGCAAATGCAACCCATGCTCCAGGACTTCTGGACCCAGTCGGTCGCACAGTTGACCGAGCGCCAGGCCCCTGGCCGGTTGAAGCAGTGGCTGGCAATGCTGACGCGCAACTACCCCGAAGCTGTCGCGCTGTTTACCGCGTTGCGCCGCGAGACCGAACTGGAGCAGGTCAGCCGGTTGTTGGGGATGGATACTCCGGTCGCAGCCTGACCTCTTAAAGCGCTGTGTCGAACGCCTGATATGTTTCACAGAAGGCTCCTTGTCGAAAGACAAGGAGCCTTCTGCGTTTAAAAGTCTTTGGATAATGACTGAATCATTCTGCATGTTTTGGTGACTGTTCCTGCGACGCTTTGATGATTGCGGGTGGAGGTTCTGTGCGTGTGAATTATCACAGTTCAACTATTAGTGGTGTGTTCAGTTATGTCTCTTAATTGCATGTCCAGCACTTTATGAGTGGGTATGTCTGTTAGTGCGGCGCCGGTGTGCGATGAATCAAGGTTTTCTTGGAATGACCATGGGGTAAAGTCTGAAAGTTTGCGTTGGTTTCCTTATGTGAGGCGCGATTTCTGGAACTCGATAGTCTCACGCTCCACGAAGTAGGGACTGTAAGGCAGCGCTGTTGTTTTCCAGTATCTATAAATCCTATCGCCACTCCTGGTGTTAACCGCCGGGGAGGGGCGCCCACTAAGGAGCGTATTTATGTCCATCTCGATTAATGGTTCACCCTCTGTAAAGGTTGAGACCCCGCGTCACCACTTGCTGCCATCGACACCTCTTAAAACCAATGAACCGCTGAGTTCTTCCAAGGCGGATCCAGTATGGATTTCGCCTGCGCTTCGGCCTGACGTCGCCCGAGCGCCTCACGGTGAAATGATGATCAACGCCGGAGCATTTTCAAAATTGTTCGACATGCTTGAGCAAGTCTTCAAAACCATGCGTGAGATGGTGTCGGTGAGAAACATGACGCCTGCCCTGACCACACATTCCGATAAAACACCCAAGCACACGCCGGATATGACGACCCTGCTGAAAGCAAAGGCGGAACCAGCCAAGTTGCCGGGGACCACCCCGGACTTGGCGACCCAATTGAAAGTGAAGGGGGAACCAGGCACAACGCCCAGGGCTACATCGGATACGACGAATCAGCTGACAGTGAAAGTCGACAAAGGGACGCTTCAGTCGGTCCCTGTGCCCCGTGTCAACGTGAGCAACGACTCGAATGCGCAGGTCAAGGTGGAACTCAATATCGGCAATTGTCACTGTCCTGATACCCATGTGGAGCGCGACGGAGGACGGGTCAATCCTCCTTCGGTGCCCACCCCCGGGGTGACTCCACAACCCGATGCCAAGGTGCCGCCCATCAGGCCTGAGGTACGGCTTAATGCTCACCCGGTGCACAGGCTCGACGTGACTCCACGGCACGACACCAAGATGCCGGACAACAGGGCGACGGATACGAAGCTGCCGGACACCAAGTTGCCCGGTACCAAGGTGCCGGACACCAAGGTGCCAGACGCCAAGGTGCCGGACACCAAGGTGCCGGACACCAAGGTGCCGGACACCAAGGTGCCGGACACCAAGGTGCCGGACGCCAAGGTGCCGGACGCCAAGGTGCCGGACACCAAGGTGCCGGACGCCAAGGTGCCGGACGCCAAGGTGCCGGACACCAAGGCTCCTGACGCCAAGGTGACACCACCCTCCAAAGCCAAGTCTTCAGGCATCCATCCTGGCGCGCTGCACCGGCTTGAATCGACGCCCCTGCCCGGAACTACACCGCGACCTGACACAAACACCCTGACCTCGACCGATAACAGGCAGAAGGATATTCCCGATCAGCCAAAGCCCGAAGCGGACGTCACCAGTCCTGGCCCTGCTGAAAATGAGACTGACTTCAAGGGGTGGGCCTTTATCAACCGTCGTCGGTTAGGAAACTGATTCCTGCCATTGCGTCGAAACTTCTTGGATAAATAAAACGGTGTTTCTCCGGGCGGCACAGCGCTTGGAGAAATACTCAGAAAGTGGAGTGAACACCATGTCGTATTGTTCGATTCATAATATTGCGCGCGTAGTGAATGTTCGTCTGGCGTATAACAGAAACTTGCCGGCGGCCGTCAACGAACCTGCACCTTCCTATCGATTTAAATCTATCGAGTTTGGCACAGGCGCTGCATCTGTTACCGCAGGCAGGCCACGCGGTCAGGCGGCGATAGGAGCCGATCCAGATCCGGCTGCCAGCGTTATTACGTTGTTCACTTCGTTTTTTACGCAGTTATTTAATCTTCTAACGAGTAAAACGGATAAGTTGGTTCCCGATAGTACGCCGCGCCCTCAGGTAAATCCGACCGTCGAGCCCGTCGTGCCGCCGGAGCCGCAACCCAAACAGTATGTGCCTATACCGAACCTGTCGGATAAACGTAATGGCGCAAAACCTGACAATATCTGGAGTGGGTTTCGTCAAGGCCCGGATGGTAACTGTGTCACGGTATCGGCCATCAAGGCAGCCATGTACAAGTTCGGCCAAAGTCCAACGGATATCTATAAAGAGGTGAGCAAGACAAGTGATGGTTACCGGGTGACGATGCGCGATGATTTTGTACTTAACTTGACGGATCAAGAGTTAAAAATTGGCGCCGCGGCTTCGCGTTTTATCGGCCGCGATAAAGGCATGCTCAAGGACGCGCAATTCCTGTTCGCCGTCAGTGCCAAGCGTGCACAGATGGAAAACAACGACGGCTGGGCGAGCCGCAGTTATCTCGCCGGAGTGAGAAGCTTGAACAATGGGGAGGATGAGTTTGGGCCAGGCGAGGGTTTCCTGCGTCTGGGCCTCAGGAAGCACATGAAGAGGGTGAGTGTGCGAGATCTCGCCAGGGGGCAGCTGGGCATGTGCAATCGAGCCTTCCATTCCGTGGCGGTGATCAATGGCCGCGAAGAGATGTATGGGCGCCAGGGTTCCGCGCCGACCCGTGGGGATGCCATCGCATTGGTGTGATGTGCGCGTGCAAGAGGTGCGGCCAGTGCCCTGGCTGTACGTTTTCGTCCAGCCTTGAGTGAGCAGTCCGATGAACACTTTGATTGAGGGGCATCGCACGGTCATGGCAAAACGGCTGCCTGAGCATGGTTCAAGTATTGTCCGCTCCGGGGCCGGGATGAGCCTTGATGGGCCCGTGAATGCATTCGCAGCCGCCGAGCGTCGATTCGGCGAAAATAGGGACTGCAGTACTCACGTGGCGGTTATCAAACTGATGATGATGACCCTCGGCCCGCGTCCCTCCGATGTTTTCCAGCAGGTAACCCAAGCGGGTGAAGGTTATGCCGTCACCATGAAGGATCAATACAGGGTGCATGTGTCCCAGGCAGAGCTTGAGCAGGTCACCCGGGCGTCAAGGTTCACAGGGCAGGACCCTGATGCGCTGAAGCACGCCAACTTCATGTTGGCGGCCTTTGTAAAGCGCAAGCAGCAACTGGGCGGCTACGCGACGTTCGACGCCGCCCTGGCGAAGACCCTTGAGGGCGAGACAAGCAAGCGTTGCCTGGAGGGAATGGGCGTGTATGGGTTGTCGCGATGGGTTGCCGCTCGCGACATGGTCGGCAGGGATTTGGCCTGGGTCCGCCAGACCCATGACTTCGGAGCGGCGCTCGTGGTGGGCGGCGCCAATCACACGCACGGCGAAGGTTACGGTTATGTGCTGTTTGATGATCGTGAGACGCCACCGCAGCGTGACAGGGGCCTGGCTCAGGTATCGGAAAGTATCCGGCACGCCGATATCTGGAGCGGTTTTTATCAAGGTGTGGAGGGCAATTGCGTGACGGTGTCGGCGATCAAGGCGGCTATCACCCGTTTCCCCGAAGGCATCTACACGGCCATCTACAGAACGCCAGCCGGATGCGAAGTGACCATGCGTGATGGCTTCCGGTTGCGCTTGAGCCATGAGGAACTGAGGCAGGCTACCGCCGCGTCGAACTTCTATGGCAGCAACCCGGTATTGCTGGATTACGCCAACTTCCTCTATGCCTGCAGCGCCAAGCGGGCGCAGTTGGAGAACAACGATTTCCGTGCGGGGAGAAGCTTTACGGCGGCCCTGGAAACCCTCAACGATGGCGAATACCCCGGTGAGGCTCTCCAGCGCCTGGGCCTGTTCGGTTACATCCGTAACGGCACTGTCGAGGAGTTGGTCAACGGTGCAATCGGTACGATTGCAGACGGTTGGCATTCCGTGGTGGTCGTCAAAGGGATGCTGGACCTGTATGGGCAAAAGTACGCCTTGAACGAGTCGCCCTGGCGGCGCAAAACGCTCACTGCGTTGAAGCTGGTGTAAGGGCTAGCCCAACAACCGCCGAAATCCTTCGATCGGCAGTGGCCGACTGTGCAAATACCCCTGGAACAAATGGCAGCCCAGCTTTTGCAGGAATGCCAGTTGTTCCGGGGTTTCCACGCCTTCGGCAATCACTGTCAGGTTCAGGCTGCGGGCCATGGCCACGATGGCGCGGATGATTTCGGCGTCGTTGGGGTCATGGGTCGCGTCGCGTACGAAGGACTGGTCGATCTTCAGTGCATCCACCGGCAGGCGCTTGAGGTACGTCAGCGATGAGTAGCCGGTACCGAAGTCATCCATGGCAAAACTGACACCGAGCTTTTTCAGGCGGCGCATCTTCGCCACGGTGTCGTCCAGGTTCTGAATCACGATGCCTTCGGTGATTTCCAGTTTCAGCAGGTTGCAGGGCAGTTGATGCCGCTTGAGGCTGCGCTCCACCCGTTCGACAAAGTCGTTCTGGCGAAACTGCCGGGGGCTGATGTTCACGCACAGGCTGAAATTCAACGGGTCCACCAAGCCTTCGGCAATCAGCTGTGCAAAGGCGGCGCAGGCCTCATCGAGGATCCAGGTACCCACTTCGAGGATCAGGCCGCTGTCTTCCAGGACCTTGATGAATTCGGACGGCGACTGCGCGCCCAACTGCGGATGCTGCCAACGCACCAGGGCCTCGGCGCCGACGATCTTGTTGCCGCGCGCATCCACCTGGGGCTGGTAATGCACGCTGAACTCGCCGCGCGACAGGGCCAGGCGCAGGTCGGTTTCCATGCGCAGGCGCTCGCTGGCGGCCTTTTGCATGCTGTTGTGGAACATCTGCGTGGTGTTGCGCCCCGAATCCTTGGCCCGGTACAGGGCGATGTCGGCGCGCTTGAGCAGGTCCGCCGGGGTCGTGCCATGGTCGGGAATCAACGCCACGCCGATGCTTGGCGTGACCTGCAGGCGATGGCCATCGAGGAACATCGGCTCCGAAAGCAATTCGCGCAGGGTATCGGCCAGTTCCTGCACCTGGGTGCTGACTTGAGTGCGCGTACCATCCAGGCCGCTGAGCAGTACCACGAACTCATCGCCGCCCAGGCGCGCCACCGTGTCCTCCATGCGCACGCTGGCTTCCAGGCGCGCGGTGACGATTTTCAGCACGGTGTCGCCCACCGGGTGGCCGAGGGAATCGTTGATGTGCTTGAAATGGTCGAGGTCGAGAAACAGCAGGGCACCGCGCAGGTTATGGCGCTTGAGCAAGGCGATCTGTTGGCTCAGGCGATCCATCAGCAGCGCGCGGTTGGGCAGGTTGGTCAGCGGGTCGTGATAGGCCAGGTGACGGATCTGAGCCTGGGCGTTTTTCAGCAGGCTCACGTCCCGCGCGGTCAGCAGCAGGCACGGGGTTTCATTGAGGGTGATCGGCTCGACCGAGACTTCTACCGCCAATACGTCGCCGCGCTTGTTGTGCCAGAGCATTTCCAGGTGAGGGATGCGCCCTTTGATCTGCAATTCGGCCAACAAGGCGGAACGCTGGTTTTCATCGGCCCAGATGCCGATCTGGTACAGCGTCAGGCCGATGGCTTCTTCGGCACGGTAGCCGGTGAGGCGGCAGAAGCCATCGTTGACCTCCACATAACGGCCGGTGTCGCGCTCGGTGATGGAGATGGCGTCGGGGCTGGAATGGAAGGCCTTGGCGAATTTTTCCTCGCTGGCCTTCAGCGCGGCCTCCGAGCGTTGTTGCTGGGTGATGTCGCGCAAGGTGGTGACGATGCACGGCTGGTCGCCCACCTTGATCAGCCGGCTGGAAATCATGCAGGTCAGGGTTTGGCCGTTCTTGTGGTGCACCACGATGGCCACATTGCTCAACGCCTGGTCGCGAATCACCTGTTCGATACGCTGCAGGCGCTTGCTTGACTCGTCCCACAGGCCGATCTGCTCGGCGCTCTTGTCGATCACCTCGGCCGCCGTCCAGCCAAACGTCTGGGTGAAGGCGGGGTTGATCTCGATGAACCCGCCACTGTCCAGGCAGGTGACGCAGATGGGATCGGGGCTGGCCTGGAACAGGCTGGCGAACTTTTCTTCGGAGGCGGTCAGGCGTTGTTCGCGTTCCACCTGGTCGGTGATGTCCAGCAGGGTGCCGGCCATGCGCAGCGGCGCCCCTTGCTCGTCGCGGTAGAGGCGGGCGCGGCTTTCCAGGTAGCGCGAGCTGCCGTCTTCCACTGGCACGCGGTAAGTGAGTTGGTAATTGCCGGCCGGGCCTTCGCGCAGGGTGCGATAAGCGTTGCGCATGTTCTCGCGCTCTTGCCTGGGCATGCCCTCGAAAAACGCCTCGAAGGATTCATGGAAGGGCTCGGGTGGCAGGCCGTGCAGTTGAGCGGCGCGGGCCGAGCCGTAGAGCATGCCGGTGGGGATATGCCAGTCCCAGGTGCCCAGTTGCGCCGAGTCCAGGGCCAGGTCCAGGCGCTCCTGGCTGTCCTTGAGGGCATTTTCGGCGTTTTTGCGCTCGGTGGTGTCGAGAAAGGTGCTGAGCAAATAAGCCTCGCCCTCCAGTTCGACCTTTTGTGCACTGAGGGTGCCATCGTGGATCTGGCCGTTGCTGGCGCAGAACTGCACTTCCATGGTGATGGGTTCACCCTTGCGCTGGGTGGCCAGGACCAGCTGCGCACGTTGTTCGGGGTGCCTCCACAGGCCCAGGTCCAGGGTGCTGCGGCCGATGGCATCGGCCACCGGCCAGCCGAAGAGCATCTCGAAATACTGGTTGGCTTCGCTGATCAGGCCGTCGGACTGGCGGGTCAACAGCACCATGTTCGGGCACAGGTGAAACAGCGTGGCGAAGCGTTTTTCGGAATGGCTGAGGGCGTGCTCCCGCTCGCGCTGGCGAGTGGTTTCGCGGATCACGCCGATCATACGGCGCCGGCCGGCCTTGTCCGGTGCCAGGCTGCCGTTGATCTCCAGCCAGTGATGGGTGCCGTCCGGCCATTGGATGTGATGGTGCATGGCCTGCTCGAACGGCTCGCCGGCCAGTACCGCATGAAAGGCTCGCACCACCCGGGAGCGATCCGAGGGCGCCAGCAGGTCGAGGTAGTCCAGGTCCTTGGGCAGTGGTTGGCGCGGGTCGAAGCCGAACAGCGCCTGGGTGCCCCGTGACCAGCTGATACGGCCCGTGTCGATTTCCCAGCACCACGCGCCCAGCCGGGCAGCATTCAGGGCTGCCAGCAGTTGCGGGGCGCTGTCCCAGCTTTGTTCCGCCTGCTGGGGGTCCAGAGCGTAGATACGGGGCAGGGGAGGCAGAGGGTCGACAGGGTTGCGCATTATCAAAGGGCCTTGGCTCGATGGGCAAACAGCGCGGTTTTATTCACAACCTGGGGCCGCACGGCGTCATACCGGTATCACTGGCAGATCCACCTGTGCATCCAACAGGCTCATGAACGCCCGCGCAGCGTTCGACAGCGTCCTTTCGGTGTGCACGATATAGCCTAGCTGGCGACTGAGTTGTATGCCCGGCAAAGCGATACTCGCCACCTGATCATCGAGCATGGTGCGCGGCAAGACGCTCCAGGCCAGGCCGATGGAGACCATCATCTTGATGGTTTCCAGGTAGTTAGTACTCATCGCGATGTTCGGCGTAAGGCCCTGGGCCTCGAACAGTCGGCTGACAATATGGTGGGTAAAGGTATTACCGCCAGGGAAAACCGCCGGGTGGCCGGCAATATCGGCCAGGCTGACGTCGCGGTTGCCGGTGAGGCTGTGCTCCGGCGCCACCACGAAATCCAGCGGGTCGTCCCACACCGGGGTGGCGCGTACCAGGTGATGGGGGGCGGGCGCCAGGGTGATCACTGCCACTTCGGCGCGGCCGTGGAGGATTTCTTCGTAGGCCACTTCCGAATCGAGAAACTGAATATCCAGCGCCACATTCGGGTATTCCCGGGTGAAGGTACGCAGGATCGGAGGCAAACGATGCAGGCCGATATGGTGGCTGGTGGCTAAGGTCAGGCGGCCGCTGACTTCTCCGGTGAGATTGGTGAGGGCGCGGCGGGTGTCGTCCAGCACGTTGAGAATCTGATAAGCGCGCGGCAGCAAGGCCCGGCCGGCTTCGGTCAGGCCGACTTCACGGCCCAGGCGATCGAACAGTCGCACCTTCAATTGCTGTTCCAGGCCGGCGATGCGCTTGCTGATGGCCGGTTGGGTCAGGTGCAGGCGTTCACCGGCACCTGAGAAGCTGCCGGTCTCGGCGATGGCAATAAAGGCATTGAGGTTGGCCAGGTCCATGGGTGTATTCCAGTTGGTAATTCAAAGCATAAAAAATATGAATTTGAGTTATTTAATGTAGCGCCATACCATCAGCCTCACAAGCCAAAGGGTTATTGAAAAGCCCGGCGCATAGAAACACCGCTGATGAGGACCGACTGATGGCCGGCAAAACGCTTTACGACAAGCTTTGGGATTCCCATGAAGTGAAACGGCGCGACGATGGCTCGTCGCTGATCTATATCGACCGTCACATCATCCATGAAGTGACCTCGCCCCAAGCGTTCGAAGGCCTGCGGCTGGCCGGGCGCAAGCCCTGGCGCGTCGACTCGATCATCGCCACCCCGGACCACAACGTACCGACCACCCCGGAGCGCAAGGGCGGGATCGATGCCATTGTCGACACCGTGTCGCGTTTGCAGGTCCAGACTCTCGACGACTACTGCGACGAATATGGCATCACCGAATTCAAGATGAATGACGTGCGTCAAGGGATCGTCCACGTGATCGGCCCGGAGCAGGGCGCCACCTTGCCGGGCATGACCGTGGTCTGCGGCGACTCCCACACCTCCACCCACGGTGCGTTTGGCGCCCTGGCCCACGGCATCGGCACCTCGGAGGTTGAGCATGTGTTCGCCACCCAGTGCCTGGTCGCCAAGAAAATGAAGAACATGCTGGTGCGTGTCGAAGGCACCTTGCCGTTCGGCGTGACCGCCAAGGACATCGTGCTCGCCGTGATCGGCAAGATCGGCACCGCCGGCGGTAACGGCCATGCCATCGAGTTTGCCGGCAGCGCCATTCGCGACCTGTCCATCGAAGGCCGCATGACCATTTGCAACATGTCCATCGAAGCCGGTGCTCGCGTGGGCATGGTGGCGGCGGACGAGAAAACCGTTGAATACGTGAAGGGGCGCCCATTTGCTCCGCAAGGCGCCGATTGGGACGCCGCGGTTGAAGCCTGGAAAGACCTGGTGTCAGACGCCGATGCGGTGTTCGACACCGTGGTTGAACTCGATGCTGCCCAGATCAAGCCGCAGGTCAGCTGGGGCACTTCGCCGGAAATGGTCCTGGCCGTCGACCAGAACGTGCCGGACCCGGCGCAGGAAGCCGACCTGGTCAAGCGCGGTTCCATCGAGCGCGCCTTGAAGTACATGGGCTTGAAGGCCAACCAGGCGATCACCGACATACAGTTGGATCGCGTGTTTATCGGCTCCTGCACCAACTCGCGGATCGAAGACCTGCGCGCTGCGGCGGTTATCGCCAAGGGCCGCAAAGTCGCTTCGACCATCAAGCAGGCCATCGTGGTGCCAGGCTCGGGCCTGGTTAAAGCCCAGGCTGAAGCCGAAGGCCTGGACAAGATCTTCCTCGAAGCCGGTTTCGAGTGGCGTGAGCCGGGCTGCTCGATGTGCCTGGCGATGAACCCGGACCGCCTGGAGTCGGGCGAGCATTGCGCGTCGACCTCCAACCGTAACTTCGAAGGGCGTCAGGGCGCCGGTGGCCGTACCCACCTGGTCAGCCCCGCCATGGCCGCCGCCGCTGCCGTCAACGGTCGTTTCATCGACGTTCGCGAATTGATCTGAGGAAAACCCGATGAGAGCTTTTACCCAACACACCGGTTTGGTCGCGCCGTTGGACCGTGCCAACGTCGACACCGACCAGATCATCCCCAAGCAGTTCTTGAAGTCCATCAAACGCACCGGTTTCGGCCCCAACCTGTTCGACGAATGGCGCTACCTGGACGTGGGCTACGCCTACCAGGACAACTCCAAGCGCCCGCTGAACAAGGACTTCGTGCTCAACGCCGAGCGCTACCAGGGCGCCAGCGTGTTGCTGGCCCGGGAAAACTTCGGTTGCGGCTCCAGTCGCGAGCACGCGCCGTGGGCCCTGGAAGAATATGGCTTTCGCAGCATCATCGCGCCGAGCTATGCCGACATCTTCTTCAACAACAGCTTCAAGAACGGCCTGTTGCCGATCATCTTGACCGACGAAGAAGTCGACGAACTGTTCAAGCAAGTGGAAGCCGATGTGGGCTACCAGCTGACCATCGACCTGGCTGCGCAAACCGTGACCCGTCCGGACGGCAAGGTGTACCACTTTGAGGTGGACGCCTTCCGCAAGCACTGCCTGATCAACGGCCTGGACGATATCGGCCTGACCTTGCAGGACGGCGATGCGATTGCCGCGTTCGAAGCCAGGCACCGGGTGAGCCAGCCCTGGTTGTTTCGTGACGCATAAATTGATGTAGGCCGGTACCAGCAACACAACCCTTGAAGGATGCCACCATGACCAGCACCGCCCACACCCAAGTCGTGCAAAAACAATTCGGCGAACAGGCGTCTGCCTACCTGAGCAGTGCCGTGCACGCCCAAGGCACCGAATTCGCGCTGCTCCAGGCCGAACTGGCCGGGCAGGGCGGTGCACGACTGCTGGACCTGGGCTGCGGTGCCGGTCATGTGAGTTTCCATGTGGCGCCATTGGTCAAGGAAGTGGTGGCCTACGATCTGTCCCAGCAGATGCTCGATGTGGTGGCCGCCGCTGCGCAAGATCGCGGTCTCACCAATATCAGCACCGTAAACGGCGCCGCCGAGCGCCTGCCGTTTGCCGATGGCGAATTCGACTTCGTGTTCAGCCGTTATTCGGCGCACCATTGGAGCGACCTCGGCGTGGCCCTGCGCGAAGTGCGCCGCGTGCTCAAGCCGGGCGGCGTGGCGGCGTTTGTCGATGTCTTGTCACCGGGCAGCCCGTTGCTGGACACTTACCTGCAAACCGTCGAAGTGTTGCGCGACACCAGCCACGTGCGTGACTACTCCGCCGCCGAATGGATGCGCCAGCTCAGCGAAGCCGGTTTGCACGTACGCAACAGCAGCCGCCAGCGCCTGCGCCTGGAATACACCTCGTGGGTCGAACGCATGCGCACACCGCAGGTGCTGCGCGCCGCGATCCTGGAGCTGCAGCAGGCGATGGGCCAGGAAGTGCGCGATTACTACGAGATTCAGGCCGACGGCACCTTCAGCACCGACGTGCTGGTGGTCTGGGCCGAACGCTGATTAATTTTCCCGACCTGCCCACGGGCAGGTCGCTCGATGAAATGAGGAACCCATGAGCAAGCAGATTCTGATTCTCCCTGGCGACGGTATTGGTCCGGAAATCATGGCCGAAGCGGTCAAGGTCCTGGAGCTTGCCAACAGCAAGTACAGCCTGGGCTTCGAATTGAGCCACGACGTGATCGGCGGCGCTGCCATCGACAAGCACGGCGTGCCCCTGGCCGACGAAACCCTGGACCGTGCCCGCGCCGCCGATGCCGTGCTGCTGGGCGCCGTGGGTGGCCCGAAGTGGGACAAGATCGAGCGTGATATCCGCCCTGAGCGCGGCCTGCTGAAAATCCGCGCGCAACTTGGCCTGTTCGGCAACCTGCGCCCGGCGATCCTCTACCCGCAACTGGCCGATGCGTCGAGCCTGAAGCCGGAAGTGGTGGCGGGCCTGGACATCCTGATCGTGCGTGAACTGACCGGCGGTATCTACTTTGGCTCGCCACGGGGCGTGCGCGAGCTGGAGAATGGCGAGCGCCAGGCCTACGACACCCTGCCGTACAGCGAGAGTGAAATCCGCCGTATCGCCCGCGTCGGTTTCGACATGGCCCGTGTACGCGGCAAGAAGGTCTGCTCGGTGGACAAGGCCAACGTCCTGGCCTCCAGCCAACTGTGGCGCGAAATCGTCGAAGAAGTGGCCAAGGATTACCCGGACGTCGAACTGAGCCACATGTACGTCGACAACGCCGCCATGCAATTGGTCCGTGCGCCGAAGCAGTTCGACGTGATCGTCACCGACAACCTGTTCGGCGACATCCTGTCCGACCAGGCGTCGATGCTCACCGGTTCCATCGGCATGCTGCCGTCGGCGTCCCTGGACACCAATAACAAGGGCATGTACGAGCCTTGCCACGGCTCGGCGCCGGACATCGCGGGCCAGGGCATTGCCAACCCGCTGGCGACCATCCTGTCGGTCTCGATGATGCTGCGTTACAGCTTCAACCTGAGCGACGCTGCGGATGCGATCGAGAAGGCCGTGAGCCTGGTGCTGGACCAGGGCTTGCGCACCGGCGACATCTGGTCGCAGGGTTGCACCAAGGTGGGTACGCAGGAAATGGGCGACGCAGTAGTCGCCGCGCTGCGGAATCTGTAATCTCTCGGGCCCGCTTGCAGTTGTTGCTGCAAGGCGGCCCACTTTTTAACAAGGTGTAGTTGCGATGAAACGTGTAGGTCTGATCGGTTGGCGCGGTATGGTCGGTTCCGTGCTCATGCAGCGGATGCTGGAAGAGCAGGATTTCGATCTTATTGAGCCGGTGTTTTTCACCACTTCGAACGTAGGTGGCCAAGGGCCGTCCGTGGGCAAGGATATTGCCCCGCTCAAGGACGCCTACAGCATTGAAGAGCTGAAGACCCTCGACGTGATCCTCACCTGCCAGGGTGGCGACTACACCAGCGAAGTCTTCCCCAAGCTGCGTGAAGCCGGCTGGCAGGGTTACTGGATCGACGCCGCCTCGAGCCTGCGCATGCAGGACGACGCCGTGATCATCCTCGACCCGGTCAACCGCAAGGTCATCGACCAGCAACTGGATGCCGGCACCAAGAATTATGTGGGCGGCAACTGCACCGTCAGTCTGATGCTGATGGGCCTGGGCGGCCTGTTCGAAGCCGGCCTGGTCGAGTGGATGAGCGCCATGACCTACCAGGCGGCGTCCGGCGCCGGCGCGCAGAACATGCGTGAGTTGATCAAGCAGATGGGCGCGACCCACGCCGCCGTCGCCGATCAACTGGCCGACCCGGCCAGCGCGATCCTCGACATCGACCGCCGTGTGGCCGAAGCCATGCGCAGCGATGCCTACCCGACCGAGAACTTCGGTGTGCCATTGGCCGGCAGCCTGATCCCGTGGATCGACAAAGAGCTGCCGAACGGCCAGAGCCGCGAAGAGTGGAAGGCCCAGGCCGAGACCAACAAGATCCTCGGCCGGTTCAAGAGCCCGATCCCGGTGGATGGCATCTGCGTGCGCATCGGCGCCATGCGCTGCCACAGCCAGGCGCTGACCATCAAGCTGAACAAAGACGTGCCGATCGCCGATATCGAAGGGCTGATCAGCCAGCACAACCCCTGGGTCAAGCTGGTGCCGAACAACCGCGACATCAGCATGCAGGAACTGAGCCCGACCAAGGTCACCGGCACCCTGAATGTACCAGTGGGCCGTCTGCGCAAGCTGAACATGGGCACCCAGTACCTGGGCGCATTCACCGTCGGCGACCAACTGCTGTGGGGCGCGGCCGAGCCGTTGCGTCGCATGTTGCGGATCTTGCTGGAGCGTTGATCGCTTGAAGCAATAATAGAAACCCGCGTTCTGGTGACAGGCGCGGGTTTTTTATTGTTCTTTCGGGCGCTAACGGGGCAAGCCCCTCCCCACAGTGAACAGCATTTCAAGGTTGGAACTCGGTTGAATGTGGGAGGGGGCTTGCCCCCGATAGCCATGGGTATCTACACAACTCTTAAAGGCTGACACATAACTCTGTGGTGAGCGGGCTTGCCCCGCGCTGGGTTGCGAAGCAACCCCAAAACCTTCACCTCGATTGATTCTGGCACTCTGCGTTGACCTTATTGGGGCTGCTTCGCAACCCAGCGCGGGGCAAGCCCGCTCACCACAGAAGCCTAATTGCCATAGGTTCCGTATTCACTGGAAGTTGTGTAGATACCTATGCCCCGATAGGGCCATCAGCCACTTCACCAGACCCAGGTTAATTGCCTCGCTCCCGGCCACCCGGTAAAGTGCCGCTCCCCCCGCAATGCCCGAGGCAGCCCCCATGACCCAGACCTTTGAAATTGCCGTGATCGGTGCCACCGGCACCGTTGGTGAAACCCTGGTGCAGATTCTCGAAGAGCTGGAATTCCCGGTGGGCACCCTGTACCTGCTGGCGAGCAGTAACTCTGCTGGCGCCTCGGTACCGTTTCGCGGCAAGAACGTACGGGTCAAGGAGGTCGACGAATTCGATTTCAGCAAGGTGCAACTGGCCTTCTTCGCCGCAGGCCCGGAAGTCACCCTGAGCTTCGCGCCGCGAGCCACGGCGGCGGGTTGCTCGGTGATCGACTTGTCGGGAGCCTTGCCCGCCGAGCAGGCGCCCCAGGTGGTGCCGGAAGCCAATGCCCACGTCCTCGACGGTCTGGAAAAACCGTTCCAGCTCGGCAGCCCGAGCCCGTCGGCCACCAACCTGGCGGTGGTGCTGGCGCCGTTGCGCGGCTTGCTGGACATCCAGCGTGTCGCCGTCACTGCCAGCCTGGCAGTGTCTGCCCAGGGCCGCGAAGCCGTCAGCGAATTGGCACGTCAGACCGCCGAGCTCCTGAATGTGCGCCCTCTGGAACCTAAGTTCTTTGACCGGCAAATGGCCTTCAACCTGTTGGCACAAGTCGGCACGCCAGACGCCCAAGGGCATACCACCCTGGAAAAGCGCCTGGTTCACGAACTGCGCGCAGTCCTGGAATTACCTTTGCTAAAGATTTCCGCAACTTGCGTTCAAGCCCCGGTGTTTTTTGGCGATAGCCTGACTGTGTCATTGCAATTGGGCGCGGCGGTCGATCTTGCCGCCGTCAACCGCGCATTGGAGGCCGCGCCGGGTATCGAGCTGGTAGAAGAGGGGGATTACCCTACAGCCGTGGGCGACGCAGTGGGCCAGGATGTGGTCTATGTAGGCCGGGTGCGCGCGGGAGTGGATGACGCGGCTGAACTAAATCTGTGGCTGACGTCAGATAACGTACGCAAGGGCGCCGCCCTTAACGCCGTGCAACTGGCGCAGTTGTTGATAAAACGCCTTGCGTAAAAGATACTTGGCGGCAATTTGTAGATTGATTCTAACCAGGCGCTATGCTTGGCCCCAAGCAGGAACAATTGCGCGTCGGTGACCTATCGGCTCGCCATGCCTTATGGCAAGCGGTTACCAACCTTCTCGCAGGCCGGGGAGTGTTCAAACAAAGGATGAGGCTATGGTTCAAGTTCGCAAACTGGTGTTAGCAATAGCGGCCGCCTCGGCGCTGTCCTCCGGTATGGCGCAGGCGCTCCAGTTGGGGGAAATGACCCTCAAGTCGAAGTTGAACCAGCCGTTGTCGGTGGAAATCGAATTGCTCGATGTCGGTGGCCTCACGGCGTCCGAGATCACCCCGAGCCTGGCCTCATCCCAGGCGTTCGTGGACGCGGGCGTCGATCGCCAGGCGTTTCTCGATGACCTGACGTTTACCCCGGTCATCAATCCCAGCGGTCGCAGCGTGGTGCGCGTCACCTCCAGCAAGCCGCTGCCGGATTCCTACGTACGTTTCCTGCTGCAGGTGCAATGGCCCAATGGCCGCTTGATGCGCGACTACAGCGTGTTGCTCGACCCTGCCAAGTTCGACCAGTCGGCTTCGACCCCCGCAGCACCTGCACCGCGCGTGGGAACGCCCGCCCGCACTGCGCCCGTTGTGAGCAAGCCGGCCCAGCACACCACCACGTCCCGCGACACCCTGTGGGAAATTGCGCAGAAGCACCGCAATGGCGGCTCGGTGCAGCAGACCATGCTGGCCATTCAGGCACTCAACCCCGACGCCTTTGTCGACGGCAATATCAACCGCCTGAAAACCGGCCAGGTGCTGCGCCTGCCGGACACTGTACAAAGCACGGCGTTGCCGCAGCCTCAGGCAATCGCCGAAGTGAGGGTACAAAATGCCGCCTGGCGCCAGGGTCGGCGCGGGGCGACCAATCAGGCGGCCGGTAAGCAGCAACTGGACGCCACCAAGCGTGCCCAGGCCGGCAATGCGCCGTCGACCACCAATACCCAGGACAACCTGAGCCTGGTCTCGGCTGAAGCAGCCAGGAAGGGCGGCAAGGGCAAGGCCGGTGACAGCCAGGTCTTGAGTGACAAGCTGGCGATGACCCAGGAGCAACTGGACACCACCCGCCGCGATAACGAAGAACTCAAGAGCCGTGCGGCAGATCTGCAAAGCCAGTTGGATAAACTGCAAAAGTTGATTCAACTGAAAAACGATCAACTGGCCCGTTTGCAGGCAGACAAAGGTGCCCCGGCCGTAGCGGCGACGGCAGCGATGCCCGCACAGCTGGCAAGCGACCCGGCCGCCACGCCGGCCGCACCCGCTGCACAGGCCGCCGCGCCAACGCCAACCCCGGCGGCGCCGGCACCTGAGGCAGCTACGCCGGCCACGGCACCTGACACCACGGAAGGCAAGTTCAATGATCTGCTGACCAATCCGGTTGTCCTCGGTGTGATCGGCGGTGCGGCTGGCCTGGTGGTGTTGCTGCTCCTGCTGTTGTGGGCGCGCCATCGCAACGCCCGCCGTGAAGAGGAAAAGCACTTGCGCATGGCGCGGGCGCTGGCTGAAGAGCCGGAATTTACCTCAAGCATCGAACAGGACCTGCCGTCGGACAGTTTCGAAGGCCTCGAAGTGCCGCCGCCGAACGTCAAGCTGGCAGCCGCTCCGGCACCTGCTCCAGTGGTTGCGCCGGCGGTAGCGGTTCCGACGGTTGCCTCCGTGCTCGCGCCGCTGGCCGCTGCCGTGGCCCCGCAAAACGCCAACGATGCCCTGGCGCAAGCCCAGTCCCATATCGACCGTGGTCATCTGAACCAGGCCGCCGATGTGCTGGAGCAAGCGATCAAGCACGAGCCCAAGCGCAGCGACCTGCGGTTGAAGCTGATGGAAGTCTACGGCCTGCAAAGCGACAAGGACGGTTTCGTGACCCAGGAGCGTCAACTGGTGGCCAATGGTGAAAACCATGCCCAGGTCGAGCAGCTCAAGTCGCGCTTTCCTGCGATGGCGGTATTGGCGGCGGGCGTCAGTGCCGCGGTTGCCGCCGCGGCCCTTGACGCTCAGTACGTCAAGGACCTGCTGGAAGACAAACCGGCTGCCCCGGCCGCCGAGCCCGATGCACTCGACACCGATTTCGACCTGAGCCTGGATGAGCTGGAGGCGGCTTCGCCAGCCAGCCTGGACGACGAGCAGACGTTTGCAGCGCTCCTGGAGCAGCAATCGGCGCCCAAGGCCGGCGAGGAAGACCTGTCGGACTTCGACCTGGACCTGCAACTCAATGACCCGGCGTCCGAGCAATCCGACGACGACTTCCTTTCCGGTCTTGAGGACCAGATGAAGGATGTGTCTGCCGTGGAGCCGCCGACGCTGACCCCATCGGCGCTGGATGACTTCGATTTGCCGGAGGATTTCGACTTGTCCCTGGCGGATGAGCCAGAAGCAGCCGCCAAGCCGGATGCCTTCGCTTCGGAGCTGGACGATGTCAACGCCGAGCTGGATCGCCTGTCCCAGAGCCTGGAAAGTCCGCCCATCGAACCTTCCTTTACCGCTGAGGACGCGGCGCTGGGCGATGATGAGCCGGAGTTCGATTTCCTGTCCGGTACGAATGAAGTCGCCACCAAGCTAGACCTCGCCCAGGCCTATATCGACATGGGGGATGCCGACGGCGCGCGGGACATTCTCTCTGAAGTGCTCACCGAAGGTGATGAGGCGCAGCGCGGCGAGGCCAAGGAAATGCTCGGCAAAATCTGAAGGTTGATGCAGGTGCGGTGTGGGAAGGTCAATCCCCAACAAAAGCGCACGCCACGCAGCTGGCGCATTTATAATGGCCGCCTTCGCGTAACTCATCAGGCTCTCAGTTCTTGGCAAATATAGATAACCCGGCCGCCGAAATGGCGGCCGCTGGCTTTTACCGCATCGCCCTCGGCGTGGAATACAAAGGCTCGCGCTATCGCGGCTGGCAGCGCCAGGCGTCAGGCGTGCTGACGGTGCAGGAAACCCTGGAGAAGGCGCTGTCGAAAGTGGCTGACTCCCCGGTGTCGTTGATGTGTGCCGGGCGTACCGATGCCGGTGTGCATGCCTGCGGCCAGGTGGTGCACTTCGATACCCAGGCCGAACGCACGATGAAGGCCTGGGTGATGGGCGCCAATATCAATTTGCCCCATGACGTCAGCGTAAGTTGGGCCAAGGTCATGCCTGCGCACTTTCATGCGCGCTTCAAGGCGATTGCCCGGCGTTATCGCTATGTGATCTACAACGACCAGATCCGTCCCGCGCACCTCAACGAAGAAATCACCTGGAACCACCGTCCGCTGGATGCCGAACGCATGGCCGAGGCTGCGCAGCATCTGGTAGGGGTGCATGATTTCAGTGCGTTTCGTGCCGGCCAGTGCCAGGCCAAGTCGCCGATCAAGGAAGTCCACCACCTGCGGGTGACTCGCCACGGCAAGATGATCGTGCTGGACATCCGCGCCGGCGCCTTCCTGCACCATATGGTGCGTAACATTGCGGGCGTATTGATGACCATCGGCACCGGCGAGCGCCCGGTGGAATGGGCCAGGGAAGTGCTGGAAAGCCGCATTCGCCGCACGGGCGGCGTCACGGCGCATCCGTTTGGCCTGTACCTGGTGGATGTGGAGTACCGCGACGAGTTCGAACTGCCGCAGCGCTTCATCGGGCCACACTTCCTCACAGGGTTCAGTGAACTTGGCGGCTGACGCCCGGAATAGCTTTTGTTACCATCCGGGACTTTATCGGTCCAACCCCTGAGGTTTCTACGACATGCCTGTCGTTCGCAGCAAGATTTGCGGGATTACCCGCATAGAAGACGCGCTGGCGGCAGTCGAGGCGGGGGCGGATGCCATTGGCCTGGTGTTTTATGCCAGGAGCCCGCGGGCGGTGAATGTGTTGCAGGCGCGGGCGATCATTGCGGCGCTGCCGCCGTTCGTGACCACCGTGGGCTTGTTCGTCAACGCCAGCCGCTGCGAACTCAACGAAACCCTGGATGCCGTGCAGCTGGATATGCTGCAATTTCACGGCGACGAAACCCCGGATGAATGTGAAAGCTACCAACGCCCGTATATCAAGGCGTTGCGGGTCAAGGCGGGTGACGATATAGCGAGGGCCTGCGCGGCCTATTCCGGCGCGCGTGGCGTTCTGCTGGACACGTATGTCGAAGGCGTACCCGGTGGTACCGGTGAAGCGTTCGATTGGTCGCTGATCCCCGAAGGATTGAGCAAGCCGATCATCCTGGCCGGGGGGCTCAACCCAGCGAATGTCGGTGCGGCGATTCAACAGGTCCGGCCGTATGCCGTGGATGTCAGCGGTGGGGTAGAGCAAGGCAAGGGCATCAAGGATCACGACAGGATTCGCGCATTCATGCACGCGGTGCGCAACAGCTGTGGCGGGATGTGACGGCTGGCAGTCTGCCGCCGTCCATAACTACCACTGTGTAAAACAGCCCGGCGCCGCCTGAGGGCGGCCCGGAAATGAAGTGGCAACCTGCGCAGGCAGGCTGTCTGGAAGGCTGAGGATGCAGGCTGGAAATGGCAGGTCGAACGTCTGACCCCGTCCAGCCTGCGTCATCGCCACATATGAATTTAGCTCAAGGGCATACGCGGGGCTGTGTTCAAGCCACCGGTACTGGAGAAAGAAAGCATGAGCAACTGGTTAGTAGACAAACTGATCCCTTCGATCATGCGTTCCGAGGTGAAGAAAAGCTCGGTTCCTGAAGGTCTGTGGCACAAGTGCCCATCCTGCGACGCGGTGCTGTACCGCCCCGAGCTGGAAAAGACCCTGGATGTTTGCCCCAAGTGCAACCACCACATGCGTATCGGCGCCCGCGCCCGCATCGATATCTTCCTCGACGCCGACGGCCGTAACGAGCTGGGCGCCGACCTGGAGCCGGTCGACCGTCTGAAGTTCCGCGACGGCAAGAAGTACAAGGACCGCCTGACCGCTGCGCAAAAGCAGACCGGTGAGAAGGACGCGCTGATTTCCGTCAGCGGCAAGCTGCTGGGCATGCCGGTGGTGGTGTCGGCGTTCGAGTTCTCCTTCATGGGCGGCTCCATGGGGGCCATCGTCGGCGAGCGCTTCGTGCGCGCGGCCAACTACGCCCTGGAAAACCGTTGCCCGATGATCTGCTTCGCCGCCTCCGGTGGTGCGCGGATGCAGGAAGCGTTGATCTCCCTGATGCAAATGGCCAAGACCTCTGCGGTGCTGGCGCATCTGCGCGAAGAAGGCATTCCGTTCATCTCCGTGCTGACCGACCCGGTCTACGGCGGTGTTTCCGCCAGCCTGGCGATGCTGGGCGACGTGATTGTCGGTGAGCCAAAAGCCCTGATCGGCTTTGCCGGCCCGCGCGTGATCGAGCAGACCGTGCGCGAAAAACTGCCGGAAGGCTTCCAGCGCAGCGAGTTCCTGCTGGAGCACGGCGCAATCGACCTGATCATTCCGCGCGGTGAGCTGCGTCCACGCCTGGGTAGCCTGCTGGCGCAGATGATGGGCCTGCCGACACCTGTTTACGTCGTGCCTAAAGTCGAGCCGATCGTTGTGCCGCCGGTGCCTGCGAACCTATGACCCAACGTACCCTGGGCGAATGGCTCGCCTACCTCGAGCAGTTGCATCCGTCCGCCATCGACATGGGCCTGGAGCGCTCGCAACAGGTAGCGGCCCGCCTTGGGTTGGGCCGGCCGGCGCCGCGTGTGATCACGGTGACCGGCACCAACGGCAAGGGTTCTACCTGTGCCTTTGTTGCCGCGCTGCTGCAGGCCCAGGGGCTGAAAGTCGGCGTGTACAGCTCGCCGCACTTGCTGCGTTACAACGAGCGGGTGCAACTCAATGGCGTCGAAGCCAGCGATGAGCAACTCTGCGAAGCCTTCGCCGCACTCGATGCCGGGCGCGGTGAGATTTCCCTGACTTACTTCGAAATGGGCACCCTGGCGGCGTTCTGGCTGTTCGAGCGTGCGCAGCTGGATGTGGTCGTGTTGGAAGTGGGCCTGGGGGGGCGCCTGGACACCGTCAACGTGGTGGATGCCGACCTGGCGCTGGTCACCAGTATTGGCGTGGACCATGCCGACTACCTGGGGGATACCCGCGAGTCCGTGGCCTATGAGAAGGCCGGGATTTTCCGCCCGGGCAAGCCTGCGCTGTGCGGTGACCTGGATCCGCCGCAGCCCTTGCTGGACAAGGTGCGTGAGCTGGGCTGCCCATTCTTCCTGCGTGGCCGCGAATTCAATCTTGAAATCGGTGACCGGCACTGGCAGTGGCGCGGCCGGGATGCTCGTGGGCAGGCTGTGGAGCTGCGTGATCTGCCCTTGCTGAACCTGCCGATGGAGAACGCCGCACTCGCGCTGCAAGCCTATCTGTTGCTGGACCTGCCTTGGCAGGCTGAGCAGATTGCTGCGACGTTGCTGGCGACCCGCGTGGTCGGGCGCCTGGATCGCCGGGTGTTCGACTGGCACGGCAAGCGCCTGAACCTGTTGCTGGATGTGGGGCATAACCCCCATGCAGCGCAATACCTGGCCAAGCGCCTGGCACGCACGCCGCCGGTGGGGCGTCGCCTGGCTGTATTCGGTTTGCTCGCCGATAAGGACCTGGAGGGCGTAGTTGCGCCGTTGCTGGACAGCGTCCAGGCTTGGGCGGTAGCGCCGCTGGATACGCCCCGCAGCCGTCCGGCCCATGAGCTTGAGATCGCGTTACAGAACCTTGGTGCGCCCGTGGCGTCGTATGCAAGCGTGACTGCCGCCCTGGAGGCTCAGTGCGCGGTGGCGACGGCCGAGGACGAAATTCTGTTGTTCGGATCATTTTATTGTGTTGCCGAGGCGCTTGAGTGGTTGGCCCGGCGCTCCACGGAGGAAGCTGCAGATGGCATTACTGGATAGCGCATACAAGCAGCGAATGGTTGGAGCCCTGGTGCTGGTGGCATTGGCGGTGATTTTCCTGCCGATGCTGTTTTCCCGCCAGGACGAGCAGCGCCAGGTGGTCGTCGAGGCTCCGGCTGCGCCCCAGGCACCGGCAGTGCCCCAAGTGCAGGTGGAGCCGGTGGTGGTGCCTGAACCGCAGGCGTTGCCGGAAGAAGAACCGGTGCCGACCGATGATGAGGTGGCCGCGCAGCAGGCGCCGTCGATGCCGGTGCAGCCAAGCGTGCCGGTGGTCAAGCCGACACCTGCTCCGACGGTCGCCGCCAAGCCGGCGACACCTGCGCCTGCGCCCAAACCTGTAGCGCCACAGCCTGCTGCGCCGGGCAAGCCGGATGTGGGGCAGAGCCGTATCGACCCGAACGGCTTGCCGATCAGTTGGTCGATCCAGGTGGCCAGCCTGGGCAATCGTGAAGGCGCCGACGCCTTGCAGAAGAAGCTGCGTGCCCAGGGCTACAACGCCTACATCCGTAGCGCCGACGGCAAGAACCGGGTGTTTATCGGGCCGCTGATCGAGCGCGCCGAGGCCGACCGGCTGCGGGATTTGCTGGACCGTCAGCAGAACCTGAAAGGCTTCGTGACCCGCTTCCAGCCTGAGCGCGGCTGAGCCTGCATCGGTTTAAACCTGAAGTCCAATCAAATGTGGTGAGGTTGAAATGTGATCGGCCCGCCACAATCTATTGATTTGCAAAGCAGCCGCAATCACAGCTTACCGACAGCCCGACGCTCTGCTAAAATGCGCCGCCTTATCCGTCCGTAGGCTCAAACGTGCCATTTACCTGGGTTGACTGGGCGATCGTTGCAATCGTCGCCATCTCCGCTTTGATCAGTCTAAGCCGCGGCTTCGTAAAAGAAGCACTGTCGTTGCTGACCTGGATCATCGCAGGAGTCGTAGCCTGGATGTTCGGCGGTTCGTTGTCGGTCTACCTGGCCGGATACATCGAGACACCTTCGGCTCGCGTCATCGCGGGCTGCGCCATCATGTTCATCGCCACGCTGCTGGTGGGGGCAATGGTCAATTATCTTATTGGCGAGTTGATACGTGTCACCGGCCTCTCCGGGACCGATCGATTTCTCGGCATGGCCTTCGGTGCCGCGCGTGGTGCGTTGCTGGTGGTCGTGGCGGTCGGGCTGTTGAGCCTGGGGCCGGTACAGCAGGATTCGTGGTGGCAGGAGTCGGTACTCGTGCCAAAATTTCTATTGGTTGCAGATTGGTCCAAGAACCTCATATTGGGGTGGAGCAGTCAGTGGCTGGCCAGCGGAATCAGCGTACCCGCTGATCTTCCGTTCAAGGAACACCTCTTGCCGGCCAAAACGCCGCAGTAAGTTGTGTTCAGTCAAGATTCATTAAGTAGGGGTTGCGTCGCATGTGTGGCATCGTCGGTATCGTCGGTAAGTCGAACGTCAATCAGGCGCTGTATGACGCGCTAACCGTCCTCCAGCACCGCGGCCAGGACGCTGCCGGTATTGTGACCAGCCACGACGGCCGGTTATTCCTGCGCAAGGACAATGGCCTGGTACGTGACGTGTTCCATCAGCGTCACATGCAGCGCCTCGTCGGGCACATGGGCATTGGCCATGTGCGTTACCCGACCGCCGGTAGCTCGACGTCGGCCGAAGCTCAGCCGTTCTACGTCAACTCGCCTTACGGCATTACCCTGGCGCATAACGGTAACCTGACCAACGTTGAGCAACTGGCCAAGGAGATTTACGAATCTGACCTGCGCCACGTCAACACCAGCTCAGACTCGGAAGTGCTGCTCAACGTGTTCGCCCACGAGCTGGCCCAGCGCGGCAAGCTGCAGCCGACCGAAGAAGATGTGTTCGCCGCCGTGATCGACGTGCATAACCGTTGCGTCGGCGGTTATGCCGTCGTTGCGATGATCACCGGCTACGGCATCGTCGGCTTCCGTGACCCCCACGGTATTCGCCCGATCGTGTTCGGCCAGCGTCACACCGACGAAGGCGTCGAGTACATGATCGCGTCCGAAAGCGTGTCCCTGGACGTGCTGGGCTTCACCCTGATCCGCGACCTCGCGCCGGGCGAAGCGGTGTACATCACCGAAGACGGCAAACTGCACACCCGTCAGTGCGCTGTCGCGCCGAAACTCACCCCGTGCATCTTCGAACACGTCTACCTGGCGCGTCCGGATTCGATCATCGATGGTGTGTCGGTGTACAAGGCGCGCCTGCGCATGGGCGAGAAGCTGGCCGACAAGATCCTGCGCGAGCGTCCCGAGCACGACATCGACGTGGTGATCCCGATCCCGGACACCAGCCGTACTGCTGCGCTGGAATTGGCCAACCACCTGGGCGTCAAGTTCCGCGAAGGCTTCGTGAAGAACCGTTACATCGGTCGCACCTTCATCATGCCGGGCCAGGCGGCCCGCAAGAAGTCGGTGCGCCAGAAGCTCAACGCCATCGAACTGGAATTTCGCGGCAAGAACGTGATGCTGGTGGACGACTCCATCGTACGCGGCACCACCTGCAAGCAAATCATCCAGATGGCCCGTGAGGCCGGTGCGAAGAACGTGTACTTCTGTTCCGCAGCGCCTGCCGTGCGTTACCCGAACGTGTACGGTATCGACATGCCGAGCGCCCACGAACTGATCGCCCACAACCGCACGACCCAGGACGTGGCCGACCTGATCGGCGCCGATTGGCTGATCTACCAGGACCTGCCGGACCTGATCGAAGCGGTCGGCGGTGGCAAGATCAAGATCGAGCAGTTCGACTGCGCCGTGTTCGACGGCAAGTACGTGACCGGTGACGTCGACGAGGCCTACCTGAACAAGATCGAGCAGGCGCGTAACGACTCGTCGAAGATCAAGACCCAGGCGGTCAGCGCGATCATCGATCTGTACAACAACTGAGTAGACACCGGCCCTGAGGGGCCGGTTTTGTATCTTAAATAAAGAATTGAGTAAGGAGTCGCAGCATGAGTCAGGAATGGGATGCCGGTCGCTTGGACAGCGACCTCGATGGCGTAGCTTTCGATACCCTGGCTGTGCGCGCCGGCCAGCACCGTACCCCGGAAGGTGAGCACGGTGACCCGATGTTCTTCACCTCCAGCTACGTGTTCCGCACAGCGGCCGACGCCGCGGCGCGCTTTGCTGGCGAAGTGCCGGGTAACGTTTATTCCCGCTACACCAACCCGACTGTGCGCGCGTTCGAAGAGCGTATTGCGGCCCTGGAAGGCGCAGAGCAGGCGGTGGCAACGGCCACCGGCATGGCGGCGATCCTGGCGGTGGTGATGAGCCTGTGCAGTGCCGGCGACCACGTGCTGGTGTCGCGCAGCGTGTTCGGTTCGACCATCAGCCTGTTCGAGAAGTATTTCAAGCGCTTCGGCATCGAAGTGGGCTACGTGCCCCTGGCGGATCTGTCCGGGTGGGGTGCGGCAATCAAGTCCAACACCAAGCTGCTGTTCGTCGAGTCGCCGTCCAATCCGTTGGCCGAGTTGGTGGATATCGCCGCGTTGTCCGAAGTGGCTCACGCCAAAGGCGCAATGCTGGTGGTCGACAACTGTTTCTGCACGCCTGCCTTGCAGCAGCCGCTGAAGCTGGGCGCAGACATTGTGGTGCACTCGGCCACCAAGTTTATCGATGGTCAGGGCCGTTGCATGGGCGGCGTGGTTGCCGGTCGCAGCGAGCAGATGAAGGAGGTGGTGGGCTTCCTGCGCACCGCCGGCCCGACCCTGAGCCCGTTCAACGCCTGGATCTTCCTCAAGGGCCTGGAAACCCTCAGCCTGCGCATGAAAGCCCATTGCGCCAACGCCCAGGCCCTGGCCGAGTGGCTGGAGCAGCAGGACGGTATCGAAAAAGTGCATTACGCCGGCCTCAAGAGCCACCCGCAGCACGCGTTGGCCCAGCGCCAGCAACGTGGTTTCGGCGCCGTGGTAAGTTTCGAAGTGAAGGGCGGCAAAGAGGGCGCCTGGCGCTTTATCGATGCGACGCGCCTGATCTCCATCACGGCCAACCTGGGCGACAGCAAGACCACCATTACCCATCCGAGCACCACGTCCCACGGACGCCTGGCGCCGCAGGAGCGTGAGGCGGCCGGTATCCGGGACAGCCTGATCCGCATCGCGGTCGGCCTGGAAGATGTCACGGATCTGCAGGCTGACCTGGCTCGCGGGCTGGCTGCCTTGTGATCGAGTGGTCCCTGGAGGCCGCGGCGGCCAGTAATGGGCGCGTCGCCCTGGTGACGGGCGCGGCGCGGGGTATTGGTCTCGGGATTGCGGCGTGGCTGATCAGCGAAGGCTGGCAGGTGGTCTTGACCGACCTCGACCGCGAGCGCGGTTCCAAGGTGTCCAAGGTGCTGGGCGAAAACGCCTGGTTTATCACCATGGACGTGGCTGACGAGAAACAGGTGGCCCAGGGGGTCGCCGAAGTCCTGGGGCAATTCGGTCGCCTGGACGCGTTGGTCTGTAACGCTGCGGTGGCCGACCCGCACAACATCACCCTGGAAAGCCTTGACCTGGCTTACTGGAATCGCGTGCTGGCCGTTAACCTCAGTGGGCCGATGTTGCTGGCCAAGCACTGTGCGCCTTACCTGCGTGCCCACGGCGGCGCCATCGTCAACCTGGCGTCGACCCGGGCTCGTCAGTCGGAGCCGGATACCGAGGCTTATGCGGCGAGCAAGGGTGGCCTGTTGGCCCTTACTCACGCCTTGGCGATCAGCCTCGGGCCGGAAGTGCGGGTGAATGCGGTCAGTCCTGGCTGGATTGATGCCCGTGATCCAGCTGCGCGGCGTGCCGAGCCTTTGACCGATGCCGATCATGCCCAGCACCCGGCCGGCCGGGTGGGTACGGTGGAGGACGTGGCGGCGATGGTGGCGTGGTTGCTGTCGCGCCAGGCCGGGTTTGTCACCGGGCAAGAGTTTGTGGTGGACGGTGGCATGAGCAAGAAGATGATTTACAGCGGGTAGGGCGGGTAGCCGTCTTGAAGCCATTTTGTCTTTTTCAGAAAAACTTCAAGCAGGCTATTGACTTAGGTCCGCTATCTGCGTAAATTTCGCGGCCTCAACGAAGCAAAGGGTGATTAGCTCAGCTGGGAGAGCATCTGCCTTACAAGCAGAGGGTCGGCGGTTCGATCCCGTCATCACCCACCACTTCTTGAGAGTTTTGCCTTCGGGCAGGACGCAACGTTAAAGGTTGCACCGACGCGCAGCGGTAGTTCAGTCGGTTAGAATACCGGCCTGTCACGCCGGGGGTCGCGGGTTCGAGTCCCGTCCGCTGCGCCATATTTTCCAGGTTCGATTTATCGGGCTTGAGGTTGAACAGCCAAGCTGATCAATCAGATGTTCAAAGACGGTTGAGGCGGTTTGCTCAACCGGTCAAGCGATACGCAGCGGTAGTTCAGTCGGTTAGAATACCGGCCTGTCACGCCGGGGGTCGCGGGTTCGAGTCCCGTCCGCTGCGCCATATCTGCCTCAAGGCCCGCTGAACGCCTTGAAGCACAAAGAAAGCCACTGGCTACTTTGATCAGATAGCAAAGACCCTGGTCGAAAGACCGGGGTTTTTTGTGTCTGCAATTTGGCAATTTTTTGCGGGAACCGGCGAACCGGCTCCCATTGATTTGTCAGAAGCCCAGCTTATCCCGCAGCCCGTAGTACCAAGCTCCCAGTGCCGCAAACGGTGTGCGCAACAGTTGCCCGCCCGGGAATGGGTAGTGCGGCAGGTCGGCAAACGCATCGAAGCGCTCTGCCTGGCCTCTCAGCGCTTCCGCCAGCACCTTGCCCGCCAGGTGGGTGTACGTCACGCCATGGCCGCTGCAGCCTTGTGAGTAGTAGATGTTGTCGCCCAGGCGACCAACCTGCGGCAAGCGCGACAGGGTCAGCAGGAAGTTGCCGGTCCAGGCGTAGTCGATCTTCACATCCTTGAGTTGCGGGAAGGCCTTGAGCATCTTCGGGCGGATGATTGCTTCGATGTTCGCCGGGTCGCGCGCGCCATACACCACGCCGCCGCCGAAGATCAGGCGCTTGTCACTGGTGAGGCGATAGTAGTCGAGCAGGTAGTTGCAGTCCTCTACGCAGTAATCCTGCGGCAGGAGTGTCCTGGCCAGCTCATCCCCGAGTGGCGCCGTCGTGATCACCTGGGTGCCACAGGGCATCGACTTGGCCGCCAGCTCTGGCACCAGGTTGCCCAGGTAGGCATTGCCCGCGACGATGATGAACTTGGCCCTGACTTTACCTTCTGCCGTATGGACCACCGGGTTGGCGCCACGCTCGATGCGCACCGCCGCCGATTGTTCGTATATCGTCCCGCCCAGGGACTCCACGGCGGCGGCTTCACCGAGTGCCAGGTTGAGTGGGTGGATATGGCCGCCACTCATGTCCAGCAGTCCGCCGACATAGTTGTCACAGGCCACGACCTCACGAATGCGGCGCTCGTCCAGCAACTCCAGCTGTGTATGGCCGTAGCGCTCCCACAAGCGTTTCTGCGACTCCAGGTGGCCCATGTGCTTGCTGTTGAGTGCCGCGAACACGCCGCCGTCCTTCAGGTCGCACTGGATCTGGTACTTGGCGACCCGCTCGCGAATGATTCTGCCGCCCTCGAACGCCATCTGCCCCAGCAACTGCGCCTGTTGTGGGCCGACGCTGCGCTCGATCACATCAATGTCACGGCTGTAGCTGTTGACGATCTGCCCGCCATTGCGGCCTGACGCGCCAAAACCCACCTTGGCGGCTTCCAGTACCGTCACGCGAAAACCGTTCTCCAGCAGGAACAGCGCGCTGGACAGGCCAGTATAGCCGGCACCGATCACGCACACATCGGTTTCGACGTCGCCTTGCAACATTGGGCGTGGCGGAACTGCATTTGCGGAAGCGGCGTAATACGACTGGGGGTAGGGGGTGTTCACCATCCTGGAACCTCTGTTTTATATTTTTTACGAGTGCCCTGATCCTACCTGAGTTGAAAATTGCCTGCCAGCCACCCCAAAAAGTGCGGTGCGCCGGCTGCAAATAAATAATTCGCATATTCATAGGGTTAGCTGCAAAAAAGATGTTGACACCCCTCCGGAATTCCGTAGAATGCCGCCTCACAGCAGGCACGTAGCTCAGTTGGTTAGAGCACCACCTTGACATGGTGGGGGTCGTTGGTTCGAGTCCAATCGCG
Organism: Pseudomonas sp. JV449; assembly: GCF_032424295.1. Lineage (NCBI taxonomy): Bacteria > Pseudomonadati > Pseudomonadota > Gammaproteobacteria > Pseudomonadales > Pseudomonadaceae > Pseudomonas > Pseudomonas sp. JV449. Next base: position 100,225 of record NZ_VYKD01000021.1, on the reverse strand, counting down.
CCTACCAAACAAAATCCGCTCTGCTGGGCGGTCTAGAAGGGCTCACCGAAAGGTGGGCCCTTTTTTGTTCATGCGATTTATTACTACCCGAAAATCTTCCCACCCCCCGCCTAAAGTAATCGACACCCAGGCCGATAGAGATCGCAAATCTCTTACTCTCGGACACTTGGCATGCTTATCAACATCAGCACTACCGCCTCCGTAGCAAGCACTCCAAGCACTGTCAGCTCGACGGCTGCCGCGACCAAGGAAAGCACAAGCAGCGCAGGCGGCACGACCGTCAACATGCACGCTGATTCCAATGGTGCGGCAGGTGTAAGTGGCGGTGGCGGTGGCCAAGCCTCCTCGCTCTCGAAGGAGTCCGATACCGTCAAAGAGTTGAAGAAGCAGATCGAGCAGTTGCAAAAGCAGCTTCAAGCGCAGCAGCAAGCCTTGCAGAAAGCTCAGTCCAGCAACCAGAGTGCAGAAGCCAAAGCGGCGGCAGTAGCGGCGGCGCAGATGCAGATCGCCGGCACTGCGGCGGCGTTGCAGACAGTGACTTCCGCACTGTTGCAGGCAGTCACCGATGAGGGCAACAGCACGTCGGGTTCGATGGTTAGTACCACCGCCTGATACTGGCAACAGTGTGTTGAGTCGCAGCCTTCACTGTCGATTCAACACACTTTCTCCCGCTCCCACCGTCAAGCGATACACATCCACCAGCGCCCACGCTCCCAGCAGCGCCACGCCGACGAACGCCACGCGAAAATCCCCGGCCTGTGCCTGCATCTCATGCCCCTGCAGGGTCATGGATGCTCGTAGCAGCAGCGCCGCCACCGTTACGCCCATCCCCATGGCCAGCTGGAATGACATGCTGAACAGTGCCGAGGCCTCACTCATGCGCGGTTTGGGCACATCCGCGAAGCCGATCGAGTTGTAGCAGGTGAACTGCATCGAGCGGGACAACCCTCCCACAAATAACACGGCCGCGATCAGCACAAATGGGGTTTGCACCGTGAAAAGCGCGCAAGCGGCTATCGACACCACGCCGATTATCCCGTTCACCAGCAAGACCCGGCGAAACCCATAGCGGCGCATGATGGCCGTGGTGAACGGCTTCATCGCCAGATTGCCAGCGAATACCGCCAGCACCAGCAAGCCTGCGTCCACCGGGGACAAGCCAAAGGCGACTTGAAACAGCAGCGGCAGCAGGAACGGCAGGGCGCTGATGGCCAGGCGAAACAGCGAGCCGCCATAGATGCTCACACGAAATGTATCGATGGACAGGGTCTCGAGCGGCAATAACGGGTCGCTGGCATGGCGGCAATGGTGCACGGCCCACACTGCCAGCGCGATGCCTGCCGCGACCAGCACGGCGCCTGGAATAAGGCGTTCACCGGTCTGGTTACCCAGCCATTCCAGCCCGCCCAGCAGGGCCACACAGGCGCCTGCCAGCAGTACAAAACCCTTGGCATCGAACTGGCGCACGCTGGCTTCACGGTCTTCCGGTACAAGCCATAGTGCGGCGGCCAATGCCAGCGCACCCAGCGGCAGATTCACGTAGAAGATCCATGGCCACGATGCATGCGTCACGATCAAGCCGCCGACCAGCGGCCCCAGAATCGGCGCGACCAGGCCGGGCCAGGTAATGATCGCGATCATTTTCACCAAGTCTTTCTTATCCGTATTACGCAGCACGGCCAGGCGCCCCACGGGCACCATCAATGCGCCGCCGATGCCCTGCAGGACGCGGGCGAACACGAACATCTCGATACTTTGGCTGAGCCCGCAGAGCAGCGAAGCGAGGGTGAACAGGATGATTGCGCCAGCGAATACACGGCGCGCACCAAAGCGGTCGGCGACCCAGCTGGACAGCGGTATGAAGATCGCCACGGCGAGGATATAGGCAGTGATGCCGATGTTCATGTCGACCGGTGTCACGCCAAAGGCCGATGCCATGGTTGGCAGCGCGGTGGCGATAACCGTGGCGTCGAGGTTCTCCATGAAGAAGGTCACGGCGACCACCAGGGCGATCAGACTGGTTTGTAGGCTGAGGCGGTTTTGCGCGGCGGAATCTGGAGTGGCTGAGCTCACCGGTGCTGCCCTTTTTCAGTGAACGGTTTGATGAAGAAGGCCGACCAACTGCCTGATGCGCCGCGCACGATAAACGGGCGGCGTTAAGATGAGCGAATCCTTCATGGTTTGTCCACGTCTTGTTACTTGTGGACTACTCAATTACCCACAAAATTTATTGGTTTGCAGCAACAATTTTTCTTGTTGGACACCTCCCGCTCCCAGGCAGCACAGTTGCCGCCACTGACGCTCGCCCTGACGGGCCAACAATAAAAAACCGAGCCGACTGCACGCCACTTCCTGCTGTGAACCCTTTGTTCACATCCTGCTGTAATGGCGCCGCAGCGCGCACTTAAGGACCTCTCCGCCATGCAAACTGTTGTGAACTTATGGCCGTTGATCGGCGTACTTGTGATCGTGGTTGGCTTTGTTTTGCGTTTCAATCCGCTGTTGGTGGTCACCGCCGCAGCTATCGCCACCGGGCTCGCTGCCCACTTCCCGCTGGAGAAAATCCTCGCCACTATGGGGGATGGTTTCCTACAGACTCGCGCCCTGCAATTGATCCTGTTGTTGCCCCTCGCCGTCATCGGTTTGCTGGAGCGCCACGGCTTGCGCCTGCACGCGCAGAACTGGATTGCGCGGTTTGAGCGCGCCACGGTCGGACGCCTGCTGATCATCTATCTGTTTGTACGCGAATCCACTGCAGCCATGGGCTTGACCAGCCTCGGCGGGCACCCGCAGATGGTGCGCCCGCTACTGGCCCCGATGGCCGAAGGCGCGGCGGAAAAGCGCTACGGCAAACTGCCGGACAAACTGCGTCACAAGGTGTTGGCCATGTGCGCCGCCACCGATAACGTCGGCCTGTTTTTTGGTGAGGACATCTTCGTCGCCTTTGGTGCGATTGCGTTGATGCATACCTTCCTGCTCGGTTCGGGGATTGATGTGGAGCCGCTGCACATTGCGGTGTGGGGTATTCCTACGGCGATTTGCGCCTTTATCATTCACGCGCTCCGACTTCATCGGTTTGACCGAAGACTGACCCGCGAGATGACGACCGCCGCGACCCCTGTGGAGGCCGCGCTATGATCATCTCTATCCAATACCTGTACTGGCTCGCCGGGGTCCTGCTGCTGATCACCGCCGGCATGATCCTGTTGGATCGAACCCATCCCAAGCGCTGGTCCAGCGCACTGTTCTGGCTGCTGTTCGCCATCCCGTTCCTGGTGGGGGAGCGCCTGCCCTCGGTGGTGGTCGGTGCGGGAGTGGTGGTGATGGCGCTGATCGCCGGCCTGGGCGGCGTCGGCCGTGGCACCCATGCTGAGTTGCATGACAAGGCTTCGCGCGCCAGTGCCGGCCGCCTCGGGCACAAGCTGTTTATCCCGGCGCTGGCGATCCCCCTGACCACCGTGATCGGTTCGGTCTTGCTCAAGCACACCCAGATTGGCGGGGTACCGCTGCTGGATCCGAAAAACACCACCTTCGTGTCCCTCGGCATCGGCTGCCTGATCGCCCTCGGCCTGGCGTGCTGGCTGACCCGTGATACCCCGGTGCAAGCCTTGCGCGAATCCCGGCGACTCACCGAGGCCCTGGGCTGGGCCATGGTGCTGCCGCAGATGCTGGCGATGCTTGGCCTGCTGTTCAATGAAGCCGGTGTCGGCACGGCTGTCGCCCATGTCACCACCACCTACATCAACCTGGATTTCAAGTTGGTGGCGGTCATGGTGTACGTGTTGGGCATGGCGCTGTTTACGGTGATCATGGGCAATGGCTTCGCGGCGTTCCCGGTGATGACCGGGGGCGTCGGCGTGCCGGTGCTGGTGGGTATCTACGGCGGTAACCCGGCGGTGATGGCCGCCATCGGTATGTTCTCCGGCTACTGCGGTACGCTGATGACGCCGATGGCGGCCAACTTCAATATCGTGCCGGCGGCGTTGCTGGAGTTGCCGGACAAGAACGCGGTGATCAAGGCGCAACTGCCGACCGCGTTGATGATGCTGGTGGTCAATATTGTCCTGCTTTATGTGTTGATGTGAGGCGACGATGCGAACTGTATTGCTGACGGGGTTCGAGCCCTTTGATCAAGACCTGGTGAATCCTTCCTGGGAAGCGGTGCGCCAGTTGGATGGCGTGCAACTCGACGATGATGTGCGCATTGTTGCGCGCCGATTGCCCTGTGCGTTTGCCACGGCGGGTGAATGCCTGCTCCAACTGATCAGTGAACTGCGTCCGGCGATGGTCATCGCCACTGGGTTGGCCCCCGGGCGCAGCGAAATATCCATCGAGCGGGTGGCGATCAACGTCAACGATGCACGCATCCCCGATAATCTGGGGGAGCAGCCCATCGACACGGCGGTGATGGTCGGCGGCCCGGCGGCGTACTTTTCGACGCTGCCGATCAAGGCCATGGCCAGGGCGGTGCGCGAGGCAGGGATTGCGGTGTCGGTATCGCAGACGGCGGGCACATTCGTGTGCAACCAGGTGTTCTACCGCTTGCAGCACGAACTCGCGGGCACCGGTGTACGCAGTGGTTTTATCCACGTGCCGAACCAGCTGGGAGCGGGCCTGGTCGATGGGCTGCGCACCGCGGTGTCGACGGCGTGGAATACCCCGGTGGATGTGCTGGAAGTGGGCGGTCAGGTGAGTTGACGTCCCACGGGTGCGATAACCTCGACTACAGTTCAGCTACATTCCTGTGTTGGATAATCGCCATGATCAAGTGCCCGAAATTCGTGTCTGTTGCGCTTTCGCTTGTGTTGTTTGCCGCTGGCGGTATGGCCCTGGCTGATCCAGGCAATGGCAAGGGGCAAGGCAACGATAAAGGCAATGGTCACGGCGGACAGGGGCATGACAAGCCCAAGGGCAAGGGTGCAGCAGGCAGTCGCGGCCCCAGTGTAGACCGTGGCAGCGTGCTGAATGTGTTGGGCGGTTATCGCGACTACTGGAGCCCGGGGCCCGCCTTGCCGCCTGGCATCCAGAAGAACCTGGCCCGCGGCAAGCCGCTGCCGCCGGGCATTGCCAAGAAACTGGACGGGCGTTTGTTGGGCCGCTTGCCCCATTACGATGGGTACGAGTGGCAGCAGGCGGGCACCGACTTGATACTGGTGGCCATCGCGACGGGCATCATCTACGAAGTCCTCAATGGCGCCCTCGATTGAGCTGGCGGTGTCGCCCGCATGGCGCTCGACGCCGCCGTGTTATTGCCGGCGTCGTTGGCGTTTACAAGCCGCCAGGTGATCCGTAGATTGCATTGCGTCGATTATTCGTTTCAGCTCACGAGGAAACCCCGCAGTGTCCATCCGAGGTTCAGCCGTATTTACCCGCCCTTACCGCGCCTTTCTGTTCGATATGGATGGGACTCTGCTCAATTCGATTGCCGCCGCCGAGCGGGTATGGAGCATCTGGGCTGAACGCCATGGGCTGGAGGTGGCGACGTTCCTGGCCACGATCCATGGCGCCCGGGCGATCGACACCATCACGCGCCAGGCCTTGCCCGGCGTCGACCCGGAGGTTGAAGCGCAGTGGATTACCGAGGCTGAAATCAATGATGTGCAAGGTGTCGTTGCGATTGCCGGTGCCGTCGAGTTTCTGAACCGCTTGCCCGGCGATCAGTGGGCGCTGGTCACCTCTGCACCCAGGGAACTGGCGTTGCGTCGACTGCAAGCGGCAGGTATTACACCGCCAGCGGTGCTGGTCACGGCTGAAGACGTGGCTATCGGCAAGCCGAACCCTGCCTGTTATGTGCTCGGTGCGCAGCGCCTGGGGGTGTCGACGCAGGATTGCCTGGTGTTTGAGGATGCGACGGTGGGGATCCGTGCAGGGGAGGCGGCTGGCGCGGATGTGATGGTCGTGACCTCGACGCACCTCAAGCCCATGGCGACGGAGCATCCTTCGATCGATGGGTATGAACAGCTGCAGGTGCAACGCAGCGCTGATGGCTTGCTGTACTTGGCGCGCGCGACGGGCTGACGCAGCAAGGCCGAGCCGGCTACCGGACTCGGCCTGTTTCGCGGGTGGCTGGATCAGGCGACGCCTGCATTCGATCACTGCGCATGCCTTGGCGTGACAGCACCATCTCCCTGAGAATCTCGTTGGCGAGCCGGGCAATCGCTTCGGCACCGCGATAATGCGCGCGCACGATTCCGGTGATTGCGAAGTGGTCGGTCTCCGGACCGCTGAGCACGGCCGAGAGGGTGCCGTCGGCGTGCAGCGTACAGGTGACCGTGTAGCTGGGCAGGCGGGCTGCCAATTCAGATTCGATTTGGGTTTTAGTGAGCGTGTCCATCTGTACCGGCACCTTCTACTGACTGTGCAAACACACCCAAGGATAGGTCCTGCTGCGAGGCTGTAAATACCAGCGATCTGAAAGCGAATCGGGGGTGGGCGTCAGCGTACGGTTTTGCGCACGATGCGTTGGCACAACTTGCGCTGCACGGCCATCTGGATGGGCTTGAGGCAGAACATGAACAGGTAGCCACACAGCAGGAGTACCAGGTCCAGCCGCGAACGGGGCGCTTCGGCGCCCTCTATTTCAAGCTTCAGGCCATATTCCAAGCCGACAAAGACCAGCCCCGTCAGCAGGGCGATCATCCAGGATCTGGAGAAAAATGGCTGGGCATTGCCTGGCAGCATCGACGTGCTCCTAAGTGCACACGGATGGCGGGACATCAGTCAGAGGATTCGGTTGCAAAGGGTGTAATAAGTTCCAGGCGTGAAGATAGTTTCATCTTGATGCATGGATGGGCATGCGGCAAAAAGCGCTTCGCGCAACAGAGACAAAAGCAGACCAAAGAGGTTTTCGCCAGCCGTTACAGTGAACGAAAGGGCTGGCTACTGAGGGCGCTTCAAGGCGTCTGGTTTTTGTCCGGAGCGGACAGACCGGCCTGGATGCGCTGGTAAATCTCCTCGCGATGCACGGCAACATCCTTGGGTGCGTTGATGCCGATTCGTACTTGCTGGCCGCTGACGCCCAGGATGGTGATCGTAATGTCATCACCGATGTTTATGCTTTCACCGACTTTGCGGGTGAGTATAAGCATGGACTTCTCCTTGATTACTTTTAAGGACACATGTTCAGGCAGGGCAGGTGTCGTATGTGTGTAGCTTACTGCTAAGCGCGTCCCTGTGACTGCCTCTTTTAGGACGCATAGAGGCGACATTAATTCCCATGGCGGCATCATACAGGTCTGGGATACATCATTCGCATTGTTTAAGCCAACGTTTATGACGGCCAGAATAGACAGTGAATGATAAAGTCGCCTCTTTATCCGTTGAAGGAGCAGGGCAGTGCGTAAAGTAGCGATGGCAATTGCGGTGTTGGCATTGGCCGGTTGCGGTGAAGGCAAAAGCGTCGATGCCCCCAAGGCCAAGCCTGCCGTAACCGAAAGCCAGCCACAAACCGGCGCGATTGCTGCCCAGGAATGGGACCTGCGAGTAGGCCCGCCGGACCACAAGCTGCAGGCAATCACCGACCTGACCGCCTGGTTGCTCGAACACGGGTTCAGTTTTTACATCGTGAAGGTCGACGGCAAGGACGAAGTGCTGCTGGGGCCATTTGCAACCAGGGCCGAGGCCGAGGCCAAGCAGACGCTGCTCAACGAGAAGATGGCGCGGGCCAAGAAAACTGACACGGTGTCCGAGATCATCGAGCACAAGGCCGCGCAGTAACCGCTGATTGGGCGGCATTGCCGCCCCTGTTCAACCGCAGGCTTTCAGGTTAACCGGGCCGACAAACTCATTGCCGCGCCCCATCACGCACGCCACCGTTTGGTTCCGCTGGCGCTCCCAGGCTTGTACCGGATAGGTCTTGTTCCAGGCTTCGTACAACTGGCGATCCTGTTTCGACAGGCGCAAGCCGTACTGCTTGCTCATGTAGAAATACGTGCGTGCGATCATCCCGCGAATGGACGGGCGCGGCATGACCTTCTTGGCCTTGAAATCCACCTGGGTCAGGCACGAACCGTACTGCCCGCTTTGCACCGGCAGCCAGCCAAAACTGAAGTTACTTCGATCTCCATTGACCTCGCCGATGCTCGGCACCAGGTTGTGCAGATCCGCTTCGGCACGCTTGAATACGTCGTCATGGCGGGTGCAGTTCTTGCGTCCACCGTCCTGCCAGCACTGGCGCTGATGTCCGATCTGCCAGGCCGGAACAATGTGCTCCCACTCGATGCGCGCGGCACGGTTGGCGTTTTTACGTGGGATGTAGCCGCAGGCTTTCAGGTCAACGCGGTTGCCGGTGTATTTGCAGCCGCAATAGAACTCGGTGGATTGTGGCGCGTACAGCTTCCAGGCGACCTTTTTGGCTTCGCTGAAGGTTCGGGGCGCCTGGGCATGGGCAGTGACAGCAAAAAGCAGGCAGCACACTGCAATAAAACGGGCACTCATTGAATCAATCTTCCTTCGGCACAACCCAGAAAATCTGCACGCCGCCGTCATCCCGATAGGCGAGGGTGACGTTGTCGTTCTCCGCGATTTCCTCCAGCAAGCGCTGCCACTCGTCTTCTGGCTCGTCCGGCAAGCGGAAGATCAAGGCTGCCTTGGCTTTTTGGGCGTTGGTGGAGTTGATGATCTTTTGCACACGAATGGCCAGGCGTTCGTAGGCATCAGGTGGGGTTAGGGCTGCGGAAGAGGACTTTGCCACGGAGTGTTCCTTAATAAGCTGTACGTGCATACAGTATTTAACTGTAGGCAATTTCGCAACTGCTTAAAATTCAATAAGTTCGTCTGACGGCGATTTAGGCGAGTTGATGTAAGGCGGGGAGGTGTTGGTTGCGGGATTTACGCAGGAGGTAGAGGCGGGTAAACCCGCCCCTACAGAGATGTCAGCAGGAATCAATATTCCCAGAACATCCGTTGCAGTTCTTTGCTGTCCTGGGTCTTGGTCAGGGCGACCATTGCCAGAATCCGCGCTTTCTGCGGGTTCAGGTCGAGGGCGGCGACCCAGTCGTATTTGTCGTCCGGCTGTTCGGCATTACGCAGCACCATGCCCCCGGCATTTACGTGGGAAGAACGGATGATCTGCACACCTTGTTTGCGCAATTCCACCAGCGCAGGAACCACTTTGGATGACACCGAACCATTGCCGGTGCCGGCGTGGATGATGGCTTTGGCGCCAGCCTGGGCCAGTGCCTTGTAGGCGGTGTCGCTCACGTTGCCGTAGCCGTAGGCGATTTCAACATCGGGCAGGCTCTTGATGTTCTTGATGTCGAACTCCGAGTCCATGGTGTGACGCTTGGCCGGCAGGCGGAACCAGTAGGACTTGCCTTCAACGACCATGCCCAGCGGGCCCCATGGGCTCTTGAAGGCTTCGGTCTTGATATTGATCATCTTGCTGACGTCGCGACCCGATTGGATCTCGTCGTTCATGGTCACCAGTACGCCTTTGCCGCGTGCGTCCTTGCTGCCGGCCACGGCGACGGCGTTGTACAGGTTGAGCATGCCGTCGGCCGACATGGCGGTGCCTGGGCGCATGGAGCCGACCACCACGATAGGCTTGTCGGTTTTTTCCACCAGGTTCAGGAAGTAGGCGGTCTCTTCCAGGGTGTCGGTACCGTGGGTGATCACGATGCCGTCCACGTCCTTGCTGTCGGCCAGTTCGGCGACGCGGCGACCCAGTTGCAGCAGGTTCTCGTTGTTGATGCTTTCGGACGCAATTTGCATCACTTGCTCGCCACGCACATTGGCGATCTGGCTAAGCTCAGGAACACCGGCGATCAATTGCTCGATACCGACTTTGGCAGCCTGGTACGTCGCACTGTTGGCGGCGCTGGCGCCGGCGCCGGCAATGGTGCCGCCGGTGGCGAGGATCACCACGTTGGACAGTTTGGTCTTGGATTCAACCTCCTTTGCCTGGGCGGCAACGGGGAATAGCAGCAGAAGGGCCAACGCCCCCGGAACAAAGTTCTTCAATGCAGATTTCATTATTTTTCTCTCTGGTTTTTGATGAGTGCTGTAGCAGGTTCATCTAGAACACCTGGGCATTGCTGAATGCCTCCAGGCGCTGTGTAGGAGCAGGATCTGTACCATGCCGAATATGTTCGAGCATATAAATTAACTTGTTGATATATATAAATTTTTATTGATTGAGCGATGAGGTTTTGCTTGCTGGATGTCCGGCTTTCCGAACAACCTGAGGTGTGGCGTTCGGTTGTCCGAAAGTTATGACGAAAGAATCCTGAGTGCCGCGCCAAAACCTGTCGTTTCAGAGAACGACCGAACGTGGCAGATGTTTAAGAGCGGCCTTCGCAGGACGGGAGAGCCGGGGCTGGAGGTCTTGCATGAAAGGCCATGTTCTACCGTTGACAAATCTCGACAAGGTTCTCATAGTTTGGCTAACGCAAACGTTTGCGAGATGTTTCATGAGACCCTTGATTAGAGTCTCCTGTCAGCTCGTATCAGCCACCCGGGTGGGAGGGCCGCCGAAGCACACTTCGGTGCACGCGTTGCTCACAATAATCATAAGATCGGAGTGAACCCATGAAGCTGCCATTCGCTGGACGTCTTCTTGCTGTCGCTGTGCTTGCTGCCGCATCCGCCGCCTTACCTTTCTCCCCTGCATTCGCTGATGACGCTGCCGCCAAACCCAAGGTCGGCCTGGTGATGAAATCCCTCGCCAACGAATTTTTCGTGACCATGCAGGACGGTGCCAAGGCGTATCAGAAAGATCACGCCGCCGATTTCGACATGATCACCAACGGCATCAAGGACGAAACCGATACCAGCGCGCAAATCGGTATCGTCAAGCAGATGATCCTGGCCAAGGTCAATGCCATCGTTATCGCGCCTGCTGATTCCAAGGCACTGGTAAAAGTGCTGGAGGATGCCTCTAAAGCCGGGATCAAGATCGTCAACATCGATAACCGCCTGGACCCGGACGTGCTGAAAAGCAAAAACCTCGATATTCCCTTCGTCGGCCCCGACAACCGCAAAGGCGCCAAACTGGTGGGCGACTACCTGGCCAAGCAACTGGCTGCCGGCGACAAGGTCGGCATTATCGAAGGCGTACCGACCACCACCAACGCCCAGCAGCGCACCGCGGGCTTCAAGGATGCGATGGACGCTGCCGGTATGAAGATCGTTTCCACCCAATCCGGCAACTGGGAAATTGACCAGGGCCAGAAAGTGGCCTCGGCCATGCTGAGCGAACACCCGGACCTCAAGGCGCTGCTGGCCGGTAACGACAACATGGCCCTGGGCGCAGTCTCCGCCGTACGTGCTGCAGGCAAGGCCGGTAAGGTGCTGGTGGTGGGTTACGACAACATCGACGCCATCAAGCCGATGCTGCAGGACGGTCGTGTTCTGGCGACCGCCGACCAGGCGGCTGCGCAGCAAGCGGTGTTCGGTATCCAGAACGCCCTCAAGCTGGTCAAGGGTGAGAAAGTCGATGCCAAGGATGGCATGATCGAAACCCCGGTCGAACTCGTCCTCAAGAAGTAATCCTGGCAGCACCCAACAGCGTCCGCCCGTCCTGGGCGGACGCCTGGAGATTTTCCTATGTCATCTTCCGCTCCGAACGCTGTCCTCTCGGTCAGCGGTATCGGTAAGACCTATGCCCAACCGGTTCTGGCCGACATTACCCTCACGCTTAACCGTGGTGAAGTACTGGCGCTGACCGGTGAAAACGGCGCGGGCAAGAGTACCTTGTCGAAGATCGTCGGCGGGCTGGTCACCCCGACCACCGGGCACATGCAATTCCAGGGGCAGGATTACCGTCCGGCCAGCCGTACCCAGGCTGAAGCGTTGGGCGTGCGCATGGTCATGCAGGAACTCAATCTGCTGCCGACGCTGACCGTGGCCGAAAACCTGTTTCTGGATAACCTGCCCAGCCACTGTGGCTGGATCAGCCGCAAGCAATTGCGCAAAGCCGCGATCGAGGCCATGGCCCAGGTCGGCCTGGACGCCATCGACCCGGACACCCTGGTCGGCAGCCTCGGCATCGGCCATCAACAGATGGTCGAGATCGCCCGCAACCTGATCGGCGACTGCCATGTGCTGATCCTCGACGAGCCCACCGCGATGCTCACGGCCCGCGAAGTCGAGATGCTGTTTGAGCAAATCACCCGCCTGCAGGCCCGGGGCGTGGCGATCATTTATATTTCGCACCGGCTCGAAGAACTGGCCCGTGTCGCCCAGCGCATTGCGGTATTGCGCGACGGCAAGCTGGTCTGCGTCGAGCCGATGGCCAATTACAACAGCGAACAACTGGTCACCTTGATGGTGGGCCGGGAGCTGGGAGAACACATCGACCTGGGGCCGCGCAACATCGGCGGCCCAGCCCTGACCGTGAAGGGCCTGACCCGCTCGGACAAAGTCCGCGACGTATCCTTTGAAGTGCGTGCCGGTGAGATATATGGCATCTCCGGCCTGATCGGCGCCGGTCGTACAGAGTTACTGCGGCTTATCTTCGGTGCCGACCTGGCCGACAGCGGCACTGTGGCTTTGGGTTCGCCGGCCCAGGTGGTGAATATTCGCTCGCCGGTGGATGCCGTGGGTCATGGCATTGCCCTGATCACCGAGGACCGCAAGGGCGAAGGGCTGCTGCTGACCCAGTCGATCAGTGCGAATATCGCACTGGGCAACATGCCGGAAATTTCCGCTGGCGGCCTGGTCAATAGCCGCGATGAAACTGCCTTGGCCAAGCGCCAGATCGATGCCATGCGGATCCGCAGTTCCAGCCCGGCGCAATTGGTGTCCGAACTGTCCGGTGGCAACCAGCAGAAAGTGGTGATCGGCCGCTGGCTGGAGCGCGACTGCTCGGTGATGTTGTTCGACGAGCCCACCCGTGGCATTGATGTCGGTGCCAAGTTCGATATTTATGCCTTGCTGGGTGAATTGACTCGCCAGGGCAAGGCGCTGGTGGTGGTGTCCAGCGACCTGCGTGAACTCATGCTGATCTGCGACCGCATCGGCGTGCTGTCCGCCGGGCGCTTGATCGAGACCTTCGAGCGCGACAGCTGGACCCAGGACGAATTGCTCGCCGCCGCCTTTGCCGGCTATCAGAAACGTGATGCGCTGCTCAACGACGCAGTGCTTAGGGATACCCCATGAAACTAACAACTTCCCCCGGTAAAACCGGCGGCAACTTCTACGGCCTGGGCACCTACCTGGGGCTGGCTGGTGCATTGCTGGCGATGATCGCGCTGTTTTCGGTGCTCAGTGATCACTTCCTGTCCTATGACACGTTCAGCACCCTGGCCAACCAGATTCCTGACCTGATGGTGCTGGCGGTGGGCATGACCTTCATCCTGATCATCGGCGGTATCGACCTGTCGGTGGGCTCGGTATTGGCGTTGGCGGCATCGGCGGTCAGCGTGGCGATTCTCGGGTGGGGCTGGAGTGTCTTGCCGGCTGCCTTGCTCGGCATGGGCTGCGCCGCGTTGGCCGGCACTATTACCGGCTCGATCACGGTGGCCTGGCGCATTCCATCGTTTATCGTGTCCCTCGGCGTGTTGGAAATGGCCCGTGGCGTCGCGTACCAGATGACCGGCTCGCGTACGGCCTATATCGGCGATTCGTTTGCCTGGCTGTCCAACCCGGTCGCCTTCGGCATTTCGCCGTCGTTTATCATCGCTTTGCTGGTGATCATTGCCGCCCAGCTGGTATTGACCCGCACCGTATTCGGTCGTTACCTGATCGGTATCGGCACCAACGAAGAAGCCGTACGCCTGGCCGGGATCAATCCCAAGCCGTACAAGATTCTGGTGTTCAGTCTTATGGGCCTGCTGGCCGGTGTGGCGGCGCTGTTCCAGATTTCGCGCCTGGAAGCGGCAGACCCGAATGCCGGTGCCGGCCTCGAGCTGCAAGTGATCGCCGCAGTGGTGATCGGCGGCACCAGCCTGATGGGCGGGCGTGGTTCGGTGATCAGTACCTTCTTCGGTGTGTTGATTATTTCGGTATTGGCCGCCGGCCTGGCGCAGATCGGTGCCACGGAGCCCACCAAGCGCATCATCACCGGTGCCGTGATCGTGATCGCCGTGGTCCTGGATACTTATCGCAGCCGTCGTGCCAGTCGGCGAGGCTGAACCATGGCAACGATCAAGGATGTGGCCGCGATTGCAGGTATTTCCTACACCACCGTGTCCCATGTGGTGAACAAGACGCGCCCGGTGAGCGAGCCGGTACGGATCAAGGTTGAAGCGGCGATCAAACAGCTCGACTACGTGCCCAGTGCCGTCGCGCGTTCGCTCAAGGCCAAGACCACGGCCACCATCGGATTGCTGGTGCCCAACAGCCTCAACCCGTATTTTGCCGAGCTGGCCCGGGGCATCGAGGATTATTGTGAGCGTAACGGCTACTGCGTGATTCTCTGCAACTCCGACGACAACGCGGAAAAACAACGCAGCTATTTACGGGTGTTGCTGGAGAAGCGCGTCGATGGCTTGATCGTGACTTCGGTAGGCGGTGATGACAGCGGCCTCGCCGCAGGCTTGAGCGCCGTGCGCACGCCCATGGTGATTGTCGACCGGGCTCTGGATGGCATCGATGTCGACCTGGTACGCATCGACCACGAGGAGGGCGCCTACCTGGCGACCCGGCACTTGCTTGAGCTGGGGCATCGGGACATCGCCTGCATCGGCGGCCCGGCCCACACCCGCGTCGCGCAAATGCGCCTGGCGGGTTACCAGCGTGCGCTCCATGAAGCCGGTGTGGCGGTGGTGGCCGATCGCATCCAGGAAAGCGACTTCACCAGCACCGGCGGTTATGCTGCTGCCGTGCAATTGCTGGCGCAGAACCCGCCCAGCGCGATTTTTGCCAGCAACGACATGATCGGCTTCGGCGTGTTGCGCGCGGCGGCGGAGCGCAATATCCGCGTGCCCGGTGAACTGTCGGTGATCGGTTTCGATGACATTCAAATGGGCCGCTACGTGTACCCGGCGCTGACCACGGTCGGGCAGTCGATCCTGCAACTGGGCGAGACCGCGGCCGAGCTTTTACTGCGACGAATTGCAACCCCCCAACTGCCGATCGATCAACGCATCGTGACGCCGAGCATCGTGTTGCGTGAATCGACGGCGCCCGTCGCCGGTGTGTTCGCCCAATACCGCTGAACCGAATTGATGAGTACTGATGTATGCCAGCAAAAGTAGTGGTAATAGGCAGCTTGAACATGGACCTGGTCACCCGCGCGAGTCGGCTGCCCCGTGCCGGTGAGACCCTGGTCGGCCAGACGTTTTCCACGGTGCCTGGCGGCAAGGGCGCCAACCAGGCAGTGGCCTCGGCGCGACTGGGTGCGGATGTGGCAATGATCGGCTGTGTCGGTAGCGATGCCTATGGCACTGAACTGCGTGGCGCCTTGCTGGTGGAAGGTATCGATTGCCAGGCGGTGAGCACCGTGGACGGTTCCAGTGGCGTGGCCTTGATTGTGGTGGACGACAGCAGCCAGAACGCGATTGTGATCGTTGCCGGCAGCAACGGCGAGCTGACACCCGCCTCACTGCAGGCGTCCGATGCGGTGCTGCAGGCTGCCGATGTGATTATCTGCCAGCTGGAAGTGCCGATGGATACCGTGGGCTACACCCTCAAGCGCGGTCGTGAACTGGGCAAGACCGTGATCCTCAACCCGGCGCCGGCCAGCGGCCCGTTGCCCGCCGACTGGTACGCCTCGGTCGACTACCTGATTCCCAACGAAAGCGAAGCCAGCGCACTGAGCGGCGTGACAGTCGACTCCCTCGACAGTGCCAAGGTCGCGGCGACACGGTTGATCCAGGCGGGAGCTGGCAAAGTCATTATTACCCTGGGTGCCCAAGGTGCGTTGTTTGCCGATGGCCAGGGCTTTGAGCACCTGGTGGCGCCCAAGGTCAAGGCGGTGGATACCACCGCTGCCGGCGATACCTTTGTCGGTGGTTTTGCCGCAGCACTGGCCAGTGGCAAAAGTGAAGCCGAGGCCATCCGTTTCGGCCAGGTCGCGGCAGCCTTGTCAGTCACCCGTGCTGGTGCGCAACCCTCCATTCCTACGCTGCATGACGTTCAAGGTTTTGTGCTTTTATGAAAAAGACGCCTCTGCTCAATATCGCCTTGTCGCGGTTGATCGCATCCCTGGGCCATGGTGACATCCTGGTGATCGGCGACGCCGGCCTGCCAGTGCCGCCCGGGGTCGAGTTAATCGACCTGGCGCTGACCCAGGGCATTCCCGACTTCATCAGCACCTTGCGTATCGTGCTCAGTGAAATGCAGGTGGAAAGCCACGTGCTGGCGGAAGAAATCCTGCTCAAGCAGCCACCCGCGCTGACGGAGCTGAACGCTTTGGCTGAACAGGCCGCCCTCGGCGAGCGACGTCTGCTCAGCCATGAACAATTCAAGCAACTGAGCCGTAGCGCGCGCGCTGTCGTGCGTACCGGCGAGTGCCAGCCTTACTGCAATATCGCGCTGGTCTCCGGCGTAACCTTCTAGAGTTTCCCAACGACAAGGAGTGTTTTATGCAACGTGGTCTGCCAACCCTGAAAAACCTGTTTCGGAGTGTCCTGCTTTTGTCCGCACTCACTGCTGCCAGCGCCCAAGCGGCGGAAAAAATCGACTTGATCATCGACACCGACCCAGGTGCCGACGACGTGGTGGCCTTGCTCTTCGCCATGGCTTCCCCGGAGGAATTGAACATTCGTGCACTGACCACCGTCGCCGGCAACGTGCGCCTGGACAAGACCTCGCGTAACGCGCGCCTGGCCCGCGAGTGGGCCGGGCGTGAAGAAATCCCGGTGTACGCCGGCGCACCCAAGCCGCTGTTGCGCACACCGATCTATGCCGAGAACATCCATGGCAAAGAAGGTATTTCCGGCGTCACCGTCCATGAGCCTAAAAAGGGCCTGGCCGAAGGCAACGCCGTTGATTACCTGATCAAGACCCTGCGTGCGGCCAAGCCTCACAGCATCACCATTGCCATGCTCGGTCCGCAGACCAACCTGGCGCTGGCCTTGACCCAGGACCCGGAAATCACCCAAGGCATCAAGGAAGTGGTGGTGATGGGGGGCGCGCACTTCAACGGCGGCAATATCACCCCGGTTGCCGAGTTCAACCTGTTCGCCGATCCGATTGCAGCCGAGATTGTGCTCAAGAGTGGCGTCAAGCTGACCTACCTGCCGCTGGACGTGACCCACAAGGTGCTGACCAGCGAGGCGCGCCTGAAGAAGATCGCCGACATCAACAACAACGCGAGCAAGGTCGTCGGCGATATTCTCAATGAATACGTCAAGGGCGATATGGAACACTACGGCATCCCGGGCGGCCCGGTACATGATGCCACTGTCATCGCCTATCTGCTCAAGCCGTCCTTGTTCACAGGGCGTCAGGCCAATATGGTGGTGGACAGCCGCGAAGGCCCGACCTTCGGCCAGACCATCGTTGATTGGTACGACGGCCTGAAGCAGACAAAAAATGTGTTCTGGGTTGAGAACGGCGACGCCCAAGGCTTCTTCGATCTGCTCACCGAGCGCCTGGCACGCTTGAAGTAACCCGGTCGACGTTCGCCAGCCGGTTCTTATTCGCGCTCGGGGTCTGGTGCCCCCATGTGATCGGCCGGGTATTTTTCGAATACCTGGCCGATGAACGCCTGTGCCGCCTGGGTGCCGAGTTCCTTGACCAGCAGGTCGATACCGATGATTGCCAGTTCCTCCGGGCTTCCTGGGCTGTAGGAACTTTGTCCTTGGGGCCATTTGGCTTTGATGTCGGCTTGGAGCGTTACGGTGGTCATGGAAGTCTCACGGATTGAAATGCTGGGCAATGCGCTGGAACGCGGCTCTAACCGGCGCAGTTAATCATTTTGCGCGGGGTTTGGCACTGCTGCTTAGGCATGAAGCAGGTGCTGTGCGACACTGTCCTCCTGTTTAATTGCCGGGGGACCCCGCGTGCAGATCGATTTGAATAACCCCGAGAACCTGACACTGACCGCCGTGCGTCAACTGATCGCCAGTGCCAGTGATGACGAGCATACCCAGTTGCGTGTAACCAGGGCCGGAATTGCCTACATATCTTCTGGGGTGGTGGGAGGCACTGACATCGATGGCCTGCTGTTCCGCCTGGAGACCTGGGCAAAGGGTTCCGGTTATGTCGGCAATGTCGCGGCCAGCGACGAGGTCTGGGTTACACAGATTTTCAATGCGCTGAAGCAGAACTGGCCGAAGCCGCCGTTTGATTACATCGACGTCTACTGATTGCGCTCATATTTGGTCACGATTGATCGGGCGAATGCCTGCTGATAGTCGGGCAGACTTACCTATCGGCGGTTTACGTTTTGAAACCTATCAGCCAGACCGCTGTCGCACGATCTCTGTTCATTTTTCAATAGGAGGCTTCATGCCTTGGAAGCTCGCATCATTCGGTACTTTGTTGGCAGCACTCGCGTTGGCGGGTTGCAGCACCCCGGGTGCCTCTGAGCCAGCCAAAGACGCCGCCGTGACCGATGCCGGTCATAGCCGCTGTGAGTCGAAGGCCGCCGAATTCAGCATTGGCCAGAAAGCCTCGCCGCAGTTGCTGGAGCAGGCCCGTACCCGTGCTGGCGCACAGAACGCGCGGATCCTCAAGCCCAACGATATGATCACGCTGGAATACCGCTCCGACCGGCTGAACCTGAACACCGATGACAACCTGGTGATCACACGCGTTAATTGCGGCTGATCGTTTCCAGGCTTTTGCAACGCCCATAAAAAACCCCGTCACATGGACG
This sequence comes from Pseudomonas sp. JV449, assembly GCF_032424295.1. Taxonomy (NCBI): domain Bacteria; kingdom Pseudomonadati; phylum Pseudomonadota; class Gammaproteobacteria; order Pseudomonadales; family Pseudomonadaceae; genus Pseudomonas; species Pseudomonas sp. JV449. Next base: position 81,519 of record NZ_VYKD01000021.1, on the reverse strand, counting down.
GGGTTTTTTTAGCTCAGCGGAGAATTACTCGCCGCGAACCTGTGCAGCTTGCATACCCTTTTGGCCTTTCTCAGCCACGAAGGAAACGGTTTGGCCTTCTTTCAGGCTTTTGAAACCGTCGCTTTCGATAGCTTTGAAGTGTACGAACAGGTCGTCACCGCCACCTTGAGGAGTGATGAAGCCGAAGCCTTTTTCATCGTTGAACCATTTAACGGTGCCGGTTTGGCGATTAGACATGGTGTATCTCCAAGAAACATATATTTTCAGTAGTGCTGTGCTGCTCAGGCCAACTGGGCACACTGGGCTATCATAGTCGAAATGTTCGGCTTGGGAGCCCCCCCAAGGCATTGTTTGCTAATCAATAGCGTTGCGTTTGCTACTTGTGTCGGCTGAAAGCCCCGATCTACGGGGCTTCGGCGCGAAATATCAGCTGGTAAAAAAAGCCGTAAAAGCTGCGTAATTTGTGCCAAATGGCAGTTTTCAGGCTGTTTTCCTGCCAAAACGGCCGTCTGATCAAGGCCCGATCTTACTTTTTCTTCACGACTTTGCAGGACGAAATAGCCGCGACTGCCTTGTTTTTAAGCTCCGGGCTGGCGTTCTGGTTAGTCATGAGCTCTTTGATTTCCGCAGTGCTCAATTCGGCGTTGATCTTGTCGGCGCCACATTCGCAGTGGGCTTTGGCAGTCTTGACGTCTACGTTCTGGCTGGCGGCCGCGCTGCAGTCGCTGACGAAACTGTCACGGGCACCGGCTGGCCAATTGGATGGAGCGGCAGCCTGCGCGCCGAGGGAAAGGAGGCTCAGGGTAGCGGCGAAAGCGAGGGTCGAGGTAAAACGCATCATGGGATGCTCCTTTGATTCGAGGACGAACGGCGATTCTCAGTGGGTTTGAGGTGTGGCGTACAGCTCAAGTTCACTTTTGCAGCTATAAAGGCTGGAATTTGTCTTTGCAGCGGATACTGCCGGCGCGATGACCGTTCATCTGTGCTAGCATCTTCGGCCTGGCTAATTCCGGGCGCGCCATTTGCCGCCTTGCCATGTTTCTTTTCAGCTCACTCCAGTCACTGTGGTTCGATTATCGGTTGGCCGAAAGGCTCCTGCCGCTGTAAGGCAGGCGTTCATCACTGAACGGCCTGGTGTTGGATCTTGTACTGGCTCATCCCAACCCACGTGACCTTTGGTAGGGGTCACCACTAGGAGAGGAGGCGCCATGCCAACTATTACTCTTCCCGACGGCAGTCAACGTTCATTCGATCATTCGGTTTCCGTAGCCGAGGTCGCCGCATCCATTGGTGCTGGCCTGGCCAAGGCCACCGTGGCCGGCAAGGTCGATGGCAAGCTGGTTGACGCCAGCGACCTGATCACCTCCGATGCCAGCCTGCAAATCATCACGCCCAAGGATCAAGAGGGGCTGGAGATCATTCGCCACTCCTGCGCGCACTTGATTGGCCATGCGGTCAAGCAGCTGTATCCGACTGCGAAGATGGTGATCGGCCCGGTCATCGACGAAGGCTTTTATTACGATATCGCCTACGAGCGTCCTTTCACCCCGGACGATCTGGCCGCTATCGAACAGCGCATGCACGCCCTGATCGAAAAAGATTACGACGTCATCAAGAAAGTCACTCCGCGCGCCGAAGTGATCGACGTGTTCACTGCGCGTGGCGAAGACTACAAGCTGCGCCTGGTGGAAGACATGCCGGACGAGCAGGCCATGGGCCTGTACTACCACGAAGAATACGTCGATATGTGCCGTGGTCCCCACGTGCCGAACACGCGCTTCCTCAAGTCCTTCAAGCTGACCAAGCTGTCCGGTGCCTACTGGCGCGGCGACGCGAAGAACGAGCAACTGCAACGCATCTACGGCACTGCCTGGGCTGACAAGAAGCAGCTGGCCGCCTATATCCAGCGCATTGAGGAGGCCGAAAAACGCGACCACCGCAAGATCGGCAAGCGCCTGAACCTGTTCCACCTCCAGGAAGAAGCGCCGGGCATGGTGTTCTGGCACCCGAACGGCTGGACCCTGTACCAAGTGCTCGAGCAGTACATGCGCAAGGTTCAGCGCGACAACGGTTACCTGGAGATCAAGACCCCACAGGTCGTTGATCGCAGCCTGTGGGAGAAATCCGGGCACTGGGCCAACTACGCCGACAATATGTTCACCACCCAGTCGGAAAACCGCGACTACGCCATCAAGCCGATGAACTGCCCATGCCACGTGCAGGTGTTCAATCAAGGCCTGAAGAGCTATCGCGAGTTGCCGATGCGCCTGGCCGAGTTCGGTGCCTGCCACCGTAACGAGCCATCGGGTGCGTTGCACGGCATCATGCGGGTACGCGGCTTCACCCAGGACGACGCCCACATCTTCTGTACCGAAGAGCAGATGCAGGCCGAATCCGCCGCGTTCATCAAGCTGACCATGGACGTTTATCGTGATTTCGGCTTTACCGAAGTCGAGATGAAGCTGTCCACTCGTCCGGAAAAACGCGTCGGTTCCGACGAACTGTGGGATCGCGCCGAAGCGGCCCTGGCCGCAGCGCTAGACAGTGCGGGCCTTGCGTACGATCTGCAGCCGGGTGAGGGGGCCTTCTACGGGCCGAAGATCGAGTTCTCGTTGAAAGATTGCCTTGGCCGTGTCTGGCAATGTGGTACCTTGCAGCTCGATTTTAACCTGCCGATCCGTTTGGGAGCCGAATACGTCTCCGAAGATAACAGTCGTAAACACCCGGTTATGCTGCACCGGGCGATCCTCGGCTCGTTCGAACGGTTCGTCGGTATCCTGATCGAGCACTACGAGGGTGCGTTCCCTGCGTGGCTGGCTCCGACTCAGGCAGTGATCATGAATATCACTGATAAACAGGCGGATTTTGCTGCTGAAGTTGAAAAAACTCTCAACGAAAGCGGATTTCGTGCCAAGTCCGACTTGAGAAATGAAAAGATCGGCTTTAAAATCCGCGAGCATACTTTGCTCAAGGTTCCCTATCTTTTGGTTATCGGAGATCGGGAAGTCGAGATGCAGACTGTCGCTGTGCGTACTCGTGAAGGTGCTGACCTGGGCTCGATGCCCGTCGCCCAGTTCGCTGAGTTCCTCGCGCAAGCGGTTTCCCGGCGTGGTCGCCCAGATTCGGAGTAATTATTATTAAGCGTGAAATGAGACAAGATAAACGAGCTGCACCGAAAGCCCCGATCAACGAGAATATCTCGGCACGCGAGGTTCGGTTAATTGGCGCTGACGGCGAGCAGATTGGCATCGTCTCGATTGATGAAGCGCTTCGTATTGCAGAAGAGTCCAAGTTGGACCTGGTGGAAATCTCCGCCGATGCAATCCCACCCGTTTGCCGGGTGATGGACTACGGCAAGTCGATCTTCGAAAAGAAGAAGCAGGTTGCCGCGGCGAAGAAGAACCAGAAGCAGATTCAAGTAAAAGAAATCAAGTTTCGTCCAGGGACGGAGGAAGGGGATTACCAGGTAAAACTGCGCAACCTGGTACGTTTCCTGAGTGATGGGGACAGGGCCAAGGTATCCTTGCGATTCCGCGGCCGTGAGATGGCCCACCAGGAGCTGGGGATGGAACTCCTCAAGCGGGTTGAAGCTGACCTGCTCGAGTACGGTTCGGTCGAACAGCATCCTAAGATGGAAGGACGCCAGCTGATCATGGTCATCGCCCCGAAAAAGAAGAAGTAATCAACAGGGCACGGCAGGCCTTCTGATTATGTTTATCAACTGAATGCGGAGTATCCGAACATGCCAAAGATGAAGACTAAAAGTGGTGCTGCTAAGCGGTTTCTGAAAACTGCTAACGGTATCAAGCACAAGCACGCTTTCAAGAGCCACATCCTGACCAAAATGTCGACCAAGCGTAAGCGTCAACTGCGCGGTAGCAGCTTGCTGCATCCGTCTGACGTGGCAAAAGTCGAGCGCATGCTGCGCCTTCGTTAATTTTGGATCAAGAATAGAGGAAGTAACTCATGGCTCGTGTAAAGCGTGGCGTCATTGCCCGTAAACGTCACAAAAAAATTCTGAAACTCGCTAAAGGCTACTACGGCGCGCGTTCACGCGTATTCCGTGTTGCCAAGCAAGCGGTAATCAAGGCAGGCCAATACGCCTACCGCGACCGTCGTCAGAAAAAACGTCAGTTCCGCGCTCTGTGGATCGCTCGTATCAACGCTGGTGCACGTGTTAACGGTCTGTCTTACAGCCGTTTCATCGCTGGCCTGAAAAAAGCGTCCATCGAAATCGACCGTAAGGTTCTGGCTGAACTGGCCGTGAACGAAAAAGCGGTGTTTGCTGCGATTGTCGAGAAAGCTAAAGCCACCTTGGCTTAAGTACCCCCGACAGTCACCCTGGGCTGCGCCTGTAGCCCAAGGTGGTAAACGTCATAAATAGGGGAAGAGCCTTCAAGCTCTTCCCCTATTTTGTATCTGGAGTCTGTACATGGAAAACCTGGACGCGCTCGTCGCTCAAGCTCTTGAGGCTGTGCAAAGCGCTGAAGATATCAATGCCCTGGAGCAAATCCGGGTTCACTACCTTGGCAAAAAAGGTGAATTGACTCAGGTGATGAAGACCCTGGGAAATTTGCCGGCTGAAGAGCGCCCGCAATTCGGCGCGCTGATCAACGTTGCCAAGGAGCGTGTCACAGAGGTGCTCAATGCGCGCAAGGCGACCATGGAGGAGGCCGATCTCGCAGCCAAACTCGCCGCCGAGTCCATTGATGTAACCCTGCCTGGTCGTGGCCAGGCCTCGGGCGGTCTGCATCCGATCACCCGGACTCTGGAACGTATCGAGCAGTTCTTCACCCATATCGGCTACGGCATTGCCGAAGGCCCTGAGGTCGAAGACGACTATCACAACTTCGAGGCGCTCAACATCCCAGGCCATCACCCGGCCCGGTCGATGCACGACACCTTCTATTTCAATGCAAACATGCTGTTGCGCACCCATACCTCCCCGGTACAGGTCCGCACCATGGAAGCGAACAAGCCGCCGATCCGCATTGTCTGCCCAGGCCGTGTGTACCGCAGCGACTCCGATATCACCCACTCGCCGATGTTCCACCAGGTCGAAGGCCTGCTGGTTGATCGCGACATCAACTTCGCCGACCTCAAGGGCACCATCGAAGAGTTCCTGCGAGTGTTCTTCGAGAAAGAGCTGGCGGTGCGTTTCCGTCCATCATTCTTCCCGTTCACCGAGCCATCCGCAGAAGTCGACATGGAATGCGTGATGTGCAGCGGTAAAGGCTGCCGCGTCTGCAAGCAGACTGGCTGGCTGGAAGTGATGGGCTGCGGCATGGTTCACCCCAATGTGCTGCGCATGTCCGGGATCGATCCGGAAGAGTTCTCGGGCTTTGCCTTCGGCATGGGCGTTGAGCGTCTGGCCATGCTGCGTTACGGCGTGAACGACTTGCGTCTGTTCTTCGACAACGACTTGCGGTTCCTCGCGCAATTTCGCTAGTCGTAACGAATCTTTAGGAGAGCAGGATGAAATTCAGTGAACAATGGCTGCGCGGCTGGGTAAGCCCGCAGGTAGATCGCGATGCGCTGGTTGCGCGTCTGTCGATGGCCGGTCTTGAGGTCGATAGCGTTACGCCGGCCGCCGGTGTTTTCAGTGGTGTGGTGGTGGGCGAGGTGCTGAGCACCGAGCAACACCCCGATGCTGACAAATTGCGTGTGTGCCAGGTCAGCAATGGCGCACAAACGTTCCAGGTCGTGTGCGGAGCGCCTAACGTGCGCCCGGGCCTGAAGATCCCGTTCGCCATGATCGGTGCCGAACTGCCGGGCGACTTCAAGATCAAGAAAGCCAAGCTGCGTGGCGTCGAGTCCAACGGCATGCTGTGCTCCCAGGCGGAGCTGCAAGTAGGCGAGGGCAATGATGGCCTGATGGAGCTGCCGGCCGATGCACCTGTGGGCCAGGACATTCGTGTCTACCTGGAGCTGGAAGACGCCAGTATCGAGGTCGACCTGACCCCGAACCGTGGCGACTGCCTGTCCCTGGCCGGCCTGGCACGTGAAGTGGGCGCGTTGTACAACGCGCCAGTCACTCGTCCAGTGGTTGCCGCAGTGGCTGCGGTCCACGATGAAGTGCGTCCGATCGAAGTACTGGCACCAAACGCCTGCCCACGTTACCTGGGGCGCGTGATCCGCAACGTTGACCTGTCCAAGCCAACCCCGTTGTGGATGGTTGAGCGTCTGCGCCGCGCCGACGTGCGTAGCATCGACGCTGCCGTTGACATCACCAACTACGTGATGCTTGAGCTGGGCCAGCCGCTGCACGCTTTCGATCTCGCCGAAATCAATGGCGGCATCCGTGTGCGCATGGCCGAAGAAGGCGAGAAGCTTGTATTGCTCGACGGCCAGGAAGTCAGCCTGCGCGCCGACACCCTGGTGATCGCTGACCATTCCCGCGCCCTGGCGATTGCCGGTGTGATGGGGGGCGAGCACAGCGGTGTGTCCGCGACCACGCGCGATGTATTCCTTGAAAGCGCGTTCTTCGACCAGATTGCCATCGCTGGCAAGGCCCGCTCCTACGGCCTGCACACCGATGCCTCACATCGCTATGAGCGCGGGGTGGACTGGAAGCTCGCCCGTGAAGCCATGGAGCGCGCCACTGGCCTGCTGCTGGAAATCACCGGTGGCGAAGCCGGCCCGATCACTGAGACTGTCAGTGAACAGTATCTGCCGTCCGTTGCGCCGATCACCCTGCGCGCCAAAAGTGTCGAGCAAATGCTTGGCCTGGTCATCGCTCCGGCTGAAATCGAGCAATTGTTGTCGGCCCTCGGGTTGAACATTTCTGCGGGTGGGGAAGCGCAGTGGCATGTTGACGTGCCAAGCCATCGCTTCGATATCAGCCTGGAAGTCGATCTGATCGAAGAATTGGCTCGCCTGTACGGTTACAACCGCCTGCCGGTTCGTTACCCGCAAGCGCGCCTGGCACCGCAACCCAAGGCAGAAGCGCGTGCGCACCTGCCTGAGCTGCGCCGTCTGCTGGTTGCCCGTGGCTATCAGGAAGCGGTGACCTACAGCTTCATCGACCCGAAGCAGTTCGAACTGTTCAACCCGGGCGTCGAGCCGCTGCTGCTGGCCAATCCGATCTCCAACGACATGGCCGCCATGCGTTCATCCCTGTGGCCGGGCCTGGTGAAAGCCCTTTCCCATAACCTGAACCGTCAGCAAGACCGCGTGCGCATGTTCGAAAGCGGCCTGCGGTTTGTCGGGCAACTCGACGGCCTGAAGCAAGAGCCAATGCTGGCCGGCGTTGTTTGCGGCAGTCGCTTGCCGGAAGGCTGGGCGCAAGGCCGGGATGCCGTGGACTTCTTCGACGTTAAAGCGGACGTGGAAGCGGTACTGGGCTTTGCCGGTGCACTGGACGACTTCACATTTGTGCCAGGCAACCACCCGGCGTTGCACCCTGGTCAGACTGCGCGTATCGAGCGCGAAGGTCGTCTGGTGGGCTTCATCGGGGCCATCCACCCGGAACTGTCGAAAACCCTTGGGCTCGACCGCCCGGTCTTCGTCTTCGAGCTGGTCCTGGCCGAAGTGGCCTCGGGCAAGATGCCTAAATTCAGCGAGTTGTCGCGCTTCCCTGAAGTGCGTCGCGACCTGGCCCTGATCGCCGACCGTGAAGTCGCCGCCACTGCGGTTCTGGATGTAATCCGTGAAAATGCAGGGGAATGGCTGACAGACCTCAGGCTATTTGACGTCTATCAGGGTAAAGGCATTGATCCGCATAGAAAAAGCCTTGCAGTTGGCTTGACCTGGCAGCATCCATCGCGCACTCTTAATGACGATGAGGTGAATACCACGACACAAAATATCCTCACCTCGCTCGAACAAAGGTTAAACGCCACGTTAAGGAAGTGACGTATGGGGGCTTTGACGAAAGCTGAGATGGCGGAACGTCTGTACGAAGAGTTGGGTCTGAACAAGCGCGAGGCCAAGGAATTGGTCGAGCTGTTTTTTGAAGAGATCAGACACGCTCTGGAAGACAACGAACAGGTCAAATTGTCCGGTTTCGGCAATTTTGATCTGCGGGACAAACGCCAGCGGCCTGGCCGCAATCCAAAAACGGGAGAAGAAATCCCGATCACGGCTCGCCGTGTGGTCACCTTTCGTCCAGGGCAGAAGTTGAAGGCCCGAGTTGAGGCTTATGCTGGAACCAAGTCATAACGACGAGCTACCCGTCATCCCAGGCAAACGCTACTTCACCATTGGTGAAGTCAGCGAGCTCTGTGCGGTAAAACCGCACGTGCTGCGCTATTGGGAGCAGGAGTTTCCTCAACTCAACCCCGTCAAACGCACTGGGAACCGTCGGTATTATCAGCGCCAGGATGTGCTGATGATCCGACAGATCCGTGCGTTGCTGTATGACCAGGGGTTCACCATCAGCGGCGCGCGCCAGCGTATGTCCGGTGATGAAGCCAAAGACGACACCACCCAGTACAAGCAACTGATCCGCCAGATGATCTCCGAACTGGAAGATGTGCTGGTGGTTTTGAAAAAATGATTCAGGCTTTTAAAATACTTCCACATTTCAAAAGCTTGCGGTATATTCCTGATCGCTTCGTTGCGAAGCGAACCCAGTAACACGCCTAGTCGGGGCGTAGCGCAGTCCGGTAGCGCACTAGCATGGGGTGCTAGGGGTCGAGTGTTCGAATCACTCCGTCCCGACCATATTTTTCAGTGACTTAGCCGAACTCCAGCCAGTTCGGCTTTTTTACGCATAGGGACTTTTGCGGGGGATCATCCCAACTTCCTCCTCAAGATCGTCACCGCCCCACGCTTGGATCCAGCCAATGCACTGAAAGCTTCAGGCCATCAAGGTCCTGGATGAGTTGCGTCTGCTGATTCTGAAAATTCTTTTTAAACCCACACAGGTTCATTGAGCATAGGCAGATCTGAAGTACGATCAGCGCATACGCTTCAGCGTAAGCCCCAAATGGCCCAGGGCATAGTGCTCACTATGCAACAGAAGGCCCCCGCCATTCTTCTCGCTGGCCGTGGAACCCAATCCAGATAACTCCTTCAATCTCCTGCTAAAAAAGACTGAAGTATCCGGGCTGATATTCGGATTTTTTGAGAAGGGCCCTCAACTGCCGACACCCAATGTGTGTAGTGCAGGGAGTTGGCGAAGGCCTCCAGGCCGACTGTGTGTCTACTGGTGGAGCATCGCTTCCACTTGAGCGACGCTGATACGCGGAATCACACTCGCCGGGATCTTCGAAATATCGGATAAGTTGTAAACCATGAAGTCATCCCCCATGACCTTTTTGGACATCAACTCGAACGACGGCAGTATGCGGGTGTAATAGTGTTGGTCGAGCCCGCAGGGGGAGTTTGTGGAGTTTTTCGTTTCGTAAAACCTCCCCGACTTTTCGTCCAGGTCGACGCCCACCAGGAAAACCTTGGAGAACCCGACGTGGAATGCCAGCTGGATGGCCAGGTAGGCCACGGTTCGGGCATCAAAAAAGCCCTGGCTCATGTCCTTGCTGAACCCGATGGACCGTTTCCGAAAGGCGATCAAGGAGTGATCAGTAACCAGCTCTTTTGATCTTCCGAGCGCCACATCGATCCACGACGGTTTTGGAGCCTTGGACAGCGGGTAGAGCTGCCCGGTTGGACGAGCATGGGAGGATTGCGCGTGGTCTTCCCATAGCGCGACCCTTTGGCTGACAGCCATGGCGTAATTGAATAAATCCGGCTGCTGTTTGGAAAAGCTTCTGTCCGTGCAAGCGTAAAAACTCGGCTTGATATCGGTGTTCATAAACATCGAAATGGCGCCATTCATGGTGATCATGGGCACGTGCGCAAACTTTTCGAGGGGGAATGATTTGGCTGACAGGCCGGAAGCGATAATAAAAACCGCGCCTGATTCGACATTCCGACAGGCAGCAAAATCGTGCAGGTGCAGCGGGCTTGCGCTTGAACGCCATGGCGCTGACACGGGTGCAAACAAAGCCAGCTTTTTGTCGGCAACAGGCTTGGCCTCGACGAAGGGCATCTGTTTCATCCGATCTATCCGCGTAGTGAAAGGAAAATCCACACATCAGCCGACCAAGGCTTGACAGCAGAGTTCCCTTATAAAAAACAATACATAAACGCGGCTTCGCCAGACGTCCGGTATTTGTGTAGGGCCTTTCCCAGAAGGGGGAAACGCATCAACACGCCGCAACCTTTAAAACGTCTGCCCCATGGAGAACTGAAACACCTGCTTGTCCGCGTTCTCCGGCGTGCGAATCGGGTATGCCAAATTCACACTCAGCGGCCCCAGCGGGCTGTACCACGTCACCCCAACCCCCACCGAACTGGCCATCTGGCCCAGGTCCACGCTGCCGCAGCCTTGGGTGGTACTGAGGTAGCACTTGTCCGAATACACCGTGCCCACGTCCCAGAACAACGAGGTTCGCACGGATTTGTTGTCTTTGATGAACGGCACCGGGAATAAGTACTCCGCGCCGCCTGTTATCAGGATATTGCCGCCCAGCGATTCGGTGTCCCGGTCCGAGTAGTACGCCTGCCCGGCACTGGCGTAGGCACCGGTTGCCGGGGTGTTGCGCGGGCCGAGGGTGCCGCTTTCAAAGCCGCGCACCGTGCCTTCGCCGCCGGCGGTGTAGGTTTCATAGAAGGGCAGCCCGTCCGTGGAGCCGTAGCCGCTGCCGTAGCCGAGCTTGGTGTGAAAGCGCAGTGATGTGTTGTTGCTGACAGGCAGGAACGTCTGCCCCGTGTAGTCGATTTTGTAGAAACTCAGGTCGCTGCCGGGCACCGTCACCATCAGGTTGAGGTTTTGCGAATGCCCGCGAGTCGCCAGCACGCCTTTGTTCAAGGTCGATTCCGACCAGCCGAGGTTGGCCTTGAAGTTGGTGAATTCCTTGCCTTCGCGCTCGATAAAGTCGTAGATCTCGTCGGCGCTGTAGGTGCCCGGTTCGATACTGTCGTGTTGCGCCGTCAGGCCAAAGCTCAAACGCGAGGTTTCATTGATCGGGTAACCGAGGGTGGCGCCCAGGCCAAAACTATTGATGGCGTAATAGGACACCCCGTCATCGTAGTACTTGTTGTAGTCGGTCTTGCTGTAGAACGCGTTGTAACCCAGGCTCACCCCGTCGGTGGTGAAGTAGGGATCGGTGAAACCGATGTTGTACTTGCTCTGGTAGGACGAGCGGGTCAGCCCCAGGCTGGCGTAGTTGCCGGTGCCGAGGAAGTTGTTCTGGGTGATCGAGCCGCCGAGGATCAGGCCCGAACTCTGGGCAAAGCCGACGCTGGCGGTAATCGAACCGGACGCTTGTTCTTCCACGGCGTAGTTCACATCCAGTTGGTCGTCGAGGCCGGCCACCGCAGGCGTCTCGACGTTCACCTCTTTGAAGAACCCCAGGCGCTCCAGGCGCACCTTGGACTGGTCGATCAGGTACGTCGACGCCCAGCCACCTTCCATCTGGCGCATTTCCCGCCGCAGCACCTTGTCGTCGGTCTTGGTATTGCCACGGAAGTTGATACGGTTGACGTAGGCCCGCTTACCTGGGTCGACGGAGAACGTGACGTCAACCGTGTGGTCTTCATCGTGGGCCTGCGGCACGCCGTTGACGTTGGCGAACGTGTAGCCTTCGTTGCCCAGGCGACGGGTAATCAGCTCCGAGGTGGTGGTCATCAGTTTGCGTGAGAACACCTGGCCCTTCTGCACCAGCAGCAAGGACTGGACCTGGTCCTGCGGGACTTTCAGCTCACCACTGAGCTTCACCTCGCGTACCGTGTATTTCTGGCCTTCGTGGATGTTCACGGTGATGTAGACGTGCTTTTTGTCCGGGGTCATCGAGACCTGGGTCGAGGTGATATCCATGTTGATATAGCCACGGTCCAGGTAATAGGAGCGCAAGCGTTCAAGGTCGCCCGACAGCTTCTCCCGTGCGTATTTGTCGTCGTTCTTGAAAAACGACAGCCAGTTGCTGGTCTTGAGGGTGAACTGGTCGATCAGGGCGTCGTCGGCGAACACCGTGTTGCCCACCACGTTGATGTGCTGGATCGACGCCACTTCACCTTCGTCGATCTTGATTTTCAAGCCCACGCGGTTACGCGGCTGAGCCACCACCTGCGCGTCGACCGACGCCGAGTACCGGCCCTGGGCAACGTACTGGCGCTGCAACTCGTTGCGTATCCCTTCCAGGGTGGCGCGCTGGAAAATCTCGCCCTCGGCAAGGCCCGATTGCTTCATGCCTTTCATCAGGTCATCGGTGGCAATCGCCTTGTTGCCCTCGAATTCGATACTGGCAACCGAAGGACGCTCGACTACATTGATGATCAACACATCGCCTTCGCGGCTCAGTTGGATGTCCTGGAAGTAACCGGTCTTGAACAGCGCGCGGGTCGAGTCCACCAGGCGCCGGTCATCCGCTTCGTCGCCGACGTTCAGGGGTAATGCCCCGAACACGCTGCCCGCAGAGACCCGTTGCAGGCCGTTGATTCGAATATCCGAGATTTTGAAGCCTTGGGCGAGTGCCAGTGAGGTATTGAGCAGCAGCGCAACCGAGCAGAGCAGGCGCGAAAAATTCATCAAGATCTTTTCCAGAACACATCGACAAGCAGCGCCGGCACGCATGGACAACTCGCCGCGCGGCCGGACTGGTGAACATCCAGCATAAGAGCGAGGGGCGTTTGGTGCGGTTAACCGAATGTCAAGTTAGGTAAAGTTTGGTCTGGGATGCCAATGCCGGGTCGATAATGCGCAACCCCCCACTGACGAGCCCGAGATGATCCGCGTACTGTTGGTCGACGACGACCAGGAACTGACTGACATGCTGAGCCAATACCTCGCGCGCGAAGGCTTTGAGGCCACGGCCGTGCACACGGGGGAGGAGGGCGAGGAGGAGGCGCTGTCGGGGCGCTACAGCATTGTGGTGCTGGACGTCATGCTGCCCCAGCGCTCGGGCATCGAGGTACTCCGGCGCATCCGCGTCGTCAGCCAGGTACCCGTAGTGCTGCTCACCGCCCGTGGCGACAACATCGACCGCATCACCGGCCTGGAACTCGGCGCCGATGATTACGTGCCCAAGCCCAGCTCCCCCGGCGAACTGGTCGCGCGCCTGCGCGCCATCATGCGCAGGGTGCAGCCGGTGGGCCAGCCGACCACCGAAGTGATCACGACCGGCGCGCTGGTGTTGTGGCCCGGCAGGCGCCAGGCCCTGTGGAACGGCCTCGAGCTGGGCGTGACCAGCACCGAGTTCAGCCTGCTGGAAGAGCTGGCCCGCAGTGCCGGCCAGGTAGTGAGTAAAAAGGATCTGTCACTCAATGCCCTCGGTTGCCCGCTGACCCGCTACGACCGGCGCATCGACGTGCATATCAGCAGCATCCGGCAAAAACTCGGGCCGCGCCCGGACGCCAAGGCCTGGATCCAGAGCGTACGCGGCCTCGGCTATTTGTTGATTGCCGAATGACCAAGCCCAGCCTGCTGTTCTGGAAACTGTTCCTGGCCTTCTGGTTGGCGACCACCTTGACCTTCCTGGTGGGCGTCGGCGTGCTTGAACTGGGCCGTTTCCAGCCGAATGACCCGCATGTGGAAGCCATGCTGGCGGCCGAAGACAAGCTGCTGCAAACGTTCGGTGTCGAGGCGGGCGGCCAGCTCCTGGCGGTGTGGGAGCGCCCGGCGGATGAGGCCATCGGCGTCTACAACAGTGCCGGTCAATTGCTGGTAGGTGGGCCCGTGACGCAGCCGGTCTATGAGCGAGCGGTCGTCAGCAAGGAAGGCCTGACGCTGTCGATCAGGTCGACCCACGCGCCCGGTAACCCGCCGGGCCGGCCCTGGCACCAGATTCCGCTGATCATCGGCACGTTGATGAGTGCGCTGTTCAGCGGCTACATGGCCTATTACCTGGCCTGGCCCCTGGCGTACCTGAAGCGCGCCATGAGCGACGCGGCCCAGGGACGCTTCGAAACCCGGGTCAAGCCGGCCATGGGCAAGCGTCGCGACGAGATCGTCGACCTGGCGGAAGACTGCGACCGCATGGCCAACCAGTTGAAGGTGCTGGTGGAGGCCCAGCAACAGCTGCTGCACGACATCTCCCATGAACTGCGCTCCCCGCTGACGCGCATGCAGGCGGCCATCGGCCTGTTGCGCCAGGACGCCGCCCGCCTGGAAATGCTCGAACGCATCGAGCGCGAATCCGAGCGCATGGACACCCTGATCGAGGCGTTGCTGACCCTGGCGCGCCTGCAAGGCCGTCCGGAAAGTATCGAGCGCGAGCCCGTGGATATTGTCGAATTGCTGGCGATGATCGTTGAAGATGCGCAGTTTGAGGCCGGCATCAAAGGCTGTCGCGTGCACCTGCAGGTGTGCCCGCCGTTTATCGCCTGCGTCAGCGGTGAGTTGTTGTACCGCTGCTTCGAGAACGTGATTCGCAATGCCGTGCGCTACACCCGGCCGGACACCACCGTGTGCGTGTCGGCGCAGGTCAACCACGATGCGAACCGCCTCACGGTACAGATCACCGACCAAGGGCCGGGCGTCGACAATGACCGGCTGCACAGCATTTTCCAGCCGTTCGAGCGTGGGGTGGGCGATGCCAGCGTGGGGTTTGGCCTGGGGCTGGCCATTGCTGCGAGGGCCGTCCAGATGCACGGCGGCCACATCCTCGCGCGCAACGAGCCAGGCGGTGGGCTGGCAGTGGAGATCACCCTGCACAGCGCGCGATCTTTACACGACATTACACTGGCTTGACCGCCCTGTACGTCGCGCCTGATTAGACTTGTCACCCTTGATTGAGTGGAGGTGGCGATGTTTCAGGTGCATAAAAAGGGCTTTGTGCCCGGCAGGAAAATGGTCGACGGCCTGGTCCCTTACGACTTCTTTTGCGAAGACAGCCCGGCGATCAATCTGTTTGTGTTTACCGGCGCCGCTACGCCGGGCGCCACCGTCGAAGAACAGACCCTATGGGGCTTCACGCGGTTGGAACGTTTCGAGGCGATGAGCCACGCGCTGGTGAGCAACCAGCGGCACGCCGGCTGGTTTCAAAGCGTCAATGTGCTCACCGGACCCAACCAGAACGGCACGCAAAGCGTGAAGTTCCAGCGCGTGCTGAAAATCATCAAGCACGCCAGTCCGGCCCGCAAGGCCGACTACGAGATCCTCACCGACGAAGGCGACACCTATTTCACCCGCCGGGCGGTCGGCGAAAACAGCGCGCAAACCGTCATCTATTCGGTCGAGCCATAACGCCAGCGGTGGGCTGGATTCGCCTCAAGCAAAAAGCATCTCGCCCACGGTCCGCTTGTTACTTCCGCCCACCAATGGGGCGTCTTCTGCGCCATTGGGTAGCAAAATCCCACGCGACTTTTCAACGCCAGCCCCAGCTTTTTCCCTTCTATCCGATCTGAATCAATCACTTGGCTCCTGTCCCAAGCCGTTGGCACGCATCCTGCTTTTTTGTATTCGTGGATAATTGGATACAAAAATTCAAAAGGTGCTGCCGATGCAATTCGCTCCCGCTTACGTTGACCGCCAGCCCCTCACCGCCGAGGAGGAGGCCTACAACTTTCTGCTCGATGCCATTTGCGGCGGCCGCTACCGCAAGGGTGACCGGCTGATCGCCGAAGACATCGCCAGCGAGATCGGCATGAGCCGCATGCCGGTGCGCGAGGCCTTTCGCCGCCTGGACGCCCAGGGCCTGGTGACCCTGCGGCCCAACCGTGGCGCAGTCGTCAGCGGTTTGGATATTGATGAACTGCACGAAGTGTTTGAGATGCGCAGCGCCCTTGAAGGCCTGGCGGTACGCGTTGCCGTCGGGCGGATCGGCGAGCGTCAACTGGCGGCCCTGGAGCGCATGCTCGATGAGATGGACGACTACCGTGACGAAGGCGCCGCGTGGGTCAGTCGGCACCGCGCGTTCCATGAATACCTGTGCAGCCTCAGCGGCCGCCCGCGCCTGATGAAGCAGATTTCGGCGCTGTACTCGCTGGTCGAGGCACCTATGCGCTTGTGGCTGCAGCACGGCGAAAAACCCCTCAGCGCCCGCCAGGAACACGCAGTGATCCTTGATGCGATCCGCGCCGGCGATGCCGCCCGCGCCGAAGCCGTGGTGCGCGAACACATCGAAGGCACCGTGCCGGCACTGATCCAGTTCCTGCAAACCGAACAATAAGAAACACCCGCTGTGTTTTGACTTTAGTCCTGCCCCGTTATTCAACGAACTGGAGTGTCTGGTCATGCATAAATGCCGCGCCTTGCTGGTGGCTGTCTCCTTCGGTCTCTGCGCACAGGGGGCCTTTGCTGCGCCTCAAGTGCCGGATCGTCTGCAAAAAGTCGACAAACTTGTCTATTGCTCGGGGATGGATTCCCCGCCCCTGGTGTCCTTCGACGAAGCCCAGAAACCGCGCGGGCTCACCGTCGACCTGGGCCTGGAAATCGCCAGGCGCCTGGGCGACAAGCAAGTGCAATGGCGGGTGATTCCGTTCTCTGGGCTGGTGCCGGCGTTGCTCGCCCAGCAGTGCGACATGATCGTCGACCAGTTGTTCGACAAACCCGAGCGGCGCCAGGTGATCGACATCGTCAACTACATGTATTCCAGCCAGTCGGTGGTGGTGCCCAAGGGCAACCCCAAGGGCATCAAGGCGCTGGATGACCTGTCCGCGCACAAGGTCGCGGTGCTCAACGGCTCCACCATCAAGACCCTGCTCGATGCCCACAATGAAAGCCTCGCCAAGGCCGGCAAGCCCCCGATGAAACTGGTGGTCTACAACACCGACACCGATGCCTTCCAGGCCCTGCGTATCAGCCAGGTCGACGCCTACGGCACCACCGTGGAAACCGCCGGTTACTACGCAGCAATGGCCCCGGACCTGTTCCAGGAAGGCGTGCCGGCGTTCAGCCGCATCCTCACCGGCCTGGGCATACGCAAGGACGACCCGCAACTGACCGCCGCCGTGCAACAGGTGATCAGCGATATGCGCAGCGATGGCAGCTATGTGCAGTTGCTGGACAAATGGCATGTCAGCAGCGACACACTCGACTGAGGCGTACCTGCGATGAATTTCAATTGGGATGTGTTCTGGCAGTACCTGCTGCAGCCCAGCGGGGTCTACCTCACGGGGCTGTGGCTGACGTGCCTGATCAGTGTGCTGGCGATGCTGTTGGGCTGCGCGCTGGGGCTGGCGGCGGCGTTGTTGCGCTTGTCGAAGAACCCGCTGTTGCATCTGCCGGTGCGTTTTTACGTGTGGCTGATGCGCGGCACGCCGCTGCTGGTACAGATCGTGTTTCTGTACACGGCACTGGCGGCGGGCGGGATTTTCCGCTTCGAAGATATTGAACTGTTCGGCCTGATCGTCCCCGGCAATATCCAGGCGGCGATCATTGCCCTGGGCCTCAACGAAGGTGCCTATATGGCCGAGATCATCCGTGCCGGCATCGGCGCGGTGGACAAGGGCCAATATGAAGCCGGGCGCTCCCTGGGCATGGGCTTCGCCAAGTTGATGCGGCGCATCGTGCTGCCCCAGGCGTTCCGGGTGATCGTGCCGCCGCTGGGCAATGAGTTCAACGTGATGCTCAAGAACACCACCCTGGTCAGCGTGATCGGTGTGCAGGAGCTGCTGCTCAGCACCCAGATGATCACCTCGGCGACCTTCCGCGTGTTTGAGCTGTACCTGGTGGTCGCCCTGTATTTCCTGACGCTGACCACCCTCTGGGGCTTTTTCCAGCGCTGGCTCGAAGCCCGTTTCAGCCAGTCCGACCGGCCTTCCGCGCCACCACCGGCAGCCAGCCGCATGTTCGGGCGCAGCACCCTGAAACTGCTGAGGGGACGATAACCATGGCGCACCAAAGTGAAGAGCTGATCATTGAGGCACTGGATATTCAGAAGTCGTTCGGCGAGTTGCAGATCCTCAAGGGTATCTCGCTGCAAGTACGGCGCGGCGAAGTGGTGGTGCTGATCGGCGCCTCGGGCTCGGGCAAGACCACCTTTATCCGCTGCATCAACCTGCTGGAAGACATCCAGGGCGGGCGCATCCGCGTCAACGGCCGCGCCATGGGCTATCGCGAGCGCAGCGACGGCAGCCTGGTGCGCGATTCGGAGCGCAACATCGCCCGCCAGCGCCGCGACATTGGCATGGTGTTCCAGCGCTTCAACCTGTTCCCCCATATGACGGCGCTGGAAAACATCATTGAAGCGCCGATCCAGGTCCTCGGCACACCACGTGCCGAAGCGCTGGAACAGGCCCGTGGCCTGCTGGCGCGGGTCGGCCTGGCGGACAAGGCCAGCCATTACCCGTCGATGCTCTCCGGCGGCCAGCAGCAACGGGTCGCCATCGCCCGCGCCCTGGCGATGAAACCCCAGGCCATGCTGTTCGACGAACCCACCAGCGCCCTCGACCCGGAAACCGTCGGCGAAGTGCTGCAGGTGATGAAAGAGCTGGCCGAGGAGGGCATGACCATGGTGGTGGTCACCCATGAAATGGGCTTTGCCCGGGAAGTGGCAGACCGCGTGGTGGTACTCGATCAGGGCGAACTCATCGAACAAGGGCCGCCGGAACAGATCTTCAGCCACCCCAGCCATCCCCGTACCCGGGCGTTTCTCAGCCGTGTGTTATGACTTTTTTTGAAGAGCCTTTGCCATGTTGAAATTTTCTGCCCACGAGTACCCCTATCCGTCGCAGCGCCAGAGCGTATTTGCCCGTCGTGGCATGGTCGCTGCGTCCCAACCCCTGGCCGCCCAGGCCGGTATCGAGATCATGCAAAAGGGCGGCAACGCCATCGACGCGGCCATCGCCACGGCGGCCGCGCTCACGGTGGTGGAGCCCACCGGCTGCGGCCTGGGCGGCGATGCGTTTGCCCTGGTGTGGTGCAAGGGCCAGTTGCATGGCCTGAACGGCAATGGCCACGCGCCGGGCGCCTTGAGTGTCGAGGCGGTCAAGGCTGCCGGGCACGATCGGATGCCGCTGTACGGCTGGACCCCGGTGACCGTGCCCGGCTGCCCATCGGCCTGGGCGGAGCTGTCGCAACGCTTCGGCAAGCTGGCGTTTGACGAGCTGCTGCAACCGGCCATCCGCCTGGCCCGCGAGGGTTTCCCGCTGTCACCGGTGGTTGCCCACCAATGGCAGATCTCCTTGAACGAATTCAGCCCGCACCGCGATGAAGTGCTGCAAGCCTGGTTCGACACGTTCCTCATCGATGGGCGCGCACCCCAAGCGGGCGAGATTTTCCGCAACCCGGCCCAGGCGCGGACCCTGGAAGAACTGGCCGCCAGCCGTTGCGAAAGCCTGTATCGCGGTGCCCTGGCCGCACGCCTGGACGCCCACTCACGGGCCACCGGGGGTTACCTGCGCGCCAGTGATCTCAAGGACTACCGCGCACAGTGGGTGGACCCGATCCACATCAATTATCGCGGTGTCGACGTCTGGGAAATCCCGCCGAGCGGCCAGGGCCTGGTGGCGCTGATGGCGCTGAACATCCTCGAAGGCTTCACCTTCGATCACCGCGACAGCCAACAGACCTGGCACCGCCAGCTCGAGGCCATGAAGCTCGCCTACAGCGACGGCCTGCACTACATCACCGACCCGCTGCACATGCGCGTGGCAGTGGCCGACCTGCTCAGCGAGGACTACAGCGCCCGCCGTCGCAGCCAGATCGGCGAGCAGGCACAGGCGCCCAAGCCCGGTGACCCGCACGCCAGCGGCACGGTGTACCTGGCCACGGCGGACGCCGAAGGCAATATGGTCTCGTTCATCCAGAGCAACTACCACGGCTTCGGCTCCGGCGTGGTACTGCCCGACAGCGGCATTGCGTTGCAGAACCGTGGGCAGGAATTCAGCCTCGACCCGGCCCACGCCAACTGCCTGGCAGCAGGCAAGAAGACCTTCCACACCATCATCCCCGGTTTCCTCACCAAGGACGGCCAGGCCCTTGGCCCGTTCGGCGTGATGGGCGGCTACATGCAGCCCCAGGGTCACGTACAGATGGTGATGAACCTGGTGGACTTCGGCCTCAACCCCCAGGCCGCACTGGATGCGCCGCGCTGGCAATGGCTGGGCGACATGAAGGTCGGCATCGAGCAGGGCGCCTCCCGCGACCTGGCCAATGCCCTGGCCCGGCGTGGTCACCAGGTGCAGATCGCCAGCGACCTCACCGACTACGGCCGTGGGCAGATCATCCTGCGCGACCCGGTCAGCGGCGTGCTGTGCGGCGGTACCGAACCGCGTGCGGATTCCCATATCGCGGTATGGTAGCCAAAGCAGGGCATGGCGCCGCCATTGCCCTGCCATTTTGAAAAAAGTTGGTCGAAGCCTGTCCCCTTTTTTCACCTCGCCTGTCATTCCAGGCAAGTGAACAAAATCGAGAGCTTCTTCCAATGCCCGCAGTCCAACCCTTGCGCTTGCGCCCGTTGCTCAAACTGAGCCTGATGCTGAGCCTCAGCGCCAGCCCCTTGTTCGTCCCCGTCAGCTATGCCGAAGACAGCGCCGCGCGCCGCAGCTACCAGGTGCCGGCCGGCAGCCTGAGTGCGGCGTTGACCCGTTTTGCCGGGCTGTCGGGGGTCAACCTGTCGGTGGACCCGGCGCTGGTCAGCGGGCGCAGCAGCAGCGGTTTATCCGGCGAATACGGCGTGGAAGAGGGTTTTGCCCGCTTGCTGCAAGGCTCCGGCCTGCAATTGCAGCCCATGGGGGAGCAGGCCTACATGCTGGTGCCGGTGCCGGAGGGCGGCAGCCTGGAGCTGGCGCCCACGTCGATTCTCGGTACCACCGGCCTGTACGACGGCGACACCTACGCCGGTGGCCAAGTGGCGCGGCGTGGCTCGCAAGGCCTGCTGGGCACCCGGGACTTTATGGAAACCCCGTTCAGCATGACCACCTACACCCAGGACGCGGTGAAAAACCAACAGGCGCGCACCCTCGGCGACCTCATCGCCAGCGACCCGTCGGTACGCGCCACCAACCCGGCCGGTGGGCGTTATGAGCAGTTCACTATTCGCGGTTTCAGCCTGTTCAACAGTGATGTGTCGTACAACGGCCTGTACGGCGTGCTGCCGACCTACACCATCGACATGGAAATGGCCGACCGCGTCGACATCTTCAAAGGCCCCACCCAGTTGATCAACGGCATCTCGCCGCGCGGCAGCGTGGGCGGCGGGATCAACGTGGTGCCCAAGCGCGCCACCGACAAGGACATCACCTCGTTCACCGGCACCTGGGCCTCCGACAGCCAGGCCGGTGGTGCGGTGGACGTGGGCCGGCGTTTCGGCGAAGACAACAAATTCGGCCTGCGCTTCAACGGCGTGAAGCAGTCCGGCGATACCGAATGGGACCACCAGAGCGTCGACCGTGAGATGGCCGTGCTGGGCCTGGATTTTCGTGGCGAGCGTCTGCGCCTTTCCAGCGATATCGGCCGCACCGAGCGCGACACCGATGCGCCGCAGGAGCGTGTGCAAGTCGCGGCTGCCGCGCCGGTGCCCAGCGCCAACGATGTGCGCCGCAACTATGCGCAGTCCTGGAGCAAGGCCCGCACCAAGGACACCTTCGGTACGCTGAATGCCGAATATGACCTCAGCGATTCGGTGATGCTCTACGGCGGTGTGGGCGCGCGTAAAAGTAACCATGAGTTCCTGCGCCATGCTGTTTCGGTGACCAATGCGGCCGGTGATTTCACCGTGCAGCCTCGGGACTTCACCCGCGATGAAAACGTCCGTACCGCCACGGCCGGCGTGCGTAACTGGTTCCACACCGGGCCGGTGAGCCATGAGGTCAACCTGGCCGCCAGCTACTTCTATATGGACTTCACCAACGGCGGTGCGCGTTATGCCAACGCATCGAGCAATCTCTACAACCCCGTGCAAACCCCGACGCCGTCGGTGGCCACGCGCCAGGATGCGAAGGTTTATACCGAGAACACGTTCAGTGGCGTGGCCTTGTCCGACACCCTGGGTTTCTTCGATGACCGCCTGTTGCTCACCCTCGGTGCGCGCTGGCAGCGCGTGATCGTGGACGATTGGAGCGACGGCATCAAAGGCAAGACCAACTACGACGAAGAAAAGATCTCGCCTTCGGGTGGCCTGCTGTTCAAAGCCACCGACAAACTGTCGCTGTACGCCAACTACATGGAAGGGTTGAGCCAGGGCAAGATCGCACCGTCCACGTCGCGCAACGAAGACCAGATCTTCCCGCCGTTTATCAGCCGCCAGGTGGAAGTGGGCGCCAAGTACGACGCTGGCGCCTTCGCCGTGACCGCCGCGGTGTTCCGCATCAAGCAACCGGCCTACGAGACCAACGCCACGTCGCGGCTGTTCGGTCCCAATGGCAAACGCCAGAACACCGGTGCGGAGCTGAGCGTGTTCGGCGAACCCCTCAAGGGCGTGCGCCTGCTCGGCGGCGTGATGTACATCGACAGCAAATTGAAGGACACCACCAATGGCGCCTGGGACGGCAACCGCGCGCCGGCCACGCCCAAGTACAACGTCAACCTCGGTGCCGAGTGGGACGTACCGACCCTCGAAGGCCTGACCCTGACCAGCCGGGGCATCCACTCCAGTTCCCAATACCTGGACCAGTCCAACGTCAAGGAAATCGACGCCTGGAACCGTATCGACGTCGGCGCCCGCTACGCCTTCAAGGTCGATGACAAGCACATCACCCTGCGGGCGAATGTGGAGAATGTCGCCGACAAGCGCTACTGGAGTTCGGCCGGCGCGTCGGATGACAGCGAGCCGGGGCTGACCCTGTCGACCCCGCGTACCTATCTGCTGTCTGCCACGGTCGACTTTTAGACGCGGATTAAAAATGTGGGAGGGGGCTTGCCCTAATGCCAGTCAGTTAAGCGTACATCGCCTCCTGTAGGAGCGAGCTTGCTCGCGAAAAACGTCAACGATAACGCGTGCTTCCTGAATGAACGCGGCGCCTGTGAGTTTTTCGCGAGCAAGCTCGCTCCTACAAAAAGCCTTAACTGACTGGCATTAGGGCTTGCCCCCTCCCACAAATGAGAATGTTTTTTGATCACGTCGCCCCGATATGGAATAGTACCCGCCGTTTTCCCCAGCCCGTCCAGTTGGGGTGTTTTAACGCCGAGGTACCTCCATGCGATTGCTGCGCTCCATCCCCACCCTTGCCGCCTGCCTGCTGGCGTTCTCTTCCAGCCTGCTGAGCGCTGCCCCCATCGACCTCAATGACGGCCAGCACGCGGTGCATCTGCCCGATGCGCCCAAGCGTGTGGTGGTGTTGGAGTTCTCTTTTCTCGACAGCCTCGCCGCCGTGGACGTCACCCCCGTCGGCGCCGCCGATGATGGCGACGCCAATCGCGTGCTGCCGCGTGTGCGTCAGGCCATCGGCCAGTGGAAGTCCGTGGGCCTGCGCTCGCAACCGAGCATCGAGGAAATCGCGCGGCTCAAGCCGGACCTGATCGTGGCCGACCTCAACCGCCACCAGGCGCTGTACAGCGACTTGGCGAGTATTGCGCCAACCCTGTTGCTGCCGTCGCGCGGTGAGGATTATGAGGGCAGCCTCAAGTCCGCTGAGCTGATCGGCAAGGCCTTGGGCAAAAGCCCGCAGATGGAAGCCCGCATCGCACAAAACCGCGAAAACCTGAAGAAAATCGCCCAGCAGATCCCCGCCGGTGCCAGCGTGTTGTTCGGTGTCGCCCGTGAAGACAGCTTCTCCGTGCACGGCCCGGACTCCTACGCCGGCAGCGTGCTGCAAGCCATCGGCCTGAAAGTGCCGTCGGTGCGCGCCAACGCCGCGCCGACCGAATTCGTTAGCCTGGAACAACTGCTCGCCCTCGATCCGGGTTGGCTGCTGGTCGGCCATTACCGCCGCCCGAGCATCGTCGACAGCTGGAGCAAGCAGCCGCTGTGGCAAGTGTTGGGCGCGGTGCGCAACCAGCAGGTGGCCGAAGTGGACGGTGACAGCTGGGCGCGCAACCGTGGTGTGTTGGCCTCGGAGCAGATCGCCGAGGACGCCCTGGCGATCCTCAAGGGCGGCAAAGCCGTACTGAGCCAATAAGCATGGGCCGTGGTTTGGCCGCAGCCGGCATCGTGGTGCTGGGTGCCGTGTTGTTCTGGCTGTCGTTGTACAGCTGGTCGCCGTTCACTCTCACGGCGGCCGACGCCTGGAATGGGCTGGTGCATCAGGGCAGCGTGGGCGGCAATATGGCCTATATCGTCGCCCAGTTGCGCGTGCCGCGTGCGGTGTGCGCGGCATTGGTGGGCGCCTGCCTGGGCCTGGCCGGGGCGCTGATGCAGGGCATCACCCGCAACCGTCTGGCATCGCCGTCGCTGTTCGGCGTGACGGCAGGCGCGGCGTTGGGGCTCGCGTTGTTTTCCACCGGGTTGGTCGCACCGCCGTTTGCCGGCGCTGCCTTGCTGATGACCTGCCTGGGCGGCGCACTGGCCTGGATCACAGTGTTCAGCCTCGGTGGCGCCTGGTCGCCGGCCACGGCCCAAGGTCGCCTGGTGTTGGCCGGGGTGGCCGTCGCCGCGTTGTGTGCTGCCTTGACCCGGCTCACGGTGATCCTGGTCGAGGCCCAGGCGCAAAGCGTGCTCAATTGGCTGGCCGGTTCCCTGGCCAACGTCGGTGCGGCCCAGGTGCAATTGCTCTGGCCGTGCACCTTGATCGGCGGCCTGTGGGCGCTGTGGTGTGCGCCGCGCTTGAACCTGATCAACCTCGGCGAAGACGCCGCGCGCTCGTTGGGCGTGGGCATTGCCAGCCTGCGTTTGCAGGTGTTCGTCGCCAGCCTGTTGCTGGTGGGGGCGAGTGTCTGCGCGGTCGGGCCCATCGGCTTTGTCGGGTTGATCGCGCCGAATATCCTTCGCCAGTTTCTCGGTAATGACTACCGCTGGCTGATCCCACTCAGTGCCGCCTTGGGCGCAGTGATCGTGCTGGGTGCCGACCTGCTCAGCCGCGCCGTGGCGTTCCCGGTGGAAACCCCTGCCGGGGTGGTCACGGCACTGATTGGTGCACCATTCTTCCTCTTTCTCGCCAGGCGTGCCCTATGACCCAGCCACGATTGCGCCTTTGGCTGCTGCTCGTTTTGTTGCTGCTGGCGACCTTCGTCAGCCTCAGCGCCGGCACCCTGTGGCTCACGCCCGAAACCGTGCTGGAGCGCCTGCTGGCCCATGACGCCCTCGACTTTGAAGTCTGGAACCACCGCCTGCCACGCAGCCTGATCGCGATCCTCGCCGGCTGCGCATTCGGCCTGGCCGGGGCGATTGTGCAGGGCGTGATTCGCAACCCGCTGGCCTCGCCGGAAATCCTCGGTGTCACCCAAGGTGCGGGGCTCGCGCTGACGGTGGCAATCATCAGTTGGCCGCATTTGCCGATTGCCTGGCTGCCCCTGGTGGCGTGCCTGGGCGGCGCCGGTGGCGCCTTGTTGCTGGCGCTGTACAACACCGGCGTGAGTTTTTCCGGCGTGCGTTTTGCGCTGTCCGGGGTGGCGATTGCGGTGACCTTGTCCAGCGTCACCGAGTTTCTGATCCTGTCCCACCCGCTGGACATCAACACCGCCTTGCTCGCGCTCACTGGCAGCCTGTGGAGCCGCAACTGGCACCATGTAGCGCTGGTGCTGCCGTTCCTGGTGTTGATCCCGCTGGGGCTGTGCCTGGCCAAACCGCTTAACCTGATCGCCCTCGGCGATGAGGCGGCCCACAGCCTGGGCACCGCACTGAACCGCACACGCTGGCTGGCGATGGCCTGCGCGGTGCTGCTCACCAGCCTGGGCGTGGGCGTGATCGGGCCGATCGGCTTTATCGGCCTGGTCGCACCGCATATGGCACGGCGCCTGGTCGGTGGGCATCACCAGTACCTGCTGCCGGCGGCGATGCTGATCGGCGCGCTGTTACTGGTGCTGGCCGACACCCTCGGGCGCACGCTGATCGCGCCCAGCGAAATCCCCGCCGGGGTGCTTACGGCGGTGATTGGCGCACCGTATTTTCTTTGGTTGCTGGCACGGTTCAAGGGCTGATGACATGAGTATTCTTCAAGCACGCGCGCTGGATATCGGCTACGGCGCCACACCCATCGTGCAGGGGCTGTCGTTTACGCCGCCGACGGGAAAAGTCACCGCGTTAATCGGCCCCAATGGCTGCGGCAAGTCCACCTTGCTCAAGGCGTTTGCGCGCATCCTCAAGCCCACGCAAGGTGAGCTGAGCCTGGATGGCCAGGCCTACGCCAGCCTGTCCGCCCGCCAACTGGCCCGGCACATTGCATTCCTGCCCCAAGTGCTGCCGGTGCCCGAAGGCGTCAGCGTGCGCCAGTTGGTCGCCTACGGCCGCAGCCCGCACAACTCGCTGTGGGGACGCCTGAGCGGCAGTGACCGGGCCCATGTGACCCAAGCCATGCAACGCCTGGAGCTCGACAACCTGGCCGACCGCGCCCTGGCGGACCTGTCCGGCGGCCAGCGTCAACGCGCCTGGCTGGCCATGGTCCTGGCACAGAACGCCCCCGTAGTGCTGCTCGACGAACCCACCACCTACCTCGACATCAGCCACCAAGTCGAACTGCTCGACCTGATGGGCGAACTCGCCGCCGAAGGCAAGACCGTGATCACCGTGCTCCACGACATCAACCAGGCCTGCCGCTACGCCGACCACCTGGCGGTGATGCACGCCGGCAAGCTGGTGGCCGATGGCGCGCCGGCACAGGTGATCAGTGCCGAGTTGATGCGCCAGGTGTTTGAGGTGCAGGTGCAGATCATGAGCGAACCGGTGGCCGGCACCCCCATGTGCCTGATAGAAAAAAGCACCCGAGCCCAAACCTGACTCGGTCAAAAAATGTGGGAGGGGGCTTGCTCCCGATGGCGGTGGGTCAGTCACCTCATGCATTGACTGACCCACCGCCATCGGGAGCAAGCCCCCTCCCACATTAGGATCTCAGTCGGCTTTGGAATTCCACACGGCCTTCTTCACTTCGATGGCCTTGGGCAACAACCTATTCTGGAAAAACAGATCCGCCGTCGCCTGCTGCGCCTGAATGATCCCTTCATCAATCGGCAAAATCGGCGAAGGCGGGCGGTTGTCCATGTAGCGTGCAACCACGTCGGCGGGCAGGCCCATGAACTCGGTCAGTACTTTCAAACTGTCTTCGCGCTGGCTGCGGGTAAGGGCTTCGGCGGCGGTGAGCTCGTCGAGCAGGTCATGGATAAAGGCCCCATTGTCCCGCGCATACGCGCGCCGGGCGCTGTACACCGGTCCAGACAGGCCCAAGCCTTCGCCATTGGCCAGCACATGGCTGGGGCTCTGGCTCAAGGCGAGTGACGAGTAGGGTTCCCAGATCGCCCAGGCATCGACGCTGCCTTGTTCGAACGCCGCTCGCGCATCGGCCGGCGGGAGGTACACCGGTTGGATGTCCTTGTAGCTCAGGCCGGCGTTGTTCAGCGCGCGCAGGATCAGGTTGTGGGAGCTGGAACCCTTCTGGAACGCCACTTTCTTGCCCTTGAGGTCCGCCACCGAATGCAGCGGGCTATCGTTGCGCACCAGGATCGTCTCGGCGCTGGGCTTGGGCGGTTCGGCGCCGATGTAGACCAGGTCGGCCCCGGCGGCTTGGGCGAACAGCGGCGGGATGTCGCCGGTGGAACCCACATCCAGTGCCCCCACGTTCAGCGCTTCAAGCATCTGCGGGCCGGCGGGGAACTCGATCCACTTCACCTCCGTCTTCGGGAAACGCTTTTCCAGCAGGTCATGTTGCTTGGCGAGGACCAGCGCGATGGAGCCTTTTTGGTAGCCGATACGCAAGGTGGCGGGGTCGGCGGCCAGGGCGGTTTGCGTCACCGCCAGCAAGGCCAGGAGCAGTGCTGGAAACTTCATGCTTTACCCTCTGTAAATCGATGGGCCGGGCGCGCCAGGCCGAGGTTTTCGCGCAAGGTGGAACCGCTGTATTCAGTGCGAAACAGGCCGCGCTGCTGCAGCTCGGGTACCACCCATTGCGCGACGTCTTCCAACCCACCCGGCAAGTGCGGCACCAGGATATTGAAGCCATCGGCCGCGCCGTTTTCGAACCAGTTCTGCAGCTCATCGGCAATCTGCGCAGGCGTGCCGATCAGGCTGTAATGCCCGCGGCCACCGGCAATTCGCCGACCCAATTGCGCGAGGGTCAGTTGCTCACGGTTGGCCAAGTCGCTCAGCAGTTGCTGACGACTGCGTTGTCCGCTGTCGGTCAACGGCAGCGCCGGCAACGGCCCGTCCAGCGGGTAGCCGGACAGGTCGAAATTGCCCAGCATGCGCCCCAGCAACGCGACGCCCACCTCAGGTTCGACGAGATCCTGGAATGCCTCGAATTTGGCCTGGGCCTCGGCCTCGGTCGCCCCGACCACCACAAACACACCGGGCATGATTTTCAGCGAGTCCGGCCCGCGCCCGTACCGGCTCAAGCGGCCCTTGAGGTCGGCATAAAACGCCTGGGCATTGGCCAGCGAGGTCTGTGCGGTAA
Source organism: Pseudomonas sp. JV449 (assembly GCF_032424295.1). Classification (NCBI taxonomy): domain Bacteria; kingdom Pseudomonadati; phylum Pseudomonadota; class Gammaproteobacteria; order Pseudomonadales; family Pseudomonadaceae; genus Pseudomonas; species Pseudomonas sp. JV449. The sequence continues at coordinate 53,157 of NZ_VYKD01000021.1, read as the reverse complement.
ACACCACCTCGGCGGTCTGCGCGGCCAGCTCACGGCCGGCTTCGGACGAGCCGGCCTGCACGATCACCGGCTGGCCCTGGGGCGAGCGCGCCACATTCAGCGGACCCTTGACTCGGAAGTGTTCGCCCACATGGTCCAGCACATGCAGCTTCGCCGGGTCGTAATAGTTGCCGCTGGCCTTGTCGCGCACAAAGGCATCGTCTTCCCAGCTGTCCCACAGCCCGGTCACCACCTGATGAAACTCCTTGGCGCGGCTATAGCGTTCGCCATGGCCAAGGTGTTCGTCGCGGCCAAAATTCTGCGCTTCGGCGGCGTTGTCCGAGGTCACCAGGTTCCAGCCCGCGCGCCCGCCGGACAGGTGATCCAGCGAAGCGAACTTGCGCGCCACATGGTAGGGCTCGTTGTAGCTGGTGGTCGCCGTGGCGATCAGGCCGATGTTATCGGTCACCGCACTCAGCGCCGAGAGCAGGGTGAGCGGCTCGAAATGGTCCGAGCGCGCCATATGGCTGGCGATCGTGCCGGTGGCGGCGGCGATGCTGTCGGCCACGAACAGCGCATCGAACTTCGCCGCTTCGGCCACCCGCGCCAGGTGTTTGTACTGGGCGAAATCCAGCCCGGCATCCGCCGGCACGTCCGGGTGGCGCCAGGCGGCGACATGGTGCCCGGTGGCCATGAGAAAGGCGCCGAGTTTCAGTTGACGGCTCATGCTAGAAATCCTTGCGCAGTTGCACGCCGAAGTAACGCTCATCGTCACGGGGTACGGCGCGGTAGATGTAGTTGCCGCCGCTGGCCAGCAGCGGTGAGTAGGACTTGTCGGCGAGGTTCTTGGCCAGCAACGCCACGCGCCAGCCATTGCTGTAGTCGGCCAGGGCCACGCTGGCGTTCCAGATGCCGTAGGCGCCTTGCTTGGTGTCGACGTTCTGACTGATGTCGTACTGCACGTCGCTCTGCCAGCTGTAGTCGGTGCCCAGTTCGATGTCCAGGCCGTTATCCAGCGGGATCGTGTAGTCGGCGCGCACGTAGCTTTTCCAGTCCGGGCTGAAGGGCAGTGGCTTGCCGTTCACGTTGCACGTCGCTGCTGCGCCCGCCGGGCAGGCGAACTCATCGATGCGCGCACGGGTGTAGGCCAGGGCGCCGGAGAGCTTGAGTTGCTGGGTGGCCTGCAGGGCGTAATCCAGCTCGACGCCTTCGGTGCTGACGCTGCCGGCGTTGATCAGGCGAGTCACGACCTGGCCGGCGACGGTGTCGAAAAAGTTCGCCTGGTAGTTGTCGTAGTCGCTGTGGAATACCGCCAGGTTGGTGGTCAGGCGGTTGTTCCAGGCGGTGGCCTTGATCCCGGCTTCCCAGGTGTTGGAGGTTTCCGGCTTGAGCGCGTCGGTGTCGCGCGGCTGCATATTGAAGAACACGTTGTAGGCCGGGCCCTTGTAGCCGCGCGAGTAGGTCAGGTAGCTGGTGACGCTGTCGCTGAGGTCGTACTGCACCCCGAGGCGACCGGACCAGCCGTCTTCGTCCACCGAGCCGGAGCTGGAGGTGGCCGGTTGAATCCCGCTGACCGTGGTGGCCGAGGTGGAGACGCGGCGGTGATCGTATTTCAGCTCATCGTGGGTGTAGCGCAGGCCGGCGATGCCACGAAAGCGCGAGGTGAAGTTCAGCGTGGTCTCGCCGAACACCGCGTAGCTGTCGCTGGTGGTGCTGTAGTCGGCGATGCCACGGTCGGTGCGCGTGGTGGTCGTGAGCGTGCGCTGATAGGTTTCCTCGTCCTTGCCGTGCATGTAGAACAGGCCGCCGACGTATTCCAGGAACTCACCCTTGGGCGAGGCCAGGCGCAGTTCCTGGGAGTATTGGTCGAAAGCCAGCTCGCCCTTGTCGGCGGTGCCGGGGAAGGCGGCAGTCACCGTGCCGAGGCGGTCGCCGTCCTGGTACTGGGTGTTGTCCCAGCCGCGCCAGGCGGTGATCGAGGTCAGGGTGTAGTCGCCGAGGTTCCAGTCCAACTGAGCGGACAAGCCTTTGTTGGTGTCTTCGACATGGCTGCGCGTATCGGTGTTGATGTCGCGGTTGTCGCTGGAGGCGCGCACCGGGCTCAAGGCATTGCTGAAGGCCGGGCTCAGGGACTTGCTGACCACGCCATTCGGCGCGTCGTCGTGGGACTGCATGTAGTCGGCTATCAGGGTCAGTTTCACGTCATCGTTGGGGGTGAATTCCAGCTTGCCGCGGATGCCCTTGTGGTTGTAGCCGTTGACCTCCTGGCCGTTGTGCTGATTATCGACGTTACCGTCGTAGCTGCCGAACAGCGTGCTGATCGAGCCTTTGAGCACATCCGGCACCAGGCTGCCGCCGATGCCGAAACGGGTGCGGCTTTCGTTGCCGCTGTAGTACGCCTGGTCGATATAGCCATGGGTCTCGGCGCTGGGCGCCTTGCTGGTGATGTTGAGCACGCCGGCCGAGGCGTTCTTGCCGAACAAGGTGCCTTGCGGGCCGCGCAGCACTTCGATGCGCTCCAGGTCCAGCAGGTCGAGGGTGGCCTGGCCGGGGCGCGCGTAGACCACGCCGTCGATCACCGTGGCCACCGTCGGCTCCACGCCAGGAGAGGTGGAAATAGTGCCCACGCCGCGCACGAACAGCGAGGTGTCCTTGTTCGAGGCGCCGGTGCGGAAGTTCAGCGACGGCACTTGCTGGGCGATGCTGGCCACGCCGTTGCGGTTGTCGCGCTCCAGTTGTTCGCCGTCCAGCACCGATACCGCCACCGGGACTTTTTGCAGTGACTCTTCACGCCGGGTGGCGGTGACCGTCACCGCTTTGAGCGTGGGTTCCTGCTCGTCGGCAGCAAAGGCGCCGGGCACGGGGAGGGCGGTCAGACCGGCGAGAAGGAATAAGTGCGTGTGCCTGTGCATGGTGTGTTCGCTCGAAAAAATGCCCTGAACCGCTGCGGTTCTTGCGACCGTCAGCGCCTGTGGAAACTGCCTTGGGCATTCGCTTGAGCGAGTAGCAGACAGTGCGCTTTGTTAGCGCTAACATCGGCATTATTGGTAGCTCGGGTTTAGAGCGTCAAAGACTTAAAAATTATCCCTATATTCTTTTTGGTTGTTAGCAGGATGATCCCGTGAACGAAGACAAACCGCGCAAGCGCCGTGGCGCCGGGCGCGTCACCTTGAACACCGTGGCCCGGCAGGCCGGGGTGTCGGCGATCACCGTGTCGCGCTATTTCAACCAGCCGGAGCAGGTCTCGCCCGAGCGTCGCGAGCGCATTGCCGAGGTGGTGGCCGAGCTGGGTTATGTGCCCAACCTGGTGGCCGGCGGGCTGGCGTCGGCGCGGGGGCGGATCGTGGCGATGGTGATCCCGAACATCTCGGGGCCGATCTTTGCCAACACGATCCAGGGCTTCAGCGACACCCTCAGTCGCCATGGGTATCAGCTGTTGCTGGCGTCCAGTTACTTCAGCGCCGAGCAGGAAGAAAGCGCGGTGCGCGCGTTCCTCGGCTGGTCGCCGGCAGCGCTGGTGCTGACCAGTCGCTTCCACAGCGCGGGCACCGACAAGATGATCGCCGACACCGATATCCCGGTGGTGGAAACCTGGGACTACGTGCCCGAACGCGCGCCGGTGCAGATCGGTTTTTCCCACTACGCAGTCGGCGTCACGGCCGCGCGCTACCTGTATGGCAAGGGCTATCGGCGAATCGCCTTCGTGCAGAACAGCGCCACGGGCGACTTCAGCGCGCTGGAACGGGGTGATGGGTTTGCCGCAACCCTGATCGAACTGGGTGTACAGCCCCGGGTCTTCGTCCCGGACGCCGACAGCGCGCCCTTCGAAGCCGGCAAGCAGGCGATGCAAGCCCTGATGAACCACGCCACCCCACCTGACGCGATCTTCTTCGCCAATGACAACCTCGCCGCCGGTGGTTTGCTGGCGGGGCAGCGTTCCGGGTTAAAGTGCGCGGTGCTTGGATTCGGTGACTACCCGTTTGCCGAAATGTTGTTGCCCAGCCTGAGTACGATCAAACCGCCGGCCTTGGAGATCGGCGTACTGGCGGCAACCCGCGTGCTGGAAAGCCTCGGCGTGTTGCCGGATGCCGTACAGCGTTTGAACCTGTTGGATTGCCGCTTGATCGAACGGGAAAGCGCCTGAGCTTTTTTACCGCCCACTAGGACCTGCCCATGACCGAACCCGCCCCCAAGACCCGCCGCGCCCCCAAAGGTGAAAGACGCCGCGAAGAGCTGCTGGACGCTGCTTTGCAGGTGTTCTCCCTGGAAGGCTACAGCGGCGCCTCGATGGCCCAGGTGGCGGCGATCGTGGGTATTTCGGTGGCCGGGCTGCTGCATCATTTTCCCAGCAAGATCTCGCTGTTGATGGGGGTGTTGCAGCGTCGCGATGAGGTCAATCAACGGATTGCCGATGAGGTACGTGCGGAGAAAACCCTCAATGGTTTGCTCGGCAGCCTGCGTGCGATCAATCGTTCGAATGCCACGGCACCGGGCGTGGTGCGCGCGTTTACCATCTTGAATGCCGAAAGCCTGCTGGACACCCATCCGGCCTGGGCCTGGTTCCAGGCGCGCTATGCGGCGATTCACCAGCGCATGCAGGGGCAGTTTGCCGACCTGGTCGCAGCGGGGGAGGTGCGCAGCGATGTGGATATCGCCGGGCTGGTGGAAGAAATCCTGGCCATGATGGATGGCCTGCAGATCCAGTGGCTGCGCTTTCCGGAGCAGGTGGACCTGGTGGCGCGGTTTGACAGCTACATCGCGCGGGTCGAGGCAGCCATCAGAACCTGAGTTGAACACAGTCAACATGTGGGAGGGGGCTTGCCCCCGATGGCGGTCTCTGGGCCGGCCATGTGCTGGGGTTGGAATGAGTACATATCCGTTGCTGCGGTAACGGCTACTTAGGGTTCCGCTCTTACAGCGGGTCACTTTTGGAAGAGCGCCAAAAGTAACCAAAAACGCTTCGCCCCACCACTCGGCACCTCGCCCAGGCTCGGTGTGCCCGTAATCCGACAGTGATGTGGGGGGCCGCCGCCACGCGCCATCCATGGCGCGGGGCGGCTAAACCGGCATCCCTGCCGGTTTACCCCCCAAATCACTATCGAATTCCGGCCAGCGTGGTTAACGGGGCGCCTGAGATCAAGATCAAGATCAAGATCAAGGGCGGCTCGCTTCGCATCGTGGTTAGCGTTGGCTGCTACACAGTTGTGTAGATACCCATGCTCATCGGGGGCAAGCCCCCTCCCACAGGGATCAGTTGCCGGTAGCACTGCCCTGGCTGCTGTCATCGCTCATGTCATAGCCATCACCGTCGCTGGTGCCGCTGTCACCTTCATTTTGATGCAGCACACCGCCGGTCTTCACCGTCGATTCACGTAGCGTCGAGTTGAGCGCCGAGCGTGGCAGCGGGTTGCTGGTGGTGGTCGACAGTTCCTGGCGGAACGGGTTGACCAGCTTGGCGTTCAGGCGAATATCCTGGGACGACGCGCCCACCGACAGGTTGAAACTGTCGGCATCCACCACCCATTGCTTGCTCGCTACGTCGTAGTAGGCCAGCGAGCGATCGTTGAGCTCGATGGTCACGCGCTTGCTCTCGCCCGGCTTGAGGAACACCTTCTTGTAGCCCTTGAGTTCCTTGATCGCGCGTTCGACTTTCGGGTTGTTCTGGCCCACGTACAACTCGGCCACTTCGGCGCCCGCGACCTTGCCGGTGTTGGCCAGGTCGAACGACACCTTGATCGGCGCACCGGCCACCGCCACCCCAGGGGTCACGCTGATGTTGCTGTAGCCGAAGGTGGTGTACGACAAGCCATAGCCGAACGGGTAGAGCGGCTTGATGCCCTTTTTCTCGTAGCCGCGATAGCCCAGGAACAGGTCGTCCTTGTAGCTCATCTCGGCCAGGGTTTCCTGGTTGTCGAACTTGGGGAAGGTCGCGTAGATCGGGTTGTCTTCGATGTTGCGCTCGATGCTGATCGGCAGCTTGGCCGACGGGTTGACCTTGCCCAGCAGGATCTCCGCCAAGGCCTGGCCGCCGTTCTGCCCAGGGTAGAACGCATGCAGCGCGGCCGGTACCTGGTCGATCCAGTCGCTCATCTTCAGGCCGGTACCGCCGTGCAGGGTGACCACGGTATTCGGGTTGACCTTGGCGATGCTCTGGATCAGCAGGTTCTGGTACTCGGGCAGGTCGAAGCTGTGGTCGAAGCCTTCGCCTTCGTACTCATTGCTGTTACCGGCCGCGACCAGTACCGCGTCGTACTTGGCCAGGTCCTGCGGTGCCACCAGCGACGCCCAGCTCATCTGCACACCGACGAGGCCGCCCATGGTCGACAGGTAGCCGTTGCGGCGTGAGTATTCCAGCTTGATGTCGACCGGTTTGCCAGCTTCCAGGTTGACCTTGGCAAACACCGGGATGGTCGGCGGAATGCTGTTGTTCGGCAGCGGCTTGCCGTCGCCGTTGTCGAGGACTTTCTTGCCGTTGACGTAGAGGCGCACGGCGCCGTCGGCACGCACCTTGAACACCTGCTCGCCGCTGACCGTCGGGGTGATCTGGCCGCTGTAGCGAATCGAGGTGGCGGCGGTATCGCCGTTCACCGGCAGGCTGTCGGTGGACCAGTCCAGATCGACATGGGTGTCGGTGCGGCTGGCGGCCGGGTCACCGGACCAGTTGGTGTTGCTGAAGAACTCGGTCTTCAAGCCTTTGACACTGTTGCCATTGCCGTCGGCATGGGTCCAGGTCGAGGTGGCCGGGTCCAGGGACAGCCCGTCGATAAACTCGACCTTGGCGCCTGGCGCCAGTTGCTGCAAGCCGCTCAGCTCACTGATGTAGTTGGCGGCCATGACGTTGGCGCTGCCGAAACCGGTAGGCGGCGCGTACTTGGCCAGGGTGCCGACCACGGCGATGCGCTTGACCTTCCTGGCGTCCAGCGGCAGCAGGCTGTTCTGGTTTTTCAGCAGCACGATGCCTTCGCGGGCGGCGTTCAGGGCCACGCGGTTGCTGGTGGCGCTGTTCATGTTGTGGCTGGTCAGCGGCGCCTTGCTGTCGAACTTGTACAGGTAGATCTGCTTGAGGATGCGGCGCACCTTGTCATCGATGGTCGCGCTGCTCAGCTCGCCGCTGTCCAGGTACGGCTTGAGGATGGTGCTGTTCATCTGGTAGCCCATCATGTCCAGGTCGGTACCCGCCTGTGCCGCCGGCAAACCGTCGACCACCGCGTTGTAGTCGCTCTGCACGAAGCCCGGGTAGCCCCATTCGGTCTTGAGGATGTCACGCATCAGGTGCTTGTTCTGGCACGCGAACTCGCCGTTCACCTTCTGGAACGCACACATCATCATCGCGACCTTGCTGTTCTTCGAGGCGGACTCGAACGGCGGCAGGGTCATCTCGCGCAGCACGCGTTCGCTGATGATTTCATTGAGGTGGAAGCGGTTGCTTTCCTGGTCGTTGGCGGCGAAATGCTTGGCATTGGCCCACACGCCACGGGACTGAATGCCGTTGATCACGGCCGGCGCCAGGCTGGCGCCGAGGAACGGGTCTTCACCGGACAGGTACTCGAACGCCCGGCCGCTGTACGGCATGCGGTACAGATTCACACCAGGGCCGGTGACGAACTGATAGCCGCCGCTGGCGGTGTCATAGCCCAGGGCACGGCCCAGGTCGATGGCGCGACGCGGGTTCCAGCTGGCGGCCAGGTTCGGCCCCGACGGGTAGACCACGCCCTGGGCGTTGCCTTCGCTGGTGTAGCGCACGCCCACACCGCCATCGGCGCCGTGGATCTGCGGGATACCGTACTGGGTCAGTGGCTTGACGTCCCAGCCGCCGGTGCCGCCGATGTAGGCGAGTTTTTCTTCCAGGGTCATCTTTGCCAGGGTCTTGTCCGCGGCTTTTTCCGCGCGGCTTACCCGACCTTCATCCAGGGCAGGACTGGTGGCCGCATGCACCTGGGACACGGCCAGTGCCAGCAGGGCGAAAGCCGACTGTGCACCGATCATTTTGCGTTTATTCATGGGTCTCTCCGACAACAGTTCAGTAAACAGGGCGCGCCGAGAAGTGCGTGTTGCACTGCACCTCGTCACTTTTTTCTGGGCAATAGTTGCCCGTGATCGCAATTTTTAACCGATGGCTAATTGCAACTATTTGGCGAATTTCGCAGTTTTATAAGTGTAATAATTGTATTGGTTATTGTTGTGGATAGTGTCTAAGCGATATCACGAGATGGCATTTTGAACCGCAAAAACCGCATAATTAAGGCAATTCTTGCGGTTATAAGTCAAACGAAAGCTAATTTTTGCGTGAAATAAGAAATATTTTCTTACCTTTCGGAACTAAGGCTAAACCTACCAGTCGATTGGTTTAAGAAAATTTATCGAGTCGTGGCTAACTAGTGGCATAGCTCGGTAGTTTCAAAGTGCCATGTTTACACAAGCTGTCATACACAACGCTTTGGTGTAGGGTCTTGATCGAGTTCAAGGCGCCACTTGGGCTATCTGCTGTTTTTGATCTGGAGAAAGTTGATGAAGATTTCCCTGTTGGGTGCCGGTGTTGTATTGGGCGTTGCGCTAAGTGGCGCGGCGATGGCGGCGGAGTCCACGGACGCCGATGCGAAATCCGGCGCCGCCGATTCCACGGTGTTGACCCAGGCCCACGATGCCAAGGCCGTCAAAAAACAGAAGGCTGAAACCACCAAGGGTGGGCGGCCGCTGAGCCAATCTGCTACCTCTAAAACAGCGCCAACCAAGTAAGCCTGACCCCCTGTAGGAGCGAGCTAGCTCGCGAAAGTATTCCAAGCGCATCGCGGCGTCGGATGTACCTTTTTCGCGAGCAAGCTCGCTCCTACAGGGGGCTCATATAGCCCCTCAGATTTTTACCCATGCCCAGCCCCTCAACGCCCATCGATGCCTGCCAACTGCACATCCCGCACACCGAACAGGTCTGCGCGTGGCTGATGCAGCACGCCGGGTTGAAAACCGTTGACCTGGAGCGTGCCCGGCGCCTCTCTCAGGAGGGCGGCGACACCGAGTTGCTCGGCCTGCTCACGCGCTTGGGGCTGGTCTCGGAAGTGGAGCTGGCCCGTGCCTGGGCCGACCTGCTCGGCGCACCGCTGCTGCTGGCCGATGCTGCGCCGCCGCTGTTGGACCCATTGCCGGTATTGACCGAGCGTTTCATGCGCCACTACCAGGTGGTGCCCGTGGGCTGGAGCCAGGGCGGCCTGCGGGTGCTGGCGGCCAACCCGTCGCTGGTCTACCCGTTCCAGGCCATGGCCTATGCCTGTGGCGTGCCGGTGTGGCTGGCCGTGGGGCCGCGCAACGAAGTCGAAACCCTGATCGAGCGCTACTACGGCCAGGGTCGTTCGGCGATGGGCACCCTGATCGAAAACCTCGACGAGCAGGGCGGTGCCCTGGAAGACATCGAGCACCTCAAGGACATGGCCTCCGAAGCGCCGGTGATTCGCCTGGTCAACCTGATCCTGCAGCGCGCGGTAGAACATCGCGCCTCGGACATTCATATCGAACCCTTCGAAAACCAGCTCAAGGTGCGCTACCGCATCGATGGCGTGCTGCACGACGCCGAGGCGCCGCCGTCCAGCTCTTCAGCGGCGGTCATTTCGCGGGTGAAGATCATGGCGCGCCTGGACATTGCCGAGCGGCGCCTGCCCCAGGACGGGCGCATCATGCTGCGCATCCAGGGCAAGGAGCTGGACTTGCGGGTGTCCACGGTGCCCACCAGTTTTGGCGAGTCGGTGGTCATGCGGTTGCTCGACCGCCAGACCGTGCAGTTCGATTTCCAGAGCCTGGGCTTTGATGGCCAGCGCCTGGAAACCTTCCTCGAAGTGCTCGAGCGGCCCCACGGCATCCTGCTCGTCACCGGGCCCACCGGCTCGGGCAAGACCACCACGCTGTACACCGCGCTGTCGCGGCTCAATACCGCCGAGCGCAAGATCATCACCGTCGAAGACCCGGTGGAATACCAGCTTGAGGGCATCAACCAGATCCAGGTGAAACCGGCCATCGGCCTGGACTTCGCCGGTGCGCTGCGCTCCATCGTGCGCCAGGATCCGGACGTGATCATGATCGGTGAAATCCGCGACCTGGAAACCTGCCGTATCGCCATCCAGTCGTCCCTCACCGGCCACCTGGTGCTCTCGACCCTGCACACCAACAGCGCGGCGGCGAGTATCACGCGCTTGCTGGACATGGGTGTCGAAAGCTACCTGATTGCCTCGACCGTCAACGGCATCCTTGCCCAGCGCCTGGTGCGGCGCCTGGACCCGGCCACCCGCGAAGCCTTCGAAGCACCGGCGGAATTGATCGCCGAACACGGCCTCGACCGGTTTACCGAGCAGCGCCCGATCATGCTTTATCGCCCCCACGCCGATGCGCCGGGCGGTGGCTACCACGGCCGCAGTGCGATCACCGAACTGCTGGTGATGAACGACGAACTGCGCAGCCTGTTGATGCGCCAGGCCGACGCCGCCACCCTCGAACAGGCCGCCCGCCGTGGCGGCCTGCGCACCTTGCATGAAGAAGGCCTGCGCCAGGCCGTGGCCGGTGTCACCTCACTTGAAGAAGTGCTGCGCGTCACCCGGGGAGAGGGCGCATGAGCCTGTTCAAATACCGCGCCCTCGACAGCCAGGGCCAGGCGCAGAACGGCACCCTCGAAGCCAAGGACCAGGATGCCGCCGTCGCCGCGCTGCACAAGCGCGGTTTGCTGCTGTTGCAGATCGAGGTGGCGGGCGCCCAGGGCTTGCGCAAGGCCTTTGGCCGGGGCCAGTTGAACGGCGCGGCGCTGGTCAGTTTCACTCAACAATTGGCCACGCTATTGGGCGCCGGCCAGCCGCTGGAACGCTCCCTGGGCATCCTGCTCAAGCAGCCCGGCCAGCCCCAGACCCGCGCGCTGATCGAGCGCATCCGCGAACAGGTCAAGGCCGGCCAGCCGTTATCCAAGGCGCTGGAGGCGGAGGGCAGCCAGTTTTCGCCGCTGTACCTGAGCATGGTCCGCGCCGGCGAGGCGGGCGGCGCCCTCGAAGACACCCTGCGCCAGCTCAGCGATTACCTGGAGCGCAGCCAGTTACTCCGGGGCGAAGTGATCAACGCGCTGATCTACCCGGCGTTTCTGGTGGTCGGCGTGCTCGGTTCGCTGGCGTTGCTGCTGGCCTATGTGGTGCCGCAGTTCGTGCCGATCTTCAAGGACCTGGGCGTGCCGATTCCGCTGATCACCGAGGTGATCCTGGGCCTCGGCCAATTCCTCGGGGCCTACGGCCTGGCGGTGCTGGCCGGGTTGATTGTCGGCGCATGGGCTCTGGCTGCGCGCCTGCGCGATCCCCAGCGCCGCGAACGCTATGACCGCCGCGTGCTGGGCATCCGCATCATCGGCCCGTTGCTGCAACGGGTCGAAGCCGCCCGTTTGGCCCGCACCCTCGGCACCCTGCTGAGCAACGGTGTGGCGCTGCTGCAAGCGCTGGTGATTGCCCGCCAGGTCTGCACCAACCGCGCCCTGCAAGCCCAGGTCGCCCAGGCCGCCGAGTCGGTCAAGGGCGGTGGCACCCTGGCCAGCGCCTTCGGCAGCGAGCCGCTGCTGCCCGACCTGGCGTTGCAAATGATTGAAGTCGGCGAACAGGCCGGCGAACTCGACAGCATGCTGCTCAAAGTCGCCGAGGTGTTCGACGTCGAGGCCAAACGCGGCATCGACCGCCTGCTCGCCGCGCTGGTGCCGTCCCTGACCGTGGTCATGGCGGTGCTGGTGGCGGTGATCATGCTGGCGATCATGCTGCCGCTGATGAGCCTGACCAGCAATATATGAACCCTTAAGGAAACACGCTGATGCGCCATACCCGATTCAAGCCCGCCCGCCGCCAGGGCGGTTTTACCTTGCTGGAAATGCTCGCCGTGATCGTGCTGCTGGGCATTGTCGCGACCATCGTGGTACGCCAGGTCGGCGGCAATGTGGACAAGGGCAAATACGGCGCGGGCAAGGCCCAGTTGGCCAGCCTGAGCATGAAGATCGAAAGCTACGGCCTGGACGTCGGCTCGCCGCCCAAGAGCCTGCAGCAACTGGTCGACAAGCCGGGCAACAGCGCCGGTTGGGCCGGCCCGTATGCCAAGCCGTCGGACCTCAAGGACCCGTTCGGCCATGCCTTCGGCTATCGCTTCCCCGGTGAGCACGGTGCGTTCGACCTGATTTTCTACGGTCAGGACGGCCAGCCCGGCGGCGAAGGCTACAGCGCCGACCTGGGCAACTGGGAATAACCCACGACCATGGCCAACGCCCAACGCGGCTTTACCCTGCTGGAGATGCTGGTGGTGATCGTCTTGATCAGCATCGCGGCCGGGTTGGTAGGGTTTGGCCTGCAACAAGGCCTGCGCGCCGCCAAAGAGCGCCAGGCCGTCGGGCAGGTGGTCGAGGCATTGCGCAGCACGCGGGCGCGGGCGATTGTCAGTGGCACCACCGAAAGCACCGTGTTCGATTTGCGCAACCTCAGCGTGCAGGCGCCGGGCCGTCCGAAAAAGTATTGGCCGGCCGGGCTGCAAGTGACCCTGCACACTGCCGAGCAAGCCGGCGCGGCGGTGGATTTCTACCCCGATGGCAGCTCCACCGGCGGCCACGTGTTGCTGGCCAACGGCAGTCGGCGTTGGCGCATCGACATCGGCTGGCTGACCGGCAGCGTCGAATCCAAGGCCCTGCCATGAAGCGCCAGGCGGGTTTCACCCTGCTGGAAATGCTCGCCGCGCTGACGCTGATGGCGATCTGTAGCACGGTGCTGCTGGTTGCCTTCGGCCAGAGCGCGCGCTCGTTGTTGCAGGTGGCCCACAGCGACCGCTTGACCCATGCCGCCATGAGCGTGATGGATCAGGAAGGCACCGGGCCGTTGGCCAGCGGCACACGCCAGGGCGAGTTGGACGGCGTCGCCTGGCAACTGCGCATAGCCCAGCAACCCAGCCGCGTCGGCCAGGCCCATCTGTTTCGCCTGGACCTCACCGTCAGCGAAGGCCCGCGCCAGGCCAGTTTCAGCACCTTGAAACTGCGTGCTGCCGGCGTCGGGGCCGGCTTGTGAAGGCGCGTCAGCAGGGCTTTACCTTGCTTGAGATCATGATCGTACTGAGCCTGCTTGGGGTGTTGCTCACCCTGGTCGGCGGTGCATTGCTGGGCGCCAATCGTGCCGTGCTCAAGGCCCAGCGCTACACGGTCAGCCTGGATGAAATGCGTGCCGCGCAGCAGTTTTTGCGCACCGCCATCAGCGAGGCGTTGCCGCTGGATGTGACCGAGGACGACAGCCAGACCGATGGCTTTTTCGCCGGTGGGCCCCAGCGTATGCAGTTTGTCGCGACCTTGCCGGGTGTGCTCGGCGGCGGTATCCAGCGCTTCACCTTGCAGTTGGTGGGCCCTGAATCGCAGCGCGACTTGCAGGTGGCGTTCGCGCGGTTTGAGTCTGAGGCACAGGTGAGTGTTCCGGCGGCGCGCAGTGAGCCGCAGGTGTTGTTGAAGGGTATCGAGGACCTGCAATTCAGCTATCGCGGCGTGTCGCCCAAGGGCCAGGCCACTGGCTGGATCAGTGAGTGGCCGTGGACCAAACGCCTGCCTTATGCAGTACGGATTGACGCACGGGTGAACGGGCCGGTGCCTTGGGTGACCCAGGTGGTTGCCTTGCGCCTGAACCTGTCCGGCGGGGCGCCCGAATGATCCGGCATCAACGCGGTGTGGCCCTGCTGCTGGTGCTGTGGGTGCTGGCCTTGCTCAGCCTGTTGCTCGGCGGTTTGGCCGGCTGGGTGCAACTGGAAACACGCCAGGCCGCCTGGCACCGCCAGCATACCCAGGCGGTGCTGGCGGCCGAGGCCGGGGTGGCGCTGGCGATGCAGGCCGTGGCGGACCCGTTGCAGCGCAAGCAGTGGATTGCCGACGGGCGTGAAATCCCGCTGGTGTTCGACGATGCGCAGCTGCGCGTCAGCCTGCACAGCGAGCGCGGCAAGTTGTATTTGAACAGTGCCGAGGTGGGTGATTTTGCCCGCCTGGCCCTGGCCTGCGGTGCGACCCAGGCCCAGGCCAACCAACTCGCCAGGGCCCTGGAAGTGCGGCGCAACCAGGGCCTGGCGCCGTTTCGGGTGGTGGAAGAGGTGCGCCAACTGCCGGGCATGACTCAGGCGTTGTACAGCGAACTGGTGCCCGAGATCAGCCTGTGGAGCGGCCTGGACCGGCCCGATCCGGCATTCGCCAGTGCCTTGATGCGCCGCGCACTGAACCTGCCGCACCAGAACGCGGTGGGGGCCGATCCCGGCGACGTGCTGGTGGTCAGCAGCCGCGCCCAACGCCCCGGCGGTTACCACGCCCAGGTGCAGGCCACCGTGTTATTGAGCCCCGCGCAAGGCAGCGCACAACCTTATCGAGTCTTACGTTGGCAAGAATGAACGAACAGTTAACCGCACGGCTTCAGGCGCTGGCGCAGCCCATCACCCAGCGCTGGCGCGGCAGCCTGCTGCAACTGGGCTGGCGCCTGTGGCTCAAGGAGCTGCGTGGCTGCCTGCCGGCATGGTTGTCGTTTGCCGAGATCCCCGAGCATGTCTACGCCTGGCCGCTGACCGCGCCGGTCGAAAAGCTGCCTGGCGAAGCGCGTCAGGTGCTGCTGCTGCCGCCTGAAACGGTGTTGGTGCAAACCCTGCAATTGCCCCCGGCGGCGGCGCGTAACCTGACGACGGTGGTCGGCTATGAACTGGACCGCTTCACGCCGTTCGACGCCGCCCAGTTGTACTTTGTCGCGCGCCAGGAGCGCCGCACCCCCACGCACCTGCACGTCACGCTGGTGGCGATCCTGCGTGAGCGCCTCGACCAGATCCTCAATGACTGCGCGGCCCTCGGCTTGCAGCCCCATGCCGTGGATGTCGCCGAGAGCGCAGGCAAACCCATGGGCATCGACTTGCTGCCGGCGCCGTTGCGTCCCCGTCAGCGCCCCCAGGGCAAGGGCCTGCAACGCAGCCTGCCGTGGTTGTGCGGGGCCTTGCTGATTGCGGCGATGCTGCTGTGGCTCAACGACCGCCAGCGCGTGCTCGATGCCATGCAACACAGTGTGCGCGAGCAGAAAGCCCAGGTCGCCGAGATCCAGGCCCTGCGCCAGCAATTGCTCAATACCCGTGGCGCCGCCCAGTACCTGATTCGCCGCAAGGCCGCCCAACCGCCGTTGGCGGCGCTGCTCAACGAGCTGACCGCGTGCCTGCCCTCGGACACCTGGCTCGACCAGTTGGAAGTCAACGACGGCGCCGACGTGTCCTTCTCCGGGCAGAGCGCCAAGGCCAGTGCCCTGATCACCCGGATCAAGGGCTGCCACAGCCTGGAAAACGCCCAGTTCGAAGGGGTGATCCAACCCGATGCGCAAACCGGCAAGGATCAATTTTCCTTGCGCGCCCACCTGCACCAGGAGGCCGCTGATGCGCCGACCACTGACACCCCGTGAACGCCGTGGCGCGGCCCTGATCGCCCTGGCCCTGGTGCTCGGCGCCGGTTACTGGCTGTTGATCGACAGCTGGTTCGCCGGCCCCTTGCGCAGCATGGGCGAGCAGGCCGAGCAACTGCGTGAACAGCAGCAACGCTACGCCGGCGTGTTGCGCCAGGGCGACAGCCTGCGCCAACAGTTGGAACAGGCGCGGCAGGACCCGGCCAGCAGCACCAGCCTGTTGCCCGGCGACGACCCGAGTGCGGTGGCGGCGGACCTGATGCAACGCATCGCCGACCTGATCAACAGCCGCGCCGGCCTTGGTGGCGGTTGCAGCCTGACCCAGCGCATGCCCATCACCCCGGAGCAGGACGACGCCGAGCCCTATCGCCAGGTCAAGGTCAGCCTGACCCTCAACTGCGCCATCGAACCCTTGACCGCGATCCTGCATGAGCTGGAGTACCAGCGGCCGTTTCTGTTTGTCGATGAGATGAGCATTCGCCGCCCACCGAACGCACCGGCCAGTGGCGGCGCCGGGCAACTGGTGGTGCACCTGTTGGTGCGCGGTTACCTGCAACCGGCCGCCGCCCGGCAGGTGCAACGATGATCCATGCACTGCGTCCCCTGGAATGGCTGTTGCTCGGCGTGGCCGGGCTGTTGGGCCTGCTGATGGTCGGCATCCTCAGCAGCATCGGCGATGCGCCGCAGTGGCTGCCGGCACCGGACCCCGATGCGCGCGCCACTACCGCCGCCAAGGTGCTGGTGGCGCCGAGCGCGACCCTCGAAAGCCTGGCCGGCACCTGGCAAGCGCCGCTGTTCAGCCCCGACCGCAGCCCCGACCGTGCGGTGGGCCAGGCCGCCGTTTCCAGCCTGTCGAGCCTGGTGCTGACCGGTATCGTCCTCGACGGCGACCTGCGCGTGGCGCTGCTCAAGCGTGCCGATGGCCCGCCGCTCAAAGTCCAGCAGGGCCAGACCCTGCCCAATGGCTGGCGCCTGGAACAGCTGACGCCCCGCGATGCCCGCTTTGTACTCGACGGCCGCACGCAAACCCTGAGCCTGCGGGCCCTGCGTTTGCCGCCGCCGTCCACCACACCCCCGATTACCCTTCCTCACGAGTCCACCCCTTGATCGATACCTTCCCTGGCGCCTTGCGCACCACCGTGTTGTGCCTGGCCACCGCCGTTTCCCTCGGTGGCTGCGGCACCTTCCCCGAGCATCTCGACCCGGACGAGGCCCTGCTGCATGAGGCGATGCAGGGCACCGGTTCGCAACGCCCACCCGTGGACCCGGCCAGCGAACAGGCGCCGGTCGACAGCGGCCAACCCCAGGCGAAGACACCGCCCCAGCGCCAGTTGATACGCGGCAACCAGCAGTTCGTGCGCCAACCGGCAGCGGTCTCGGCCGCCAAGGAGGAGGGCAGCGGCGACATCGTGTTCAACTTCGCCGACCAGCCGATCGAAGCGGTGATCAACAGCGTGATGGGCGACCTGCTGCACGAGAACTACAGCATCGCCCAGGGCGTGAAGGGCAATGTCAGCTTTTCCACGTCCAAGCCGGTGAACAAACAGCAGGCCTTGTCGATTCTGGAGACCCTGTTGTCGTGGACCGACAACGCCATGATCAAACAGGGCAACCGCTATGTGATCCTGCCGGCCAACCAGGCGGTGGCGGGCAAGCTGGTGCCGGAGATGCGCGTGTCGCAGCCCTCCAGCGGTTTGTCGGCACGCCTGTTTCCGTTGCGTTATATCTCGGCCACCGAGATGCAGAAATTGCTCAAGCCGTTCGCCCGCGAGAATGCGTTCCTGCTGGTGGACCCCGCGCGCAATGTGTTGAGCCTGGCCGGCACCCCCGAAGAACTGGCCAATTATCAGGACACCATCGACACCTTCGACGTGGACTGGCTCAAGGGCATGTCGGTGGGCGTGTTCGGCCTGCAACGGGCGTCGGTGGCCGAGCTGATGCCCGAACTGCAAAAAATGTTCGGCCCCGACAGCGGCATGCCCCTGGCGGGCATGGTGCGCTTCTTGCCCATCGAGCGGACCAACTCGGTGGTGGCGATCTCGTCGCAGCCGCAGTACCTCAGTGAAGTCGGCGACTGGATCCACACCATCGACGAAGGCGGCGGCAACGAGCCGCAGATGTACGTCTACGACGTGCGCAACATGAAGGCCACCGACCTCGCCAAGTACCTGCGCCAGATCTACGGCACGGGTGCGATCAAGGACGACACCCCGGCCAAGGTCGCCCCCGGTTTGCGCACCGCGACCTTGTCCTCGCCGGGCACCAACAGCACCTCCGGCAGCACGCCCGGTGGCCTGAGCAACAACCTCAATGGCAACCCACCCGCCGCAGAGGATGAGGAGCAGGAGCCCGACGCCGAGCAGGACACCGCCGAGCAGGGCGCGAGCGAAGACGCCCCGGCCAAAAGCCTCGACGCCGGCACCCGCATCACCGCGCAAAAAAGCAGTAACCAACTGCTGGTCCGCACCCGCCCGGTGCAGTGGAAAGAGATCGAATCGGCGATCAAACGCCTCGACAACCCACCGCTGCAAGTGCAGATCGAAACGCGCATCCTCGAGGTCAAGCTCACCGGCGAACTGGACCTGGGCGTGCAGTGGTACCTCGGCCGCCTGGCAGGCAATTCCACCAGCACCACCGTGGGTAACACCGCCGGCAGCCAAGGCGCGTTGGGCGGCGGCGGGGCAGGGTTGGGCGCGACGGATTCGTTGTTCTACTCCTTCGTCAGCTCCAACCTGCAAGTGGCCCTGCACGCCCTCGAAACCAACGGTCGCACCCAGGTGCTGTCGGCGCCGTCGCTGGTGGTGATGAACAACCAACCGGCGCAGATCCAGGTGGGCGACAACATCCCGATCAGCCAGACCACGGTCAACACCGGCACCTCCGACACCACCTTGAGCAGTGTTGAATACGTGCAGACCGGGGTGATCCTCGACGTCGTGCCACGCATCAATCCGGGTGGCTTGGTGTACATGGACATTCAGCAGCAGGTCAGCGATGCCCAGGACCCGCAGGCGTCCAGCAACGACACCCAGGCCAACCCACGTATCTCCACGCGCTCGGTATCCACCCAGGTCGCGGTGCAGAGTGGGCAGACAGTGCTACTGGGCGGGTTGATCAAGCAGGACAACGCGGAGAGTGTCAGTGCGGTGCCTTACCTTGGGAAGATTCCGGGGTTGCGCTGGTTGTTTGGCAATACCAGCAAGTCCAAGGACCGCACGGAATTGATTGTACTGATTACCCCGAGGGTGATTACCAGCAGCAGCCAGGCGCGGCAGGTGACGGATGACTATCGCCAGCAGATGCAGTTGTTGAAGCCGGCTAACTGAACGTACACCGGGAAAAACTGTGGGAGGGGGCAAGCCCTAATGCCAGTCAGCTAAGGCTTTTTGTAGGAGCGAGCTTGCTCGCGAAAAACTCACAGGCGCCACGTTCATTCAGGAGGCACGCGGTATCGTTGACGTTTTTCGCGAGCAAGCTCGCTCCTACAGGAGGCGATGTACGCGAGCCCCCTCCCACAGTTTGATATCCCGATATCAGGTAGACCTCGGCCTGAGCTAAAGGCCAATCTCAAAAGACATTATTTATATGAATAAAAAAACTAAAAAATAATAAAATTAGAGAATATTAGCTTATATCAAAACAGCATTATATTTTCAAAACCCATTCCGTTATGTTTGATCGCAACAGCCTACCCCTGACCTCGGATGGTACCCAGCGTAATCAAGATTCTGCGCGCCATAACCGGGTGATCATCCCCGCAGCAGAATCGTTGGAAGGGAGTTCAACGTATGTTGCCAATTCAAACCCAGCGCCACACCTAGTCCCCAATCGCCGCAACCCCACTGAAAAAAATCGAGCACCGCGCCCGCCCGCGTGACTGCCCGACTTCGCGATTTGGAATGTCTGGAGTGGCTATGAAGCAAGTCTTACAACCGACCGCCATCCTGGCGCTGGCGATCCTGGCCAACACCGCCCAGGCCCAGGACGACAGCACCCTGTCCACCGTGGTGGTCACGGGTAACCGTGGCGCCGAACAACGCACGGTCACCAGCAGCCCGGTGCCGATCGATGTGGTCAGCGCCAAGCAACTGCAAAGCACCGGCAAGCCCGGTTTGATGGAGGCGTTGAGCGCGGTGATCCCGTCGCTGACCCTGCCGGAAAAAACCGGTTGGGACGCCAGCGGCATCGCCCGTGCGCCGAACCTGCGCGGCATGAGTGCCGCCGAGGTGCTGGTGCTGGTCAATGGCAAGCGCCGCCACACCGCGGCCACCCTGAACATCAACGGCATCAACACCGGCGCCGCGCCGGCAGACCTGGATTTGATCCCCATCAGCGCCATCGACCACGTCGAAGTCCTGCGCGACGGGGCCGCCGCCCAGTACGGCTCCGATGCCATCGCCGGGGTCATCAACGTGATCCTCAAGGCCGACACCAGCGGCACCTCGGTGACCCATGTCGGCCAGGGTTACGACGGCAAGAAACAGACCGTGCAGCAAAGCCTCAACAAGGGCTTCGAGATCGGCAACGGCGGCATCGTGCAGTTGGCCCTGGACGCGCGCAGTCAGAACGACGACAACAAGGCCAGCGCCAACGGCTACACCTACGCCCAGGCCTTTGAGCAGGCCGGCCGCTCCACCTACGGCGGCTACGGCACACCGAAGACCAACCTGCTGACCCTGGGCTACAACGCCGAATTGCCGATCGACGACAGTTTCAGCCTGTATTCCTTCACCACCTATTCGCGGCGCAAGGCCGAGCAGGGCCAGAACTTCCGCCTGCCGACCATCACCAACACCATTACCACCGGGCCTAACGGTTACCCCGGCGGCTACACGCCGACCTGGTATATCGACGAGGACGACTTCCAGGCCGCATTCGGCGGTAAAGGCACCGTCGGCGAGTGGGACTGGGACCTGTCCACCACCTACGGACGCAACGCGGCGGAGCAGGGCACCACCCATAACCAGAACCCCTCCCTGGGCGAGGCCACGCCGAACAGCTTCACCTCCGGCACCTGGATTTCCACCGAGCTGACCACCAACCTCGATTTCAAGCGCGGCTTCGATATCGGCCTGCAAAAGCCGCTGGACCTGAGCTACGGTTTCGAACATCGCCGCGACACCTACGAGGTGCAGGCCGGTGACTATGAGTCCTACGCCAACGGCGGCTACTGCGTGGCACCGGGTAACTGTGCGTCGTCCGGGGCCCAGGTCACCAACGGCATCTCGCCGGATGAAGAAAGCAGCGCCTCGCGCAACAGCCTCGCCAGTTACGTCGACGTGGGCTTCAACCCGGTGCCGGACTGGTACGTGGGCACCGCGTTTCGCTACGAGCATTACAACCAGGGCGTGGGCGCTACCCGCAGCGGCAAGCTGACCACCCGCTACGACTTCACCCCGCAATTCGCCGTGCGCGCCACCGTGAGCAATGGCTTCCGTGCGCCGTCCCTGGCCAACAGCCTGTTCAGTGCGCGGTCCACCACCTATGGCGTGGTCGACGGCGTGTACCAGTCGATCAACTACGGCGTGCTGCCGGTAGGTTCGGCCGCTGCCCAGGCCTTGGGGGCGCAGGAACTGAAACCCGAGCGTTCCACCAACTTCAGCCTGGGTTTCACCCTCACCCCCACCGATCGCCTGAGCTTTACCGCCGACGCCTACGTGATCAACCTGCGCGATCGCATCACCCTCACGGGCACCTTGCTCGGCCCGGAAATCACCCAGGTGCTGCAAGGCAATGGCATCACCTCCACCTCCGGCGGCCAGTACTTCATCAACGGCGCCGACACCCGCACCAAAGGCCTGGACCTGGTCAGCAACTACAGCCAGGACCTCGGCCCCTATGGCGCGCTGAAATGGACCGCCGCGTTCAACTGGAACCAGACCAGAATCCTCAACTACAAGGAATCCACCACGATCCTGGGCACGGCCTATGACCTGATGGACCGCGAGGCACGCAACCTGATCACCGGCGTGCAGCCCAGCACCAAGCTGATCCTCGGTGGCGACTGGAGCATCGAGCGCTTCAACCTCAACCTGGCCCTGACCCGCTACGGCTCTTACAAAGAGGTCAACGTCTCTGCCGACCGCAGCCTCGACCGGGTCTACAGCGCCAAGTGGATCACCGACCTCGACCTTGGCTACACCCTCACCAAAGACCTCAACGTGGCCATCGGCGCCAAGAACCTGTTCGACGTCTACCCGAAAAAACAAGGTGTACCGAGCAGCACCATGGTCAGCAGCTACGGCACCTATTCGCCCTACGGTTTTACCGGCGGGTACTACTACACCCGCTTGACCTATGCCTTCTAGGCCGAGGAATACACCATGCCCATCGTTGCCAAATCCTATGACCTGATTGACTCGCCCGGCGCGCTGCGCCAGGCGCGAGTGTCCACACCGATCAAAGCCCTGCAGGTGGTGCCCGCGCGGCACCCCTGGCGCTGGGCCGGGTCGATCTTTGCCGCGCTGGTGCTGCTCGCCATCGGGCATTCCCTGGCCACCAACCCGCGCTGGGAGTGGGGCGTGTTCGGCCAGTGGTTCTTCTCGCCGTCGGTGCTGCGTGGCCTCGGCCAGACCCTGTTGCTGACGCTGCTGAGCACGGTGTTCAGCACCATCCTCGGCACTGCGCTGGCGTTGGCGCGGCTGTCGGGCTCGCCGCTGCTGGCGGCCCTGGCCTGGGGCTACATCTGGTTTTTCCGCTCGATGCCGGCGCTGCTGGTGCTGATCATCCTCTACAACTTCGCCTACCTGTACGACCACATTGTCCTCGGTGTGCCGTTTACCGACCTGGTGTTCGCCGAGTGGTCGACGGTGGACGTGCTCAGCCAATTCACCGTGGCCGTACTGGGCCTGAGCCTGATGCAGGCGGCGTACGCGGCGGAGATCATTCGCGGCGGCCTGATCGGTGTGGATGCCGGCCAGCATGAAGCGGCGGCAGCCCTGGGCTTGCCGGCCTCGCGGCGCATCTTCCGGATCATCCTGCCCCAGGCGCTGCGCTCGATCCTGCCGTCGGGGTTCAATGAAATCATTGGCCTGGTCAAGGGCACCTCCATCGTCTACGTGTTGGCCTTGCCGGAGCTGTTCTACACCGTGCAGGTCATCTACAACCGCACCCAGGCGGTGATCCCGCTGCTGATCGTCGCCACCGTCTGGTACCTGATCATCACCACCGTGCTCACCAGCGCCCAGTACTACGTCGAGCGTCATTTCGCCCGGGGTACGGCCAGGGTGCTGCCGCCCACGCCATTGCAACGCGTGCGCCGCTGGCTGAAGGAGAACACCCATGAGTGAAGCCCGCGCCGGCCGTATCCAGATCCAGGGCGTGGGCAAGCGCTTTGGCAATCAACAGGTGTTGAAAGACATCGACCTGACCATCGATCCGGGCAAGGTCACGGTGATTCTCGGGCCGTCCGGCTCGGGCAAGTCCACCTTGCTGCGCACCATCAACCACCTGGAAAAGATCGACAGCGGGCACATCACCATCGACGGTGAATACGTCGGCTATCGACGCAAGGGCGACCTGCTTTACGAGCTCAAGGAACGCGAGATTCTCAAGCGCCGTATCGACGTCGGTTTTGTGTTCCAGAACTTCAACCTGTTCCCGCACCTCACCGCCTGGGAAAACGTCGCCGAGGCGCCGCTGGCGCACAAGCGCTGGAGCAAGGCCGACGCCCAGGCCAAGGCCACCGCACTGTTGGCCAAGGTTGGCCTGGCGGACAAGGTCGATGCCTACCCACGCCAGCTTTCCGGCGGCCAGCAACAGCGCGTGGCGATTGCCCGCGCACTGGCGCTGGACCCCAAGGTGCTGCTGTTCGATGAACCCACCTCGGCCCTCGACCCGGAACTGGTGGGCGAAGTACTCGACGTGATCAAGGGCCTGACCCAGCTGGGCGTGACCCTGGTGATCGTCACCCACGAAATCGGTTTTGCCCGCGAAGTGGCCGACCACGTGGTGTTTCTCTGCGACGGCGAGTTGATCGAAGAGGGCCCGCCCGAACAGATTTTCCGCCAACCCCGACATCCCCGCGCCAAAGCCTTTCTCGGCAAGGTGCTTTAGTTCAAGGAGTGACTGCCCATGTTCATCAACACCACCCGCGTGGCCCTGCTGGCGCTGGCCGTCAGTGCTGCGCAAAGCGCATTCGCCGTGCAACAGGTCGACCTCAGCCCCGACCGTCCGCGCATCCATGTGCCGCGTAACGAAGCGGCCATTGCGCAGATCCCGCCGGGCTTCAAGTTCGCCCAGCCGGGCACGTTCACCGTGGCAGTAACCGTAAAAGGCGCAGCGCCTCCCCTGGCGATGCTGGCCAATGACGACAAGACCACCATCGGCAGCGAGGCCGATACCGCGCAGTTGGTTGCTGACAGTCTGGGCCTGGAATTGAACGTGGTGCCTACCAGTTGGGAGGATTGGCCCCTGGGCGTCAGCTCGGGCAAGTACGACGCGGTGATCAGCAACGTCACCGTGACCGAGGCGCGCAAGAAGCGCTTTGACTTCGCCACCTATCGCCAGGATGTGCTCGGCTTCTACGTCAAGACCACCAGCAAGATCAGCGAGATCAAGCAGGCAGCCGATATTGCCGGGCTGAAGATCATCGTCGGCTCCGGCACCAACCAGGAAAAAGTCCTGCTGGCCTGGAACGAGGCCAACGAAAAGGCCGGTCTCAAGCCCGCGCTGTTGCAGTACTTCGACGACCAGGCCGCCGCGCAGCTGGCGGTGCAGTCGGGGCGCAGCGATGCGCTGTTCGGGCCCAACTCGGTGTATGCCTATTCGGCGGCAATCACCGGCGGCATCAAGCGCGTCGGCACGGTGAACGGTGGCTGGCCATTGCAGGCGGACATTGCCGTGACCACCCGCAAGGACAACGGCCTCGTCAAGCCGATCCACACCGCCCTGGAAGGCGCGATTGCCGGCGGCCAGTACGAGCAGGTGCTGCAACGCTGGGGCCTGGATGTGGAGCGCGTCGACAAGTCGCTGATCAACCCACCGGGCCTGCCGGATTAAGGAGCAATCGACATGGGACTGACACGACGTGAAGCGTTGTCGAGCATCGCTGCGGTAGGCGGCGAAAAAGCCGTCAAGGATGCACTCGCGGTACTCGGCCTCGGGCCGTCATCGCACCGCCGACCGCAACCGTTGAAACTCAAGGACGGTCTGGGGCAGGGCACCCGCGTGCTGGTGCTGGGTGCCGGGATTGCCGGGCTGGTCACCGCCCTGGAACTGACCCGCGCCGGGTTCAGCGTGCAGGTGCTGGAAGCCCGTGAGCGAGTCGGCGGCCGCACCTGGACAATCCGTCATGGCGACCGCGTGGACTATAAGGATGGCCGTACGCAGACCGCCGCGTTCGAGCCGGGGCATTACTTCAACGCCGGGCCTGCACGGATTCCCAGCCAGCACCGCACGATCCTCGACTATTGCAGTGAGCTGGGGGTGCCGCTGGAAGTGCTGGTCAACAGCAGCCATGGCGCCCAGGTGCGGCCGGATGTGAACCAGCCGGCTTTCACCGTCGGCCAGGCGATCAACGATGCGCGCGGGCATTTGTCCGGGTTGCTGGCCAAAGCGGTGCAGCGTGATGCCCTCGACGATGTGCTGAGCGCCGAGGAACGCACGCGCTTGCTGGCGTTTTTGCACGTGTATGGCGACCTGTCCCAGGAGCTGGCCTTTGAGGGCACGATCCGTTCAGGGCACCTGGAGTCCCCGGCACATCCCGGCGCCTTGCCCGCCAGCCGCAGCCCGTTGGCGCTGGACCAACTGCTGCACCCCGAACTGTGGGGCGCCTTGCTGCACACCGAATTCCCGGAATTCTCGGCGACCATGTTCCAGCCGGTGGGTGGCATGGACCGCATCACCGACGCCTTCTACCGGCGCGTCAGCGATCACGTGCAACTGGGTGCCCAGGTCCGCCAGATCCGTCAGTTGGAAAACGGCGTAGCCGTGACCTACCACGACCAACGCAGCGGTCGCGAGCAGGTGGTACGCGCCGACTATCTGGTCTCGACCTTGCCGCTGCCGCTGCTGGCCAAGCTCGACACCGACTTCAGCGACCCGATCAAGGCCGCCTTGCTCAGCACCCGCAGCGACCAGGCCACCAAAGTGGCGTGGCAGTCCCCACGCTTCTGGGAAACCGACTACCGCACCTACGGCGGCCTGTCGTGGATCGAACACCCGGCGCGCCTGCTCTGGTACCCGAGCAACGACCTCAACACCCGCGAGGGCCTGCTGGTGGCCGGTTACGTGACCGGGGAGGGCGCCGATGCGTTTGGCGCGCGACCGTTCGACCAGCAGTACGCCACTTCCAAGGAAGCGGTGGAACTGCTGCATCCGGGCTACTCCAGGCACCTGCGTCACCCGCTGGCGGTGTCCTGGGAACAGATCCCCTTCAGCGAAGGCCCGTGGCTGCAACGCGAACACTTCCCGGCCGATGCCAGCGCCTTGCTCGAAGAAGGCCACGGCCGCGTGTACTTCGCCGGCGACGGCCTGGTGCAAAGCGGCGTGGGCATCTGGCAGGAATCGGCGGCCAACTCGGCGCGGCATGTGGTCGCGCAACTGGCTGAACGCGTGACCCGACAAACACACCTTGCGGCAGTGGCCGCCTCCTAAGGAACACACCCATGAGCGACAGCATTCAACGCACCAGCGTCGGCGATTTTCCGATCTCGCAGACCGTCACCGTGCCGGCCTCCGCCAGCCTGGTCTTCGTCAGCGGCACCTTGCCGGATCTGGTTGATCCAACGGTTCCCGGGGTGTTTGGCAACACCGAAGTGCAGACAGTTTCGGTGTTCAACAAGCTGCGCCAGATCCTGCGCCAGCAAGACCTGGACCTGGGCGATATCGTGCAGTTACGGGTATTCCTGGTCGGCGCCGAGGAAACGGGCGGCAAGCTGGATTTCGCTGGGTTGCAGCGTGGGTATACGCAGTTCTTCGGCACCCCCGAGCAGCCGAACAAGCCGGCACGCACCGCGTTGCAGGTCGTGGCGTTGCCATTGCCCGGTGCACTGGTGGAAATCGAAGCCATCGCCGCCAGGACGGCGTGATAATCCCTCGCAAGTAACCCCCCCCCTCACAACCGCTTCCGGGCTTCGGCGTGACTGCGCCGAACGCCCCGGCGGGCGCCTGTCAGACAGCGTTTCCAACCTTCCTGAAGCCCCTCCCGCACAAAGATAAATCTTGTATTTAAACGCCTGCGACGTATTATCCAAGCAATGTCTTGTGTATATACCTGAGGCTGGATTTCCCTTTCGGCAAATACGGAGGTTTGAATGACTGTGGAGGCAGGGTTACTGGGTCACTCGTTGTCGGTGTTCCTGGGCGTACAGGCCGTCGGCCTGAGCCTGTGGCTGAGCATTGCGGTGCTTAACAACTGGCAAGCGTTTCGCAGCTCGGTAGGCGCGGTAGGCGCGACCATGGCCATGGAGCCGTTGCGCCAGAGTCCTGCCATCGACATTCCCTTGCTGGTGCGGGCCGTGCGTTCACCCCGTCTGCACCAACTGGCCCTGCTGGTGGTGCTGGCCCTGCAAGTGGTCGCCGCGCTCGCGGCCTGGACCGGCAGCTATCAGTTGATCCTCGGCGACGGCCTGCTGTCGGCACGGCCCTGGCTCAACCTGGCCCTGAGTGCGTTTTCGGCGTTTGTCTTCGCGATGCTGCTGGGGGGCTTGTGGTTCGGCTACTGGATTCGCCAGGAGGGGTTGCAACTGACGCACCTGGTGCTGACGATCTGGGCGGTACTGGCCTTCTTCCTGTTCAACCACAGCTGGCTGTGAACCGCGTGTAATGCACTCATCGTGATAAGGACGTCCATGAACAAGAAGAAGATAACCAGCCTGGTGTTGATTCCGGTGGCGGTCATCGCAGTGGTGATGATGTCGCGCGCGCCGTCCCAGGCCCAATCCGCCGATGCCCCCGCCAGCGCGTTGACCAAGGTGGCCCTGGGGGCGGTGCAAGTGCGCCCGGCCAATGTGTATTTCGCCGGCGTCGGTGAGCTGGAAGCGGCCTCCCAGGTGCAGGTTTCCGCCGAGGTCGGCGGGCGGGTCACGTTGATCAACTTTGAGTCGGGCCGCCAGGTCAAGGCTGGCGAAGTGCTGGTCAAGCTTAACGATGCCCCGGAACAGGCCGAGCAGTTGCGGCTGCAGGCCCAGGTGCGCAATGCCGAGATCATCCGCAAGCGCGTGACCGGGCTGGTCAGGGAAAACGCTGCGACCCAGGAACAGCTCGACAACGCCCGGGCCGCCCATGACATGGCCCTGGGCGAGTTGAAAAAAGTCCAGGCACTGATTGCCCAGAAGACCATCCGCGCGCCCTTCGCCGGAGTGCTCGGCATTCGCCAGGTCAACGAAGGGCAGTACCTCAATGTCGGCGACCGCATCGTCAGCCTGGTCAACACCCAGGTGCTCTATGTCAATTTTTCCCTGGATGAGCAGCTCAGTCGCCGCCTGGTCGTCGGGCAAACCGTGGGCGTGCTGATCGACGCCTACCCTGACCGGGTGTTCAAGGCGCGGATCAGTGCCGTCGACCCGATGATCGGCCGCTCACGCACGGTGCAGGTGCAGGCCACGCTGGAGAGCCCGGACGCCCCCCTCAAGCCGGGCATGTACGCCAGCGTCAAAGTGGCCGATACCGAGGTGGCCGATGTGCTCACCGTGCCGGAAACGGCGGTGGCCTACACCGCCTATGGCGATACCGTTTTCCTTGCCCGCCCGGACCAGGGCGCCACGCTGGTGGTCAAGCGGGTGGCGGTGAAAATCGGCCAGCGCCAGGACGGTTGGGTCCAGATCCAGGAAGGCTTGCACGAGGGTGACCAGGTGGTGACCTCCGGGCAACTCAAGCTCAGTGACGGCATGGCGGTGCAGGCGACCGATGACACCCTGGCCCTGCCTGCGTCCAAACCGCCTGTGACGGGCATCTGATTCTTCGCCCAGAGAACGCTCATGACTTTCACCGATATTTTCGTTCGGCGGCCGGTGCTCGCGCTTGTCGTCAGTATTCTGATCCTGCTGCTGGGGATCATGTCCTTGTTGCAGCTGCCGATCCGCCAGTACCCGATGCTGGAAAGCTCCACCATCACCGTGACCACCGAATACCCCGGCGCTTCGTCAGACCTGATGCAGGGCTTCATCACGCAACCGATTGCCCAGGCGGTGTCATCGGTGGAAGGCGTGGATTACCTGTCGAGTTCGTCGGTGCAGGGGCGCAGCGTGGTCATGGTGCGCATGGAGCTCAACCGTGACTCGACCCAGGCGCTCACGGAAGTCATGGCCAAGGTCAACCAGGTGCGTTTCCGGCTGCCGGAGCAGGCCTATGACCCGGTGATCGAGCGCTCGTCCGGCGAGTCGACGGCGGTGGCCTATATCGGGTTCTCCAGCCCGACCCTGTCGACCCCGGCCTTGACCGATTACCTGGCACGGGTGGTGGAGCCGGTGATGAGCACCATCGAGGGCGTGGCCAAGGTCCAGGTGTTCGGCGGGCAAACCCTGGCGATGCGCCTGTGGATCGACCCCGCACGGCTGGCCGCGCGCGGCCTGACCGCCGCCGATGTGGCCGACGCGGTGCGCCGCAACAACTACCAGGCAGCGCCGGGCAAGGTCAAAGGCCTGTTCGTGGTCGCCAACCTGCGGGTCAATACCGACCTGACCAACGTCAATGAATTTCGCGATTTGGTGCTGCGCAACGATGGCAACGGCCTGGTGCGCCTGAAGGATGTCGGCACCGTGGAGCTGGGCGCGGCGTCCAGCGAAACCAGTGCCACCATGGACGGCGTTTCGGCCGTGCACCTGGGGTTGTTCCCGACGCCCGGCGGCAACCCGCTGGTGATTGTCGACGGTATCAAGAAACTCCTGCCGGACGTGCGCAAGACCCTGCCGCCGGACGTCAAGGCCGAGCTGGCGTTTGAAACCGCGCGCTTTATCCAGACCTCCATCGACGAGGTGATGAAGACCCTGCTCGAGGCCTTGCTGATCGTGGTGATCGTCATCTACCTGTGCCTGGGGTCGTTGCGCACGGTACTGATTCCGGTGGTGACCATCCCCTTGTCGATGCTGGGGGCCGCGGCGCTGATGCTGGCGTTCGGTTTCAGCCTCAACCTGTTGACGCTGTTGGCGATGGTGCTGGCTGTGGGTCTGGTGGTGGACGATGCGATTGTGGTGGTGGAGAACGTGCACCGGCATATCGAGGAAGGCAAGACCCCGGTGGCGGCCGCCCTGGTCGGGGCGCGGGAAGTGGCGGGCCCGGTGATCGCCATGACCATTACCCTGGCGGCGGTGTATGCGCCTATCGGCATGATGGGCGGCCTCACGGGCGCGTTGTTTCGTGAGTTTGCCTTGACCCTGGCCGGTGCGGTGATCGTGTCCGGCGTGGTGGCGCTGACGTTGTCGCCGGTCATGAGCTCGTTCCTGCTGCAGTCCAAGCAATCGGAAGGGCGCATGGCACACCTGGCCAACCGCGTCTTTGACGGCCTGGCACTGCGTTATGCCAAGGTGCTGGACCTGTCGCTGCGGCATCGCTGGCTCAGCGGGCTGTTTGCCTTGCTGGTGATGATCAGCCTGCCGTGGTTGTACCAGTTGCCGCAGCGGGAGCTGGCGCCCACCGAGGACCAGGCCGGGCTGCTCACCGCCATCAAGGCGCCGCAACATGCCAATTTGGAGTACGTCGAGCGCTTTTCCGCCAAGCTGAATGAGGTCTACGGGCGCCTGCCGGAAACCGTCAGCACCTGGATCATCAATGGCAGCGACGGCATCGCCTCGAGCATTGGCGGCATCAACCTGACGTTGTGGGGCGAGCGCGAGCGCACCGCCGCGCAGATCCAGGTCGACCTGCAAGCGGCCACCAACGACGTGGAAGGCACCAGCATCTTTGCCTTCCAACTGCCTGCCTTGCCGGGCTCCACCGGTGGCCTGCCGGTGCAACTGGTGCTGCGCAGCTCCCAGGATTACCGCGTGCTGTACGAAACCATGGAGCAGATCAAGCAGAAGGCCCGCGACAGTGGGTTGTTCGCCGTGGTCGACAGTGACCTGGACTACAACAACCCGGTGGTACAGGTGCGAGTGGACCGGGCCAAGGCCAACAGCCTGGGGATCCGCATGCAGGACATCGGCGAATCGCTGGCGGTGCTGGTGGGGGAAAACTACCTCAACCGCTTTGGCCTGGAGGGCCGCTCCTATGATGTGATTGCCCAGAGCCCGGGCAGTGAGCGACTGACGCCCGAAGCCCTGACCCGCCAGTATGTGCGCACGGAAGACGGCACACTGATTCCGCTGTCGACGGTGATCCAGGTGTCCGAGCACGTCGAACCCAACAAGCTGACCCAGTTCAACCAGCAGAACGCCGCGACCTTCCAGGGGGTGCCGGCTGCCGGGGTCACCCTGGGCGACGCCGTGGCGTTCCTGGAAGGCGTCACCGCCGAGTTGCCCGTGGGGTTCAGCTACGACTGGCAATCCGATGCGCGGCAGTACACCCAGGAAGGCAATGCGCTGCTGCTGGCGTTCCTGGCGGCGGTGATCGTGATCTACCTGGTACTCGCGGCGCAGTACGAAAGCCTGATGGACCCGCTGATCATCCTGATCACCGTGCCGCTGTCCATCAGCGGCGCGCTGATTCCCCTGGCGCTGGGCTACGCCACGATCAATATCTACACCCAGATCGGCCTGGTGACCCTGATCGGGCTGATCAGCAAGCACGGCATCCTGATGGTCGAGTTCGCCAACGCCCTGCAGGCCCAGGAACACCTCGACCGTTCCGAGGCGATACGCAAGGCCGCGCAGATTCGCTTGCGGCCGATCCTGATGACGACGGCGGCCATGGTGGTCGGCCTGGTGCCGCTGCTGTTCGCCTCGGGGGCCGGGGCCAACAGCCGCTATGGCCTGGGGGTGGTAATTGTATCGGGCATGCTGATCGGTACCTGCTTCACCCTGTTCGTGCTGCCGACGGTCTACACCCTGCTGGCCCGCAAGCATTCAGTGGCGGCCGCGACCCCGCGGGCCCAGTCCCTGGCGCAAACCCTGAGGAGTGAACCATGAAGCCCGGCAAAACTGTCACCACCGTGCTGGCGCTGATTCTGCTCAACGGCTGCATGGTCGGGCCGCATTACGAAAAGCCCATAACCCCGCCGATCAGCCTGGTCACTGCACAAAAGGCCTTGTTCGCCCAACAGGCGCCGGTGCAGGCCCAGTGGTGGTCGTTTTTTGACGACGCCGAGCTCGATCGCCTGATCGACACGGCGCTGGCGCATAACCATGACATTCGCCAGGCCCAGGCCAACCTGTTGGCCTCCCGTGCGGTGTTTGATGACCGCCGGCTCGACCAGTATCCCGGCGTCACCGCCCGTACCGCCTATGGCCGCAGTCTGGAGCAGCAGTTGCCGTTCGACGGTGGGCCTCCCGAGCGGATGCTGTCGCAGACCTATCGCGCCGGCTTTGATGTGCAGTGGGAGATCGACGTGTTCGGGCGTTTGCAACGCTTGACGGCCTCGGCCCTGGCACGCTCGCAGGCGGCGCAGGCGGACCTGGCGCTGATGCAGTTGAGCATCGCTGCCGACGTGGCGCGTTATTACTACGAGCAGCAGGGCTTGAGCCGCAGCCTGGAGGTGGCCCAGGCCCAGGTCAGTGCCTGGCGCGAAACGCTCACGCTGACCAGCGCTCAGGTGCGCGCCGGCAGCGGCCAATTCGAGGATCAGCAAAACGCCCACGCCAACCTGCTGCTCAGTGAGGCGGCGATTCCACCGTTGCTGACGCGGATCCAGGAAACCGGTTATCGCCTGGACGTATTGACCGGCCAACCCCCGCGTCAACAGCAGGCGTTGGCCAAGGCGCATTTCCTCGCGCCCCTGGCCCGGCAACTGCCCTTGGGCGATGTCGACCAGTTGATCCGCAATCGTCCGGATGTGGTCAGCGCCGAACGCCTGCTGGCCGCCAGCACCGAAGACGTCGGCGCCGCCACGGCGGACTTGTACCCACGCCTGAACCTGGGCGGTTTCATTGGCTTCTTCGCCCTGCGCGGCGGCGACCTGGGCAGCGCATCCCGTGCGTATGAGCTGGCGCCGTCGGTGGACTGGCCGGCGTTTCGCCTGGGCAACGTGCGCGCGCGCCTGCGCGGTTCCCAGGCCCAGGCCGAAGGTGCCCTGGCGCGCTATCAACAGTCGCTGCTCAAGGCCCAGGAAGATGTGGAAAATGCACTGATGCGCCTGGCGCAGGACCAGACCCGCCTGGGCGCGTTGCTGGCTTCCGCCACCCATGCCGAGCAGGCGATCGACATCGCCAGCAAACGCTACCGCAGCGGTTCGGGCACCTACATGGCGGTGCTCGAAAACCAGCGCGCGTTTTTCCTGATCAAGAAGGACGTGGCCGATGCCGAGACGGCGTCCTACCTCAACGCCATCGCGCTATACAAGGCGCTGGGCTGGGGCAGTGGCGGTGCGCAGCAGGCTCAATCAGCGGACAAGCCATTGGCCAGCAACTGAGCCTTGAGATCGGGCCGGTAGTTGCGTGCATACGTGCGGCCCACGGTGCTTGACCAGGATTGGCCGTCCGCACGGCCAATGATCTGCCAATGGCGCATCAGGTGCTGGTCATAGGCACTGATCGCCGGTGCCAGCGCGGCACGGTTGTAGCGCTCGTCGTGACGGAAGGCTTCGATGCCCATGCGCGGTTTCTGTGCCGCCGGCTCGTGCACATGACCCAGGGCCAGTCCGCACAGGGCGAAGGTCTGCTCGGGCAGCCCGAGCAGCTCGATCATCGCTTCAGCGTTGGCACGAATGCCACCCACCGGCACCACGCCCAACCCCAATGAGCGTGCGGCGATCATCAGGGTGCTGAGGATAATGCCGCCGTCGGTGCTGGCGGCGATCAGCCCTTCCAAGTGCCGCTGGATCTGCTGTTGCTGGCCATTGAGCGCGGCACCGACGGCGGTCTTGTGAAAGTCCACCACCAGGGTGATAAACACCGGTGCCGACGCGATCCAGGGCTGGCCGCCAGCTATTGCCGCAATGCGTTGGCGGGTGCCTGCGTCGCGCACGACCACCACGGAAATATGCTGGGCATTGAAGGACGTCGGCGCCAGGTGACCGGCACGCAAGATGGCATCGAGGTGTTCGTCGCTGACGGGCGTGGATTGGAAGCTGCGCTCGCTGCGGTGGTTGGCGAGCAAGTCGATAGTCGGTGTCATGGCCTTATTCCTTTAGGGCGGTTGGTGTGGGGCGGTCAGGTGCGCGGTTGAATGTTATAGACGCAACGTCGGTCGCCGGAGATCAGGTGTTCGCAACGTTCGACAAGGGTGTCGTCGCCCATGGCTGCACGAAATATCTGCAACTCCGAGCGGCAGAAACCCTGGCATTTGCGCGCGGCAGCGCAGATCGGGCAATGGTTTTCGATCAGCAGCCAACCTTCACCCGCGGGTTCCATGTGCGCCATATAGCCGGCGAGTTCGCGGATGCGCACCAGGATGGCGACTTTTTCTTCCAGGGACGAGGCTTGCGAACACGCCTGGACGTATTCCTGGCGATTGGTCGCTTCCATGCTGGTGATGATTTTCTCGATGCCATCACTGCCGAAAACCCCCTCGATGGATTCGATCAGGTGCAGGGTCAGCACGCTGTGGGAATCGGGGAATTTGTTGTGTGCGGTGTCCGTCAGCGCCCACTTCAACGAAGGGCGGCCGGCCCCGGAAGTGGGTGCCGAAACGCCGACGATCAACTCCGATGCCTGCAATTTCTGGATTTGTTGCCGGGTCGCCTCAAACGTGAGTTCCAGCAGCGAAGCCAGTTCGGTGGTTTTCAACGGGCCACGGGTCTTGAGCAAAAACAGGATGCGTTCGGCGGTGGATGACTGGGTATCGTCGGCAGGTGTGGAGGTCATAAATCGCGTGTAACCATGGGGAGTGAGGGCATCACTGGAGTTCGTCGACCTTTGGCGCCATCCATTGCGTAAGGGGTAGTGGGCATGAGCATAGTCATTTTTGCCGCTCAGGAAAATAATAAATAAAAGGAATTAATAATTAATTATAAATAGCGAATAATTATAAAAGGTTTGACTTGCTTTTGTAGGACTTAGGGCTAGGATCGTAGCTAGCTTTTTTGGAAGCTGCTCCTGAACATTCATTTGCACACGACTCCGGACCGTTAGAAAACACGCTACGTCTCAAACACTGATTGCTTGCCGACGTCAGCGAAGACAAAAACATTCAAGGAAGAGAATCTGTATGAATGCGCAAAAGCCGACGACCATCTATGAGCACGCTGATGAAGTAACTGCTCTGTCCAGCGTGGTCGACCTGGTGAAACTCTCCGACCAGTATCGACAATCCGCCATCCTTCACTTCGCTGTAGCGCAGCACCTCTTCGATCAAACCACCCGCCCGGCTACCGCCGACGCAATCAGCCAGCAATTGGGCTGGGTGCCCAACAAGGCCAAGATCTTTCTCAATGGCCTGGTTGCCCTGGGTCTGTTGAAAAAGTCCGCCGACACCTATACCAACCAGCCCCTGGCCGAGCGTTTCCTGGTCAGCCGCAGCGCCGAGTTCATCGGCCCGATCATTGCCCACCAGCGCTTGCAGTGGCAGAACTGGCCACGCCTGGGGGAGATCCTGAGCAGCGCCGAGTCCATGGATTTCCAGCAGGAGAACCGCTTCAAACACGACATTGCCGCACGTGATGCCTTCAACGATGCGATGGTGCGCTTCAGTCAACCCATGGTCGATGTGCTCAAGGAATTGCCAGTGTTCGATACCGCCAGCAAGGTCATCGACCTGGCCGGTGGACACGGCACCTATATCGCCGAAATCGCTCGGCGGCACCCTCAGGTCCAGGGCGAAATCTGGGACCTGGCCGCCACGCGCCAGTCCGCCGAAAGCACCGTCGAGAAGTACCAGTTGGCGGGGCGCCTGACGTTCAAGGAACGTAACCTGCTGGACCTGGCCCGTTACGAAGGTGAAAGCGCCGACGTGATCATGGTCAATGACTGCCTGCACTACTTCACCCGCGAAGAAACCAGCACGCTGATCCGCTCGGCTGCCCAGTTGGTCAACGACGGCGGTTCGTTGCTGGTGCTGAGCATGACCCTGGAAGACGATGAAATTCACCCGGCGCTGTCGGCGGATTTCTCCCTGCACATGATGGTCAACACGGTGCACGGCGAACTGCATCCCACCCGTTGGATTGCCGAACAGATGGTTGCCCAGGGCTTTGAGGTGGTGCAGGAACCTATCGGGCGCTACAGCCTGTTGATCGGTCGCCGTACCGAGGGGAGGGTTGCCTGATGCTGCGCTTTATTACCTTGTACAGCTCCGACACGGCCGCACGTCTGAACGGCTTTCTCGAGCCGTTGAACACCTGCGCGAAAGCCGCCGGTTTTGAACTGTGCGCGGCCGTTGAGGGCGCGCAGTTACCCCAGGCCGACGGGTTTATCCTGTTGGTGTCGGCGGCAGACAGCCTCGACACCCTCACTACCCGGCTCGCGGCATTGGCCGATGGTTACCACAACAAGGCCGTCAGCATCGTGCGCCTTGCCGAAGGCAGCGCCGGGCAACCTGCCGGCGATCCGCTTAACGCGGCATTGCTGCAACGCACGGCCTGT
Organism: Pseudomonas sp. JV449; assembly: GCF_032424295.1. Classification (NCBI taxonomy): domain Bacteria; kingdom Pseudomonadati; phylum Pseudomonadota; class Gammaproteobacteria; order Pseudomonadales; family Pseudomonadaceae; genus Pseudomonas; species Pseudomonas sp. JV449. The sequence continues at coordinate 17,192 of NZ_VYKD01000021.1, read as the reverse complement.
TTCATTTACCCCCATGGCCTGGCGATCACTGACGCGGGCGTATCCCCGGACACGGTGAAAAACTGGTTGGCCGGTTTCTCCAAATTCGCCGCCGCGATCAAAATGTGGCGGTCCCTGGAAGGTGTATCCATCGAGGCTGCCGCGTTGGAGTCCCAGCGCCCGCAACTGACCCATATCAACATCCTCACCCGCGACCTGGAAGCCTCCCAGGCGTTCTATCGCGACATCTTCGGCGCCCACTATTGCTACAACCTGGGGCCGCGCAAAGTAGTGATGGAGTTGAATGGTTTCGACTTCTTCATCGAACACAATCCCGACTTTGTCTACCCGCCGGGCTACCACATCGGCATTCGTGCGCTGCCGGAGGATGTCAAACGCATCGCCGACAAGGTGGCTGCCGACGACAACATCACCCTGGTCAAGGGCAATGGCCCCGCGCCGGGTTATCACCACGGTCCGGACAACGTCCGCACGGCCGTGTACTTCGAAGACCCCGATGGCCTGGTGGTTGAGGTGTACTCCACCGAAATCGAGATGATCGAGACCAATCGAAGGTTGCTGCTCGACCGACTCTGATACCTGACTGATCCCCACACGCCGAGCGGTTTCGCGCTCGGTCGTGGATGTGTTCGCTCGGAATAAAGGTGTACCTATGACGAATCAATACGGTTGGCATTGGCCGACGCTGCCGAGCCCTTTGCCAAAGAACGTGTCTGATCGGGTATTGATGGGCTACCCGCAGGCTTACGTCGAATATGAACTGACCCGGCAAATCGCCGACGCCACCGGACAGCTGATGAGTGCGCCCATCGAGCAACTGCTACGGGTGGTCGAGTCGGTTGCCGAACCCCTGGTGCGGCGTATCGCCGCCGGTGAAGTGCTGGGCTACAAGGGCGACCCGCGCATCGACGTGTTCAGCCCCGCCATGTGCGACGTTCCTGCCGCCCAGGTCGAGATCGGCCTGGAGCCGCAGCGCGTCGACGCGGTCATGACCGCCTACGCCGGGCTGGGCCTGGACCGCAGTTGGATCGAGAAAGAAACCCCCAACCATCGGGTCGACCTGGCGAGCTTTCGCATCGGTCGCTACCCGGTCACCAACAGCGAATATCGCGCCTTCCTGCTGGATACCGGTTATCCGTTCCTGCCGACCGGCTGGGCCTTTGGCCGCTTTCCCCAGCACCAGGCCAACCACCCGGTCTACAGCGTCAGCGACGTGGATGCCGACGCCTACGCCCAATGGCTGAGCCGACGCACCGGGCGCGCGTTTGCGCTGCCCAGCGAAGCACAGTGGGAATACGCCGCGGCAGGGCCGCAGCGCTCTCAGTTTCCCTGGGGCGAAACCTTCAATGTCGAGTACGCCAACACCATCGAGTTGGGGTTGCTCACGTCGACACCCGTCGGGGTGTTCCTCGAGGGCGCCTCGATGTTTGGCGCGCTGGACATGGCCGGCAACGTGGAAGAGTACGTTGCCGACGATTATCGGGCCTATCCGGGCGGGCCTGAGATCAACGATGACCTGGTGCTGGATGTTGGTAGGCACCGGGTAGCCCGTGGCGGCAGTTTCACCCGCTTCAGGGATCTTGCGCGCAATCAGCGCCGACATGGACGTTATCCAAGACCCATCTATGTCATGGGATTCCGTTTGGTAGAAAACCACTCTGGCCAGAACGCGACACTTCCATAGAGGCTATGCCATGGACACTCCAGTAACGCTTCATACGCAAGTTCCCATCTCCATTCTTGGCGGTGAGGTCAACGCCCACTTCTACGGGTTCAAGGGCTTTGACAAGAACAATGAACACTTTGCCGTCAGAGCCGGTGAGCCCGATGCCGATGTGCCCCTGGTGCGCGTGCATTCCGAATGCATCACCGGTGATGTGTTCGGTTCCCAGCGCTGCGATTGCGGCCCGCAGCTGCAGGAAGCCCTGAAGGCGCTCGATGCCGAAGGCGGCTACCTGATCTACCTGCGCCAGGAAGGTCGCGGTATCGGCCTGTATTCGAAGTTCGAAACCTACCTGCTGCAAGACGCCGGCATGGACACCTACGAGGCCAACGTGAAGCTCAATCACCCGGAAGACTCGCGCAGTTTCGCCCCGGCGGTCGCCATGCTGCGGGCCCTGGATGTGCATCGCTGCCGGCTCCTGACCAACAACCCGGACAAGGTCAAGCAGTTGCGCGATGGCGGGATCGACGTGGTCAGCTCAGTGCCGACCGGGGTGTTCCTGACCAAGCACAACCACAACTACCTGCGATCAAAAGTCAGCAAGTCGAGCCACACCATCAAGCTTTGATTTCATTCTCCAGGAAAAGGACTTTTCGATGAGACACATAGGCCCTATCAGCGGCGTCGCCGCCCATGCTGGTGAGTTCATCGCCACCGCCGGCTACGACAACCAAGTCATTCTGTGGAACGCCCAGACCGGGCATTCGATCCACCGCGTCAGCCATGACCACCTGGCCAACCAGTGCGCGTTCAGTGCCGATGGCAAGTACCTGGTGAGCGCCAGCAGCGACTACACCGCCCGCGTCTGGGAAGTGCCGAGCATGCGCCTCAAGGCCGTGCTGTCGGGGCATGACGACGACGTGGAAATGGCGGTGTTCTCGCCGGACGGTGCGTCAATCGCGACCTGCTCGCGCGATCATCAACTGCGCCTCTTCGACCTCGACGGCAACCTCAAGGGCACCTGCCGCGGGCATCAGGCCGATGTGATTTCCGTGGTCTGGTCGCCGGATGGCAAACGCCTGATTTCCAGCAGCGACGACGGCACGGTGCGCCAGTGGGACACCAGCACCTTCGAGCAATGCGATGAAGTCGACATCGGTGGCGTCGAGACCGATACCGTCGCCATTACCCGCGCCGGCGTAGTGTTTGCCGGTGACGACGAAGGGCGTATCTCGATCATCCATGGAGGCGAGATCCGCTCCGTTCCTGCCCACGATGCCGGGATCAAGCGCATTGTCTGGAATGATGAAAAACAGCTGCTGGTGACCTTGAGTTATGACCGCCTGGCGATCCTCTGGCGCTTCGATGGCACGCAGCTGGAGCGCCTGCGCAGCACCAATTTGCCGAGCATCGTCTGGCCGCGCAGCTGTGCGTTCGTCGGCAGTGACGCCTTGGTGTTCGCCACCTTCGGCTCGCGCTACGCCACCTGGGATTATGAACACGATCAGTGGACCGTGGACGGCATTCAGCCGGCGGTGAGCATCAACGCCGTGGTGACCACCGAGGGCGGGCAATACAGCATCGGTGACGCGGGCCTGCTGTTTCGCGATAACCAGCCCGTGAGCGGCGTCGGCAGCCTGTGCAACTTCCTGCTGCCGTTCGGTCCACTGCTGCTGACCGGTGGGCAGATGGGCCAGGTGTTCGACGCCCTCAGCGGGCGCCTGTTGTATCAACATCGCTCGCCGCTCAATTGCGGCACCACGTTCCAGCGCAATGGCCAGCTTCATGCATTGATCGGAACCTACACCGGCGAAGGCCTGGTGTTTGTCATCGCCGGCGATAACAGCCTGGAGCTGGTGGCGTCGATCCCGATGCACGACAACGCGATCAAAGGCGTGGCGGCCAACGAGCATCACCTGTTCAGCGTATGCGCCTCGGCCGCCGCCGCCCTGCACACTATCAGCGACTTCAGTTGCGCGCGGCATATCGAAAATGCCCACACGCGTATCTCCAACGGTTGCTGCCGGGTCGACGGCGGTTTCGCCAGCATTGGTCGCGACCTGAAATTGCGCCTATGGCTGGAGTCCGGTGACGAGGTCTATGACACGCCGCACCGCAATTCCATCAAGTGCATTTGTGCCTCCGCCGACGGCGAAGTGATTGCCACCGCGAACTACAGCGGCACCATCGCGCTGTTCGACTTGCCCAGCCGTTCCTGGCAGCAAGTACAGCGTCCCACCGCCAGTGGTATCTCCTGCATCACCCACAGCACGGCCAGCGATGATTTCCTGGCCAGTTCCTACGATGGCCAGATCTACGGGATCGCCACCCGTCGCGCCTCTTGACCCAAGGACTGCCTGATATGAGCAAGCAAGCGCAATTCATGGACGTATCGACGTACCGCCGGGCGCTCGACACCTCATTTGTCCACCGCTACAGCCATGGTGAAGATGAGTGGTCCTGGGACATTGGCATGGCCAAGGCCGCCCGGGTTTTCCTCGAGGCACTGGGGCCGACGCCGGACCAGCATATCCTCGACGTGGGAGTCGGCCGTGCGCGGGATGCCTCGGAGTTCATCCTGGCAGGGCACCGGGTGACCGGCCTGGACATCGTCGAGAATTCCAGCTGGCCGCTGCTGCGCAAACGCTGGGGCGAGCGTCTCAGCCTGGTGTGCAGCGCCCTGCAGGATTGGCAGCCACCGGCAGGGGAGGTGTTTGACGGCGTACTCGACAATGGCTGCTTCCATCACCAGCATCCGGATGAATGGGACCGTTACCTGGCCAATATCCGCCAGTACGCGCGCCCTGGCGCGTTGATCGGGCTCAACGTCTTCGGCGTCGACGCGAGCAACCCGGAGCCGGGCTGGCGCGAGATGGATAACCAGCGTCAAGGTTATTTCTTCACCGAACAGGGTGTGCGCGACACCCTGGAAGCGTTTGGTTTCACCTGGCAGGACCTGGTGGTGATCGAGCGCCAGCATGGTGAGGCGGTGTACCTGTTGGCGCTGGTTCGCACATGAGCCTGGCGCTGGCGCGTGACATGCACTTCATGCGGCTCGCCCTGAAACTGGCCGACCGGGGCGCCTTTACCACGGCACCCAACCCCCGGGTCGGTTGCGTGATCGCCAAGGGCGACTTGCTGCTTGGCCAGGGCTGGCACGAGTGGGCGGGGCAGGCACACGCCGAAGTCAATGCCCTGCGCGAGGCGGGCGCCGATGCGCGGGGCGCCACCGCCTACGTCACCCTGGAACCGTGCGGCGGGCATGGGCGCACGCCGCCCTGTGCCGACGCGTTGATCAGGGCCGGGGTGGCGCGGGTGGTGATTGCCAGTGTCGACCGCTCCCAGCATGAGCATCATGGCATTGAGCGGCTTGAGGCGGCGGGTGTGCTGGTCGAACACTTGCCGTGTCCGGAGGCGCGCGAGTTGAACCAGGGGTTTTTTTCACGTACCGAACGCAAGCGGCCATGGTTGCGGATCAAACTGGCCATGAGCCTGGACGGTCGCACGGCCCTGGGTAACGGGCAATCCAAATGGATCACCTCGCCCGAGGCCCGGGACGATGTGCAAGTGTGGCGCGCCCGGGCCTGCGCGGTGCTCACCGGCAGTGGCACGCTGCTGGCGGACAACCCGCGCCTGACGGTGCGCCTGCCCGACCCGCACGCGGCGTTTTCCGTTCCGCTGCGGGTGGTGCTCGACCGGCATCTCAAGGGCGATGCCCAGGCCCATGTGCTGGATGGCGCGGCACCGACCCTGGTGTTTCATGGGCCCGGCGTCCAGCCGGCGCACCCACCACCTGCGGGTGTGCGTTTCCGGCAGGTCGGGGTGGACGGCGAAGGGCTTGACCTGCGAGAGGTCATGACGGTCCTGGCTGAGGAGGGGTGCAACGAGGTCCAGGTCGAGGCCGGCCCGGTATTGTGTGGCGCCTTTGCGGCGGCAGGCCTGGTGGATGAGTGGCTGGTCTACATCGCCCCGCTGTTCCTGGGCAGTGATGCACGGCCGTTGCTGGCGTTGGATGGCTTGACCGATCTGGGGCAGGCGCAACCGTTGTCGATCATCGAGCAATGCCTGGTGGGGGCGGACATCCGGGTGCGATTGCGGCCGGTCGGCGCCCTGGCGTGATCGTTCCCACGCGCGTGGAAACGATCACTGCGCGATTATTTGCGGCAGGTCAAACCGATCTGCAGGCTGTTGCGCTCGAACAGTTGCCAGTACCCCGCACCCATGGAGGTGCGGCTGTGTTCACTGATCAGCGGGGCGACCCAGGTGAGCTGGTTGAAACCGGCTACTCGTGCGGCTTCTTCGTACACGCCATGCTCCCAGCGATAGTAGGTAAACGGTGCGGGGGGCGATGACATGAACTGCGCGTTGCAGCGAAACCCGCCGGCGACCGGGGTTTCATCGAACACCTCAATCCCATAGCGAGTGAAATTGCCTTTTTGCAGTTCGAACGACGGGTTGGCGGTGTAGGCCACCAATTGGCCGCCGGGCTTCAGGTTGTCGGCGGCCGACTGAAACATCTTGCTCAGTTCGTCGACACTGCTGGCATAGTTGAACAGCCAGGCCGCCGTCACCATGTCGTAGGCGCCGATACGGCCCATCTTCGCCACATCCCGCACTTCGTAGGCGATACCGTCGTTGGCTTGCCGCGCCTGGTAAATCATGTTTTCGGAAATATCCACGCCATGCACCTTGGCCGCCCCCCAGTCCTTCAACTGGCGACTGAAGAAACCATGCCCACAGGCCAGGTCCAGGATACGCAGGCCCTCGACATTGCCGACCATGCTACGGAAGGTGTCGACCTCGACCTTGCGCTGAGAGGCCCTGGCGGTGAAATCCTCGAACTGTTCACTGATGCGTTCGTACACTTCTTTGGATTCTTTCATCTGCATGCCACTCCTTCGAATATGCGGGCTGGGTGATGAGCAAGCCTTGGTGGTTTTTATGCAAGGTGTTGCTTGCGATATTAGGCGAAACGCCTCGATTTAACAAACGGCTTAGTGGGTGGTTTACCGACCAGGGGCTGCCGTTGTTGCGCGAGCGCGGGTTGTTTCGCAGTGAGTACAGCCACAGCACGTTTCGTGGGCATCTGGGCTTGCCGGTGCCGGTGAATCGGCATACGGCTGCAAGGAGCGAGGCGGCCTGAGGGTCACCACCATTTCCAGCGGCCCTGTTGTTTCAGGGTCGCGATAATGGCTAGGCGTTTGTGGCGTAACTCCACCGACTTTTGCCGCAGTTCGCGACAGCGGTTGCTGTTGAGAATGAGCAGGCCGACAAGTGGGCAGAGCAGGGCCAGTGCATAGAGATAGGTGTTGGGGCGCCAGAGGATGGCGGGTAGGGATATCAGCAGGCAAAGGAGGTAGACCGCGACGTTTATCCAGACCCAATGGATGCGGCCGTAGAGCACTTCAATTTGCGCAATGGAAAACACCGCGCTTATCGCTACTCCGCCAAAAAACCAATTACGCAACGTAGAAGCTTCTGGGGCTCCTGAAAGATAGGTAACCATTATCAGGACGCCAGTCAGGGCAATGCTAAAACACCCGGCAAGCATCCACCCTCCGATGACTGGCATGTAACGTTTGCGCCACGGTCGTGGATCTTCTATATAAAAAATAGAGTAGAAAAAATCCTTCCCACTCATCGTTTTCCAGTCAGGCAAGCTAACGCTGGTGTCATGGCCCAACTTCTCCAGGGCCTTTAGCGCTCTTTGCTTTTTCATTGATCGAACTCCTCATAGAGACCGACAGTGAGCGTACGAACATTGCCTGACATCGCGCTGCTCATGAACCCTGAGGTCGCAGCCAATGAATCTCTTATGTGATTGATGGTGGCTTGTTTTATTTGTGCCGCACTGATGCGCTTGCTGGTGGTTCCTGCGGCTTTTTTTAGTTTGAGCAGTTTCGTTGTCAGTCGCGGGTCCTGGATTCTGAGCAGTGCATCATTCAGCTTTACTCTTTCTTGCCGGGTAAGCCCTCTCAACACTTGCTGAATGGGTTTTCCCGTTACTTTCGTACTTAGATTGATAGTTTTTACTGTCGTTAAGGCAGATGTAGCGACTCCTAGCAATGCGATACCGTCCAGTACAGCGACTGCAGCTTGATACCAATCCTCGCTGTCGAGACGATCAATAGTCTGCGGGCTGAATGCTTCAACACTGGTTCTGCCTAATCCGATAAGACATTGCGCAGAGCTGGCCACAGCAGCTGCTTTGCCGACGAAGGAAATCACCACACTTGCCCCCGCAGTGAACGGCATAAACGCAACTCCGCTCCAGACCACCATCCAACTCAGTATCGCCCCCGCACACGTCACCGCCGTATTTAACGCTTCACTCACCAACCGCGATTCCCGCGGCTCATGCTCCAACATCCGCTTGAACTCCACCGCCCCCACATACCGGGGCGCCTCACGCAACACCACCTTAATCGGCCGCACACTGCAAATCGCCTGGAACTCACGCAGCGTGACCACGTTGAAGTCCTCATCGATATACACCACGCCCGCGCCAATCAGCACCGGGTCGCTGTCGATGGCGAAGAACAGTCGATGCAGGTCGATGCTGCTTTCAATGCGTTGGCGGGTGGTGCGGTGGGCCGAGGGGAATCCATCGTTGAACAAGGCGGTCGTCATTCCTTAACTCCTGGGTTTTTGGGGAGTCGAGAGGGTAAAGACGTAGTGGCGCAAATTAATGTCGGACGTTTCGCCATTTCAAGGCAGGCACTTCCCGATCCCGCTTTGCCATCTTGTGAGCACCGTCTCGATTCGGGAACAGTGCGCCCCATGTCACTCCCGACGCACAACAGGACAAGGAGCCAACATGGCAGTCGATATGTTTTTGAAACTGGGCGATATCAAGGGTGAATCGCGGGACCAGGCCCATCGTGACGAGATCGACATTACCAACTGGGGCTGGGGTTTATCGCAAACGGGCTCGATGCATTCCGGCACGGGAGGCGGTTCGGGCAAGGCCGACTTTGCCAACCTGAACCTGACCAAACCCCTGGATAAATCCAGCCCCAACCTGATGATGGCCTGCGCCACCGGCAAGCATTACCCCGAAGCCAAATTGGTGGTGCGCAAGGCCGGCGGAGCCAGCCCGGTGGAATATCTGGTGATCACCTTGAAGGAGGTCATGGTGGTGTCCTACAGCACCCGCGCTGAAACGGCCGAAGATGTGTTGTACGACAGCATCGCCTTGAACTTCGCCACCGTCGACGTCAGCTATCAGCCGCAGAAGGCCGATGGCGCCAAGGACGGTGGGCCGGTGAAGTTTGGCTGGAATATCCGGCAGAACGTCAAGGTGTGATGCGCTGAGAGGGCATAGGTATCCACACAGCCTTTCAAACCCTGACACATCTCTCTGTGGTGAGCGGGCGGTGCGACGATTCGACAAGCCCGCTCACCACAAGAATGCGGTCGCCTGAAATTTGTTTATGCAAGACTCAAGATTTTAGAGTGAAAATTTAACCCTTTAAAATCAATAAGTTATTTTAAGCTTGATAAAGGCCCATCACTCACTCGCCAAACCCGATAATCGCCTTGGTTTCCAGATACTCCTCAAACCCCTGCACCCCATACTCCCGCCCATTCCCCGAGCGCTTGTAGCCCCCAAACGGCGCCATCGGATTCCACGCCGGATGGTTCAGGTGCACCTGGCCCGCGCGTATACGCGACGCCACCGCCCGCGCAAGATCAAGGTCCTGCCCCTGAACGTGGGCGCCCAGCCCATAGACCGTATCGTTGGCGATGGCGACGGCTTCATCCACCGTCTCATAGGCAATGATGCACAGCACCGGCCCGAATATTTCCTCCTGGGCAATGCGCATGGCGTTGTCCACTTCGGAAAACACCGTCGGCCGCGTATAGAAGCCCTTGTCAAAACCCGCCGCCCGTCCCGGCCCACCGCACACCAGTTTGGCCCCCTCATCGAGGCCGGCCTGGATCATGCTTTGGACGCGATGGAACTGGGCTTCGTTGGCGATCGGACCCAACTGCGTCTGTTCCGATTGCGGGTCGCCGACGATCAGTGCATTCGCGGTAGCCGCCGCCAGGGCTTCGACTTCGGCCAGGCGGCTTCTTGGCACGATCATGCGGGTCGGCGCGCTGCACGACTGGCCGACGTTGCGAAACGCCGACATCACCCCCAGCGGCACAGCCTTGGCGAAGTCGGCGTCGGGCAGCAGCACATTCGGCGACTTGCCCCCCAGTTCCTGGGTGACCCGCTTGACTGTCGGCGCGGCCGCTTGGGCAACCAACGCGCCTGCGCGGTTGGAGCCGGTGATGGAGATCATGTCGATGTCCACGTGGGCCGCCATGGCCGCGCCGACTTCGGCACCGCTGCCGTTCACCAGGTTGAACACCCCAGGCGGCAGGCCGGCGTCATGCACCAGTTGCGCAAACAGCAGGGCGCTCAATGGCGACAGTTCGCTGGGTTTCAACACCACGGTGCAGCCGGCGGCGATGGCCGGGGCGACTTTTGCGGTGATTTGATACAGCGGCCAGTTCCACGGCGTGATAAGCCCGCACACGCCGATGGGCTCGCGCTCGATTGCGGTGCCGCCTTCCACGGTCTGGAAGCGATAGCTGGACAGCAGGTCACGGGCGACTCGGACGTGCTCGGCCGCCAGCGGCACTTGCATGGCCCGCGCGAAGCCAATGGCCGCGCCCATTTCCAGGGACAGCGCCTGTGCCAACTGCTCTTTGCGCTCAAGGATCAGTTCGTGGATTTTCCCCAGCACCTGGGCTCTCGCAGCAGCCGGGGTCGCAGACCAACCGGCGAACGCCCCGCGTGCCGCCGTAACGGCCCGGTCGACATCCTCGGCAGACCCGCGTGCCACCTCGGCAACCACGGCTTCATTGGCCGGGTTGACCACCGGCAGCGTCGCCGGGATCGCCGGGAACGTCCAACGACCGTTGATGTAAAACTGGTGAGCCGTTTGCGCATCAACGCTGTAGCTGTTTGAAGATTGAGTGGTCATCCAACTGGCTCCCTGGAGCGGTAATAGGTGCTGCAAACAGCACGGCCCGGTGTCCGGATAAGCTAGCAAAAGGCTCCCGCGCAAAGATGCCGTTATTCAACGCTGCAAGGGATAATCTGCTGAATCCGGCAGGCGGGTGAGGCTCATATGAGTTTTCCTGTGGTGGGGGCGTTTGCCGGCACCGTCGAAGGTTGGGTAAAGCGCCGGATATCGAACGGGCTGATCAAGGTGCTGGTGCTGCCGGTGCTGATCAGTTCGGCCATCACATCCCCCACGCCCGGGCCGAGCTGGAAGCCGTGGCCGCAGAAGCCGAAGGCATAAAACAGCCCGTCCACGCTACCGCTAGGGCCCATCACCGGCAGGGAGTCGGGGGTGTAGCTTTCGATGCCGCTCCACACTCGGATGATGTTCAGTTTCTCGGCGCCTGGTAATAGCCGTTTCATCTGGCGCATCTGGTTGAGCAGGCTCTCGGACTTGAAAAACGCGCGTCGGTTGAGCATGTCCGGCGTGCAGCGGGCGCCGCCGCCAATGATGATGTTGCCGCGCGGGATCTGGCGGAAGTAGATCACCTCTTCCTTGATCTTGGTGAACACGCCGATCACGGTGGGCAAGGCGTAGGGCACCGGTTCCGTCACCGACATCTGCGGGCCGTTGGGCTCCAGCGGCACCGGCTCGCCGAAGCGCTCGGACAGGCGCGCGGCCCAGGCGCCGGCGGTAATCAACAGTTGCTCGGCAACAAACAACTGACCGTCGGTGGTGGTGACGTGGAACAGGCCGTTGACCTTTTCCACGTCGGCGACTTCGGTTTTTTCCTCGATTCGCGCCCCGAGGCGCTGTGCGGCGCGGGCAAATGCCGGTGCCGCCAGGCGAGGATTGGCGTGGCCGTCGTGGGGCGCGTAGGAGCCGCCTTTCACCTCGGGGCCGAGGAAACCGAAACGCTGGTGCAACTCGGCGCCGCGATAGATTTTCAGGTCCAGTTGCGCGGCTTCCGGCGCGGCGGCGTAGGCCTCCAGTTCAGCGATTTCATCTTCGCGATAGCTCACGCGCATGTGGCCGCTGGGGATGAATTCCAGGTCGTCGTCGATCAACTCCGGCAGGCGTTTCCACAGCGCCCACGAACGGTTGGCCAGTTCCAGTTGCCCCAGGTAGCGGCCCTGGCGGCGCACATTGCCGAAGTTCACACCGCTGGCGTACTGACCGATCTGGTCGCGTTCCAGCAGCGTGACCGAGCAGCCGTGGCGGCGCAGGAAAAACGCCGACGAGGCGCCCATGATGCCGCCGCCGATGATCAGCACAGCGCTTTTTTGCGGGTTCATGCAGGCTGCTCCTGTGCGGTACGGGCCACTGCGTCGATTTCGATCAGGTAGCCATGGTGCAACACCGGCACGGGCACCACGGCGCGGGCCGGTTTATGTTCACCCAGGTAGCGCGCGTAAATTTGATCAAAGGCGGGCCAGTGTTCTATGCCGACCACGTACACCGTCACTTTGAGCAGGTCGCCGGGGCTCAGGCCCGCTTCACCGAGGATCGCCACCAGGTTATCCAAGGCAATCGAGGCTTGCACTGCGAACGGTTGCCCGGCGCTGTGCTCGCCATTGGCGCGTACCGGCAGTTGCCCCGATACATACAGCACGCCGCCGTGTGCCACTGCCTGGGAATAGTGCCCGCCCGGCGGTGCCGCGTGGGTGCTATGAATCGAGTGGATGCGATTACCAGCCATGCAGGCGACTCCAGGTGTGCACGCTGCCATCGGCCTCCACGGCGTGATAATCCGGGAACTGCGCGCCGGTGGCACAGGCATGGTTGGGCAGGATGCGCAGCCGACTGCCGATGGGGAAGCGCGTGACAAGCGCGTCACTGTGGGCAGCGCCCAGGGTGACGATGCCGTGTTCCTGGTTGGCAGCGGTGACCCGCGCGCCGTCGATCCAGTCGCCCGCTTCGCTGCACACTTGGCCGTAACCGAAGTCCTGGCGCTGGCGCTGGGTGCCACGGTCGCGGCTCATGGCCATCCAACCGGCGTCGGTGATAATCCAGCCTTTGTCCGGCTGATGGCCGATCACGGTGGTCAGTACGCTCAACGCCAACTCATCGGCCTGGCACACGCCGATGTTGCGCATGACCAGGTCGAAGAACACATACACACCTGCGCGTACTTCGGTGACGCCGTCCAGGTTCAGCGCCGAGAGGGCCGTGGGGGTGGAGCCGATGCTGACCTCGGGGCACGCCAGCCCGGCTGCGCGGAGGATGTCTGCGGCGCGTACGCAAAGTGCGCGTTCCTGTTCGGCCAGCGCTTGCAGGGGTTCAAGGCTGTCCAGCTCGTAACTCGAGCCGGCGTGGGTCATCACGCCACGCAGGTGCAGGCCGCCCTCGCTGAGGATGCGGGCGACGTCGATCAGTACCGGGTCGTGAGCGGCCAGGCCGGAGCGATGGCCATCGCAATCGATTTCGATCCACACGTCGAAGCGTGCGTCATGCTGCTGTGCGAAAGCGACGATGGCCTCGGCGCCCGGGACGCTGTCGGTGAGCAGGCTGAGGTTACAGCCTTTGCGCCGCAGGGCCAGGGCTTGGGGCAGTTTGCCCGGGGCCATCGCCACGGCGTAGAACACATCGCGGATACCGGCGGCGAAACAATGCTCGGCTTCCTTGAGGGTGGACACCGTCACACCGCTGGCCCCGGCGGCGATCTGGGCGTGGATCACCGGCAGGCACTTGCTGGTCTTGATATGCGGGCGCAAGCGCACGCCCAGGCTGTTCATGCGGTCTTGCATGCGCTGGATATTGCGCTGCATCTGCGGGATGTCGACGAGCGCGGCGGGCGTGTCGAGGGAAGCAATCGGCGTGGACATGGCGGAACTCGTGTGGCGGGGGACAGGCTGCACTCTACTCAGCTGTCGTTAACCTGTGGTTCAATCGGTATTCATCAATCATTAAGTAAAATTGAATGATTTCCATCGAAGACCTTCGCCTTGCCGTGACCCTGGCCCGCTCGGAGTCGCTGAGCGCCGCCGCCCGCACCCTGAATGTGTCGCCGCCGGCGTTGTCCATGCGCCTGCGCAAGTTGGAGACGCTGCTCGGGCTGAGCCTGGCCAATCGCGATGCGCGGCGCCTCAGCCTGACGGCGGATGGCGAGCGGTTTTCGCGGGAGAGCGCGCTGTTGCTGGAGCAGCTTGAGGCGCTGCCGGAGTCGTTCCGGCACAAGGATGAAACCCTGGTGGGCACCTTGAGGGTGGCGGCGCCGTTTGGCTATGGCCGCCAGCGCATCGCACCGCTGTTGGCGCGGTTTGCCAAACTGCACCCGCAGCTGTGTTTGCAGCTGGATTTGCGCGAGACGCCCTGGCCCGATCGCCATGACAGTGATGCGGTGGTTCACATCGGCCATCTGAATGACAGCCTGTGGACCGCGCGGCCACTGACACCAAACGAGCGCTGGTTGTGCGCCAGCCCGGCCTACCTGCACGCCCACGGCGTGCCGTCTGCGCCGGATGAGCTGGCGTCCCATCGCTGCATCTGCATTCGCGAAAATGATGAGGACGTGACCCTGTGGCACCTGCGCAAAGGCCAGAGCCGCAAGACCCTGCGCGTGGAACCTGCGTTGTTGAGCAACGATGGCAGCGTTGCCCGGCGTTGGGCCGAGCAAGGCTTGGGGCTGGTGCTGCGTTCGCAGTGGGACGTGAGTGACGCCGTGGCCAGCGGCAGCCTGGTACGTGTGTTGGCGGACTGGAGCTTTGACAGCGCACCGGTGCTGCTGCTGGTGCCGTCGCGCAAACTGCGCAGCCCGCGCGTACAGGCGTTGGTGACGTTTCTGGAAGAGGCGTTGAAGGCCTGAGTCACTTCACCGCGTAGACCTTGCGCACGTACACCGTACTGGTCCAGGCGCAGGGCGCGCCTTTGGCCACGAACACGGTATCGCCGGTATTCACCGTGACTTCGCCACCTTCGTTGCCCTGCAGGGTGACGCGGCCTTCGAGCAGGTGCATCAGTTCGTGCAGTTTGTGCGGGCGGCCGTGGCGGGCGTAGGGCGTCGAGTCCCAGATGCCGACGCGCAGCTCGGTCACGGCATCGTCGAACAGGTTGAATGCGCGGCACTGCGGGGTGGGGCCGATCAGTATCTGGGGTTCCGGCGCGGCGGAGGGGTTGAGCAGGGTGTGCGGATCGAGCAGGGTCAGGCCGGGGCACACCGGGGCATCGGCCTGCTCGACCGCGCAGAACGCCCATTCGCTGCCTGCACTGGCCTGCACCGTGAGGCGTGTGCCCAAGCCGATGACGGCGCTGGCGCCGACGTCCAATTCCAAGGACTGTTCCGCGGCACTGAGCACGACATGGCCTGCATGTACCACCAGCGTTTCGCTGTGAGGGAAATCTTCGATCACCGCTTCGCCACTGAAGGACACCACGCCTGCGGACACGCCATCGTCGCCCATCCAGGCAAGTTGGCGGCTGTCGCCGAACGGGTCCAGCGCGCTCAAGGCGGCCTTGTTGAAAGACGTGGCAACGCGGCTGCCGTCGGCGCGTGCCAACAGCAGGATACGGGGAGATGACATGGGGAGTGCTCCGGGAGAAAAGTCAGCCGATCGCCTGGGTGATCAGGGCAAAGGGGTGTACGCCTTGGCTGGCCTGGGGCGGCGTACCCAGGGCCATTTGCGCGACTGTGTCGATGTTCTTCAGGCCGGCCTGTTCGAGCCAGTCGCTGAGGCCACAGGCGACGGGAATGTCGATGCGCACAAAGGTGTCCGGCACCTGGGCCAGCAAGGTGGCGATCAGGTACTTGGCCTGCTCGATATTTTCCGCCACCACCGGGCCGATGCAACGCCCACGCCCAAACGGCCGCAGCAGGGCGAAGCCGCGTAGCCGGCCGTCGCGTTCGATACCCACGGCGTGCTCCACCTGCAGGTCACGCAGCACTTCACGACGGTCCATACCGCTGGCGGCCTTGGCCAGCGCGAGCAGGCTGGCATGATCATCGGCGTTAAGCGCCCGGCAGGTTTCGCCGTCGGCAAGCGTCGGCAGGGCGGGCACCAAGGCCTGGCCCTGATGCTGCTGCACCCGGCCGAACTCGACGAACCCCTGGCTGGCATACAACGGCGCGCCGGCGAGGGTGGCGTTGAGGACCGGCGTGCGCGTATCGCAGGCGGCAATGGCCTTCTCCATCAAGCGCCGGCCGATGCCCTGGCCCTGGTAGTCATTGCTGACGATCACCAGGCCGATGGTGGCGTAGTCGCCCTGGGGGCAGGTGAACGCGCTGCCGATCAGCCGCTCGCCATCCATGACCACGAAGCCGTCGCTGACCCGTTGCAACATTGCCCAGTCTTCCAGGCGGTGAGGCCATTTGAGTTGCACCGACAAATCGTGGGCGGCCGGGAGGTCGGCTGCGGTCATTGGGCGGTAGAGATAAGTGGGGTGTGGCAGGGCGGACATGGCGAGCCTCCGGAGCGTTGTTAATTGTGGCGTCAGGGTGCTTGTATCCCACCTGGGTTGAGGGCTGGCAAGGGGGGCGGGAATATTCGGTAGATTCCTCGTGGTGTGTGGGGCGAGACCACAGTTACTACTTAATTGCGGTTGGGGGGCAGCAGCAAATGCCATGGGGTTGGCGTTGGAGCCAACTGGAGTAGGGCGGGGGTACACGGTTAAAAATGTGGGAGGGGCGGTGCGACGGTTCGACTTGCCCCCGATGAGGCAGTGTCAGTGGATGCATCTGTAGCTGAGCTGCTGCCATCGGGGGCATAAGTATCTGCACAATTTTTTTCAGCGGTCTGTGGCGAGGGCGCTTGGTTCCGTGGCGGCCTTTGGGCCGACCGCTTTTTTTGGGGTGGAGTACATATCCGTTGCTGCGGTCACGGCCACCTATGGTTCCGCTCTTACAGCGGGTCACTTTTGGAAAGACCCAAAAGTAACCAAAAGGTCTTCGCCCCAACACTCGGCACCTCGCCTAGGCTCGGTGTGCCCTCACTCCGGCTTTGGAGCGTGGGCCGCCGCGATGGGCCATCCATGGCCCAGCGCGGCTAACCCGGCGTCCTGCCGGGTTACCCACGCTCCAAAGCCTGCGTTCGGCCAGCGTGTTTGACGGGGCGATTTGAGATCAAAAGCCAAAGCGAGGCGGCCTTAAAGCCGACCTGATCATTGAAGCGTGCGCGGTGTGGCTTCTACTTCCTTAACCGCTGACGAAGTCAGCAATCTTTTGATCTGGCTCTGGCTCTGGCTCTGGCTCTGGCTCTGGCTCTGGCTCTGGCTTTTGATCTTGATCTCAGTCGCCCCGTTAACCACGCTGGCCGAACGCAGGCTTGAATCCGTGGGTAACCCGGCAGGACGCCGGGTTAGCCGTCCTGGGCCAAGGATGGCCCATGACGGCGGCCCACGGATTCAAGCCTGCGTTCGGGCATACCGAGCCTAGGCGAGGTACCGAGTGGTGGGGCAAGAGCCCTTTGGTTACTTTGGGGCTTTTCCAAAGTGACCCGCCGTAAGGGCGGAACCCATAGCGGCCGTGACCGCAGCAACGGATATGTACGCGCTCAAAGCCAACGACATGGTCGGCCCGAAGGCCGCCACGGAACCAA
>NZ_VYKD01000020.1:0-121065 GCF_032424295.1 Pseudomonas sp. JV449 | reverse complement strand
AGCGGGCTTGTCGAATCGTCGCACCGCCCGCGCTGGGCTGCGAAGCAGCCCCAGGAAAGAAGAACGCGGTGTATCAGAAACTCTGTAGAGGCTGGTTTTGGGGCTGCTTCGCAGCCCAGCGCGGGGCAAGCCCGCTCACCACAACAGCTCTATCTGCCGGGGGGACAGCGTTTAGTCAAAGTTGTGTAGATACCTATGCCCCTCCCACATGGGTGCTGTGTTGCTCAAACAGTTATCGAACAACTCAAGGCCGCTGTGGTTTCACCGAGGTGCC
Organism: Pseudomonas sp. JV449; assembly: GCF_032424295.1. Taxonomy (NCBI): domain Bacteria; kingdom Pseudomonadati; phylum Pseudomonadota; class Gammaproteobacteria; order Pseudomonadales; family Pseudomonadaceae; genus Pseudomonas; species Pseudomonas sp. JV449. Next base: position 120,791 of record NZ_VYKD01000020.1, on the reverse strand, counting down.
GAAGGTATTGCCCATGCGCACGCTGGTCGCCGCCGGGGTGGCCAGGCCGACCTTGTTCGGCTGGCGTTTTTCCACGGCAATGCCTTGCGCCTCGCGGTTTTTCTTCGCGGCTTTGGTTGCATTCGTGTCGTTGCCCATCTGCTGGCTCAGGCAGCCATAGTCGGGCGCCTTGTAGCCATCCACCGAGACGTCGGCGCAGTTTTCGGCGTGGGCGTGCAAGGGCAGGGCCGCGCACAGCAACAGGCTGGCGAGGATCGGTAAGCGCTTCATCGAGGCCTCCTGGCGGGCCCGAAGGAATGGGCCGGTAGGTGAGCAAGTCTAGTGCAGCGGGCCTCTCGTCACCGTGATGTTTTTTTTGCTATCACCGTAACATCAGGTTCATAAATTGGCCTCAGGATGACGGTTTTCTAGGGCGCGTCGGCCGTGCAGCGATGCAGAGCAGGGGGTGAACAGGGGGGCTGGAGGCGCGCCGTATGCGCCCTGCTCTTGCTGTTGCTGCTGGCCGGTGGTCGCGTCGCGCAGGCGGAGTCATCGCTGCTGCTGTTGAACCTGCCGGCGCAGGACCTGGAACATGCACTGCAAGCGTACAGCCGCGCCACCGGAATGGCGGTGCTGGTCGACCGCGAACTGACGCGGGGCCGGCGTTCCATCAGTGTGCGCGGGCGTTTTACGGCGCAGGAGGCTCTGGCGATGTTGCTGACGGGGAGTGGCCTGATGGCGCGTTATGCACGCGATGATGCGTTCACCTTGCAGTTGCCCGCGGTCAGCCAGCCGCCTGCCACCCGTGGTGCGGCGGCACGCAACGCCGCACGGATCAACAACAGCTACGCCACGGCCTTGCAGCAGGCCATCGAGGCCAGCCTGTGCCGCTCGCCGCTGACCCGGCCCGGCAGTTTCCGCGCGCTGGTACAGGTGTGGGTCAACCCCCAAGGGCTGATCGAACACAGTCGGTTGGTCAGCTCCACCGGCGACGAACAACGCGATGAAGCACTGGTACGCAACCTGGGCACCACGCGGGTCGAACGACCGGCACCGAGCTCGCTGCGTCAACCGGTGACTTTACTTTTGATGCCCGACACCACAGGAATGCGCATGGAATGCACAGCAGCAAACGGAGCCTGGGGCGGATGAAAAATACCGGGCACAGTACGATGGTCGGCTTGTTCCTGGCCTCCTACGACGACTTCAAGGTACGTTTGCGCAAGCGCCTGGGCTCGGAGGACCTGGCCAACGATGTGCTGCACGAAACCTACCTGCGGGTCGACCGCATGGAAGTGCCGCCCAACCTGGCGCAACCCAATGCCTACCTGTACCGCATGGCCTTGAACATCGCCGCCGACCGCCGCCAGGCCGACGCGCGTCTGCTCACCGGCAGCGAGGTGGAAGAACTGCTGCAAAGCGCCGACGAAGCCCAGGACCCGTCACGGGTGGTGGGCGGCCAGAAAGAAATCCAGTCCCTGGTCAAGGCGCTCTACGAACTGCCGGCCCGCCGCCGCAAGATCCTTATCGCCGCCCGCCTGGAAGAAGCCCCGCACCTGGAAATCTCCCAGCGTTTCGGCATTTCCACGCGCATGGTCGAGAAGGAAATCAAGGCCGCCCTGGGCCACTGCGCCAAGCGCCTGGAAAGAAAAGTGATCCAGCGGTTCGGTCCCGGGGCCGGAAAACCGTCTTAGAGTCGAGTCCCTGATAAAACCGTGAGTATTTGCGCGCTTGAACATTTTTAGCCTCAGTGCCACTCGGCAATCCGCCGCCAGCCCCCTGCACGACGAAGCCCGCGACTGGCTGGTCCTGCTGACCTCGGGCCGCGCCACCGTGGCCGATGCCAAGGCGCTCAAGGCCTGGTGTGCGCAAAGCCCCGAGCATGCCCAGGCGTTCGAGCAGGCCAAGGCGATGTGGCAGCAACTGGCCCCGGCCCTTGAGCAAGTCTCGCAACCGCGCAGCTTTGGCCGCCGTGCATTCCTGGGCGGCGCGATTGCCGCATCGGCCGCCATGCTCATGGTGCAGGTCGGCTCCCCCGGTGGTTTTGCCGGCCTCACCGCGGACTATCGCACCGAAGTCGGCGAACAGCGCCAAGTGCTGTTAAGCGACGGCGTCAGCCTGGAACTCAACACCCAGACGCGCGTCAGCCGCGTGGGCCAGGGGCTTGAATTGCTCGAAGGCGAAGTCGAAGTGATCGCCCATTCGGCACAGCCGCTCAAAGTGCTGGCGGGAGAAGGCTCGGTGAGCGCGGCGCAGGCACGTTTCAATCTGCGCAACACCGACCGCACGGTGTGCGTCACCTGTATCGAGGGGTGGCTGTCGGTGGACGTGGCCGGACGCAGCGTGCGCCTGGAGAGCGGCCGGCAACTGACCTACGGCGCGGCCGGCATCGGCGAGCCGGTGGTGGTGGACACCGAGACGGTCGTGGCCTGGCGCGAACAGGTCCTGGTCTTCAACAACGCCACCCTGGCCACGGTGGTGGACGAGATCAACCGCTACCGCCCGGGGATGCTGGTGCTGCTCAACAAGCAACTTGGCCAACGGCGCGTACAGGCACGGTTCAGCCTGCAGCAGTTGGCAGGGGTGGCGTTGTTGATTCGGGATGCGTATGGGGCCAAGTGTACGGAGTTGCCGGGTGGGGTGGTGTTGTTGAGTTAGAAGTACCTGCCTATTTTCAATGTGATAACAAGGTATCTACGGGGGGCGTGTTTGGGACGGCTATCTCAATGGCCCCACCACCTGCCGATACTTCTCCACCCCCTGCGGCGTCTCCCGCACCAAACTGATCTCCAGCCCCAACGGATCCTCACGCCGATTCCCGCTCAACTGCCGCCAGCCCTTATCCGCCTCCCACACCCGCACCTGCAGGTCACGGACCCCGCTCAACACCACCACGCCATCCTTCGCCGCCGGCAGCGGATAGCGATCCCGCGCGGGTGCCGCAGCGCGATACAAACTGTCGCCCTTGAGCCACCAGCGCACCCGTTGCAGGCCATCGCCGGCGATGGGTGCGCTGCGAATGATGTCCAGCCGAAAGCCTTTGCTGTCGGAACTGCGCACGGTGACCGCCGCCGGTCCATCGAGCTTTTCTGCACTGTTCTTTGAGGGCTCCGGGGTGTTCAGTTCGACGCTGGCGCGCAGGCTGATGTCGCGCTGCAGTTGGTTGAGGGCGCGCAGCAGCACTTCGGTCTGTTCGCTGCTCGCCTGCAGGTGCTGGTCGGCGCGGGTGACGCTGTCCAGCCCGCGCCAGGCGATTACGCTGACCACGGCCATGAGCATGATCGCGACCATCACTTCGATCAGGGTGAAGCCTTGTTCGGAGCGCTTCATGGCTGGCTCACCACGCGCATCAAGCCGGCGGTGTCGCGTTGCAGGCTGAGGCTGTGTTGGCCGTCGGACAGCACGATGCGCACGGGTGGGTTGATCCATTCGGCGTCGAGCACCAGGGTTTGCCGGGGTTCGATATCGATGTGCATCGGCGTGCTTTCCCACAGGCGCGGACGCAGTTGGGTGTCGCCCTGGAACGCTTCGACGCCGCTGCCATCGTCGGTGCGGCGGTTGAAGCGAAAGCCCTTGGCGTCGGCGCGCCAGGTGATCGGGCGGCCGTCCGCGCGGGCTTCGGCCTGGGCCATTTGCAGCAGTTGGCTCAGGCGCTCGGCGTCCTTGCGCAGCAGGTGCAGCGGGTCGGGCTTGATGGTCAGGCTGATGGCGGCGCTGGCGATGCCGATGATCACCAGCACCACCATCAACTCGATCAGGGTGAAGCCTTGCTGTTTCATCGGTAGGCCCCTCGAAAGCTGGTGAGCTTGTGAAATAAAAACGTGCGAATTGGCCTGTAGGCTGGTGCCATGGACAAACAGGAGGTCCTTCCCATGGCATTTACCCTGCGTTTCTCACCGGCCCACGGTGTACAGATCGTGGCGTTGCTGGCGGCATTGGCCGGTGTGGCGGTCTGGACGCCGCTGTTGCTGACGTCCGCCGAGTCCCATACGCCCCAGGCCGCGCCCCAGGTGCTGGCGGCGCGCAGCGATAACCCGGCGCTGCAATGGTTTTCCAATGCGCCGGCTGCGTTGCAGGTCAAGGTCTCTGGGGTGCTGGCCGGGGCGCGCGGTGCGGTGGCGATCCTCAGTCTCAACGACGGCCCGCCGCGCAGTTTCCTGCTGGGCGAGCGCCTCAGCCCCGGCGTGCGGCTTACGGCCATCGAGGGCGACGGAGTCGAGATCGAGCGCGGCGGCGAGAAGCTGCGCGTCAACCTCGACAAATTGCCCGATGGGCCGGCCTTGCCGCGGCTCACTCGGCCCTGACCTGTGTCTCCACGCGGGCCAGTGGCGGCGCCTCGTGGCTGGCGTCGAGCACCTGCACGTTGACTTGAAACAGGCGGCCATCGCGGCTGATGGTCTGCTCGCACCGCAGCTTCAAGCGCCCCTGGTCACAGCTGAAGGTCTTTGTGCCGTCGCGCAAATGCCCTTCCAGGCGCAACTCCGCCAGGCGACTCTGCGCCGCCAGCAACCCCATGGATTTGTCCCGCAGCAGGCCGTTGCCCTGGGTCATCAACCCGGCCACGCGGATGGCAGCAGCCATCGCCACAGCGATAATCGCCAGCGCCACCAGCACCTCGATCAGGGTAAAACCTTGCTCCTTGCGACGGCCGTACATGGGGTTCTCAAAGCCGGGAAACAGGCCCGCAGACTAGCGCCGGCAGTTGACCGATTGGCGACCGAAACTCCCGAGGATTTTCAATACGACTGACATGTGTTCTTGCAACACTGCGCCACGAAATGTACCCAAGCCAAGGAATGTCGAGATGGATATCGCGCGCCTAACATCCCCATTGCCAGGCCCTCGCGGCCAGCGTGGCTTCACCTTGATCGAGATCATGGTGGTGGTGGTCATCCTCGGGATCCTCGCGGCGATGGTGGTGCCCAAGGTCCTCGATCGCCCGGACCAGGCGCGGGCCACCGCCGCGAAACAGGACATCGGCGGGTTGATGCAGGCGTTGAAGCTGTATCGCCTCGACCACGGCACTTACCCGAGCATGAACCAGGGCCTGAAAGTGCTGGTGGAACGCCCGGCGGATGCCAAGAACAATAACTGGCGCGCCTACCTCGAGCGTTTGCCCAACGACCCTTGGGGCCACCCTTACCACTACCTCAATCCGGGCGCCAACGGTGAGGTCGATGTGTTCTCCCTGGGCGCCGATGGCCAACCGGATGGCGATGGCGTCAATGCCGATATCGGCTCCTGGCAGTTGTAAGGCGCGCCATGAAAGGGTATTCGCCCCCAGCGGCGAAGCAGCGCGGCATGGCGATTATCAGTGCCTTGCTGATCGCGGCGGTGGTGGCGGTGATCGCCGGCGGCATGCTCACGCGCCAGACCGTATTCACCCGCAGCCTGGAAGCCGAACAGTCGCGCGTGCAGGGCCAATGGCTGTTGCTGGGCGGTCTTGAGCGCAGCCGGCAGATGCTCTGGGAAGCCCGCCAGAAGGACGTGCTGACCCGCCTTGACCAACCTTGGGCGCGGGCCCAGGCCGGCGTGTTCGAGGGGCGGATAGACGATGAACAGGGCAAGTTCAACCTGCGCAACCTGGTTAACCGCCAGCAGCCCGACGCCGAGCAATTGCAGAGCTTCGAGCGCCTGTGCCGCACCCTGGGCGTGGCCCCGGCCGTGAGCCGGCGCATCAGCCAGCGGGTGATTGCTTCCTATGAACAGAACGGGCAGCCCGCCAAATACCCGATGCTGCGCAGCCTCGACGACCTCAGTGGCCTCGAAGGCCTGACCCCGGAGGTGTTGCAGCGCCTGCAGGCGTACGTCAGCGTGCTGCCCGGCAATACCTGGGTCAACGGCAACACTGCCAGCGCCGAAGTGCTCAGCGCGGTGGTGCCACAGCTCAGCCTGTCCCAGGCCCACGGGCTGGTGGCCGAGCGCGACAACGGGCATTGGTTTATCAACCGTGGGGATTTCGTCAACCGTCTGCACTTGCCCCAGGTGGAGTTGGAAGCGGTGCAAGTGGGCATTACCAGCGAGTGGTTTCGCCTCCAGGGCCAGGCGCGACGCGAGCGCCGGCGGGTGACAATCGACGCGTTGCTGCACCGCCCCGAAGACCGTGAGCCCAAGGTGATCTGGTCGCGGGTGGGCGTATGAAACGCTTGCGCATTGCCTTGCCGCCGCTGGATCAGGTCAGTGCTGAAAGCCAGGTGAAGTTTGCCTGGATCGAGCGTGGCGTGGTGGTGTCCGAGGGGCAGGAAAGCCTGGCGCAATTGGGCAAGAGCCGGCAGGCGGTGGACTGCTTTCTGCACCCGCATGACAGCCTGCTCACCAGCCTGGAGCTGCCGCCATTGCCCGCAGCAAAAAACCAGGCGGCGGTGACCTGTGCGGCCCAGGCGCTGATCCTCGGGCCGGTGGAACAAATGCACGTGGCCCACGGCCCGCGCGAAAGCGATGGGCGCGTGCAGGTGGGCTGGGTGCCCAAGGCCGGGCTGGAGCGACTGGGCCAGGTCTTGGCCCAGGTGCAGCTCAAGCTGCGCGGCCTGTACCCGGCGCCCTATGCGTTGCCGGTGGGGGCGGCGGCGTTGGACGACGGCTATCTGTTGACCCGCGACAGCCTGCAACAGGGCGCTGTGCACCCGCTGGGGTTGCAGGCGCTCGACGTGCCGCTGGTGGCGGAGGCGCAGCGTTGGAGCGGCGCGGTGCCTGGCTGGGGCTTGCATGCTCGCCTCGGTCAAGCCTCCGGTGCCGGATGGGGCAGGGCGCTGGCTTGTGTGGCGCTGGCCGCTGCCATCTGGACCGTCGGCCTCAACCTGTATGCCGCGCGCCAGGTCGACGAAGGCCAACGGCTCAAGGCGTTGATGAACCAACAGGTGCGCCAGGCGTTTCCTGAATTACCCGTGGTGCTCAACCCTTTGCAGCAGGCCCGTCAACAGTTGGCCGCACGTCAGAGCGGCGCGGCTGCCGATTCGGGCCAACGCTTCAGCAGCCTGCTGCAACTGGCAGGCAGCAACCTGCCCTTTATGGTGGGCAGCGTCGATAACCTGAACTTTGAGCAGGGCACCTTGCACCTGGCGTTACTCGCCGACAGCCGCAACCCGGCGGCCGAGGGTGAGTGGCAGGCCGCGTTGGCCCAGGCCGGTTTTGCCGCCATGCGCGATGAGCAGGGCTGGAGCATCGGCCCGGCGCCGGCCACGGAAAAACCGGAGGCCGGCGATGAATAGGTGGCTGCGCCTGCGCACCCAGGCCCAGGTGTTCTGGAGCGGCCTGGCCCTGCGCGAGAAACGCCTGCTGATCGGCGCCGGGCTGGTGTTGGCAAGCCTGCTGACCTGGCTGGTGCTGGTGCAGCCGGCGTTGAAAAAGATCGACTACTGGCAGGCCGAAACCCCCAGGCTGCGCGCCCAGGCCGAAGCCTTGCAGGTGCTGTTGCAGGACGTCGCCGCGCCGCGCCAGGCCGACGAAGCCGCGTTGCGCCAGGCCCTGGACAGTGCCGGCCTGCAAGGGCATTACCAGGTGCAGGCGCTGGACGCCGGCGGTTGGCGCCTGACCTTCGACAACGCCCCGGCCGACGCCGTGGTGGCCTGGCTGCTGGGCAATCCCCGTTCATTTTCCCTGGAGGTGTCCGAGGCGCGTTTGCAACGTGCTGCGGATGCCGTCGATAACTCGGCCGGCACTGTGTCCGGGACCGTTCGCATGGATCAGGCGCCTGGCGCTAAGGAAGCTTCATGAAGTGGTCAGTCCTCCCTTTTCGCAAGGCTGCGCCGTTGCTGTTGCTGGCCTTGAGTGCGTGCAGCAGCCCGTCAACCACGCCGTTACTGGTGGACAGTGAGCTTGGCCAACCCCTGGCTGATACCCGGCGCAGCGGCGATACCCTGCTGGATCGCCAGCGCGACGAAGCGCCGAAACCGCGGGTCCAGCACCCGGTGACCAACAGCGTCCGTGGCCAGGCCCCGGCGCCGGTCAAGGCGCGCAACCCGCTGGGTGACCAGCCGGTGCAGCTCAACTTCGTCGATGCCGATATCCAGGCGGTGGTGCGCGCGCTGTCCCGTGCCACCGGCCAGCAGTTCCTGGTGGACCCGCGGGTAAAAGGCAAGCTCACCCTGGTCAGCGAAGGCCAGGTGCCGGCCCATCAGGCCTACGACATGCTGCTGGCGGCGCTGCGCATGCAGGGCTTCAGCGTGGTGGATGTGGGCGGCGTGGCCCAGGTGGTACCGGAGGCCGATGCCAAGTTGCTCGGCGGGCCGATCTACAGTGCCGGCAGCAGTGGCATGCAGACGCGCACCTTCCGCCTGCAATACGAAAATGCGGTGAACCTGATCCCGGTGCTGCGTCCCATCGTGTCGCCGAACAACCCGATCAACGCCTACCCCGGCAACAACAGCATCGTGATCACTGACTATGCGGAAAACCTCGCGCGGGTCGCCCAGATTATCAGTGGCATCGACACCCCCAGCGCCATCGATACCGATGTGGTGCAGATTCAGAACGGCATTGCCGTGGACATCGCCGCCATGGTTTCCGAGCTGCTGGAAACCCAGGGCGCCGACCAGACCCAGAAGATCAACGTGGTCGGTGACCCGCGCTCCAATTCGATCATCATCCGTTCCGGCAGCCCCGAACGTACGGAGCTGGCGCGCAACCTCATCTACAAGCTCGACAATGCCCAGAGCAACCCCAGCAATATGCACGTGGTGTACCTGCGCAACGCCCAGGCGGCCAAGCTGGCCCAGTCGCTGCGCGGGCTGCTCACCGGCGAGAGCGATTCCGGGGTGAGCGATGATGGGCGTGGCAAGCTCAGCGCCATGGGCGGCAATGGCAATAACAGCCAGGGCACGAGTAATGCCCAGAACAGCAGCGGCACGCCCACCGGCAGTGGCGTGCAGTCGGGCTATGGGCAAGCCACCGGTTCCAGCACCAGCACCAGTAATGGCAATACCGCCAACGAGCAGGACACCGCGTTCAGCGCCGGCGGCGTGACCATCCAGGCCGACGCCACCACCAACACCCTGCTGATCTCCGCGCCGGACCCGCTGTACCGCAACCTGCGGGAAGTGATCGACATGCTTGACCAGCGCCGCGCCCAGGTGGTGATCGAAAGCCTGATCGTGGAAGTGGGCGAGGACGATGCCACCGAGTTCGGTGTGCAATGGCAGGCCGGCAACCTGGCGGGCAAAGGTGGCTTTGGTGGTGTTAACCTGGGTGGCAGCGGCGTGAACGGCACGCCCGCCAGTCCCACCAGCATCGACGTACTGCCCAAGGGCCTGAATATCGGCGTGGTCAACGGCACCGTGGATATTCCGGGGATCGGCAAGGTGCTCGACCTCAAGGTCCTGGCCCGTGCCTTGAAGAGCAAGGGCGGCACCAACGTGCTGTCCACGCCGAACCTGCTGACCCTGGACAACGAAGCGGCGAGCATTTTCGTGGGGCAGACCATTCCATTCGTCACCGGCAGTTATGTGACCGGTGGCGGCGGCACCAGCAATAACCCGTTCCAGACCGTGCAGCGCGAAGAGGTGGGGCTCAAGCTGAATGTACGCCCGCAGATCTCCGAAGGCGGCACGGTGAAGCTGGACATCTACCAGGAGGTCAGCACCGTGGACACACGGGCGTCGGTGTCGGCGGGCACGGTGACCAACAAGCGCGCGATCGATACCAGCATCCTGCTCGACGACGGGCAGATCATGGTGCTGGGCGGGCTGTTGCAGGACGGCTACAGCCAGAGCAATGACGCGGTGCCGTGGCTCTCGGATATTCCGGGGTTGGGGGCGTTGTTTCGCAATGAGAAGCGCAGTGTGAGCAAGACCAACCTGATGGTGTTCCTGCGGCCCTACATCATTCGTGACAGTGGCGCGGGGCGTAGCATTACCTTGAACCGCTATGAGTTTATGCGCCGGGCGCAGAGTGGGTTGCAGCCGGAGCACAGCTGGGCGATGCCGGATGTGCAGGCGCCGCAATTGCCGGCGGTGGAGAAGGCGATTCCGGGTGGGCAGCAGCAGGGGCCGAGGGCGGTGATTCGGGCGGTGCCGGTTTCTGGAAATGCACGGCCATGAGTTCGAGTGGAGATCTAAATGTGGGAGGGGGCTTGCTCCCGATAGCGGTGGGTCAGTTTCAAATTGGCTGGCTGACACACCCTCATCGGGAGCAAGCCCCCTCCCACATTTGGACCGCGCTCAGTCAAGAGGATGTCTCGTGAGCCTGCTCCCCTACGCCTGGGCCAAATCCCAACGCATCCTCCTGCGCCCCGGCGACGACGGCATGCTGCTGACCGTCTGCCCCTCCACCCCCGGCTGGTCCATCAGCGAAGTACGGCGCCAGTTCGGCCAGACCCACCTCGAGCAGGTACGCGACGACGAACTCGACGGCCTTCTCGCCAGTGCTTATGCCGATACGGGCAGCGCCGCCGCCGTGGTGGGCGCGGCAGAGAACGAGGTCGACCTCGACCGCCTGATGCAGGACATGCCCGAAATCACCGACCTGCTCGACACCCAGGACGGCGCGCCGGTGATTCGTATGATCAACGCCTTGCTCACACAGGCAGCGCGGGACGAGGCCAGTGATATTCACATTGAACCGTATGAAACCCACTCCGTGGTGCGTTACCGCGTCGACGGCACCCTGCGGGATGTGGTGTCGCCGCGTAAGGCATTGCATGGCGCACTGGTGTCGCGGATCAAGATCATGGCCCAGCTCGACATCGCCGAAAAACGCCTGCCCCAGGATGGCCGTATCGCCCTGCGCGTGGCCGGGCGGCCGATTGATATTCGCGTGTCGACGGTGCCCACCGGGCATGGTGAGCGGGTGGTGATGCGCCTGCTCGACAAGCAGGCCGGGCGCTTGCAACTGGAGACCCTGGGCATGGAGCCGCAGTTGCTGGCGCGCCTCGACACCTTGATCCGCCAGCCCCACGGCATTGTGCTGGTCACCGGGCCCACGGGCAGCGGCAAGACCACCAGCCTGTACGCGGCGTTGGCACGGCTGGATGCGAGCACCAGCAATATCCTCACCGTGGAAGACCCGGTGGAATACGACTTGCCGGGCATCAGCCAGATCCAGGTCAACGCCAAGATCGACATGACCTTCGCACTGGCGCTGCGAGCGATCCTGCGTCAGGACCCGGACGTCATCATGATCGGTGAAATCCGCGACCTGGAGACCGCGCAAATCGCGGTGCAGGCCTCGCTCACCGGGCACCTGGTGCTGGCGACCCTGCACACCAACGATGCGGTGTCGGCGGTCAACCGCCTGATCGATATGGGCGTCGAGCCGTTCCTGCTGGCCTCGTCACTGCTGGGCGTGCTGGCGCAACGCCTGGTCCGCCGCCTGTGCCCGCATTGCAAACAGGAAGACCCGGCCGCGCCCGGCACCTGGCGCCCGGTGGGCTGCGCGCAGTGCAACCAGATCGGCTACAGCGGGCGAACCGGTATCCATGAATTGTTTTGCGTCGACGACGAGGTGCGCAGCCTGATCCACCAGGGCGCCGGCGAGCAGGATCTGCGCGTGGCGGCGCGGCGTGCGGGGATGTTCAGCATGCGTGAAGACGGCGAGCGCTGGGTGCGCAGCGGCGCCACCGCGCCCGAAGAAATCCTGCGCGTGACACGGGACGCCTGATGAATCGCTATCGCTATGAAGCCGCCGATGCCAGCGGCAAAGTCGAGGCCGGGCACCTGGAGGCCGACAGTCAGCGGGAGGCGTTCGGGATTTTGCGCCGGCGTGGCTTGACGGCCTTGTCGGTGCACCTTGAGCAAAATACGGCCTCGGGGGCTGGCGCGGGCCTGTTCAGCGCCAAGCTGTCGGACAACGACCTGGCCTGGGCCACGCGGCAACTGGCGAGCCTGCTCAGCGCCAGCCTGCCACTGGAGGCCGCGTTGAGTGCCACGGTGGAACAAGCCGAGCGCAAACACATCGTCCAGGCCCTGAGTGCGGTGCGTGCCGATGTACGCAGCGGCATGCGCCTGGCGGATGCCTTGGCCGCGCGGCCACGGGACTTTCCGGAGATCTACCGCGCGCTGATTGCGGCGGGGGAGGAGTCCGGCGATCTCGCCCAGGTGATGGAGCGGTTGGCCGACTACATCGAAGAACGCAATAACCTGCGCAGTAAAATCCTCACCGCGTTTATCTATCCTGGGGTGGTAGGGCTGGTCTCGATCGCCATCGTGATCTTCCTGCTCAGCTACGTGGTGCCCCAGGTGGTCAGCGCGTTTTCCCAGGCGCGCCAGGATTTGCCCGGGCTGACATTGGCGATGCTCAATGCCAGTGATTTCATTCGCGGTTGGGGTTGGCTGTGCCTCAGTGCTTTGATCGCGGGTTTCTGGGGCTGGCGTGTGTACCTGCGCAACCCGCTGGCGCGTCTGGGTTGGCATCGCCGCGTGTTGCGCCTGCCGCTGATCGGGCGTTTTGTACTCGGGCTCAATACCGCCCGCTTTGCGTCGACCCTGGCGATTCTCGGCGGCGCCGGGGTGCCGCTGTTGCGTGCACTGGAAGCGGCCCGCCAGACCTTGTCCAACGACTGCCTGAGCCAAAGCGTGAGCGACGCCACCGCCAAGGTGCGCGAAGGCGTCAGCCTGGCCACGGCGCTGGCAGTCGAGAAAGTATTTCCACCACTGCTGATCCACCTGATCGCCAGCGGCGAAAAGACCGGCTCGCTGCCGCCGATGCTCGATCGCGCCGCGCAGACACTGTCCCGCGATATCGAGCGCCGGGCGATGGGTATGACCGCACTGCTGGAGCCACTGATGATCGTGGTGATGGGCGCGGTGGTGCTGGTGATCGTGATGGCGGTGCTGTTGCCGATCATCGAGATCAACCAACTGGTGCAGTAGCAAAAAAGCCCTCGTCACCGAGGGCTTTTCATTTCACGAAGGTGACACCGCTGCTTAGAGCTTACCGGCGCCGGCCTTGGCCTTGACGTCGGCGGCGACCTTATCGGCAGCCAGCGGAGTGTAGCTGTACGGTGGGGTCCAGCCGATGCTCGAACTCCACGAGCAGCTCAATGCGCTGCCGTTGAGGGTCGAGCCGGTGTCGCGGTAGACGCTGCCACCGTAATCGCCGGCGATCTTGTCGCAACCGCTGATACCGGCGATCTCGAAGGCGTTACGCTCGGAGAAGATCTTCGAGTTCTTGCCCACACCGTGAGCGTACGAGAACGGGTACACCTTATGGCTGGTGCTGCCCACATGGTAGTTGTTGTACAGATGCACCTGGCCGAAACGCACGCGCGGCGCACGGGCAGAGATATTCTCAAACAGGCTGTTGTGGATGGTGACCTTGAGCTTGCCGTCGTCGGTGGTGCGGCTGTCGCTGGAACCGATCAGGTTGTTCTTCTCGTGCGACTTGAACGCCGAGTACGAGATGGTCACGTAGTTGGCGCCGTTTTTTACATCCAGCGCGCCGTCGTGATGCTGCTTCGGACGGCCGTTGGCACTGCCGTTCTGGTCATCGGTACGGCGGCCATCGGTGAAGGTCACGTGATCGACCCACACGTTATTGGCGCCCTCGATGGTCAGGCCATCGTATTCCGAGTTCCAGTTGCCGGCGCTGCCGTCCGTGGGGTCCCACTTCGGCTCGGGATCCCAAGGGTTTTCGATGGTGATGTTGCGGATGATGACGTCGTTTTCCTTGGCATAGAAGAAACCCTCACGGATCTCGGCATTGCTGGTGGTACCGACGATGGTGGTTTTGCCAGGAATATCCAGGCGACCGCGTACCTTCATATCAGCAGTCGTCGTATAAGCCTTGCCTTCGCTGATATCGATGATGCCGGTGATCTTGATGATGCGGCCGTTGGTGCCCACCGACGCGCTCAGTGCGGTTTTCAGCTCCGCCGCGTTTTTTGCCGTGTAGATATTATTCGCCGCAGCTCGCGAGCCGCCCTTGGTGCCGCCGTTCTGAGTGGCCCAACCAGTGGTGGCCGAATCCAGCCAGATGTCCGCGGCATGCGCAGGAACGCTGGAAAACAGCAGGGCACCGATAACGGCACTGGCCAGTTTTGAGGCAGTGAAGGTTGAGGGGGTTGTCATGAGTAATCAGATCCTTGATTAACTTGAGTGTTTAAACGCGCACAGGCATGCGCGTTTCTCGAGCGGACGTCCTTGCCACTGGTGCAGCGAATCGAACGTCCGCTGCATGAGAAATACTATCATGCGTGTATTCGTTGTCGTACAACTGTTTGTAAAATTAACGAGTAAAAAGTTTTATTGACTAAAACAAAATATCGGATAATTATTCCTGTGCATCTGCTCCCATGCAGAGTCATCTTCAGGGTTATCCCGATGAGCCTTAAAACCCCGTCTGTACTGGCGACTCTTTACGTCGAGGCCAATGAGTCGTGCTTTGCAACCCCCGTGGCACCTGTGCTGATGCAGGGCTTCCCGGCCGAGCCGAATCACCGGGTAACGTGGCACAACTGGATGCGCGCGCCCTTCAGCCAGTGGGGGTTCCGTCATCTGGCGCGGCTGCGCCCCACGATTGATGTGGCGGCGGGTTCAAGGCCTGCCGGTCAGCTCAAGGAAGCGCCCACAGCGCTGGACCCGCTGTGTTTCGACAGCGAATGCGGGCTCAGCATCAGCGTGATCGAACACCTTGTGGCCAGCCAGACCGACGCTTTTTTAGTGATGCAGGGCGACACGGTGTTGTTCGAGCGCTACTTCAACGGCCAGCGCGCGGATGACCGGCACATCATGTTTTCGGTGACCAAGTCGCTGATCGGCACCCTCGGCGAACAACTGGTTTCCAACGGCATGCTCAAGCCTGAGCTGTCCGCCGCGTACTACGTGCCTGAGCTGGTGGGCAGTGCGTTTGGCGATGCCACCGTGCGCCAGTTGTTCGATATGGCCGTGGGCATCGACTACAGCGAGGTGTATGACGATCCCGCCTCCGAGAGTTCGCAGTACGGTTATGCCTGCGGTTTCCAGCCGGCACCGGCGCCATACGCCCAGTTTGAATCGCTGTACCAATACCTGCCGTCACTGAAAAAACGTGGCGCACACGGCGGCTTTTTCCATTACGTGACCGCCACCACCGAAGCCCTGGCATGGGTCATGGAACGTGCCTCGGGCCAGGCGTGCAGTCAGATGCTGGAACAGATCTGGGGGCGCTTGGGGTGCGAACGCGACGGTTATTTCATGGCCGATCCCTGGGGCCGTAACGTTGCCGGGGCGGGCTTCAGTGCCACCTTGAGAGACATGGCGCGCTTCGGTCGCCTGCTGGCCAACGACGGTCGCCAGGACGGGGTCGAGCTGTTGTCGCCCGAGACTGTGGCGCGTATCGCCGCCGGTTCTGATCCGGCGATCTACGCGCAAAATGCCGAGTTCTCCAGCTGGACGCCGGGTGCGTCCTATCGCAGCCAGTGGTACGTGTTCAACGACCACAGCCAGGCCCTGATGGCTGGGGGGATCCACGGCCAATACCTGTTTATCGATAAGCCGTCCGGCGTGGTGATCGTCAAGCAATCGTCGCTCACCGATGCAGTCAGCCCGTTCGATAACGACAGCGTGCGCATGCTGCGCGCGATCGCCGCCCACCTGAGTCGCTGATCCACGCCAAACAATAAGAGTCTTGCGTTCTATTCACCTGGCTTGCCCAGGTGTTGGCGGCGCCCTGCGTCGCCATTGACTGCCCTGTAACAACAATAATTCCACAGGAGCTTCTTATGGTTTTCACCAAGCGTTTTTCCCGAGCGCTGTTAGCGTTCGGCTTACCCTTGACCACCCACGTCGCGTTGGCGGGCTACACCTTTGAGGACGGCGATCTCAAGGGTGAAGTCAATCTCACGGCGGGTGGGGCGACGCTGTTTACCCGTGGCGTCAACTTCGGCAGCGGCCAGGTCGATGCACGCAACGGTAAAAACGGCGGCGCCCGGATCAACTGGCAAGAGGTCTACGTAAAGCCGGGGGTCAAGCTTGAGTATGCGTTGCAACCGGATTTCAGCCTGCTCGCGGGCGGTTCCCTGGTGGCGGCGAGCACCTTCGGCGATGGCGATGCGGGAGGCTTCAGCCGCAGTTCCGACGGCAAGGTCGCAGCCGAAGAACTCTACGGCGGTTTTCGCGCCGGCGAGTGGAAGTTCACCGCCGGCCGCCAGAACTACATGATCGGTACGGGGTTCATCGTCATGGACGGTAACCTCGACCAGTACAAGGACGGCGCCTACTGGCTCGGCCCGCGAACTGCGTTCAAGGACTCAGCGATCCTGGCCTGGGATCATGACGCGCTGAAGTCCCAGGCCTTCACCTTGCGTACCGATGACGACTTGGGCGATTTCCGCATGACCGGCGTGAACGTGGATTACAACCTCGATGACCAGGTTACGCTCGGCGCCATGGCCATGAAGGTCAATGCCCTTGGCCCCCGGGGCAGCACGCTGCCGCGCCGTCGGGACGGGATGCAGGTGTACAACGTCAGGGCGCTCAACGCCAAGGTGCCCGGCGTCCAGGCGCTGACCCTGAATGCCGAATACGCGCTGGAGCGCGGCAGCGGCGAGGGTGTCGACTACGATGCCAACGCCTGGTATGCCCAGGCCGACTATGCCTTCACTACCTTGCCGCTGACGCCGATCATTGGCTACCGCTACGCGAGCTTTTCCGGCGACGACAACCTTACCGACAACCGCCAGAAAGCCTGGGATTCACTGAGCAAGGGCTTTGTCGACTGGAGCACGTGGCTGGTCGGGGATGTGGTCGGCAACTACCTGCTGTTCAACAGCAACGAAAACGTCCAGCAGGTCTCCCTCAAGACCCACCTCAACGACACCCTGACCCTCGGCGCGATTCACTACCAGTTCTGGCTGGACGAGAAAAACTATATGGGCACGCCGGTCAGCGATCGGCGCTTTGCTGACGAAAGTGTGGTTTTCCTCGACTGGACACCCACGCCGTCGTTCTATACGTCGCTGTCCTACAACTGGGTCAAGCCACTGGCCGCCGCCAAACAGGTGTTCGGCAACGACCAGATGTTCAGTGCGCTGGAACTGTATTTCACCTACCGCTATTAAGTGCTGCGAGCCATCGCGGCCGCGCTGGAGTGTTTTGATCATGAACAGATTTTTGCGTAACACCGTGCTGGGCACTGTCGCCTCGTTGCTCATCAGTGGTTTTTGCCTGGCTGAAGAACGCACCGTACGGATCTACAACTGGATCGAATACCTGCCACCCGAAGTGCTCAAGAGTTTCCAGGAAGAAACCGGCATTCGCCCGATTTACGATGTGTTCGACAGTGCCGAAACCATGGAGTCCAAGCTGCTGACGGGCAACTCCGGGTATGACGTGGTGTTCCCCGGCACCGCCAACCTGGGGCACTTGATCACGGCCGGGGCCGTGCAGCCGCTGGACCGCCAGCAGTTGCCGAACTGGCAGCACCTGGACCCGCAGTTCATGCAATCCCTGGAAGCCGTGGGTGACACCGGCAACCGCTACGCCGTGCCTTACCTATGGGGCACCACATTGATCGGCTACAACGTCGACAAGGTGCGCAAGGCCCTGGGTCCCGACGTGCAGATGAACAGCTGGGACATCATCTTCAAGGAAGAAAACCTCGCCAAGCTCGCCAGTTGTGGCGTGGGTTTCCTCGACGCCGGCAACGAGATCCTGCCGATTGCCTTGCACTACAAGGGCCTCGACCCCAATAGCCAAAAGCGTGAGGACTATGTGCAAGCCCAGGCCGTGATGATGAAGATTCGCCCTTACGTCACTTACTTCAATTCGTCGCGCTACGGCATGGACCTGGCCAACGGTGATATCTGTGTGGGCGTGGGCTGGTCCGGCGGTGTCGCATTGGCCACGCGACTGGCAGATGCCGCCGGCAAGGGCGTCAAGGTCGAGATGGCACTGCCCAAGGAAGGCGCGCCGATGTGGGCGGACGTGATGATGATCCCGGCCAAGGCACCCGATCTGGCGGAGGCCCATGCGTTCATCAATTACATCCTGCGCCCGGACGTGATTGCGCGCATCAGCAACAGGATCGGCTACCCCAACCCGAACAAGGACGCCACTGCGCTGGTGGACGCCAGCATCCGCAACGACCCCAACATGTATGTGCCGGAGGAAGCGCGCAGGACCCTGTTCGCCCTGGAACCGATTCCGGCCGCCGTGGAGCGCATCCGTACCCGCACCTGGACGGCCATCAAGAGCAACCGCTGATCAGTGTGGCCCGGTGCGTGTGCGCCGGGCTTGGAGCTTGCCATGACTGAACGGATTGACATTGCCCCCAACTTGCAGCGGGTGCTGACCCTGCGCGTCGCGATAGGGCCGGGTGTGACCCTGGGCGACAGCGTTGAAGGCCTGCGCTGCAACTACCCGATTGTGGGCGGGGACTTCGATGGGGTCGGCATCAGCGGCCAGGTCCTGGCGGGCGGAGAAGATTGCTTTCTTTTGCGCCCCGATGGCATCGGTCAACTGGATGCCCGCTACAGCGTGAGGACCGACGAAGGCGAGGTGGTCAACATCCGTAACCGGGGTGTGCTGAGCATGACTGAGTACGGACGCCAACTGGAGCGCGACGGCCAATGGCCGATTCCTGAGACGGAGTACCGCTGCACCTGCACCCCGGTGTTTCAGGTGCCCAAGGGGCGGCTGGACTGGCTCACCCGTTCAAGTTTTATCGGCCTGGTGCATTACCCGGGCGCCGACCAGGTGGTGATTCGTTGCTATCGCTTTTACTGAGGCCCGGCCCTGGAAGCTGTCAGGCCTGCATGCCGTAGAACAGCAGCTCGGTGATACGCCTGACCTGGGTCGAGTGCGCGTCGATATCCGGGTGTTCCTGGTTCACCAGCCTGAACAGTTGCAGGTGCGAATAGTCGTTCAACAGGAACGCGGCCAATTCCACATCGAGTTGCGGGCGCAGCTTGCCGGCCCGTTGCAGTTCCCGCAGCAGTTCGCTGATTTGCGCCCTGAGCGCATCGTTCATGGCGCGATAACCGGCCGGCAGTTCATTGCTGCCGCCGAACAGGATCAGCGGCAGCAGTTCACGCCAGAGGCTGGGGTGCATGACTTCCAGGGCATAGCCGGTGAGCAGGCTTTCCAGGTGGCACAGCGCTTCGACCGGATCGTCGATTGTGTGGATCTCGCGGCGGGTGTCGCTGATTGCGCGCTGATCGGCGTGGTGCAGGATTTCCAGGATGATTTCCTGCTTGTTGCCGAAGTACTTGAACACCGTCGGCGGCGACACCCCGGCCTGGCTGGCGATCTGTTCGATGGTGGTGTTCTGGAAACCCTGGCGCTCAAACAGCTCGATCGCGGCCTTGCTGATAGCTTGCCGGCGTTCGGCTTTCTGACGTTCACGCAGTCCGCTCACAGGAGATCCTTGTCACGAGTAAAAAGAGGGGCGCTTATCGCCCCGGTATCCCTGCAAAATACTTAATTGGGTAAAGCTTTTAAAGCACTAATTGGCATTCAAGGGATTTGCCGCTGATGCTTCTTCAACCGGTAGGCAAATTGAGCGCGGCTGAGCCCCACAAGCCTGGCGGCGGCGGCCAGGTTGCCGGCGTTGCGTTGCAGGGCTTCATTGAGCAGGCGCGATTCAAGGCCTTCGATGGAAAACCCCGGTTCCAGTTGGCCAAGGGTGTCGAACAGTGCCAGGCACGGCGGCGGTGCGCTGTTGGACAGGCTGCCGTGGTCGTCGAGGCCGTAGGGATCGGCCGGCATCGGTTCGTTGCGAAACAGGTGCACCAGGTCAATGGGTTGGCCTTCGTCACTGGCGATCAGGCCGCGTTCGATCAGGTTTTGCAGTTCGCGCACATTGCCCGCGAAGTCATAGCGCAGCAACACCTTCAGGGCGCGCATGGTCAGGCCCGCCGGCGTTCGCGCGTATTCCTGGCAGAAGCGCGTGAGGAACGCATTGATCAACAGCGGGATGTCGTCCCGGCGTTCGCGCAGCGGGGGCAGGGCGATGGGGTAGACATTCAAGCGGTAGAACAGGTCTTCACGAAAGCTGCCGTCAGCCACGGCTTTACGCAGGTCGAGATTGGTGGCGGCCACCACGCGCACATCCACCTTGATACCGCGCACTCCGCCGACCCGTTCGATTTCCCGTTCCTGCAAGGCCCGCAGCAACTTGCTTTGCCCGGCCAGGCTGAGGCTGGTGATTTCATCCAGAAACAGCGTGCCGCCCTGGGCCCGTTCGAAACGTCCAGGCCGCGAGTGCGTCGCGCCGGTATAGGCGCCGCGTTCGACACCGAACAGTTCGGCCTCGATCAGGTTGTCCGGAATGGCGGCGCAATTGAGCGCCACGAACGGGCTGTCCTGGCGGCGGCTGAGCTGGTGCAACTGGCGCGCAAACATCTCCTTGCCGACCCCTGACTCGCCGCTGATCAACACCGTTGCCGGGGTCAGTGCGACACGTTGCAGGGCTTGTGTCGCGGCGTTGAAGGCCGCACTCGCACCCACCAGTGTTTGCGGCGGGTTGGCCCTGGCACTGTGGTTCACCGGGTGGTCGGGCGTGGGCGCGACCGTGGCGTTGGTGACGGCCTGGGACACATTCAGGTAGCGCAGGTCCTGCTCGACGTCACCCCATTGCTCCGCGGTCTTGCCGATCACCCGGCAACAGCGGTGGCCCATGCCCCGGCATTCCACCTCGCGGAAAATCACCATTTGCCCGAACAGGCCACTGACAAAACCGATCGCATAGCCGGTTTCAGTCCAGCACACCGGGTCCTGGCCGATGCCGTAGGCGCCCACGTGTTCATCGGCCTCGCAGGAGTGGTGCCAGAGGAACTCGCCTTCATAGAACCCCGAGTCGGCATCGAACTTGAAGTGCAGCGGTTCAACCTTGGTCATGCCTTCCAGGGTGTGCAGGTGGGTCCCGGCGCGGAACACCGCGGCGGCATCGGCCTGTGGCCAGCGCTCGCGGATCAACCGCGCGTCCCGCGCGCCGGAGACATAACCGGTGCGGGTGAACAGGCCACGCGCCTGCTCCAGCCCCAGGCGCTCGATGACTTCCCGGCGCAGGGCACCGAACGACGAACCGTGCAGCAACACCATGCGTTGATCGTTGAGCCAGATACGCCCGTCTTCGGGCGAGAAGAACAGGCAGTCAGTCAGTTCCGCCGGGGTGGGCGAGCTGCTGTCACTGAGTTGGCGGCTGTCGCCGCGCGGATGGTAGGGCGCGCTGGCCACCCGGTCGTCGGGCAGCGCGCTGGGGGGATTAGTCATTGTTATGCCCCTGCAAAGCGAGTGATCGATATGAGTAACTGCTCAGATAGTTATTAAACATAACCTTATCAATTGAACAAGTGGCAGCGCTGCGGTTTTTGCAGTCGATTGGCGGGTGAGGTATGAGCGGTGTGTGCCAGGCCCCGTCCCAGAGCCCTCGATGCTTTATGTCAGCGTTGTTGCGTGCAAGCGGCACAGCCTTTGCTCAAGGCTTGATGCGGCGTTTGCACCCTGTGCAGGCGATGACAATTACAAGAACCGGGAGTTGCCATGTCAGTACCTGAAACCACCCACTTGCTACAGCGGGCCATTGCGTCCGAATGCCTGTTCAACGGCGACTGGATACCCGCCTCGGGGTCCGTGATCCCGGTGATCGAACCCGCCACCGGCGAACCCCTGATGCGCTGCGCCATGGCCAACCCGGCCGACATCGCCGTCGCCTGCCGCAGCGCGGCGTTGGCGCAGCCGGCCTGGGCAGCACTCGGCCCACGGGAGCGCGCCGAGGTGTTTCGCAAGGCGGCGGACCTGGCCCAGCAGTCCTTTGCCGAACTGGCGCTGTACGTCGCGCGGGAAACCGGCGGCGCGTTGTTCAAGGGTGAACACGAAGTGCGCGAAGCGATTGTGCTGCTGCATCAGGCGGCGGGGCTGTTGTCCCAACCTCACGGGCTGGTGCTGCCCAGTGCGGCCGGTCGCCTGTCCTATGCCCGGCGTCAGCCCCATGGCGTGGTCGGGGTGATTTCACCGTTCAATTTTCCGCTGGTGCTGTCGCTGCGCTCGGTGGCGCCGGCCCTGGCGGCGGGCAATGCGGTGGTGCTCAAGCCCGACCCGCAGACCCCGGTCAGCGGTGGTTTTCTCATCGCCCGGCTGTTCGAGGAGGCGGGTTTGCCCAAGGGCCTGCTGCAGGTGTTGCCCGGCGCCGCGCCGGCGGGTGAGGCGCTGTGCCGCGATCCGAATGTGCAGATGATTGCGTTCACCGGGTCGACGGCGGCGGGGCGCAAAGTCGCCGAAGTGGCCGGACGACACCTGAAAAAAGTCGCGCTGGAACTGGGCGGCAAAAACCCGCTGATCATTCTCGAAGACGCCGACCTCGACCTGGCCGCGAGCAATGCCGCCTGGGGCGCCTGGCTGCACCAGGGGCAAATCTGCATGGCCACCGGCTTGATTCTCGCCCATGAATCCATCGCCGAACGCCTCACGCGCAAGTTGGTGGACAAGGCCCGGGCGTTGACCGTGGGCAATGCCGCCCGCGGTGAAGCCGCGCTCGGCCCGTTGATCAACCAACGGCAATTGCAGCGCGTGCACGAGATCGTCAGCGACAGCCTGCAAGCGGGCGCACGGTTGGAGGCGGGTGGCGAATACGACCAACTGTTCTACCAGCCCACCGTGCTCAGCGGTGTGCGGCCAGGGATGCGCGCGTTTGAGGATGAAATCTTCGGGCCGGTGGCCACGGTGGTCAGTTTTGCCACGGACGACGAGGCCATCGAGCTGGCCAACCGCACCGAGTACGGCCTCTCGGCCGCCATCATTTCACCGTCGGTCGGGCGTGCCATGGCCATCGGCGAGCGGCTTGACTGCGGCCTGCTGCACATCAATGACCAGACCGTCGCCGACGAATGCATCAACCCCTTTGGTGGGCGAGGCGCTTCCGGTAATGGCGGCAGCGTGGGAGGGCCGGCGGACTGGGACGAGTACAGCCAGTGGCAGTGGGTCACGGTGAAAAACACCCCGCCTGCCTATCCGTTCTGAATCCCGGCGCATCGATTTGATTTACCCATGCCTATACAAAAACAAGAGGGCTTGAACATGAACCTGCACAATAAAACCTTGATCGTCACCGGTGTCGCTTCGGGCATTGGTGCGGAGCTGGCGCGGCTCGCGCGTTTCCAGGGTGCCACGGTGATCGGCGTTGATCGCCATGCACCGCAACTGACCCTGGATGGTTTCTTCCAGGCTGACCTGGGCGACCCTGCCAGCATCGATGCCCTGGTGGCACGCCTGCCGGCACGGGTCGATGGGCTGTGCAACATTGCCGGCGTACCCGGTACCGCGCCGGTGCAAGCGGTGGCCACGGTCAATTACCTGGGGTTGCGGCACCTGACCCAATCGCTGCTGCCACGCATGTCGGCGGGCGGCAGCATCGTCAATGTCGCCTCGGTGCTCGGCGCACAATGGCCGCAACGCCTGGAGCTGCACAAGGCCCTGGCTGCGACGCACAGCTTCGAGGCTGGGCAGCAGTGGCTGGCGGCCAATCCGGTGGAGCAGGCCGGCTGTTATCAGTACTTCAAGGAGGCGCTGATCGTGTGGAGCTTCCAGCAATCCCAAGGCTGGTTTCGTGATCACTCGGTGCGTATCAACTGCGTGGCGCCGGGGCCGGTGTTTACCCCGATTCTCGACGATTTTGTCAGCATGCTCGGGCCGGAGCGGGTGGCCGCGGACAGCCAGCGCATGACCCGTCCGGCCCTGGCCGATGAGGTGGCGGCGGTGATCGCCTTCCTGTGCTCCGACGCCGCGCGCTGGGTCAACGGGGTCAATCTGCCGGTGGACGGTGGGTTGGCGGCGACCTACGTGTAGGGGTTGCTACAGCGGTAAGCCCCGGTGCGGATCCACCGTGCCGGGGGTCTTGAACAACAACAAAAATACAGGACATACAAGATGCTCAAGCCTATCTTGCGGGCGGCTGCGGCCGGGACCTTTATCGCACTGTCATCGACTGCACATGCTTACGACTTGCCCGGCCTCAACCTGGGCAGTACCAGTTTCTACGACGGCTCACCGGCACCCGCCGGCCCTGGGTGGTATCTGGAGGAATACCTGACGTACTCCCGGGCCAGCCGTTTCAATGATGCCAACGGCCACAAGCTGGCACTGCCCAACCAGGACGTGGAAGTGGTGGCGCCTACCACGCAGATCATCTACCTCGGCCAACCCTTGGCGAATGGCGCGATGCCCGGATTCACCCTGATCAACACCTCCCTGGCCCATGTGGATGTCGACGACGGGTTGAACAATGCGGCCCTGAGTTCTCGCGCCGGCTTTGGTGATGTGATTGTGGGGCCCTTCCTGCAACTGCCGACCCTGAGCCGTGCCGATGGCAGCCCGCTGTTGACCCAGCGTATCGAAGCCGATATCTCGGTGCCGGTGGGCGCCTATGACCGCAAGCGCTCGATCAACCCAGGCAGTAATTTCTGGTCATTCAACCCGTATTACGCGGCGACGTACTGGTTCAGCCCGAAGTGGTCGACGAGCGGGCGGTTCATGTACCTGTGGAATGGCAAGAACGATGATCCGCAGGCAGGCTTCGGGGATGTTTCCGATACCCAGGCCGGGCAGGCGTTGCATGCCAACCTGACCCTGCAATATGCCGTGAGCCAGCAACTGAGCGTGGGGCTGAACGGCTACTGGTTGAAGCAGATCACCGACACCCAGGTCGATGGGCACGCCGTGAGCGGGCGTCGGGAGAAGGTCTGGGCCATCGGCCCAGGCCTGGTCTACGGGTTCAGCAAGGAAGACGTGCTATCGGTAAATGCCTACTTCGAGCAGCAGGCGGAGAACCGCACGCAGGGCAACAAACTGGTGCTCAATTGGCTGCATAAGTTCTAGTGGGCGCCGTACGCACCATCACGCTGATGATGGTCAGTGCGGCAATCACCACCCCGGGGGAGGTCGCCAGCAGTACCCCGGCGGTGCCGGCGCCGGCGGCGAGCAGTTGCCCGGCCGCGAGCGGCCCGGCCACCGAACCCAGGCGGCCGACGGCCACCGCGGCACCGACACCGGTGGCGCGTACCGAGGTCGGGTAGGAGGGCGGTGCCGATGCATACAGCACCAACTGCGCGGCCATGACGAACAGGCCGGCGGCAAAACCGGCGATGGCCATGGGCACGATGCCCACCGACAACCCGACCCCGGCCAACGCTGCGAGCAATCCGGCATACACGCCCAGCACCACTTTGACGGCATTGCAGCGGTCCAGCAGCACGCCACCGAGCAGCGAACCGAGGGCGCCGCCGATATTGAAGAGCATCTGCACCATGCCTGCCTGGGGTTTGCTGAAACCTTGCTCCAGCAACAGCGACGGCAGCCAGTTAAGCAGCATGTACATCACGGTCAGGGTGAAGAAATAGCTGAGCCACAAGGCCAGTGTGGTGCGGGCGCGACCTTCGCCGAACAGCGCCTGGCCGGTAGAAGGGCGGGCGCCGTGCGGAGTGTCGCGCTGTTGGCGAAAGGCGCTGGACTCCGGCAGCAGCAGGATCATCAACGGTACGGCGAGCAACGGCGCCAGGCCACCGATGATAAAGGTGGTCTGCCAGTGCTCACTGGAAAACATCGCCACCACCGCGGCCAATGCGCCACCCAGCGGCACCCCGCAGTACATCACGCTGATGGCCGTGCCCCGGTTGCGTTCGCTCACCGCTTCGGCGCACAGCGCGATCAGGTTGGGCAGTGCGGCGCCCAGGCCCAGGCCGGTGAGAAAGCGCACCAGCAACAGGCTGGCGTAGCTGTCGACAAACGCGGTGCTCAGGGAAAACAGCCCGAACAGCAGCACGGCACCCACCAGGATTTTCTTGCGCCCGATGCGGTCGGCGACCCAGCCGCCGAAGAACGCCCCCGGCAGCAGACCGATGATGCCGACGCTGAACACCCAGCCGAGCATCTTCGGATCCAGGGCGAACGTTTGACGTAACCCGGCGGCGGCAGTGCCGGCGGCCTGCAGATCGAACCCTTCGATCAGCGCAACGATAAAGCACAACGCAATAGTCAGCGTCGAACGACGCGATGGACTGTCCATGGGCAAACCTCATTGTTGTTTTTGTTGTGGTGACGAGCGCGAGTGGCTGCTGGTGATTAAGATAACAAAGATAACTAAAAAATGAATCGTGGATTAATCTGCCCATAAAACATGAATAAATTCATGCAATTCATAAGCTTGCGATGTTGATTCATATGCAACTAAAAAATAGATAGCTTTATTAATGTTCGATTATCGCTCAGTTGCGGTTGACGGGCACCGTCGGCTGTTTCCATTCTTGGCTCGCGAAGCCGACCGGGCCGAGCGTGTGCCACCCCAAAAACAACAACAAAAAATGGACATCGAACATGCCAGAACTCCCTATGGAGCACGCCGTTGCAGCGGCGCCCGTCGCCTGTGTGTCGAACAATACCCCACGCCTGCTCATGGCATGCCTGGCCTTGAGCGTGCTGCCCACTTCGCTGTGGGCCGCAGGCTTTATCGACGACAGCCACGGCACCTTGACCTTGCGCAATTACTACCTGGACCGCGACTACAAGGACGACGGGGCGAAGACCGCCGCGCGGGAATGGGCCCAGGCGTTCATCCTCAACCTGGAATCGGGCTACACCCCGGGCCCGGTGGGCTTCGGCCTGGATGTGCGCGGGTTGATGGGGGTCAAGCTCGACTCGTCGCCGGACCGCAGCGGCACCGAGTTGCTGCCGGTGTCGGCCAGCGACAAGCGCGCCGCCGATGAGTACTCGCGCCTGGCCCCGACTGCCAAGCTGCGGTTTGCGCAAACGACAGTGAAGGCCGGCGATGTGTCGATCTTCCTGCCGTTCGCCTTTGCCAGTCCGTCGCGCCTGCTGCCGCAAACCTTTCGCGGCACCACCTTGAGCTCCAAGGACATCGAGGGCCTGACCTTCAACACCGGCTACATCGACCGCATCAACAAGCGCGACTCCACCGACTACCAGGCCATGACCATCGCCTCGCCCAACCGGCGTTTCAACGCCACCGCCACCACGTCGCACCTGGCGTATGTGGGCGGGGACTATCAGGTCAACAAAGACCTCAGCCTGCGCGTCTATCACTCCCAGGTCGCCGACCTCTACCAGCAGGACACCCTGGCGCTGCTGCACAACCTGCCGCTGGGCGATGGCGTGTTCACCAGCGACCTGCGCAGTTTTTTCAGCCGCGAGGATGGCAGTGCCAAGGCGGGCAACGTGGATAACCGCAACCTTTCAGCCCTGTTCGGCTACCGCCTCGGCGGCCATCGCGTCAGCCTTGGCTACATGCACTCAAGCGGGGAGACGGCCACACCCTATATCTCCGGCACCGAGTTGATGGGCATGAGCGAGCTGACCATGAGTTCGGACTTTCTCAACGCCAAGGAGCGCACCTGGCAGGCTATCTACGACTATGACTTCGCCGCAGCGGGTGTGCCGGGGTTGAAGACTCGGCTGCGCTATGTGCGCGGCGACAACATCGAACTGGCCGCTTTCAATGCCGAGGACCGCAAGGAGCGCGAGTTCCAGATGGAGTTGGGCTATGTGATCCAGGACGGCCCGCTGAAGAACGTCGGGTTCATGGCGCGCAAGTCGATCTACCGCAATGACTTCCCGAGCGGCGCGGCGTTTCGCGATGAAAACCAGACCCGTTTCCTGGTGCTCTACACCGTGGCGCTCTGGTAAGCCGCTCAGTCCTGGTAGACCTTCTTCAGCAGGCGCAGCAGCTCTTCACGTTCCTGGCCGTCGAGGGCGGCCGTGGCGTCCAGGTCACTCTGGGCGGCGATCGCCTTGAGTTCCTTGAGCAGGGTTTCGCCGCTCTTGCTGAGGAAGATCCCGTAGGAGCGCTTGTCCGGCTTGCAGCGCACCCGCACGGCGAGGGCGCGGCTTTCCAGCTTGTTCAGCAACGGCACTACCTGGGGCGGCTCGATGGCCAGTGCGCGAGCCAGGTCGGCCTGCATCAGCCCGGGGTTCTGCTCGATGATCGCCAGGGCCGAGAACTGTGCAGGGCGCAGGTCGTGGTCCGACAGCCGGCCGATCAGGTTCTGGAACAGCTTGAGCTGGGCGCGGCGCATGGCGTAGCCGATCAGATCGTCCAGGGCTGAATCCAGCGGCGGCCGTACCTCGTCGTTGTCGGGCAGGGCCTGGCTGGCGGCGGCGATGGTGGAAGGCTTGGCCATTGGCAGTGCAATCCTCAAAGGGTGGAGGTTAAGAAGGCTATCTAGTTTGCCGGGGTTAACGCGCCATGGCTATGCCGGCTTTTCACAACGCCTGGAAAACGCAGGTTTCATCGCGTAAAAATATTGGTTATCCGTATTAATAGTTAATTGACATAACTATATTTGCGGTTTAATTTCGAATCATCTTCAAACCCAGAACAAGAGCGTACCGCCATGAGCAATTACGAAGGCCGTTGGACCACTGTCAAGGTTGAGATCGAAGAAGGCATCGCCTGGGTCATTCTCAATCGTCCGGAAAAACGCAACGCCATGAGCCCGACCCTGAACCGGGAAATGATCGACGTTCTCGAAACCCTGGAGCAGGACCCTGCCGCTGGCGTGCTGGTCCTGACCGGCGCGGGCGAAGCCTGGACCGCTGGCATGGACCTCAAGGAATACTTCCGCGAAGTGGACGCCGGCCCGGAAATCCTCCAGGAAAAAATCCGCCGCGAAGCCTCGCAATGGCAATGGAAACTGCTGCGCATGTACGCCAAACCCACCATCGCCATGGTCAATGGCTGGTGCTTCGGCGGTGGTTTCAGCCCGCTGGTGGCCTGTGACCTGGCGATCTGTGCGGATGAAGCCACCTTCGGCCTTTCGGAAATCAACTGGGGCATCCCGCCGGGCAACCTGGTGAGCAAGGCCATGGCCGACACCGTGGGCCATCGCCAATCGCTTTACTACATCATGACCGGCAAGACCTTTGGCGGGCAGAAAGCCGCCGAAATGGGCCTGGTCAACGAAAGCGTGCCGCTGGCTCAACTGCGCGACGTGACCATCGAACTGGCGCGCAACCTGCTGGAGAAAAACCCGGTGGTGCTGCGTGCCGCCAAGCATGGCTTCAAGCGCTGCCGCGAATTGACCTGGGAGCAGAACGAGGATTACCTCTACGCCAAGCTCGATCAGTCGCGCCTGCTCGACACCGAAGGCGGTCGCGAGCAGGGCATGAAGCAGTTCCTCGACGACAAGAGCATCAAGCCTGGCCTGCAGGCGTATAAACGCTGAAGGGCGCGGCCGCCTGGCCGCGCCGTTGTACCCTGCTTGAACGTATTCCCGATAAAGACAATAAAGAGGAATCACCATGCTGGACGTGCCCCTGTTGATCGGCGGCCAGTCGTGCCCCGCCCGTGACGGTCGAACCTTCGAGCGCCGCAACCCGGTGACCGGTGAAGTGGTCTCGCGGGTGGCTGCCGCCACCCTGGAAGATGCCGACGCCGCCGTAGCGGCCGCCCACGCCGCATTCCCCGCGTGGGCGGCGCTGGCGCCCAACGAACGCCGCACTCGGCTGCTCAAGGCAGCCGAGCAATTGCAGGCCCGCAGCGCCGAATTCATTGCCGCCGCCGGCGAGACCGGCGCCATGGCCAACTGGTATGGCTTCAACGTGCGCCTGGCGGCCAATATGCTGCGCGAAGCGGCGTCGATGACCACCCAGATCACCGGTGAAGTGATCCCCTCCGATGTCCCCGGCAGTTTCGCCATGGCCTTGCGTCAACCTTGCGGCGTGGTGCTGGGTATCGCGCCGTGGAATGCCCCGGTGATCCTCGCCACACGTGCCATCGCCATGCCGTTGGCCTGCGGCAACACCGTGGTGCTCAAGGCCTCGGAGCTGAGCCCGGCGGTGCACCGCCTGATTGGCCAGGTGTTGCAGGACGCCGGCCTGGGCGATGGCGTGGTCAATGTCATCAGCAATGCCCCGGCGGATGCCGCTGCGATTGTCGAGCGCCTGATCGCCAACCCGGCCGTGCGCCGGGTCAACTTCACCGGCTCGACCCATGTGGGGCGGATTGTCGGCGAGCTCTCGGCGCGTCACCTCAAGCCGGCGTTGCTGGAACTGGGCGGCAAGGCGCCGTTGCTGGTGCTCGACGACGCCGACCTCGACGCGGCGGTGGCAGCGGCGGCCTTTGGCGCCTATTTCAACCAGGGCCAGATTTGCATGTCCACCGAGCGCCTGATTGTCGATGCCAAGGTCGCCGATGCCTTCACCGCCAAGCTCGCGGCCAAGGTCGCGACCCTGCGCGCGGGCGATCCCGTGGCGGCGGATTCGGTCCTGGGTTCCCTGGTGGATGCCGGCGCCGGCACACGCATCAAGGCCCTGATCGACGATGCCCTCGCCAAGGGCGCGCGGCTGGTGGTGGGTGGCCAACTGGACGGCAGCATCCTGCAGCCGACTCTGATCGATGGCGTTACCGAGCATATGCGCCTGTACCGCGAAGAATCCTTCGGCCCGGTGGCGGTGCTGCTGCGTGGTGACGGGGATGAAGCGTTGCTGCGCCTGGCCAACGACTCCGAGTTCGGCCTCTCGGCGGCGATCTTCAGCCGTGACACCGGGCGTGCACTGGCCCTGGCGCAGCGGGTCGAGTCGGGCATTTGCCATATCAACGGCCCGACCGTGCATGACGAGGCGCAGATGCCGTTTGGCGGGGTCAAGTCCAGCGGCTACGGCAGCTTTGGCGGCAAGGCCTCGATCGAGCACTTCACGCAATTGCGCTGGGTGACCTTGCAGAACGGGCCACGGCATTACCCGATCTGAGCAGGCGTCGCGACATAACAATAACAAGGCGGCGTTGATCCGCCTTGCTGGAGGACACCCTTGTGAGTTCCGAATTCAGACCGCAATCCCAGCCCGCACCGCGATACCGCGAGGTCTCCATTGGCCACGCAGCGGTGGCGGTCACTGAAGAACACGGCGTGCTGCATATGCGCTCCCTGGAGCCCCTGGCCGAGTTGCCGGCGCGCCTGCTCGATCGCCTGGTGCATTGGGCCCAGGTGCGCCCCGAGCAGACGTTTATCGCGGCACGCCAGGCCGGTGGTGATTGGCGCCGGGTCAGCTACCGCGAGATGCTCGACAGCGTGCGTGCGATTGCCCAGGGCCTGTTGCGTTACGGGTTGTCGGCGGATAAGCCGCTGGCGTTGCTGTCGGGCAACGACATCGAGCATTTGCAGGTTGCCCTCGGCGCGATGTACGCCGGCATTCCCTACTGCCCGGTGTCGCCGGCGTATTCGTTGTTGTCCCAGGATTTCGCCAAGCTGCGGCATGTGTGCGACCTGCTGCAACCGGGGCTGGTGTTCGTCAGCGATGGGGCCGCTTACCAGCGTGCCATCGACGCCGTCCTGCCGGCCGAGACCCCGCTGATCAGCGTTCGCGGCCACGTGCCTGGGCGCACTCAGGCCAGCTTCGCCAGCCTGCTGCAAACGCCGGGCGGCGCCGAGGCCGACGCGGCGTTCCAGGCCACCGGCCCCGACAGCATCGCCAAGTTCCTGTTCACCTCGGGCTCGACCAAGTTGCCCAAGGCGGTGATCACTACGCAGCGCATGCTCTGTGCCAACCAGCAAATGCTGTTGCAGACGTTCCCGGTGTTCGGTGAGGAACCGCCGGTACTGGTGGACTGGCTGCCGTGGAACCATACGTTTGGCGGTAGCCATAACGTCGGCATCGTGCTCTACAACGGCGGCACCTTTTACCTCGACGACGGCAAGCCCACGGTCCAGGGCTTTGCCGAGACCCTGCGCAACCTCAAGGAGGTTTCGCCCACCGCCTATTTGACGGTGCCCAAGGGCTGGGAAGAATTGGTCAACGCCCTGGAACAGGACGCCGAGTTGCGCGAGCGCTTTTTTGCGCGCATGAAACTGTTCTTCTTCGCCGCCGCCGGCCTGTCGCAAAGTATCTGGGATCGCCTCGACCGCGTGGCCGAACAGCACTGCGGTGAACGTATCCGCATGATGGCCGGGCTGGGCATGACCGAAGCCGCGCCGTCCTGCACCTTCACCACCGGGCCGTTGTCCATGGCCGGCTATATCGGCTTGCCTGCGCCCGGCTGCGAGGTGCGCCTGGTGCCGTTGGACGGCAAGTTCGAAGGGCGCTTCCGCGGGCCGCACATCATGCCGGGGTACTGGCGGGCGCCGGAGCAAACCGCCGAGGTGTTCGACGACCAGGGTTTCTACTGTTCAGGTGACGCGATCAAGCTCGCCGACCCGCACCAGCCGCAATTGGGGCTGATGTTCGACGGGCGGATTGCCGAGGATTTCAAGTTGTCTTCCGGGGTGTTTGTCAGTGTCGGCCCGTTGCGCAATCGCGCCGTGCTCGATGGCGCGCCCTATGTGCAAGACGTGGTGATTGCTGCGCCGGACCGCGAATGCCTGGGCGCCCTGGTATTCCCCCGGCTCTACGAGTGCCGTCGGCTGGCCGGCTTGAGTGCCGACGCCAGCGACGCTGAGGTGCTGGCCAGCGCGCCGGTACGCCAGTGGTTCGGCGACTGGTTGCAGCGCCTCAACCGCGAGGCCACCGGCAATGCCAGTCGCCTGGAATGGATTGCCCTGCTCGACGAGCCAGCGTCCATCGATCGCGGGGAAATCACCGACAAAGGCTCGATCAACCAGCGCGCCGTGCTGCAATGGCGCGCGGCCAGGGTCGAGGCGCTGTATCGCGGTGAAGACCCTGCGATCCTGCGCGCCGGGCCCAAGCCTTGAACAGCGCCGGGCAGTACTCGGCGTTTGCCGATGCGGTGATTTTCGAGGCGGTGCGCACGCCGTGGGTCGACCTTGGCGGTGCACTTTCCCAGGTGTCGCCTATCGATTTGGGAATCAAGGTCGGCCGTGAAGTATTGGCCCGGGCCGGCATCGACCCCCTGGCGGTGGACAGCGTGCTGGCCGGCTCCATGGCCCAGGCCAGTTTCGATGCCTACTTGCTGCCACGGCATATCGGCCTGTACAGCGGGGTGGCGCAAGCAGTCCCGGCACTGGGGGTGCAGCGCATCTGCGCCACCGGTTTCGAGCTGCTGCGCCAGGCCGCTGAACAACTGCGCGACGAGGTGCAACTGGCCCTGTGCGTGGCCAGTGAATCCATGTCGCGCAACCCGATTGCGGCCTACACCCATCGGGATGGGTTTCGACTCGGCGGCGAGGTGCAATTCAAGGATTTTCTCTGGGAGGCCCTGTACGACCCGGCCCCCGGCCTGGACATGATCGCCACCGCCGACAACCTGGCGCGCCGTTATGGCCTGAGCCGCAAGGCCTTGGATCGCCACGCCTGCGACAGCCATCAGCGCGCCTTGCAAGCGCAATGTGACGGTGCGTGGGCGGAAGAAATCGTCACGGTCGATAACCAGGTGTTCGAGCTTGAGGGGTACCAGCCCAGGGGCATCAGCCTGGCGCGTCGGGCGAGTGCCGTCAGCGCCGACAGCCACCCACGTCCCACCGACCTTGATGCCCTGACGC
This sequence comes from Pseudomonas sp. JV449, assembly GCF_032424295.1. NCBI lineage: Bacteria > Pseudomonadati > Pseudomonadota > Gammaproteobacteria > Pseudomonadales > Pseudomonadaceae > Pseudomonas > Pseudomonas sp. JV449. The sequence goes on along the minus strand of NZ_VYKD01000020.1, from coordinate 87,523 downwards.
GCTTGCGCGCCGTGCATCCAGGCGGCGTGCAAACCGCCGGCAACAGTTGCGCGGTGGTCGATGGCGCGGCGGCGGCTTTGGTGGGGCGTGCCTCGGCCTGCACACGTCCGGCCCTGGCGCGGCTGCTGGCCAGCGCGGTGGTCGGCGTGGCCCCCGAGTTCATGGGCATCGGCCCGGCACCGGCGATCCGCCTGCTGCTGCAACGCAGCGGCTTGAACCTGAGTGACATCGGCCGCTTCGAGATCAACGAAGCCCAGGCCGCCCAGGTACTGGCGGTGGCCCATGAACTGGAGCTGGACAGCACCCGCCTCAACGTCCAGGGCGGCTCGCTTGCCCTGGGGCATCCCCTGGCCGCTACCGGCCTGCGCCTGGTGATGACCCTGGCCCGGCAACTGCGCCAGCACAACCTGCGCTACGGGATTGCCGCAGCGTGCGTGGGCGGCGGGCAGGGCATGGCGTTGCTGATCGAGAACCCTGCCTATCGGGCTTGAAGCGCACGATTCTTTTTTGTCGATGAGGTGTTCCGATGTGGAGCTATGAGGCGCCCCTGGGCGATATGCAATTTGTCCTGGAACACTGGCTGCAGGCGCCCGATACCTGGCAGCGCCACCCGGCATTCGCGGCCCTGGACCTGCCGCTGGCGGTACAGGTGCTGGAGGAGGCGGCACGCTTCAGTCAGGGCGTGCTGGCGCCGTTGAATAGCAGCGGTGATCGCCAGGGCTGCCGCTGGCAGGCGGGCCGGGTCAGCACCCCGGACGGCTTCGTCGAGGCCTATCGCGCCTATGTCGAAGGGGGCTGGCCGGCGCTGGCGTGTGCCGAGGTACACGGCGGCCAGGGCTTGCCGCAACTGCTCGATGCGGCGCTGCAAGAGATGCTCTATGCCAGCAACCACGCCTGGGCCATGTACACCGGCATCGCCCACGGCGCCTACCTGTGCCTCAAGACCCACGCCGCTCCTTGGTTGCAGGCGCGCTACCTGCCCGACATTGTCAGTGGCCAGGCCTTGCCTACCATGTGCCTGACCGAGTCCCAGGCCGGCAGCGATGTCGGCTTGCTGCGCTGTCGCGCGCAGCCCCAGGCGGATGGCAGTTATCGCCTCAGCGGCAGCAAGCTGTTTATCTCCGGCGGCGAGCATGACCTCACGGCGAATATCCTGCACCTGGTGCTGGCGCGCCTGCCCGATGCGCCGCCGGGCAGCCGTGGTATTTCACTGTTCCTGGTGCCCAAGCAACTGGACGATGGCCAGGCCAATGGCGTGCACTGCGACGGCATCGAACACAAGATGGGCATCAAGGGCAGCGCCACCTGTTCCCTGGTGTTCGACGCCGCCCAGGGCTGGCTGATCGGCGAGGCCCATCGCGGCCTGGCTGCGATGTTCGTGATGATGAATTCGGCGCGCCTGCATGTGGGCCTGCAAGGCCTGGGGCATGTCGAGGCGGCCTGGCAGAACGCCCGCCAGTACGCCGCCGAGCGCTTGCAGATGCGTGCGCCATGCCGGCCGGAAGAGGTGGTAGCCCAGGCGGCTGACCCGATCCGTTATCACCCGGCCATGCGCCGCGTGTTGCTGGAGCTGCGCACCACCAGCGAGGGCATGCGCGCCATCGGCTATTGGGCGGCGCACCTGCTTGATCAGGCCGAGCATGACCAGGACTCGTCGGCCGCCCGCTTGGCGCCGCTGCTGACGCCCATCATCAAGGCGTTTTTCACCGAACAGGGCTTTCGCCAGGCCAGCCATGGGCTGCAGGTGTTCGGTGGTTACGGCTACGTCACCGAGTTCGCCATCGAGCAAACCCTGCGCGACAGCCGCATCGCGATGATCTACGAGGGCAGTAACGAGATCCAGGCCAATGACCTGTTGCTGCGCAAGGTGCTGGGGGATGAGGGTCGAGCCTTTGGCCTGCTGCTGGCCGAGTTGCGCGCCGAGGCCGGGCAGGGCGCGCAGTATGAGGAATGCGCAGGCTTTTCCGCTGCGTTGGCCAGCCTGTGCGACGCGTTGGCCAGTGTGGTGAACGCCATTCGTGAATGCACCCACGAGGACAGTGAATACCCCTATCGGGCGGCGCCGGATTTCCTCCAGCTCTGTGGCGTCGCGTTGCTGGCCTTTGCCTGGGCGCGGGCCGCGCGGGTCTCCAGGGCACTGCGCGAAGACGATCCGCTGCGTGCCGCCAAGCTGCAAAGCGCCGGGTTCTTTTTCGATTACCTGCCGTCGCGGCTGGCCCAGCACCTGGGCGCCATAGACGGGGCACGGGCAGCGCTGGCGTTCATCTGACGCGGCCAGGTGCTTGCGGTACTACTTGCGGTACCATGGCGGCTCACGTTTTCTGGAAGTTGCCTGGATGAGTAAACCCGGTCAATTGGTGCTGGTTGCACTGCGCAAGATGATTGCCAGCGGGGAGTTGGCGGCGGGCGAGCGGCTGATGGAGATTCCCACGGCGCAGCTGTTCGGCGTGTCGCGCATGCCCGTGCGCATGGCCTTTCGTACCCTCGAACAGGAAGGACTGCTGGTGCCGTTTGGCGGGCGCGGCTATCAGGTGCGTTCGGTCAGCCCCAGCGACATTGCCGGCGCCGTCGAAGTGCGCGGCGTCCTGGAAGGCCTGGCGGCACGGCAAGCCGCCGAGCAGGGTTTGTCCACTGCGGCGCGTGCGGCGCTGGAGCGCTGCCTGGTGGAAGGCGATCAACTGTTCGAAAAGGGCTATGTGACCGAGGATGACCTTGAGGTCTATCACGACCTGAACATGCGCTTTCACCAGGTCATCGTCGAAGGCAGCCACAACCCGGCGATCGCCGACGCGCTGGCCCGCAATGATCACCTGCCGTTCGCCTCGGTGACGGCGCTGGCGGTGGATCGCGAGGACATGGCCCGCGAGTACCGACGCTTCAACTATGCCCACATGCAGCATCATTCGGTTTTCGATGCCCTGGTCAATCGCCAGGGCGCGCGGGCCGAAGCCATCATGCGCGAGCACGCCAATGCGACGTTGCGCTATGCCGAGATCTTCAGTTCAGCCACCGCCGCTGCGCGCATGAAGGTGATTTTGCCCGCGTCGTGAACCCTGTCAGATATCGAGTACCAGCAGCGGGGTTTTCGAGCGCGAGCAGCAGGGGGTGAACTGGTCATTCAGGGCCTGTTCCTGTTCGGTGAGGAACAGGTCGCGGTGCTCCGGTATGCCCTCCAGCACACGGGTCAGGCAGGTGCCGCAAATCCCTTGTTCGCAGGACACGGCAATCTCGATGCCATGGCTTTCCAGGACCTGGACCACGGTCTTGTCGGCGGGGATTTCGAAGACCTGGCCGCTGCTGCCGAGCTTTACCGAAAAGCCGCCGTCGAGGCTGCTGTCCACCGGTGCCGCGCTGAAGTATTCGCGGTGCAGGCAGTCTTCCTGCCAGCCCTGTGCGCGTGCGCTGTCGAGTACATGCTGCATGAACCCGCCAGGACCGCAGACATACAGGTGCACGTCATCGGCAGGCGCCGCCAGCACTTCGGCGATGTTCAACGCGGTGTGCGGCTGCTCATCGAAATGCAGGAACACCCGCTCGGCAAACGGCGACGCCTTGAGCCGCTGCACAAATGCCGCGCGCTCACTGGCGCGGGCGCAGTAATGCAGTTCGAAGTCGGCTCCCGCATGGGCCAGGCGCTCAGCCATGCACAGGATCGGGGTGATGCCGATGCCACCGGCAAACAGCAGGCTGCGACGCGCGTCGTGGACCAGGGGAAACAGGTTGCGTGGCTCGCTGATGGTCAGGCGGGTGCCCTCGTGGACCTGCTCGTGCAGGCTGCGCGAGCCGCCCCGGGAGGCCGGGTCCTTGAGCACGCCGATCAGGTAGCGATGACGTTCCTCGGGGTGATTGCACAGGGAATATTGCCGGATCACCCCATCGGGCAGGTGCAGGTCAATATGCGCGCCGGCACTGAAGGCCGGCAGCGGCTGGCCATCGACACTGGCCAGTTCATAGCTGCAAATGTCCTGGGCTTCGTTGTTACGGGATACCACCACCACATCGATCATGTTCAGTCCTCGCAAAGTTGTCGCGCTGTTCAGGCGGTGGTGGTGGCGATCAGTTGCGGTTCGAGGGCGCGTTCCTTGGCAATCAGTCGCTCCAGGATCTTGCGCGATTGCACGCCACCCGCGTCGATATTCAACTTGAGCAGGTTGCGCTGCGGATGGGCCAGCAGGTTCTGTTGCTGGCGTTCGAGCATCTCCAGGTCCTCGCTGAAAATCTTGCCCTGGCCCTCGCGAATGCTTGCGGTCAGTGCCTCATCGTGGGGGTTGAAGTTGCGCGCCATGCCCCAGAAGTACCAGATCGAAGTGTCGGTTTGCGGGGTGATGAAGTCGACCACGATGCTCGCGGCCTTGTGTTCGGGGGCGGCGTTATAGCCACCTTTGCCGGCGTGGGCCACGCCGACTTCGATGAGCACATGGCTGGGCGGGGTGAAGCGGCAGATCTGCCAGCGGTCCACCGGCACGTCATCGGCAAGGTTATTGCCGCGCAGGGCCATGCGCCAGAACGGCGGGGCCATGATGTTTTCCATGTGCCGGGCGGTGACCACTTCATCGCCGTCCACCGTGGTCACGGGCGGGGCTTCGTCGATTTCCTTCTGGCCGATGCTGGAGGCATGCACATAGGTTTCGTGGGTCAGGTCCATCAGGTTGTCGATCATCAGGCGGTAGTCGCACCGGATATCGAACAGCCCGCCGCCATAGGCCCACTGGTCACTCACGGCCCATTCCAGATGATGGATCAGCGCCGGGTCGGCCTGGCTCTGATCGCCGGGCCATACCCAGATGAAGCCGTAGCGTTCAACGGCGGCAAAGGTCTTGTTGCAGGGAAAACCACGTACCCGCTGGCCGGGCATTTCCACGGTCTTGCCGTCGCCGCCCATGACCAGGCCGTGGTAGCCGCAGACCAGGTTGCCGTTCTCGACATACCCCAGTGAAAGCGGCGCGCCGCGATGGGGGCAGAAGTCCTCGACCGCCACCACGGCGCCTTCCTGGCCACGATAAAACACCATCTTTTCGCCACAGATCTGTCGACCGAGTGGCTTGTGCGCGATTTCATCGGGGGTGCAGGCGACATACCATGTGTTCTTCGGGTACATGATGACTCTCCAGGCGGCGGATTGTTTTTATTTAATGGATCCATTAAATGACCGGCATGATGGAGAGTCAATCTTGTATGGTTGTTTTATTGGGCGATTATCGGACTATTATATGTCAGTGGATCCACTGATTGGGTTCAGTAGCGAATCATCACCGACTTCAGCTCGGTGTAGTCATCGATGAACGCACTGCCGAACTCCCGGCCTATCCCCGAGGATTTGTTGCCGCCAAACGGCACCGCCGGGTCCAGCATCGTGTGCATGTTCACCCACACCGTGCCGGCCTCGATGGCGGGCACCATGCGCAAGGCTTTGCTGAGGTCGTTGGTCCACAGGCTGGCGCTCAAGCCGTAGGGTGTGTTGTTCATCAAGGCCAGCAGTTCTTCTTCGCTGTCGTACGGCAAGAACGTGGCAATGGGGCCGAAGGTCTCCTCGTTGAGCAGGGTGTCGTCGACGCTGTTGGCGAGGATGATCGTCGGTTCGACGTAACAGCCAGGACGGTCGATCAGGTTGCCACCGTGAATGATGCGGTTGTTTTCGGCGCGGGCCTTGGTGAAGAACTCGCCGAGTTTGAGTTGGTGCTGGCGGTTGGTGACCGGGCCGAATTCGGTGCGCTCATCCAGGGGCGAGCCGATGTTCAGCGCGCCCAGGCGCTGGGCCAGTTTGCCCATCACCGTTTCGATCTGCGAACGATGCACAAAGAAGCGTTCGGCGGCGGCGCAGATTTGCCCGGAGTGCAAAAAGCCTGCTTCGATGATGCCGTTGACGGCCTTGTCCAGGTCCACATCGGGCAGGAACCCGGCCGAGTTCTTGCCGCCCAGCTCAAGGGTGGCCCGGGTCAGCCCGGCGCCCATGGCACTCTGGCCCACCGCAATTCCGGTCGGCACGGAGCCGGTGAACGACACTTTGTCGGTGCCGGGGTGTTCGATCAGGCCTTTGCCTACGCTGCCGCCGCCGGTCAAGACGTTCAGCGCACCGGCGGGAAGGCCGGCGGCAATCGCCAGTTCGGCGATGCGCAGGATGGTCAGCGGCGTGAACTCGCTGGGCTTGATGATGATGCTGCAACCGGTTACCAGCGCCGAGGCGAGTTTCCAGATGGCGATCATGGTCGAGAAATTCCACGGCACGATGCCGACCACCACTCCGACCGGCTCGCGCAGGGTGAACGCGGTGTAGCGCTCGCCGGCGAAGGAGGGCAGCGACGGAGTGATGGTCTGGCCGCTGATCTTGGTGGCCCAGCCGGCGTAGTAACGCAGGAAGTGCGCGGCCTGGTCGACTTCGAAGGCGCGGGAAATCTGGATGATCTTGCCCGACTGGCAGGTTTCGATCTGTGCCAGTTCTTCGCGGTGTTGCTCCAGCAGATCGGCCAGTTTGAACAGCACGTTGCCGCGCACTGCCGGTGCGACCTGCGACCACTGCTTGAAGCCTCGGATCGCCGACGCCACAGCCGCGTCAATGTCGGCCGGGTCGGCGTCGGCGACATCGGCGATGACCTGGCCGGTGGCCGGGTTGATCACCTCCAACCGCTGGCTGGAATGGCTCTCGACGTAGCCACCGTCAATGAACAACCCGTGGGTTCGACGGAGGAAGGCTTCAACCTGGGGCAGCAGTGGAATATCGCTCATGGGGTTTTTCCTGGTGGCAGAGATTGAAAAGCCCGAGGTTAATCCCCGTGGCCGGAACGGGCTTGACTGTGGCTGCCCAGTGGCATGTCTGTGGCTGCCAGCGCCTGTACGCGGCGTATCAGCCTGAGCCTTTGAAAAGTACAATCTTGACTCTGGAAGGTGCATGTCCTGCCAGGAAGGCACGCTCCATACTGGCCCTGCATCCGGCGCCACGCCTTGATTTCTGGCGCTGCCCGGACATCCAATAATAAGCAGGGCCATCCATGAAAAAGCCAAACCCGCTCCTTGAAGACCTCAAGTCCATCCTGCCGACCATCGCCGCCAATGCCTTCGTGGCCGAGCAGGACCGCCAAGTGCCCGCCGAGAATATTGCGCTGCTCAAGAGCATCGGCATGCACCGTGTGTTTCAGCCGAAAGTGTTCGGCGGCATGGAGTTGTCGCTGCCGCAGTTTGCCGACTGCATCGCCTTGCTCGCCGGGGCATGCGCCAGCACGGCCTGGGCCATGAGCCTGTTGTGTACCCACAGCCATCAATTGGCACTGTTCTCGGCCCAACTGCAGCAGGAGGTCTGGGGCGCTGACCCGGATGCCACTGCGAGCAGCAGCATCGCGCCGTTCGGGCGCACCGAGGAAGTCGAGGGCGGCGTGCTGTTCAGCGGAGAAATGGGCTGGAGCAGCGGCTGTGATCACGCCGATTGGGCGATCGTGGGTTTCCGCCGCAACAACGCCCAGGGCACCCAGGATTACTGCTTCGCGGTGCTGCCGCGCAGTGACTACCAGATCCGCGATGACTGGTTTGCCGCCGGCATGAAAGGTAGCGGCACCAAGACCTTGATCATCGACAAGGCCTGGGTGCCGGAACACCGCATCCAGAAAGCCAAGGACATGATGGAAGGCAAGTCCGCCGGCTTTGGGCTGTACCCCGACAGCAAGATTTTCTACTCACCGTACCGGCCTTATTTTGCCAGTGGCTTTTCCACCGTCAGCCTGGGCGTCGCCGAGCGAATGCTGGAGGTGTTCCGCGAAAAGACCAGGACCCGCGTGCGCGCCTACACCGGCGCGGCAGTCGGTGCCGCGACCCCGGCGTTGATGCGCCTGGCCGAGTCGACGCACCAGGTGGCCGCCGCGCGCGCCTTCCTCGAGAAAACCTGGGACGAACACGCCGAACACAGTGAGCAGCAGCGCTACCCCAGCCGCGAGACCCTGGCGTTCTGGCGCACCAACCAGGCCTACGCGACCAAGATGTGCATCCAGGCAGTGGACCGTCTGTTCGAAGCCGCCGGCGGCAACGCCTGGTTCGAGCACAACGAGATGCAGCGCCTGTTCCGCGACTCGCACATGACCGGCGCCCATGCCTACACCGACTACGACGTCTGTGCACAGATCCTCGGCCGCGAGTTGATGGGCCTGGAGCCCGATCCGAGCATGATCTGAAGCTGCTTTTGAAAACAACAATCAGGGCTGCGCCTGACGCAGCCCGGGAGTCTTGCATGTCTGAATCGACCTTCGACCCACGCGCTTTTCGCCGGGCCCTGGGCAACTTTGCCACGGGCGTGACCGTGGTCACCGCCGCCGACGCCTCCGGCCGCAAGGTGGGCGTTACCGCCAATAGCTTCAACTCGGTGTCCCTGGACCCACCACTGGTGCTGTGGAGCATCGACAAACGCTCCAGCAGCCACGGGGTATTCGAGGAGGCCAGCCACTTCGCGGTCAACGTGCTGGCGGCGGACCAGATCGACCTGTCGAACAATTTTGCCCGGCCCAAGGACGACCGCTTCGCCGATATCGCCTATGAACCGGGGGAGGGCGGGGCGCCGGTGTTCGCCGATTGTGCGGCACGTTTTCACTGCGAGAAATACCAGCAGGTGGATGGCGGCGATCACTGGATCATGATCGGCAGGGTGGTGGCCTTCGACGATTTCGGGCGCTCGCCGCTGCTCTACCACCAGGGCGCCTACTCCATGGTCCTGCCCCATACGCGCATGACCAGGCGCGACGAAAGCCAACCGCCGAGCAGCCACTTCCAGGGGCGCCTGAACCATAACCTGTATTACCTGATGACCCAGGCGGTACGCGCCTACCAGTCCAGCTACCAGCCCCGGCAACTGTCCACCGGCCTGCGCACCAGCGAGGCGCGGATGCTGATGGTGCTGGAGAACGATGCCCGCCTGAGCGCTGGCGACCTGCTGCGGGAAGTGGCGATGCCGGTGCGGGAAATCGACGACGCCGTGGCCAACCTCAAGCGCAAGGGGCTGGTCGACGATGATGAACACGGCGTACGCCTGACCGCTGCGGGCATTGAACAGACCGAAGACCTCTGGGCCATCGCACGGGAACAGCAGGACAAGGTGTTCGCCGAGTTCAGTCAGGACCAGATCGACACCTTCAAGACGGTGTTGAAGGGACTGATCAGCCACTGCTGACTGGCCAAAATCCGATGCCGGCAACGGCATCGGATTTTTTTGCGTCACGCTCAGCAGGCTTCGGCCAACTCATCGACTAAGCGCAACTGAAACGCCGCCAGCGCCGCGTTCGGTTGCTGCAACTGCACAAACTCAAGCATCGGGTCGCCGACCTGTGTCCTGACGCCCACCAATTCCTCAATGGTCGCCAGCCCGCAAAACGGTACATAGGCTTCGGAGTAGCCGCCTTCGTGCACCAGCACCAGGCGGCCCTGGCACAGGCGTTCGGCTGCTTGGCGTACAAGACGGGTCATGTGCCGGAACGAGTCACTGTGCAACAGCATTCGCGCCAGTGGGTCGACCGCGTTGGCGTCGTAGCCGCAGGCGACGATGATCAATTCCGGCTCGAAGCGCTCCAGCGCCGGAATCACGATACGCTCCATCGCGTGCAGATACGCCTCATGACCGCTGCCGGGAGGCAGCGGGATATTGATGTTCGCACCCAGCCCCGCGCCGCGCCCGCGATCGGCTTCACCGCTGTAACCTGCCGGGAAACAGCCGTCCTGATGCAGGGAAATCGTCAGCACGTCGCCGCGTTCTTCGAAGATCGATTGGGTGCCGTTGCCGTGGTGCACGTCCCAGTCGATCACCGCGACGTTGCCCAGGCCACGCCGTGCTTTTGCGGCTTCGATGGCGATGGCGATGTTGGCCAGGAAGCAGAAGCCCATGGCGTTGTCGGCGAGGCAGTGGTGACCGGGTGGGCGTGACAGAGAATAGGCATTGTCGACTTCGCCGGACAGCACCGCATCCACTGCTGCCATGGCCAGCCCGGCGGAGAGCCTGGCTATTTCATAACTGCCTGGCCCGATGGGCGCGTGGGGGCCCAATTCGCCGCCCCCGGCATCGCTCATCGCCTTGAAGCGTTGCAGGTAGTTGGGCGTGTGCACCCGCAGCAGGTCTTCATCGGTGGCCGCGTTGGCACTGCGCACCTGTAAGTGGCGGGTCAGACCGGAAACGTCCAGCAGGCTCTTCAAGCGACGCTTGGTTTCCGGTGACTCGGCGTGGCCGGCGGCGGCAGGCGGCTGCACCCACCCGCCCACCGGTAAGGTCAAGGCGTGCAACCCGGCGCTGTGCCAGAGGCTGAGTTCGTCGAAGAAAAATGCACTTTTTCGGCTCATCGTCTTTCCATTTTCGTTGGGGTAAAAGGGCCCGTCAGGCATTCGGGCGGCTGCTCAGCATCAACACCAGGGACAGCACGGTGATGCACGCCCCTGCGATCAGCAGTGATTGGAAGCCGCCGCTGGCTTCGATCATCCGGCCAGCCACGGTCGGGCCGATGGCCAGGCCGCCACCGATCATCAGGTTGGAGGTGTTCATCAATTTTCCGGAGCGGTCGAGGTCGGCCAGGCAGGCCAGGACCAGCGGCAGGATGAAGGTCCAGGTGAACTTGAAAAGCAGCGCCGCCAAGGCAAAACGCAGCATGTCGGGCTGGCCCAGCAGCAACAGCACGGCGCCTGCCATCAACGCGTACCCCAGCAGTAACAGCAACAGGCGTGGCAGACGGTCGCCGATCAGCGAGGTACAACCGGCCCCGACGATGCCCATCACCGTGGCGAGCGCCAGAATCTCGCCACTGGCCTCGGCAGAGAGGCCGGCATGGCTGCTGATGGAACCGATAAAGGTCCAGACACCGCTCAGGCTGACGTAGAAACTCAGCAGGCCCAGAATGCCCAGTGCGGCTTTCCACCGGGAGGCGAGGGCGATGCGCTCGGCGGCTTTTTCAGGCGCCGGGCTGCCCTGGGGAAAGTGCCGTGCCAGGGGCAGAAAGAGCGTCATCAAGGCGGCGAGGATCAGGTAGCAGGCTGACAGCCCGTAGTGCTCGAACAGCCGGGGCAGGATGCTCAGACCGATCGCCCCGACCACCAATTGCCCCATCACCCATAACCCGTAGACACGCCCGGGATGGGCCGTGGAGGCCGCACTGGACAGGCAGATGATCATCAACGAGCCGCCGGCCAGGGCGCTGCAAAAGCGCAGTGCCAGGAGTATCGGGTAGTCGTGGGCCAGCATTGAGAGCAGGTTGGCGGTGATGAACAGCAGCCCGGACAGCAAGGCGGCGCGGCGCCAATCGACACGCTTGAGCCACCACAGTGCGGGCAGGGTGGCCAGGCTCATGGCGCCGAGTTCGGTGGAGAACAGGTCACCGATCTGCGACGGGCTCAACTGCCATTGCGTCGCCAGTTGCGCCGCCACGGCCGGTGCGGTCATGAGAATGGTCGGGGTGATGGCGGCGAACAGCACAATGGCTGCCAGCAATGCCAATGGGGATGAGGCGCGGGCGCGTTCATCGGTCAGCGGTTGGGTCTGGGTGTTCATGGGCAAGCTCCGATGAGGGGGTTCAGAACACATGGACCAGGCGCAGCAGCGCGTCGGTACCGTGATAGCCGTTGTCGGTGGCGACGTTCTGCGAGAGGCCGAACATCAACTGGTTCTGTTTATCCAGCCAGTGACCAACCTCGAAGCCCACTTGGGTGTAGCGCTTGTGGGTGTTGTCGATGCGCTGGTCATTGATCCGCAATTCGCCACCATCGGCGTGGATCAGTCGCAGTGCGCCGTAGGTGCCGGGTGTGAAGTCGTAGGAGGCGAAGGCTTGCAGGCGGTACAGCGGGTCCTGTTTCAGGTCGCTGCCGAAGTAGTCGTCGTTCTTGCCATAGAGTTGGGCTTCGAGGTTGGCTTCCAGCACCCATTTTTCACCGATGCCCTGGGTGTAGTTGTAAACGAAGGTGGTACCCCAGCGATTGGCACCGGGCGACACATCGGGATTGTTACCGTGGTATTCGCCCACAGGCAGGGTAATCAGGGTCAGTAGGCCGCTGTAGGTGCGCGAGGCCGGATCGTTGATGAAAAACACCGTGCCGCCGACCTGGGGATCACCGAAACCGCTTTCTGCGCTGCGTTGGCCGGCACCCGGCAGGCGGGCGTTGATGTCGGCGAAAGGCACGATGAACTGTGGGGTACAGAGGGTGCCGCAGAGGTCGGTGAAGAACACTTGGCGGTACGCCACGGCGTTAACCTTCAGGTCGGCCTTGCCGGTGCTGTCGGCCGGGCCGTGGAAGTCACTGGCGCGGCTTGCCGGCAGGTACAGCACGCCCAGGCTGGTACCCGAGGGGGCGCCGAAAAAGTCCCGGGCGTTGAGGTCGGCCGCACTGGCGTGCAGGCTCGACAGGCCGCCGAGCAGGGCCAGTGTGGTGGTGCGGGTGAAGGTGTGGATCATGGGCATGGCATCTCTTCTTTGAGGTGTTGTGTGGCGAACGGCTCGCCCGTGGGTGGCAGAGGGGACAAAAAAAGCGCAAAGGTGTCCCGTGGCCGTCAAAACGACAGCGAAAAAGTCAGCGCGGGTCAGTGGTGCAGATCAATCAGGCGGGGCGTGCAGCAGATGGGCGATTCGGGCTTTGTCCTTGACCCCGAGTTTGCTGTAGATGGCGCGGATGTGATGGCGCACGGTATTGGGCGACATACCCAGGTCGCGGGCGACTTCCTTGTAGGTCTTGCCTTCGCCGAAACCCTGGGCCACCGCATTCTCCCGAGGGCTCAGTTGCATCAGCACCGTACGGCTGCGGGCGGCCAGCAGGAGCAGGTCGCCGACCGTCGAGGCCTCGACCTGCAGGTGCTTGCCGTCATAGCCCCCGGCGTCCATCGCGACCGGCAGGCAAGGGCCGGTCCAGTCCGGCCATTCGCTCAGCAGCAAGTCGACGAAGCCACGTTCCGTACAGTGCAGGGTGCCGCGCTGGTCGCACACGGCAAGTGCGAGATTGCGCGGGTGGGTGAGGGCTTCGCGCATGGCGACCAGGGTACGAATCTGATTGGCCGAGACCGCCGCCACCAGGTGCCGCATGAGGTTGTTCAGCAGCAGGCAGTCCTGCTCGGTAAAGCGTGGGGCGTCGGGCGCCCGGTAGAGCGTGAGGTGATCGCTGAGGTGGGTTTGCGGGTCGATGTACACGACGCACAGCAATTCACCGATCGCGTAGCACGAGCCGAGCCAGTTGAGCCCCGGGCCGTTGGCGGGGTTGCGCATGTCGACGATGACCGCCTGCCCCGGCACGTCGTTGACCCTGGCAATGGTCACATCGATATGACGAATCGATTGCCAATCGGCCAGGTAGCTGCGGGGCAGGTTGTAGAGGTAGGAGCTGTGTTCTTCCGGCAGGCCGTCAATCAGCGCAGCCCGGCCCCACCAGGCGCTGTCGAAGGGCAGTAGTTGGCGGATGCAGCTCAGCGCCGCTTCGTGGAAGTGTTCTATGTCTTTGTCCTGCGCCAGGCGTTGGAGCTCCAGTGTCATCGCGCTGAATGCCTCCAGCAGGCTGGCGTGACCATGATCATGACGGCTCATTCGTATGTACCTCTGTGCGACATTCTTATTGTTTTCGTCACGAAGTCATTAAGGGCCGGAACGTCGTTTTGACGTGGGCAGGGCCTGGAGACAAGTATCGACGGGTTGAAAGCCGATCACCATCCTACAGATGCACGATAGCACCCGACGCAGGGTTTTTTTGGATGGCAGCCACGCGCAAAGGCCTTGCAGGCTCGTACAAGCAATCACGCTCGGTTTGCGATCAGATCCGGGGTTTCGACTCGATCAGAAAGGGCCAGGCCGATGTTCTTCAAGAAAAAACAGCCGATGCAGGACCTTGCCGCCGTCCTCAAGCAACTGCTGGCGGGAGAGGTGTTGGGAACCCAGGCACTGCACGCTTATCCGTCGGTGCAGGCCGACCTGGAGCAACTCGCCACACAACGTGCGCGGGCTGCGCGGCAGTTGCTGTTGCTCGAGGAATCAGCCCGCGATCAGGCTGCCGAAGGGGCGCGCAGCGAACAGGCACTTGCCGTGCTTCGCCGGCAACTGGAGCAGGCCGGGCAGCGTGAACAGGCACTGGAAGCCGAGTTGCGTGAGCATGCGCAGCGCGCCCTTGCGCATCAACACGAGACGCAGATCTGGGAGCTGCTGCTCTGCACCATGACCGAAGGCTGCTGGGACATCACCGTGGTCAACGGTGACGTGCAGGATCCCGCCAGTCGCATGCGGATTTTCAATCAGTTCCGTCTGCTCCTGGGCTACGCGCCCCATGAGCTGCCCGATGGCTGGGACGCGCAGGTCAGCATCACCCACCCCGATGACCTGCCGAAGATCATGGCGATCTTCGATCGGGAAATCCTTGCGCCCCAGGGCAGCGGTGAGTACGTGTTTGAATACCGGATGCGCCACAAGACCCGTGGCTACATCTGGTGCCGCGAGCGTGGGCGAGCGGTGCGCGATGCCCAGGGGCGTTTGACGCGGGTGATCGGCGCGGTACGCGATATCAGCGACGAGCAGTCGGCGAAGACCACCCATCAACAGCTGCTCGCACACAATCAGGCCACCTACGGCCAGATCGCCACGGTGGTGAGTGTGATCAAGGGCATTGCCGACCAGACCAACCTGCTGGCCTTGAACGCCGCCATTGAAGCGGCCAGGGCCGGCGAGGTCGGGCGCGGGTTCTCGGTGGTGGCCGATGAGGTGCGCAAGCTGGCGGAAAACACCCGTCAGGCGACCCATCAGATCCAGACGATGCTGCATCAGCACGAACGCTAGGAGGGAGCTGCGTTGCGCAGCTCCTGAGGCCGGTCAGAAGGGCACGGCCACCGTCAACTGGCTGTAGAGGTTGGTGCCGTTGCCACCCACTTGGTTACCGCCGGAGTCGGCATCCTTTTTGGGTTGGTAGATGCCCACCAGCGGGCTGATGATCAGGTGGCTGTTGACCGCCCATTCGGCGTACAGGTCCAGCTCCCGGGCGTCGAGGTTCAGCGCGTCGTGTTTGCGCAGGGTATTGAAGTCGAAGTACAGCGCGCCGACCGTCAGGTTCTCCAGGGGCGTCGCCTTGAGGCCGACGTGATGGATGCCGGTATTGCTGTTGAACGGGCCGGCATAGTTGGAGGCGACTTCACCCTGGAACCAGGTGCCATAGCCGGTGCTGAGCCCGGTGAACAGCGGGTCCCATTTTTGCGAGTAGCGCGTGTAGCGGTAGGTCACTTTTGGCGACCAACCGACATCGGCGAAGGTGTAGCCGGCCTCGGCGTACCAGGCTTTTTCCGGCCCCGCGACCTTGTCTTGCCAGGCGTATTCGAAGGCGAAGCTGGCGTTGTCGATACCGGCGCTGCCTTCGCCGCGCACGCTGTAAGTGTCCAGGCCCTCGCGCTGTTTCTGGAAGTCGCTGGCCCACTGGTCGGTGACGTTCATGCCGTGGACCCAGGTCAGCCCCAGCGTGCCGGCGGCGGCCGTGTAGTCGAGGGTGCCCGCCGCCAGTTCGGTTTCGGCCTGGGCGCGGTTGTCCGACTTGAGCCACAGCACCGAGCCGTGCAGGCCCTCTTGCCCGCCCAGGCGCAGCACCGCCGTGCGGTCGAAGGCGTGGCGTGCCGCGAGGTAATAGGCGCCACCACGGTTCAGCGCACCGTCAGCCGGGCCTTTGCCGAGGTTGGGGCCGTCGTCGTTGATCAGGAACCCCCGGCCGATCTTGACCACCTGGCGCCCGATGGAAAAATCCACACCGTCCTTGCCCAGCGCCGGAAACAGATCGGCCGAGCGCCATCCCAGGTAGGCGTCTTCGATTTTGGTGGTGCGTTCGCTGCCATCGGTGTTGCCCGCCGCATCGCCGTCGCCCCAGGTGCCGGAGCTGACCCAATTGAGCGCGCCATACGCGGTGCCGTGCCCGGCCAGGCCCTGGTCGCCGCTCACCCCGTACTTGATGAAACCCTCGCGCCAGGTCGAGCCGCCCGCTGTGCCGTCGTAGTTGTGACGGCTGTTGAACAGGCCGTAGACCGCCAGGAAGTCCGCATTCAGGTGGGTGTCCTCGTCGGCGTATAGCTCATAGGCCTGGGCCGGTGAATGGCCGATCAACAGCGCGATACCCAGGCCGACGGCCAAGGATTGCGTGCGTATTTTCAAGGTGTGCTCCATTGTTATAGTCCCCAGCATGTTTAGGTCGAGGGCGCATTAAGATGACCCCAGGCGGAGGAAGTCTTTCACCTGCGTGCCACGCAATTGATCCTGCCCGCCAAGCCGTATGCCTTGGCAGGCAGCAACAAAAGCCACGGCAGACATGGGCAAGACGCTCGGTGCTCGGGAAGTGCACAGTGATTTTGCGCACGATGCCGTTTCGATCAGGGACTGGCTGGGGAGGGCTTTATCGCCGGCTCCTTGAACGGCTCGATGCATCCACTCAGAAATCCGCTTTCGAGGATCCGCACCATGTCGATCAATGACCGACTTACACAGCATTTGAAACGCGGCAGCGTCGGGTTTCCGACCGCGCTGGCCAGCACCATTGGCCTGATCATGGCCAGCCCGGTGATTCTCACCGCGACCATGGGCTTCGGTATCGGCGGCAGCGCCTTCGCGGTGGCCATGCTGATTGCGGTGGTGATGATGCTGGCCCAGGCAACCACCTTTGCCGAGGCCGCGTCGATCCTGCCGACCACCGGCTCGGTCTACGACTACATCAATTGCGGCATGGGTCGTTTCTTTGCGATCACCGGCACCCTGTCGGCGTACCTGATCGTGCACGTGTTCGCCGGCACCGCCGAGACGATTCTGTCCGGGGTCATGGCCCTGGTGAACTTCGAACACCTCAACACCCTGGCGGAGTCCGCCGGCGGCTCCTGGTTGCTGGGAGTGGGGTTTGTCGTGGTGTTCGGTGTTCTCAATGCCTTTGGCGTCAGCGCCTTCGGCAGGGCCGAGATCATCCTGACTTTCGGCATGTGGACCACCCTGATGGTGTTCGGCGTGCTCGGCCTGATCGCGGCCCCGGCGGTGCAGCTGGAGGGCTGGTTCGGCGTATCGCTGGTGGGTACCGACCTGGTCACCATTCTGTCGCTGGTGGGCATGGCCATGTTCATGTTCGTCGGTTGCGAGTTCGTCACGCCGTTGGCCCCGGACCTGCGCAACTCGGCCAAGGTCATGCCCAAGGCCATGATTTTCGGCTTGTTGAGCGTGGCGACCTGCATGTTCATCTATGGCGCGGCGATGAAGCGCCAGGTGGAAAACGTGGTGCTGGATGCCGCCACCGGCGTGCACCTGCTCGACACGCCCATGGCGATCCCACGCTTTGCCCAGCAGGTCATGGGCGATATTGGCCCGTTGTGGCTGGGGATCGGTTTCCTGTTCGCCGGTGCCGCCACCATCAATACGCTGATGGCGGGCGTGCCGAGGATTCTCTACGGCATGGCGGTGGACGGTGCGTTGCCCAAGGTCTTCACTTATTTGCACCCGCGCTTCAAGACGCCGCTGCTGTGCATCCTGGCGGCGATGCTGATTCCGTGCCTGTATGCCCTGTGGTTGGGCGGCAACACCGACAACATCATGCACCTGGTGCTGGCGGCGGTGTGTGCGTGGAGTTTCTCTTATCTGCTGGTGACGCTGTCGGTGGTGATCCTGCGCATTCGTCGTCCGGACCTGCCACGGGCCTATCGTTCGCCGTTCTTCCCGTTGCCACAGATCCTTTCCAGCGTCGGCATCTTGCTGGGCATGTGGTTCATTACCCCGCCGGGCATGAACCCTGCGGACATTTATGTGCCGTTCGGGGTGATGCTCGGGATCACGGCTTCATATGCGCTGTTCTGGACACTGGTGGTACAGAAGGTCAATCCATTCAAGCCGGCTTCGGTAGAAGAAGTGCTGGCCAAGGAGTTTTCCCATGAGCCTGGCAACCCTCACAACCCTTATCTCGAGCAGGCTGCAAAAGCTGTCTGAGCTGTTCAGCGCCCAACGGGCCCCGTCCGGTTACCGGCCTGGGGTCACGCTTGAGTACGTGCGGCGCAACCTCGGGCTGGCGAGTTTCACCTCGACGGGGCCAGCCCAGGCAAGGTTTTGCCTGGACGACATCGGCCTTCAGGTCGACGTGGCCGAGCGCACCGAAGCGCAATTGCTGATGCACCTGGTGATGACCGAATTCAGGTTCACGGTGCCCGCCTCAGAGCAGGGCAGTGCGCGCTTTGAACTGCACCACAGCGGGTCGATCCGGCGCACGGGGCTGGCCTGCCGGCAACGGGCGGGAGCGCCGGATTTGCTGGCCAGGCTCCAGGCGGCCTTGAACGATGACCCCGACCTGCATCAAGCGTTGATGGGGCTGGACTTCAAGCGCATGCACCTCGATTTGAGCGGGCAGCAATGGCACGTACGGCTTGAGCACATGGGCGGCAGCGAGGTGGTCAACCGCATGCCGGCGTTCCGGCGCTACATCCCCTTGAGCGGCGCGCAGCGGGCCGGGCTGCTCACGGTACTGGCGGGTTTGCAGCGGGTATTGGGCGCGCTCTGAGTCGAGCAATTGGCATCATTAGTGCTTCTACAGTCGGTATCACGTACTTGTTGCGCCTATATAGATAACATGTTAACTATTGGCCGACAAAAACAAGAAACCATTGTGGAGATGCCATGAGCACCTATCAGTCTGCGCACTATGGGTTGGAAACCTGGACTCGGGATCTGCGAGCGGCCTGCGGCCATTTCGACACGGAACTGGCCTTCAACCGCTCACTGTTCATCGGTGAGGTGTCCAAGCACTCCCGGGGCGGCCTGTCACTGGCCAACCTGCGCACCAACGCCGGCCTGATCAAACGCGAGCGGCCCAATGCCGATCACGATATGGACCAGCATTGCTTCCTGGTCAGCCAGCGCAGTGGCTATTGCCAGATCACCCAGAACGGCCAGGTCATTCAATTGGCCCCCGGCGATATGCTGCTGATGGACTCCACGGGTTCGATCGAGATCAGCCCGTTTGGCCTTATCGAACATGCCTCGCTGTCACTCTCGCGCAATGAAGTGTGCAAGCAGCTGGGCAGCGCCTCGAAAACCTTCGGCAAGATCTCTTCGAGCAAGGCCTGCGGGCGCATGCTCCACGTGTTGATGGACCAGCTGTGCCGCGAGGGCCTGGAGGGTCAGGATTCGATTGAAGAGGCCGAGGCGCTGCAAGCGGCGTTTGTCTCCCTGCTCGGTTCAGCCTTTGAACTGCATGACGCCCCAGGCGACAGCGGCGTGTCCTTGCAGGGCAGCAACCTGCGCAGTTATGTGCAGAAAGTCATCGACGAGTCCCTGACCCAACCCGGCCTGAGCCCGGTAGGCCTGGCCAGCCGCCTGAACATCTCGGTGCGGCATTTGTACCGCTTGTTTGAAGAACAGGACGACAGCGTCTGCCGCTACATCCAGCGTGCGCGGCTCAAGCGCAGCGCGGACGATCTGACCAACCCGTTCCTCAAGAGCGAGTCGATCACCTCGATTGCCTACAAGTGGGGCTTCACCGATTCTGCGCACTTCAGCCGCTCGTTCAAGAAGCAATTCGAGCTGTCGCCCAAGGATTTTCGTTCCACTCATCTGCAGCAAGCGGTCGGTGCGGCATAGGGTATCGATGGATCAATGAAACCGCTCACCCTGTCGGCCCATAACATTTGCGCAGTCGCGGTCGAACACTTTGCCGCTTACGGCTACGACGCTTCATCGCTGAACGAAATCGCGGTCGGGGCGGGCATGCGCAAGGCCTCGCTGTACGCGCACTTTGTCAGCAAGGACGCGCTGTTTCAGACGGTCTTCGAGATTGCCCTGGCCCATGAACATCAGTACATCGCGCAGTGCTTCAAGGAAGAGGCCGGGCACCCCGGCGTGCCTGGGCAATTGCACCTTGAGCGGTTGCGCGGGCGCTATGCGGGGTCGGCGCACCTGCGCTTCCTGTTGCGCACGGCCTACTTTCCGCCGGCGGATATTCGCAGCGTGATTACGGCAGGATTTGAGGGGTACCTGGCGAGCATTCGCGAGCATTTCCAGCGTGCCGCGCAAGGGCGATACAGGATGGTACGGCCCGAGGCGCTCGAGGTGTTTTGTGACGCTTACCTGGGTATCGTCGACAGCCTGCATGTGGAGCTGATCTATTCGACGCCCCAGGGTTACGTCAAGCGGCTTGCGGCGTTGTCGCAGGTGTTCAGTGATTCACTGTCGCTGCTTGAAGGGGCGAGCGCTATTCAACGGATACACCGCCCCTCCCAGATTTGATCCGGTTTACATCCCGATAGAGGTCACTTCACCTCTGGCAACGTCGAGCCGCCGTCCACCACGATGGTCTGCCCGGTGATGTAGGTCGCCAGGTCGGAGGCCAGGAACAGCATGGCCCCGGCAATATCCTGAGCGGCACCGAGGCGTCCCAGGGGCACGCGGCTGGCGATGTCGGCATTGACCTGGCTGTCGCCCAGGTTATCCATGGCCGGCGTGGCAATCATCCCTGGCTCGACGCCGTTGACGCGCACCTGGTAAGTCGCCAGCTCCAGCGCGGCATTGCGGATAAAACCGTTGACCCCGGCCTTGGACGCCGCGTAGTGGCTGAGCCCCGCATAGGCAACCCGTGGCCCGGTGACCGATGAGGTGACCAGCACGCAGCCACCGCCCTGGCGTTGAAACATCGGCAAGGCGGCCTGGGTCAGCCAGAACAGGGCCGAGAGGTTGACCGCCAGCGTGCGTTCAAGAACGGCCGGGGTGATCTGCGCGAACGCTGTCAACGGAAAGTAGCCGGCGTTGTGCACCAGGATATCCAGGCGGCCCCAGTCCTGTTCTATAGCCTTGATGCCTTCGAACACCGCCGTCGCCTCGGCCAGGTCCAGCGCGATGGCCTCGACCCGGCAGCCGCGCGCACGCAAGCCCTCGGCCAATGCCTGGGCTTGTGCCAGGCGCAGGTCGGCGATCATGACGCGGGCGCCACGCCAGGCGAACGCCTCGACGATGGCCTGGCCGATACCCTGGGCGCCGCCGGTGACCAGCACGGTCTTGCCGCTGAAATCCAAGTCTTCAGGCATGTGCACGCTCCATATGGACGTAAGCCAGTGTGGGCACATCGACGATGCTCGAACCGCCATCGGCGACCACGCTGGCCCCGGTGATGATCGCGGCATCCGGGCTGGCCAGGAAGCGGCACACCTTGGCGATTTCCTCGGCGCTGGCGGGGCGCCGCAACGGCACGTCGGCGCATACGCGGGCATAGGCTTGCGGCAGGGTGTCGCCGTGGAAGCTCATCAACGGCTGCATTTCCTCGTCGGCCATGGGCGTGGTAACCCAGCCGGGACACACCGCGTTCACCCGCACACCGCGTGGGCCGTAATCCCGCGCCAGGGAGCGATTGAGCCCGAGCAGCGCATGCTTGGCGGTGGTGTAGCCGCATACTTCGGGTCCGGCGGCCAGGGAGGCGATGGAGCCGAGCAGCACGATATTGCCGGCGCTTTCGATCAGCAGCGGCAGGCAGGCGCGGGCGCTGTAGAACGCGCTGTCCAGATTGCTGCGCAAGGCCGCCTCCCAGGTGTGTGGGCTGGTCTGGGTGGCGCTGCCCACGCCATGCCCGCCGGCGCAGGCCAGCAGCACATCGAGGCGGCCGTAGCGCTGACCAATCTGCGCAACGAAACCCTCCCAGGTGGCCGGGCAGGCCGCATCGCCGACCAACACCAGGCCGCCGGTGTCCTGCGCAACCTGCTCCAGGGGCTCGCGGCGACGGCCGATGAGCACCAGGTTGGCCCCTTCGGCGGCGTACAAGCGCGCGCAGGCGGCACCGATGCCCGTGCCGGCACCGGTGATGACAACGGTGCGTGGATCAGGCATCGGGATACTCCGTGCGGTTGAGCACTTGGCAGTAGGAGCTGACTGGAAAGTTCGACAGCTCATCGAACGACGCACCGGCATAGCCGAAGATCTTGCCGTCGCTGCGGTGTTGTTGCAGGTCGATCAGCACCAGGCCGAGGGTCGGGATGATCTTTTCGCGCCAGACGAACAGGTACAGCTGATCGGCGATCTTGTAGTAGTGGCAGCGATCGGTATCGCACAGGCCTTGCTCCACGCCCTTGAGGCATTGCCAGGCATAGAACTGATCGTTCAGGTAGATGTGCTCGTAGACTTCGCTGGGGCTGTAGCGATACAGATTGCGCAGGCCGGTCAGTTCCTGGGTGGGCGCGTGGGGGCATTGGCCCGGCTGCCAGGGTTGATCCAGGCTGCCGTGCAGGAAGTCCACGTCCACCGAGGTCAGGGCCTTGCCGGCCAGGGCGCGGCTGTAGAGGCCTTGCTCGGTTTGTTCGCGGTCCGGCATGCGCCCGATCACGGCGGTGAACGACGATGTGGTGGTGTCCAGCACCAGGCTGATGGACCAGGCCTGGCCGGCTTCATGCTTGATGAAGTCGACCAGGTACAGGCCCGGGCGGACCGAGGTGGCGCGGTAGGCGGCCGAACCGCTGGAGTGACCGTCGGCGGCGTGCCAGTGCAACTGCTCGGTGTCGAAGCGATGCTCGATCTGCCAGCCGTTGGCGAAGTGCAGGGTGAAGGCCTTGCCGTTGAGGTCGGCCAGGTTGGGCAGGATAAACGCGTCGGGGGCAAAACCATCGGCGAGGGCGCCTACGGTGATCCAGTCGGATGAAGTGGTCATTGCATGGCTCCGGTTGAGGGAATGGACACCCCGGATCATGCGGTTGGCAACCTGGCGCGCCTATCAACCAAAGGGTTGAGGCGGCTTAAAGAAACAGCGCGGCGACCAGTTCGGTACGACTGCTCACACCCGTTTTGCGAAACAGGTGGATCAAGTGGGTCTTGATGGTCGGCAGGCCGACATCCAGCTCCAGGGCCAGTTGCTTGTTGCTCGCACCCTGACGCAATAACCAGGCAATCTGGCGTTCCTTGGGCGTGAGACCGGCCAATGCATCGTCGCAGGGCTGCATATTGGCCACCGCCATTTGCAGCAATGCCTGCAAGGCATTGAGCTGAGCCAGTTGGTCGGGGGTAAACACCCCTTGCTCCGCCGTGCGCAGCAAGGAGATGGCCGCCTGGGGCTGGTCCGCGCGATGGGCCACGATCTCCACCACATCGACCACACCGTAGCGTTGCAGGAAGTCTTGATAGCGGCGGCTGTCACGCAGGGGCTGGCGGGCCATGGCGAACCCCAGCGGCACCACCGCCAGCCCGCTGGACAGGCAATTGCGCGGTTGCAACGGGTCGAATTGGCGGTAGTTGTCCAGGTAGTCGCGGTGCATCTCACCGCTCATGCCTTGCAGCCTGAAATCACGGGCCTGCAGCTGGCGGTCCACGCAATAGAACGCTGCCTGGCTGGCGGGCACCAGTTGAGTGAAAGCCTGCAGGCAATGGCCGGCGACTTCCTGAGCGGGGATGGCGTGCATGGTCAGTCACCTGCGCCGTAAAAAACGCTGCCGGCCGAAGCCGGCAGAGGGGAGCGATCAGACTACCGCGAAATAGTGCTTCACAAAACTCTCGCTTACCACCTCCCACAGCACCGGCGTGCCCTTGGTCACGAACCAGCTGTCGCCGGCTTTGTAGCGGGTGCTCTGGCCAGTACTTTCGTCGGTCAGCACCACTTCGCCGGTGACCACGGTGGCTTGTTCGGCGAACGGGTAGACCATCCGGAACTTGCCTTGGGTGGTGCCGAAATAGGCGCTGCTGACGGCGTCGGTCGGGGCGCCGAAGGTCATTTTGCCAAAGGCTTTGACTTCGCCTTCGAGGATCTCGGAGCCGAGGTCGGCAACGGTGCCCCAGGCATCGAGGTCCGATAATTGGATGTCTTTCTTCAGGGTGGTAACGGGCATGGCAGTTCTCCTGTGAATGAAACAGCGGGGCTCAACGGCGACCGTTGAAATAGCCCGAAAGTTGATGAAGGCTTTTGCCGGCCGTGAGCAGCAGCGGGCGGATATGGTCCTTGCCCAGGATCTGCGCATGCTTGACCGCGCTGATCAGGTCGTAGCGCGACGAGCCTTCGCTCATGCCCTCGGCCAAGACCTTGCAGATGATGTGGCTGGGCGTGACCCCGAAGCCGGCGTAGCCCTGCACATAAAAGGCATTCGGGCGCCCGCTGAGCGTGCCGATCTGCGGGAACAGGTTGGCCCCGGTCGCCATCGGCCCGCCCCACGCCAGGTCGATCTTCACGTCCTTGAGGTAGGGGAAAATCTTCAGCATCAGGTTGCGGTTCCAGGCTTTGAGGTCCAGCGGGATGTGCTCGACGAAAGGTGTGGCGGCACCGAACAGCAAGCGGTTTTCGTTGGTGACCCGGTAGTAGTCGATCACCGGGCGAATATCGCTGTAGGCGCCGCGTATCGGGCTGATGCGGTTGATCATCTCGTCCGACAACGGCTCGGTCATCAACTGGAAGGCATAGGTATTGACGGTGGTCTTGTGCAGTTCCGGTTCCAGCTTGTTGAGGAAACTGTCGCAGGCCCACAGCAACTTGGAGGCTTTGACCGAGCCGCGGCCGGTGCGCACGGTGATGCGTTCGCCATAACTGACTTCCAGCGCCGGGCTGTGCTCAAAGATGCGCACACCGTGGCCGGCCAGGGCCTTGGCTTCGCCCAGCAGCAGGTTCAGCGAGTGCACGTGCCCGCCGCCCATGTGCAGCAGCGCGCTGGTATAGGCGTCGGAACCGATGATCTGCTTGACCTCGGACCCCGCCATAAAGCGGATTTCGTCCTGGGTGTTGATCGACTTGAAGTCCTTCTCCCAGGCGCGCAGGGTTTTTTCCTGGCGGGCGTTGAAGCCCATGTAGCCGTAGCCGTGGCAGAAATCGGCGTCGATCGCGTACTTGGCGATGCGATCCTTGATGATGCCGGCGCCCAGCTCGCTGATTTCAAAGATCTGGCGCAGGCCTTCGTCGCCGACTTGTTGCTTGATCTTCTCCAGGTCATGGCCGATCCCCGCCATGATCTGCCCGCCATTGCGGCCCGTGCCGCCGAAACCCAGGTAGCGCGCTTCGAGCACTACAATGTTGGTGATGCCTTTTTCGGCGAGTTCCAGTGCGGTGTTGATGCCGGAGAAACCGCCGCCAATCACCACCACATCGGCTTCCACGTCCTGTTCGAGGGTGGGGAAGCTGAGGTTGTATTTCTTGGTTGCCGAGTAGTAGGTCGGCGTTTCGATATTGATCATGGCGCAGCCTGGAAAAGTGAAGGGAAACTCACTGCAGAGCCGACACGAAGCTCTGTGCCTGTTGGGGTGTATTAAGTGCCTTCCGAGCGGTAGGTGTCTTGATTCTGTGTGCCGCCGCTCTTGACCGTGGCTGCCAATCATCAACCCTGAATCCGGCCGCGCGGTAAAGCCGCACACGGGCAACAATCGCCAATGCTAGAATGTTGTTAATCTGTTAACCAATTGCGACGCCGCCATCCATGTCCAAACCGCGCCAATCCCTGACCCTCACTTTGCTCCATGCGCGTGAAGCCGCCATGGGGTTTTTTCGCCCTTCGCTCAATCAACACGGGCTGACCGAGCAGCAATGGCGGGTCATTCGGATCCTCAGCCAGCATGAGGAGCTTGAGATCAACCGCCTGGCCGAGCTGGCGTGCATTCTCAAGCCGAGCATGACCGGGGTGCTGGTGCGCATGGAAGCGGCAGGCATGGTGGAGCGGCGCAAGGCGCAACAGGACCAACGCCGCGTGCTGGTGCGGCTGGCCGAGAAGGGGCAAGCCTGTTTCGACTCAATGAGCCAGAGCATGGAAGCCAATTACCAGCGCTTGCAGGCGGGGTTTGGCGAGGAGAAGTTGCAGACGTTGCTGACCTTGCTCAACGAACTGAAAACCCTCAAGCGCTGAGCCGAGGCCGGCATGCCGGTCAGATAAGCCTGTGGCGAGCGGGCTTGCCCCGCGTTGGGCTGCGCAGCAGACCCAAGACCTGAAACTCTCAAACGACCTGACACCCCGCAGTTGCTTTACTGGGGCCGCTACGCGTCCCAACGCGGGGCAAGCCCGCTCGCCACAGGGGGGGCTCTCTCTACAGGTCACTTTTCGTTCGCATTCCCTAATAGATAGCGCCGGCCGCGCTGGCAGGCGCCGGTGAATCCTTGAAGGCCGCCGCCAGGCTTTGCAGCCCGCGCATCAGCACGGTGGTGTCCACGCCCACCGCCACGAACGCCGCGCCCAGTTCGATGTAGCGTCGCGCCAGTGCCTGGTCGGCGCTGAGAATGCCGGCGGCTTTGCCGGCGCTGCGGATGCGCGCGATGGCGTCTTCGATGGCGGCCTGCACCTCGGGGTGGCCGGGGTTGCCGCGATGGCCCATCGAGGCGCTCAGGTCCGCCGGCCCGATAAACACCCCGTCTACGCCTTCCACCGCCGCAATCGCCTCCAGGTTGGCCAGGCCCTCGCGGTTTTCGATCTGCACCAGCAGGCACATCTGCTCATCGGCGTGGTCGAGGTAACCGGCAATGCTGTTCCAGCGGGAAGCCCTGGCCAGCGCACTGCCGACGCCGCGCACGCCCTTGGGCGGATAATGAATGGCTTTCACCAGCGTACGCGCCTGTTCTGCGCTCTCCACCATGGGCACCAGCAAGGTCTGTACGCCAATGTCGAGCACTTGCTTGATCAACGCGGTGTCGCCGATCACCGGGCGAATCACCGGCTGGCTGGGGTAGGGCGCCACGGCCTGGAGCTGGCCGAGCATGCCGCGCAGGTCGTTGGGCGCATGTTCGCCGTCGATCAGCAGCCAATCGAAACCGGCGTTGGCGGCCAGTTCCGCGCAATAGGCATCGGCCAGGCCCAGCCACAGGCCGATCTGGGCTTCCCCGCTGCGCAGGCGATGTTTGAAGGTGTTGACAGGCATGTCCATGAGCACTCTCCGGTTAAACGAATCGGCAGGCAATCGAACCCAGCATGTCGTAGTCGACATGGAAGGTATCTCCAGGGTTGGCCGCCACCGGACGGGTGAAGGAGCCACCCAGGATGATTTGTCCGGGTTGCAGGGTGACGTCATAGGCGGCCAGTTTATTCGCGAGCCAGGCCACGCCCTTGGCCGGGTGATTGAGCACGGCGGCGGAGACGCCGGACTCTTCGATCACGCCATTGCGGTAGAGCACCGCGGGTACCTTGCGCAAGTCGATCTCGGTGGGGCGCACGGCCCGCCCGCCCATGACCACGCCGGCGTTGGCGGCATTGTCGGAGATGGTGTCGAAGACCTTGCGGGTCGCCTTCGTGTGCGGGTCGACCTGCTGGATGCGTGCATCGATGATCTCCAGTGCCGGGATCACCCATTCGGTGGCGTCGAGCACGTCGAACACCGTCACGTTCGGGCCTTTCAGCGGTTTGCCCAGGATAAACGCCAGCTCCACCTCGACGCGCGGCACGATAAAGCGCTCGAAGGGGATGTCGGTGCCTTCATCGAAGAACATGTCGTCCAGCAGCGCACCGAAATCCGGCTCGGTGATATTGGACGAGACCTGCATGGCCCGGGAGGTCAGGCCGATCTTGTGGCCGACCAGCTTGCGCCCGTCCCTGATTTTCTGTTCCACCCAGGCGCGCTGGATGGCGTAGGCGTCTTCGAGGGTGATCGCCGGGTGATCGAGGGAAAACTGACGCACCTGTTCGCGTGAACGTTCGGCCTGGTCGAGGCGCGCGGCGGCTTGCAAAATGAGCGATTGATCAAGCATGGCAAGAGTCTCTTATTGAGGGTTGACGATGGCTGCCCGGGTGCGCAGCACCAGCAGGCCACCGAGAGCAATCAGCAGCGCCAGGACGTACAGGGCCAGGCTGGCGCTCTGGGTGGTGTCGCGCATCCAGCCGATCAGGTAGGGCGCGAAGAATGACGCGATGCTGCCGAACGAGCTGATCAGGGCGATCCCGGCGGCCTGGGTGTTATTGGAGAGGAACGCGGGAGGCAGTTGCCAGAACATCGGCAACGCCGCGCTGGCGCCCATGCCGGCGACGATCAGGCCGCCCAGCACCACGGCCGGGTTGGCGGGGGCGAGCCCGGCGATGGCAATGCCCACGGCCGACATCAGCAAGGGCACGCACAGGTGCCAGCGGCGTTCACGCTGGTGGTCGGATGAGCGCCCGCAGCCGATCATGAAAAAACACCCGGCCAGGTACGGCACCGCACTGAGCAGGCCGACCTTGCCGTCGCTGCCGATGCCGGCGCCGTGGATCAGCGTCGGCATCCAGAACGCCAGGGTGTTGACCGCCAGCATCACCGCGAAGTACACCGCCACCAGCAGCCACACCTGTGGGTTGCGAAGAATCGCGGAGAACGAGGTGATGGATTTGCGGTGTTCTTCCTGGTGCAGTTGCTCGCGCAGGTGTTGCTTCTGTTCCGGCGCCAGCCACTTGACTGTCTCGAAGCTGTCCGGCAGGCACTTGAGCACCACCAGCCCGAGCAGAATCACGGGGGCGCCTTCGATGACGAACATCCATTGCCAGCCGCGCAGGCCGCCCAGGTCGTGAAAGTGTTCAAGGATGCCGCCGGAAAGCGGACCGCCGATCACCCCGGCCATCGGCACCGCGATGGCAAACAAGGCGGTAACCTGAGCACGACGGCCGGCCGGGTACCAGCGGTTTAGAAACACCAGGATGCCCGGGAAGAAACCGGCCTCGGCCACGCCCAGCAAAAAACGCAGCACATAGAAACCCATGGCGCTGTCGATCAGGAACATGCAGGTCGACAGCACGCCCCACACCACCATCAGCGTGGCAATCCAACGCCTGGGGCCCACTCGGTCCAGGGCCATGTTGCTGGGCACGCCGAACAGCGCGTAGGCCACGAAGAACAGGCCGGCGCCGAAGCCATAGACGGTGTCGCTGAAGTTCAAGTCCGCGCTCATCTGCATCTTGGCGAAGCCGATGTTGATGCGGTCGAGATGGGCGAAGAGGTAGCAGATCAGCAACAACGGCATCAGCCGCCAGGTGATGGTGCTGTGAGTGCGGTCGCGTGCGACCTGGCCGAGGTTGTCGGCGGTATGGGCTGTGCTCATGGTTTTATACTTTTTATTTGAGAGGCCGAGGGTGTGAACGGGCAGGGCGCCTTAACCGACCTGCGCCTTGAGGAACGCATGCACGTTGTTCTGCTTGAAGTTGAGCTGCTCGTGCAGTTCGATCATTTCAAATGACAAGGCCAGCAGGCGCTGGGCCTGAAGATCGGCGAAGTGCTGGGTGATGACCTCGAACAGGCGCTCGGCGACGTGCTGCCGTGTCGCCAGGTCGCGGCCATGGCCGACCTTCAACGTCATGTGCACGAACGCGTAGTCATGCTTGCCGTCGGCCATGCGCCAGGTGTCCAGGCGCACGCCACGGCTGCGGATGCCGCCCAGGGGAAACACGCCGCTGGCGCCCAGGCTGGCGTGGACTTTTTCAAACAGGCCCGGCAGGTCCGCCTGCTGTTCAATGTTGTCAGTGTATTCAGCGATGAAGTGAGGCATGAACGGCTCCTTCAGGCCGCGCGGGGATGCCGCGCGGCCATGCGGTCAAACAGGGAAAATGGCGTTGATCTGCCCGGTGCCCGAGCTGCCGAAGGGCGCGGTGATGATCTCGGCCGGCTTGTCGTAGTCCGGCCCGCCGAGCAAACCCAGGAGCATGGCGGTGTCGTGCATCTTGCCTTCGCCAAAGCAATGCTCGGCGTAGTCCGGGAGCATGGCGCAGAACTCTTTCCAGCGGCCCTGGCGCCACAGTTCCACCACATGCAGGTCGACCTGCTTGTCGAATTCACGGGTCCAGTTATGGATATTGGCTTCGGCATTGCGGTCGTCGGAGAAGCGGTGCGACAGCGAACCCGAGGCCAGCACCACGACTTTGCGGTCGCTCTTCTCGATGGCCCGGCGCACGGCGGCGCCGAAGGTGAAGCTGTCTTGCAGGCGATGCCAGGCACACCAGGCGGCAATCGAAACGACGTTGAAGGTCTGCTCGTCCGGTACGCCCATGTGCATGTAGCGCATCGGTACCAGGGTGCCGTATTCCAGCTCCAGGCTCGGGATGTTGTGGGCCAGGGTACGCACGTCGGCGGCATTGGCCTCGGCGGCGATCAGCTCGCCCAGCTCCGGGCAGCCGGGGTATTCGTACGCCATGTTCTTGATGAAGTGCGGCAGTTCGTTACTGGTGTAGATGCCCTTGAAGTGCTCGCCGCTGTTGACGTGATAGGCGCTGTTGACCAGCCAGTGCACGTCGAACACCACGGCGGTATCGGCGCCCAGCTCGCGGGCGCGCCGACCGATTTCCTTGTGCCCGGCAATCGCCGCTTCGCGGCAGCCGTGGTGCTTGCCAGGCAGCTCCGACAAATACATCGAGGGTACGTGGCAGATCTTTGCTGCCAGAACTACTTCGCCCATGATCATTCTCCTGAGTATTTATTCTTTTGTAGGAGCGAGCTTGCTCGCGAAAAACATCAACGACAACGCGGCACTTCTGTTAGCCGGCGGCGCCTGCGGATTCTTCGCGAGCAAGCTCGCTCCTACAGGACGCGTTGTTGTGTCCGGGTTACACGCCCCAGCGCGGGATGTGATGACTTCCCATGGAAATGCACACGTTCTTGATCTCGGCGAACACCTCAAAGCTGTACTGGCCGCCTTCACGGCCGGTGCCGGAGCCCTTCACGCCGCCGAACGGTTGGCGCAGGTCACGCACGTTCTGGCTGTTGATGAACACCATGCCCGCTTCGATGCCATAGGCCAGACGATGCGCCTTGCCGATGTCCTGGGTCCAGATGTAAGACGCCAGGCCGTACTCGGTGGCGTTGGCCAGTTGCAGCGCTTCGGCTTCGTCCTTGAACGGAATCAGGCACACCACCGGGCCGAAGATCTCTTCCTGGGCGATACGCATATTGTTGTTCACGTCGGCGAACACCGTGGGCTGGATGAACTGGCCCTTGCTCAGATGCGCCGCCAGGTTGGCCGGGCGCTCCAGGCCACCGGCGAGGAGGGTGGCGCCTTCTTCGAGACCGATCTTGATGTAACCGGTGACCTTGTCGTAGTGCGCCTGGGTGATCATCGAGCCGACCTGGGTTTTCGGGTCCTGGGGGTCGCCGACGATCAGGCGTTTGGCGCGCGCGGCGAACTCGGCGACGAACTGCGGGTACACGCTTTCCTGGATAAATATCCGGCTGCCGGCGGTGCAGCGCTCACCGTTCAACGAGAAGATGGTGAACAACGCAGCGTCGAGGGCGCGCTCCAGGTCGGCATCTTCGAAGATCAGCACTGGCGACTTGCCGCCCAGTTCCATGGAGTACTTTTTCAGCCCGGCGGTCTGCATGATTTTCTTGCCGGTGGCGGTGCCGCCGGTGAAGGAAATCGCGCGTACATCGGGGTGACGCACCAGGGCATCGCCAGCGGTGGCGCCGTAACCCTGGATGACATTGAGCACGCCTTTTGGAATCCCGGCTTCCACCGCCAGGCGCCCCAGTTCGTTGGCGGTCAGCGGCGACAGCTCGGACATTTTCAGCACCGCGGTATTGCCCAGGGCCAGGCACGGCGCGGTTTTCCAGGTGGCGGTCATGAACGGCACGTTCCACGGCGACACCAGCGCGCAGACACCCACCGGCTGGTACAGGGTGTAGTTGAGCATCTGGTCATCGACCGGGTAGCTGTGGCCGTCCATGCGCGTGCAGACTTCGGCGAAAAAATCGAAGTTGTGCGAGGCGCGGGGAATCAATACGTTTTTGGTCTGGTGAATCGGCAGGCCGGTGTCGAGGGTTTCCAGTTCGGCCAGGTGCGGCACGTTCTGTTCGATCAGTTCGCCGAGCTTGCGCATCAAGCGCGCCCGTTCCTTGGCCGGGGTGCCGGCCCATTTCGGGAAGGCTTCCTTGGCCGCCGCCACGGCTTGCGCGACTTCCTCGGCGCCGCCGCTGGCGACTTCACCGATGGCTTCGCCGGTGGCCGGGTTGTAGTTGACGAACACGTCTTTGCTTTCGACCTCACGGCCGTTGATCCAATGTTTGATCATGCTGCTCAAGCCTCTTTACGGGCGCTGAAGAACGCCGCTTCGCTGACAATTCGGTTAACCAGGCGGCCTACGCCTTCGACTTCCACAATCACTTCATCGCCAGGCACGACGTCGGCCAGGCCTTCGGGCGTGCCGGTGGCGATCATGTCGCCGGGTTGCAAGGTCATAAAGCTGGACAGGTATTCGATCAGGTAGGGAATGTCGAAAATCATGTCCTGGGTGCTGCCTTCCTGGCGCAGCTCGCCGTTGATCCAGGTGCGCAGTTTCAGGTTGCTCGGGTCCGGCACATCGGCCACATCGACGATCCACGGGCCGACGGGCGTGGTGGCGTCGCGGTTTTTCACGCGCAGGTTGGGTCGGTAGTAGTTTTCCAGGTAGTCGCGAATGGCGTAGTCGTTGCACACGGTGTAGCCCGCCAGGTAATCCAGGGCGTCTTCGCGCTTGACGTTGCGCGCCGGCTTGCCGATGACGGCCACCAGCTCGCACTCGTAGTGCATGTAGGCGACGTTATCCGGGCGCCAGGTCACCTGGTTGTGGCCGGTGTACGTGCCCACGGACTTGATGAAGGCCAGGGGTTCGGTCGGCGGCTTGAAAGCCAGTTCAGCGGCGTGGTCGGCATAGTTCAGGCCCAGGGCGAACATGCTGCCGGTCGCCGGTGGCAGCCATTGCACCTGGTCTTCGGCCAGCAGGCGACCGTCGGCCAGGCGCACGGCGTTTTCAGCTTCGACCTGTACCGAATGGACTTCACCTTCAAAGCGAATACGGGCGTGTTTCATGAGAGCTCCTCTGCCTTGATGTGGTTGACCAGGCGGCCGAGGCCGCTGATCTCGACCTCCACGGTGTCGCCGGGCTGCACATCCACCCGGCCTTCGGGCGTGCCGGTGATCAGCACATCGCCCGCGTGCAGGGTCATGAATTCGCTGATCTCGGCGATCAGCAATGGAATATTGCGCACGAAGTTGGCCGTGGTGTTGTGCTGGCGAACCTCGCCGTTGACGTACAGGGTGATCGCGAGATTGTGCGGGTTCGACACCTGCCCTGTGGGTATCAGCTCGGGCCCGATGGCGCAGAACCCATCGCGGCATTTGGCTTTGACGGCGGGGCGGTAGTAGCTGTCTTCCGGCAGGCTGAACTCATTGACGAGGGTGTAGCCGGCCACGTAGTCGAGGGCTTCATCTACGCTGACGCGGCTGGCGCTCTTGCCCATCACCACCCCCAACGCCGGCCCAGGTTGCAGGCGTTCGCCCTGGCCGGGATGCACCACCTCGGCGCCGTGCTGGTTGCGGGTGTTGGGCGTCTTGATGAACAGCACCGGCTTGACCGGCGGTTTCTGGTACGGCGGCTGTTCGAATTCGCCGAGGCGCTGCTTGAGCAACCCCTGGTAGTTCAGCGCGACACCGAAAAGGGTGCCGGTCGCGATGTCATGCAAGGCACGGCTCATGGGTTCTCCTGGCAGGGCCATGGCGGCCTTGCATTTAGTTAATGTGTTAACAGTTATAATTAAGATGTTAACTATCGTCAAGGGTGTAGACTGTCCACGGGGTGCTTGCAGGGTGAGCACCGCTGCATCAGGGCAATCACAATAAAAACGAGTAGCGTGCGATGAGCGACCGTCAACCCATCCCGAACATCAACATTGGCCAGGTGTACGACCAGCGCTACAGCGACGCCGAAGTCCATTACGACAAGCTGGCCAACCTGGCGGATTTTTTCGGGCGCAACATGCCCGTTCACCGGCATGACCGGTTCTTCCAGGTTCACTACGTAAAAAGCGGCACCGTGCGCGTGTACCTGGACGACCAGCAATACGTCGAGTCCGGGCCGATGTTCTTCCTCACGCCACCCACGGTGCCGCACTCGTTTGTGACCGAGGCCGACAGTGACGGGCATGTGCTGACGGTGCGTCAGCAATTGGTGTGGCAACTGATCGAAGCCGACGCCAGCCTGGCGCCGGCCGGTGTGCAATTGCCGGCCGCGTGTGTCGCCCTGACGCAGTTGGCGCCGCAATACGCGGGCGATATCCGCCGCCTGGATTATCTGTTCGAGGAACTGCGCGAAGAGGTAAAAGCCCAGCGTTCCGGGCGCAGCGCAGCCCTGGATAGCCTGACGCGGTTGATCATGATCAGCCTGTTGCGGCTGTGTTCGAACTCGTTGAAAGCCACGCCCGCCCGCCACGAAGACTTGAAAATCTTCCACCGCTTCAACGAGCTGATCGAAGCGCACTACCAGCAACACTGGCCGTTGTCGCGGTATGCCCAGGGCATTGGGGTGACAGAAGCACGGCTCAATGATGTGTGCCGACGCATTGCCGACTTGCCGTCCAAGCGCCTGATCCTGGAGCGCCTGATGCAGGAAGCCAAGCGCCTGCTGCTGTTTACCGGCAGCTCGGCCAACGAGATCTGCTATCAGCTGGGGTTCAAGGACCCGGCCTATTTCAGTCGTTTTTTCCAGCGTTACGCCCAGCTCACTCCGGGGGAGTACCGCCAGCGCCAATCGGGGTTGCGTTGAGCCAGGCATAAGGTAGGTCTTGTTGATCTTGTGCGGATCATCATGAGCATCGCCGCGGTGCAACAGAATGGCTTTTACGCCGAACCGATTGTACTTTTCACAGCCCCCAGGCCGCTTGCAGCGGTTGGCCGGCGACACTAAGCTGCCGACTCGCCCATCCAATTGGTGCCGATATGGCCAATCCCAGACCTTCGCTGACCCTGACCCTGCTGCAAGCCCGTGAAGCCGCAATGGCGTTCTTCCGACCGGCGCTGAACAAGCATGCACTGACCGAGCAACAGTGGCGGGTCATTCGGATCCTGCGCCAGCAGGGCGAACTCGAAAGCCACCAGCTCGCCCAGCAGGCCTGCATCCTGAAACCGAGCATGACCGGAGTGTTGACCCGCCTGGAGCGCGACGGCCTGGTGCGCCGGCAGAAGTCCAGCCAGGATCAGCGCCGGGTGTTCGTGGGCCTCACCGAGCGCGGCCAGCAGTGTTTCGTCTCCATGAGCGAGGGCATGGAAAGCAACTACCAGAAAATCGAAGCGCAGTTTGGCGCGGAGAAAATGCAGCAGTTGCTGGACTTGCTCAATGAGCTGAAAAACATCAAGCCTTGAAGGTAAAAAAAATCATTAACAGGTGAACGTGTTTGCCCGAGGCTGGCATCGCGGGCGCACATCCTCACTATCCATTTTCGGCACACATGCACGAGCTGCCCCGGGTTCGGAATGGAACTTGCGTGCGATACGACCTGTAAGCCTTGCAACTGAAAAAGGTTGGGTCAATGAACAATAATAATGTACTGATGCCTGCGGCCTCGGTGGTGCTTCCACCGGCGTTACCCCTCCAGCGTTTCCTGACCAGCGACATCGATGAGCACGCTCGCAATATGGGCGGCTGGCAGGTTCGCTACGATCAGTTGTCACCCGGCTCCTTTGCCGGTGAGTTGCTGGAGTTCCGCTCGGACTGGATGCAACTGGTGCGCGACCGCTCTAATCAGGCCATGGTCAAGAGTGGTGTGGCCTGGAAAGGTGCGATCACCTTCAGCATTCCCTTGAGTGCCGACGGCCCGGTGTATTGCTCGGGGCATCCGATCCACGAGCCCAGCCTGTTGGTGGCCCACGGTGAAAACCTGCCCGAGCTGCACACTCCACAGCACTTGGACCTGCTCGGCGTGGCCATCGAAGAGCACGCCCTGGAACATGTGCTGGAGTGCCAGGGCATTCAATTTCGAATTACCGATCTTCCCAGGTGTTACCGCTTGGGTGATTCATCCGTGCAACGTGACCTCGCGGCGTTGTTCGATGAGCTGGCGGGCTGTGATGCCGTGCTCGGGCATGACTCGATCCGCCGCGGCATCCGCGATGCGGTGATGCTGCATATGCTGGAGTTGATCGCCCCGGACCAGGCGCCACCCCTCAACCCCACGGCGCGCAAAAGGATGGTCGATCGCGCCCGCGAATATGCATTGAGTCACCTGGACGAGCCGCTGTCGATCCTCGACCTGTGCAACCACATCGGCGCCAGTCGGCGCAAACTCCAGTACTGTTTTCAGGAGACCCTGGGCATCAACCCGGTGGCCTATCTGCGGGCACTGCGCCTCAATGCGGTGCGCCGCGAACTGCGAACCAGCACCCAAGCCCACGGCGTACAGGAAGTGGCGGCGCGCTGGGGCTTCTGGCATTTGAGCCGGTTTGCAAGCGATTACCGCACCATGTTCGGCGAAAGCCCTTCCCAGACCCTGCGTCGCACGCAACTCTGCTGAAAACGGATAACCGCCGCACTCTGCGCGTTACTAGGATGGCCCACACCACTTGATGGGAGGGGCATTCGATGATTCACCACAATAATGCAAGCGCCACACGCATGACGCTGTTCACCCTGGGGCTGCTGGGTTGCTGCGCCAGTGTCCAGGCCACCGAGAACGGTGCGCCGACCACCGCCGTCGGCGTGTACGATTTCGGCGCGGGGATGATGCCGCCGGCCACGCCGTTCGGGACCGTGGGGCTGCGCACGGCGTTTTACTCGGCCAATGTGCAGAAGGACCGTAACGGTCGCTCCGTCGACAACCACTTCTCACTGGATGTGTTGTCCATCGGCGTCGCCTACATGCGCATGACCGATCACACGGTGCTGGGCGCCAACTATGGTTTCGGCGTGGTGGTACCTTTTTTCAAGATGGACGCTTCCGTCAAGGTGCCCA
Organism: Pseudomonas sp. JV449; assembly: GCF_032424295.1. Taxonomy (NCBI): domain Bacteria; kingdom Pseudomonadati; phylum Pseudomonadota; class Gammaproteobacteria; order Pseudomonadales; family Pseudomonadaceae; genus Pseudomonas; species Pseudomonas sp. JV449. Next base: position 50,981 of record NZ_VYKD01000020.1, on the reverse strand, counting down.
CACCGGTGGGTCCGCTGAGCCTGGAAGCCGATCCGTTTCGAATGGCCGACATGCAGTTTCTGCCGGTGATCCTGCAATGGAATCTGTCGCCGAACCTGTTTATCAACACGCAACTGCAGATCCAGGCGCCCACCGGTGACTACGACAAGAATCGTTTGATCTCCCCAGGGCTCAATCACTGGACGTTCTCGCCGATCGTCAACGCCACCTACATCACCGACAGTGGTTTCGAGGTTTCTTCCAGCTTTGAGGTTGACGTCAATACCCGCAACCCCGCGACCGACTACAAGAACGGTGTCGAATACCGCCACGAATTTGCCGTGGGCCAGCATGTAGGGCCGTGGACCCTGGGCCTGGGTGGTTACTACTACCGTCAGTTCAGCGATGACGACGCGCCAGGGCTGCAATCGGGCAACCGGGCGCGGGTGCTGGCGGTCGGGCCGGCCGTGAGTTACTTCAAGCCCGGCCTGCCGCCCATTTGGCTGCACGCCTACAAGGAAACCGATGCCCGCAACCGTGCCGAGGGTTACACCGTGGCACTGCGCATTTCTCAAAGTTTCTAAGGGGCTGGCCATGAACTCATCACATTCCGATTCCCCCTCGCCACGGCAAGCCACCGGGCGCCGTGAAGGGCTGGTGCTGATGCTGGGCAGCAGCCTGACCATCATGGGCGCGGCCATGGTGGCGCCGATCCTGCCCAAGCTGGGCGCCGAGTTCGGTGCGCTGGAACCGCGCGCCGACCTGCTGGTGCCCTTGGCGGTCACCGGGCCGGCACTCGCGATTGCGCTGTGCGCCCCCCTGGCCGGCTGGTTGGCCGACCGGGTCGGGCGCAAGGCGTTGCTGGTGATCGCCACGCTGTTGTATGCCGTGCTCGGGGCCATCCCGGCGCTGCTGGATAACTTGCCCGCCATCGTCGGTGTACGCCTGCTGTTCGGCGCGGCGGAGGCGGCGGTGATGACCTGTTGCGCGACGCTGATTGCCGACTATTGGCACGGCGAGGAACGGCTGCGCTACATCAATCGGCAAGTGGTCACCATCGGTTTGGTCGGCTCGCTGTTCTATGTCGTGGGCGGCGCGTTGGGCGAACACTCCTGGCGCCTGCCATTCCTGCTGTACCTGCTGCCACTGCTGTTGATACCGATGATGATCAAGGTGCTGTGGGAACCCGCGGCCGCTCGCCAGCCCGTCGAGGTGGCTGAACAGGGCAGGGTGGCCGTGCTGCCGTTGGTGCTCGGTTATCTGCTGATCCTCAGTGGGATGGTGCTGAGTTTTATCGTGCCGATCCAGGCGCCGGTTTTACTCGTCAGCCTCGGCATCACTTCAAGCACGATGATCGGGCTGTCGGCGGGGGGCAGTCTGCTGGCGACCCTGGGCGGTTCGTTAGCCTGGCCGCTGCTGCGCCGGCGCATCGGTATCCCCGGCTGCAATGCGCTGTTGCTGAGCCTGTTGGGCCTGGGATTGTGGCTGCTGATGCGCGCACCGAGCTACAGCATGGTGTTGGTGGCCGTGCTGATCCATGGCCTGGGCGCCGGGCTGCTGGTGCCCAACGCGATGGCGCCGGTGATGAATGCCCTGAGCGCGAAAACCCGTGGGCGCGGCTTGGGTGGGTTCACGGCGTTTCTGTATTTCGGTCAATTTGTCAGCCCGCTGGTGGTGGCCTTGCTCAGCGTTTACTCGGGTGACGTACGTCGTTCAATCCTGTGGTTGGCCTGTGCCAGTTTTGCCTCGGCCCTGGCCTGGGCACTGGCAGGCCTGCAAGCACGGCGCAAAGCGCTGACCCAGGCATTCGGATCAAGTCATTCATAATCAATAGGAGACGAACATGGACATCCACAACCTGCTGGACAGCGAGGACGCCACCGGTTTGGCCGAATGGGTCAGGCGCGGTGAGGTGCAGCCCGGCGAGCTGCTGGAAGCGGTGATCGAGCGTATCGAACGGGTCGAACCGCAGCTGAATGCGGTGGCCGAGCGGCTTTACGATTCGGCCCGCCAGTCGGTACGCGCGTCGCGCCCCGGCCCCGGTGTGTTTGCCGGGGTACCGACTCTGATCAAGGACCTGTTTTCGCCGGTCAACGGCGCGGCGATGACCAATGGCTCGCAGGCGTTGGGAGGCGCTCGCGCTGACTTTGAAGCCGAACACGTAAGCCGTATCCGCCGTGCCGGGTGTGTGATTGTCGGTACCAGCACCTCACCCGAATTCGGCACCTCCTATTCCACCGAGTCCAACCGCTTTGGCGCCACGCGCAACCCCTGGAACATCGCCCACAGTGCCGGCGGCTCCAGTGGCGGTGCGGCAGCCTTGGTGGCGGCGCGCGTCGTACCGTTTGCCCATGGCAACGATGGCGGCGGTTCCTTGCGTGTGCCGGCGTCCTGCTGTGGGGTGTTCGGCCTCAAGCCCAGCCGTGGGCTGTTGCCGTCCGGGCCGATGATCGGCGAGGGCTGGGCCGGCATGGGCACCCCCCATGCGATTACCTTGTCGGTGCGTGACAGCGCCGCGCTGCTGGATGCCACGGTCGGGATCGACCTGGGCGCACCCTATGCCGCGCCGCTGCAGGCGCAGCCCTATGTCACCGCGCTGCAGCAGGACCCTCGGCCGCTGCGGATCGCCCTGGTCGAGCAGCTCGGGCCTTGGCCGACCTCCGGCGAAAGTGTGCAAGCCGTACGCCAGGCCGCCAGGTTGTGCGAATCCCTGGGCCACCGCGTTGAACCGGTCAGCTTGCCGGTGGCGCTGCCGGCGTTTCTCGATCAGGTCTTCACCATCATCGGTGCAAGCACGCGCCATTATGTCGATGTGTTGGGGCAGATGCGCGGTTCCGCCGTGCAGCCCGAGGAGCTGGAAGCCCGCACCCGCATTATCTTGCGCTGCAAAGGGGCTGTCAGCGGTGCGCAGTACGCCGGTGCCGTGGAATGGATTCATGCCTTGGGCCGGCAGTTGGCGGTGTTCATGCAGGATTACGACCTGATCCTCACGCCGACACTGGCCCGCGAGCCGGTGCCGATCGGGGAGCTGGACCTGCAAGACGACCGCTTGAGCCTGGAGGAATTGATCGAACGGTTCCACAGCTACTCACCGTTCACGGCGCTGTTCAATGCCAGCGGGCAACCGGCAATGTCGGTGCCGTTGCACTGGAGCGCTGCCGGCCTGCCGATGGGCGCCCACTTCGCCGCGCGCTTTGGCGAAGAAAGTACCCTGCTGGCCCTTGCGGGGCAGTTGGAGCGGGCCCAGCCCTGGCGCGGCCGGGTTCCGCCGGTCAATGCCTGTCGGTTGTAAGCCTCTGAGGGCTTCTGCATCGGGCGGGTGGGCCGACCTGCCTGATGCAAACCGCCTTCTGGTCATTCAGCCGCGAATCGCTGCCTTTTTATTCGATACATATCACCGTCCGCATGGCTGAGCAGGGTGTCGGCATCCTCTCCGTCCTGGGGATAAACCGCCACGCCGATGCTGCAGGACGGCATCTTCACCCCACCAAACTCGGGCCCCAGCGGCTCGGCCATGACCGCGAGTATCTGCACCACTCTGGCAGAAATAGCCTCCCGCGACGGGATGTCCGTCAACAGCACCGTGAACTCATCACCGCCCATCCTCGCCACCAGGTCGCTGTCGAGTACGCAGCGTTCCAGGCGTCGGGCAATCGCACACAGCACGCGATCGCCCATGGCGTGGCCATGCACATCGTTGATGCCCTTGAAATCATTGATGTCCAGGAACAGCAACGCCAGGCCGCGGTTGTGGGACTGCGCACTGTGCAGGGCCTGGTCCAGCCGATCATTGAACAGTGAGCGGTTGGTCAGGCCCGTCAGCGGATCATGATGGGCAAGGAAGCGCAGTTCTTCTTCGGCCTGGGTGAGCGCCGTCACGTCCCGTGCGACACCGATTCGCGCGCCTACCTCTTTGGACCAGAAGGCCGCCCACAGGATGTGCACGACACTGCCATCCTTGCGTAGATAGCGGTTGCGGAAGTCGACATGGGAGTGGCCATTCATGACCCGCACAATCGAGGCTCGAGTGCGCGCCAGGTCTTCGGGGTGCATGTAGTGAGTGATCAGGGTGCCGACCAGTTCGTCGGCACGGTAGCCGAGCAGGGCCTCGCAGCCATCGCTGACGAAGACAATCTGGCTGTCGCCGTCGACGACAAATACCGTATCCAGCATCAGGTGGATCAGTTTGGGGTACAGCGCTTGCAGGTCAACGGGCATGGGGTATCGGGCGTCCGGTTCATATGGGCCGATCATAGCCCGATCATGAGCAGGGGCGTCGAGCAATCCTGCACATTTTTAGTCCGCTCGGCAGTCGCTGAGAGCGGCCTGGCAGAGGCTTTTCGCGTAGGGGGCGGCGCTGCGAGCCACAGGGAGGGTTGTCGTACAACCGAATGCGCTATGATGCGCGTTCCTCCGCCAACCGAGATACCCGTTCTTGATGGACAACCCGAACGTCCAGCCCACCGTTCGCCGCCGGCACCGCAGCCTGGCCGAAGAACTGGTCACCGAGCTTTCCCGGCGCATCTGTTCCGGTGAGCTGCCGCGTGCCACCAAGCTGCCCACCGAATCCGAAGTGATGGCCGAACATGGTGTGAGCCGCACGGTGGTGCGCGAGGCCATTTCGCGCCTGCAGGCCTCGGGCCTGGTGGAAACCCGGCACGGCGTCGGTACCTTTGTGAAGGATATCCCGAGCCCCAGCGGGTTTCGCATCGACCCGGACAGCATCGTGACCTTGCAGGATGTGCTGGCCGTGCTGGAGTTGCGCATCAGTCTGGAGGTAGAGGCCGCCGGCCTCGCGTGCGTGGGGCGGACCGACGAGCAATTGCAGGTGATGCGCGACTCGCTGGATGCGCTGAACTCGCGGGCGGTGAGTGCCGACTACGCGGTGTCGGCAGACTTTCAGTTTCACCAGCAGATCGCGTTGGCCACGGGCAATCGCTACTTCACCGACATCATGTTGCACCTGGGGGTCAACATCCTGCCGCGTACACGCCTGCACTCAAAACGCTTGGCCAACGACAACAAGGAGCCCTTCCTGGAGCGCCTGAGTCGTGAGCATGAGGACATCTACAAAGCCATCCTGCGCCGTGACGCCGATGCGGCTCGGGCAGCGATGCGCCTGCATCTTTCCAACAGTCGCGAGCGCATGCGCAGGGCCTATGAAGCTGCCGCCGCCGAGTTGTCGAACGGCCCGGCCGCGGTGAACGCGCCGCCCTGAAGCCGGCTGCCCGGTTCATCGGCCGCCGCCGGCGGTTGCTGCTCGACCTTGGCGCGAAACGGTTCCGAGCTGTCCTTGGGTGCAAAGCCCAGGTGTTCCGTGTGCCGAGTACTCCACCAGCGATCGCGATTGGCCGAGACGCCATATACCACACTGTGCCCGACCTCCTTGGTCAGCAGGGCGCGCGCCACCAGACGGTCCAGGTCGGTGTAGCTCAGCCAGGTCGACAGCATCCGCCGGTTGCGCGGCTCGGGGAACGACGAGCCGATGCGCAAGCTCACGGTTTCAATCCCATAGCGGTGAAAGTAGAACGCCGCCAGGTCTTCGCCGTAGGCCTTGGAGAGGGCGTAGTAGCCATCCGGACGGCGCGGTGAGTGCACGTCCAGTTCAACGTCCTGGGGATAGAAACCGGTGACGTGGTTGGAACTGGCAAACACAATCCGCTTGACCCCCTGTTGTCGCGCCGCCTCATAAATGTGGAATGTGCCGCGAATATTGGCGTCGAGAATCTCCTCGAACGGCCGCTCCACGGAAATCCCGCCCAGGTGAACGATGGCGTCGACGCCGGTGACCAACGCCGCAACGGCGGCCTTGTCGGCCAGGTTGCAGGTGATCACCTCGTCGTGCTCACCACGGCTGGGGGCCATGGGGCTGATGTCCGAGGCGCGGACGATGTCGGCATGGGCGTGCAAGGTGTTCCGCAGGATTTGCCCCAGGCCGCCGGCGGCGCCGGTGAGTAAGATGCGCGTGAAGGGTTTGGGTGGTGTGGTCATGGTCAGGTCTTCCATTGAACGCTGAATGCAGGTGGCTTGCCTGTCGAGCGATGCGCACTCGCCAGGCAAGTCGTGGGGGCTTTACATGAAGTTGTACTGGATGCCCAGGCGCCACCGCGCCTGGCGGTCTTCGGACGTGGCGTTGACCTTCACATCACCAATCTCCATGAACGGGGCCCATTCCTTGGTGAGCTTGTATTTGACGATCAGGTTCTGTTCGTAATCGCTCTTCTTGTTGTCGTAGCGGATGTAGTCAGTCTTGAAGTAGATGAACTGATATTCATACGCCCACTTACTGGCCGGCGTGTAGCCGAGCCAGCCCTCGAAACGATGGGTGGTCTGGTCATCCTTGATGTGGTCGGGCAAGTCCTCGTTGACCTGGTCGCGGTCCAGCTTCTTGGCATCCAGGCGATAGCGCGTGGCGGCGTAGAAGGCGTCGTTGATCTTGTAGTTGTACTTGAGGCCGAACTTGTAGGTGGTCGAGTCTTTCGAGCTGTCCATCTGGAACGCCGGGGTCAACGTCGATTGCGCGCTGAGTTTGTAGTTGTAGCTCACGGTGAACTCGTGCCCGTTGTTGACCATGTTGTCGTAGGCGACGTCTTCACGGTCGCCGGCGGTGCGGTATTTCATTTCCGCTTCAAATCCCAGGCCACTGTCCAGGCGGTAGTTGAGCTTGATTCGGTCAGCGTGGGCGCTGTCCTCCTCGGTGAACTGGTGGCGGTAGTTGATGCTGGCAGAGTCAGCGCTGACATACAGCGGCAGGCCGAGGGTCAGGGCAGTAACGAGCGTGCGTAGGGTGGTGTTCATACGGTCTTCTTTTTTGTTTTTGTTAGGGTCGTTTGACGGTTGCTACGGCAATGGGTTGTTGCGGATGGCTCTCATCTAAGGTGCCGATATACGTTATCGTACGACAAGATGACTCGTCTATGGGTTATCGGTGGTTTTGAAACATCTTGAAATATATGTGCCCAGTGAATAGGGCTTTACAGCAATCCGAGTTATTCCTTGGTTGTCTTTAAAAATAAGGGTTTTGCCGGGATTTACTGAAAATGCATGCAGGTGAGGGGCGGGTTATTGGGTCTTTTCAAGTGTTGTACGATGACCTATGATCGGTCGCAACAGACGACACTTCCGTCACAAATCCAATAAGAAGGCTTACGACGTCCATGAGAATCACAGCAGTCAACGTCCAGGTATTTTCCTACCCGACCCGCCGCGCAGTGGACAGCGCCGGCCATGCGCACCCGGGTGATGTCACCCAGGCGCAGATGGCTTTGCTGCGCATCCAGACCGAAGACGGCCACGAGGGTTATGCCTTCGGCGCCCCGGAGCTGATCCGCCCGTATGTGCTCGATGGTTTCGTGCGCAAAGTGCTGGTGGGGCAGAACGCCTTCGATCGCGAAAAAATCTGGCACGACCTCGCGCATTGGCAGCGTGGCAGTGCCAGCCAGTTGACCGACCGCGCCTTGGCGCTGGTCGAACAGGCCCTGTGGGATTGGGCCGGGCGCAAACTGGGTGTGCCGGTGCACAAGTTGATTGGTGGTTTCCGCGACAAGGTGCCGGCCTACGGCTCCACCATGTGTGGCGACGAACTGCCCGGTGGCCTGGCGACCCCGGAAGACTACGGGCGTTTTGCCGAGACCCTGGTGCAGCGCGGCTACAAGGCCATCAAGCTGCACACCTGGATGCCGCCGGTGTCCTTCGCCCCGAGCCCGCGCATCGACGTGCAGGCTTGTGCGGCGGTACGCGAAGCGGTCGGCCCGGACATCGCCCTGATGTTGGACGGTTATCACTGGTACAGCCGCACCGAAGCGCTGTACATCGGGCGTGAGCTGGAGAAGCTCGACTTCGCCTGGTTCGAAGAGCCGATGATGGAAGAGTCCGCCGAGTCCTATGCCTGGCTGGCGGGGCAGTTGGACATTCCGGTGCTGGGTCCGGAAACCCTGTCCGGCAAACACCTGAGCCGCGCCAGTTGGGTCAAGCACGATGTGTGCGATATCTTGCGCGCCGGTGTGGCGGGCGTCGGCGGCATTGCGCCGTGCCTGAAGGTTGCGCACCTGGCTGAATCCTTCGGCATGGATTGCGAGATTCATGGCAACGGTGCGGCCAACCTGGCTGTCGTCGGCGCGATCAAGAACTGCACCTGGTATGAGCGTGGCCTGTTGCACCCGTACCTGGATTACGACGAAGTGCCGGCCTACCTCAAGCGTCTGGTAGACCCGATGGACAGCGACGGTTTTGTGCATCTGTCCGACTTGCCGGGCCTAGGTGAAGACATCGATTTCAACTTCATCGAGACCAATACGCTTAAAAGCTTCTGACGTGCACACGGTCAGTCCGGCATGAGTCGGGCTGATCAAGAGCACCTACCAATACAAGAATAAATATAAAAAAGGCACTCTTGTTATGAGCATTTTCCCTTCGCTGTGGGCGCGGGTGTTCGTCGCCGCGCTGGCTGTCACCGCTGTACCTGCAAGTTTCGCAAAAACCCCGGCCGATCAATTGATCGTCGGCATGAGCATGATCAACCTGCTGTCCCTCGATCCGGCGGCGGCCACCGGCCTGGATGTGTCGGAGATCAACGCCAACCTCTATGACATGTTGCTGGTGCAGGACGTTGCCCAGCCGGATCGCCTGGTGCCGGCGCTGGCCGAGCGCTGGCAGGTCAGTGACGACCGCAAGACCCTGACCTTCAACCTGCGCACCGGCGTGAAATTCCAGTCCGGCAATGACCTGAGTGCCGAAGACGTTGCCTGGTCGTTGCAGCGCGTGCTCAAGCTCAACCTGGCGCTGGCTTCCACCTGGAAGGCCTACGGCTTTACCGCCGAGAACGTCGAGCGCTACATGCGTGCCACGGATGCCACGACCTTCGTGATCGAGTTGCCGCGGCCCACCGACCCGCTGCTGGTGCTCAACACCCTGGCGACCTCGCCGAGTGCGTTTGTCCTCGATCGCAAAAAAGTCCTCGAACACCAGAAGAACAACGACATGGGCGCCGCCTGGCTGGTGACTCACGCCGCCGGCAGCGGTGCGTTCGTGCTCAATGACTGGCGCGCCAACGACGTGATCCTGATGAGCCGTTTCGACGGGTACTGGGGCGGCCCGGCCAAGCTCAAGCGCATCGTCATGCGCAACATGACCGAGTCGCAGTCGTTGCGCCTGATGATCGAGCGCGGCGACCTGGACATCGCCAAAGGCATGTCTGCGCCGGACATTGAAGCCCTGCAGAAAAGCGCCAAGGTCCGCACCCAGACCTTGCAGCGCGGCACCCTGTACTACGTCGCCCTGAGTGTGAAGCAACCGATGTTCGCCGATGCGCGTGTGCGCAAGGCCGTGCGTGCGCTGATCGATTACCAGGGCATCAACCAGACCGTCATGCCCCATTACGGCGTGATCAATCAACGGCCGCTGCCCCTGGGCCTGGCCGCGCGCCTGCCGGATCCCGGCTACACGCTCAACGTCGAGCAGGCCAAGGCCTGGCTGGCCGAGGCCGGTTACCCGAACGGTTTCAAGACCACCATTCGCGTGCTCGCCGAACCGCCGTTTATCAACATTGCCTCCAACCTGCAGTCGACCCTGGCCCAGGCCGGTATCGATGCCAGCATCATCACCGGCACGGGCAACCAGATCTACGGCGCAATGCGTGAGCGCAGCTTCGACATCATCGTCGGCCGCGGCGGTGGCGGGGCGGAACGGCATCCGCACTCCAGCCTGCGTACGCTGGTGTACAACCCGGATAACCGCGATGAGGCCAAGCTCACCAACTTCCAGGGCTGGCGCACATCCTTCTACAGCCCTGAGCTGAACCAGCTGATCGAGCGCGCGGAAGTCGAGCCTGACACAGGCAAGCAACTGGCCCAGTATCGCGACATCCAGGAGCAGGTCGACCGGCAGGTCGGGGCCATTTTGCCGGTCTCGCAAATGACCGACACCGTGGTGGTGTACGAAGACGTGGCCGACTTCCAGGGCCATACCGCCGCGACCACACGCTACAAAGACGTCTACAAGAAGCGCTGACCGATTATCAGGAGCTCACTATGTTTGTTATGACTGCCTCTGTCATGGGCGCTCGCGCGTCCAACACGGCCCGGCGTGCGGGTACGGTGCTGGTGACCTTGCTCGGCCTGCTGGCCCTGACGTTCATCATCGGCCGGGTCATGCCGCTCGACCCCGTGCTGGCGGTCGTCGGGCCGGATGCCGACAGTTCAACCTACGATCAGGTGTACCGGTCGATGGGCCTGGACAAGCCGATCTGGACCCAATTCGGTCTTTACCTCAACGACCTGCTCCACGGTGACTTCGGCAATGCGCTGTTGACCGGCCACCCGGTACTCGACGACATCCTGCGCGTCTTCCCCGCGACGATTGAGCTGGCCACCCTGGCGATCCTGTTCGGCGTGCTGATCGGTTTGCCCCTGGGCGTCTGTGCCGCCAGCAACCAGGGGCGCCTCGGCGATCACGTGGCGCGGGTGATCACCTTGTTCGGCTACTCCACGCCGATTTTCTGGCTGGGCATGATGGGGCTGCTGGTGTTCTACGCCTGGCTCGGCTGGGCCGGTGGAGCGGGGCGCATCGACCTGGCCTACGACGGCATGGTGCCCGAGGTCACCGGCCTGCTGCTGATCGACTCGACCCTGGCACGTGATTGGGAGGCCTTCGCCAGCGCTCTGCGCCACATCGTGTTGCCGGCGCTGATCCTGGGTCTGAACTCGGTGGCGTATATCAGCCGCATGACCCGCAGCTTCATGCTCGAGCAGCTGTCCCAGGAGTACATCATCACCGCGCGGGTCAAGGGCCTTTCCCGGCGCCAGGTGGTGTGGGGGCATGCGTTTCGCAACATCCTCGTGCAGTTGCTGACGGTGGTTGCGTTGGCCTACGGCTCGTTGCTGGAGGGCGCGGTGCTGATCGAAACCGTGTTTGCCTGGCCGGGGTTCGGCCAGTACCTGACCAGCAGCCTGATGCTCGGCGACATGAACGCGGTGATGGGCTGCGTGTTGGTGATCGGCTTGATTTTCGTCGCGCTCAACCTGATCAGCGACGCCTTGTACAAGGTGTTCGACCCCCGTACCCGTTAACCCACTGCGCCGTACCGATAAAACTATAAAAAGAAGGAATTTTGCATGAAGACGGTATTTTCAACACTGCACCTTGGCCTGTTGACGGCGATGCTCGCCCTTGGGCCGATGACAACGGCCAGCGCCAAGACCCCCGTCGATCAATTGATCGTCGGCATGAGCATGGTCAACCTGTTTTCCATCGACCCGGCCAATGCGCCCGGCCTGGATGCCTCCGGCGTCAACGCCAACCTCTACGACACGCTGATCAAGCGTGACCAGGGCAACCCGGAAAAGCACCTGCCGCAATTGGCCGAACGCTGGGACATCAGCGAAGACGGCAAGCAGGTGACCTTTCATCTGCGCCAGGATGTGAAATTCCATTCGGGCAACCCGCTGACCGCCGAGGACGTGGCGTGGTCGCTGTACCGGGTGATGAAGCTCAATTTCGGCCTGGCCACCACCTGGAAGGCCTATGGCTACAGCGTCGAGAATATCCAATCGCTGATCCGCGCCACGGACGCCCACACCCTGGTCATCGACCTGCCGCAGACCATGGACCCGCTGCTGCTGGTGGACTCCCTGGCGATCTCGCCGAGCGCTGTGGTAGTGGACCGCAAGACCGCCCTGGCCCATGAGAAAAACGGCGACCTCGGCGCCGGCTGGCTGGTGACCAACGAGGCCGGCAGTGGCCCCTTCGTGCTGACCAAATGGAGCGCCAACGATTCGCTGCTGCTGACCCGTTTCGACGGCTACTGGGGCGGCGCGGCCAAGCTCAAGCGCGTGGTGGTGCGGCACATGACCGAATCCCAATCCTTGCGCCTGATGCTCGAGCGCGGCGACCTCGACCTGGCCTACGGCATGGCGGCACCGGACATTCGCGCCATCGACGGCTCGGACAAGATTCAGGTGCAATCATTGCCGCGCGGCACCATGTACTACGTGGCGATGAGCATGAAGCAACCCGAGTTTGCCAAGACTCAGGTGCGTGAAGCCGTGCGCAACCTGATCGACTACAAGGGTCTGGATGAACAGGTGATGCCGTATTACGGCAAGCTCAATCAGCAGCCGATGCAGCTGGGGCTGGAAGCGCGCTTGCCGGATCCGGGCTATCACATGGATGTGGCCAAGGCGAAACAGCTGCTGGCCGAGGCGGGTTACCCCAACGGTTTCAACACCACCATTCGCACGCTGTCGGAACCGCCGTTCATCGACATCGCCGCGCGCCTGCAAGCGACCCTGGCTGAGGGCGGGATCAAGGCCAGCATCGTCACCGGCACCGGCAACCAGGTCTATGGCGCCATGCGCGCGCGCAATTTCGAGATCATCGTGGCCCGCGGCGCCGAGCGTTATCCGCACCCGTATTTCAGCCTGCGCACCTTCGCCTACAACCCCAACAACAGCGATGACGCCGGCTTGCCGAACTTCCAGGGCTGGCGCGCTTCATTCTTCAATCCGCAGCTCAACAGCCTGATCGACCAGGCGGGCGTGACGCGCGATGCGGCGCAGCGGGTCAGCCTGTATCACCAGGCGCAGACGCTCTATGACCAGCAGGTGGGGCCGATCCTGATGATCTCGCAGATGACCGACACCGTGGTCAGCGCTGCCGACGTCAAGGGTTTCAGTGGTGACGATGCCGAGGCCACCCGTTACCTGGGTGTCTACAAGCAGCGTTGAGTGGGGCTGCGGCCCTTCAGAATTCACACAGAGAAGATGCTTATGAATGCCAATCTGTCTTCCATCGACACGGCGGCGAAGCGGCCGGTGGATCGCTCGCCGGGCTCCAGTTTCGATGCCTTCTGCAAGAGCGGCCTGCGGGTGCTGCGTCACCTGTTGCGCAACCCCATGACCCTGGCGGGCCTGCTGGTTGCGCTGCTCTTGGTGGTGGTCGCGGCCTTTGCGCCATGGATCGCCACCCATGACCCGGTCGCGCAAAACCTCGCCACAGCCTTGCAGGCGCCGGGCTCGGCGCACTGGTTCGGCACCGACGAATACGGTCGGGATATTTTCAGTCGGCTGGTCTATGGCTCGCGGATCACGCTGTACATCATTGCCCTGGTAACCGTGATCGTCGGTCCCATCGGGCTGTTTATCGGCACCGTCTCGGGCTACTTCGGCGGAGCGGTCGACACCGTGTTCATGCGCCTGACCGATATCTTTATTTCCTTCCCCAGCCTGGTCCTGGCACTGGCCTTTATCGCCGCCCTGGGCCCTGGCCTGGAGCATGCGGTGGTGGCGATTGCCTTGACCTCATGGCCACCGATTGCGCGGCTCGCGCGGGCTGAAACCCTGTCCCTGCGCAACGCCGACTTTGTCGTCGCGGTGGAACTGCAAGGCGCGTCGCCGGCGCGGATTATCCTGCGCCATATCGTGCCGATGTGCCTGTCCTCGGTGATCATCCGCCTGACCATGAACATGGCCGGGATCATCCTCACCGCCGCCGCTTTGGGCTTTCTCGGCCTGGGTGCCCAGGCGCCGCTGCCGGAGTGGGGCGCGATGATTTCCACCGGGCGCCGCTACATGCTCGAGTGCTGGTGGCTGGTGGCGGTTCCCGGGGCGGCGATCATGTTGGTCAGCCTGGCCTTCAACCTGTTGGGCGATGGCCTGCGGGACATCCTTGATCCGCGCAGCGAATAATCGGAGAACACCTTATGTCTGCCATCAAGCTGAATGTCGAAGGGCTGAATGTGCGCTTCGTCAGTGGCCAGAAAGAAACCCACGCCGTGCGCGATGTGTCCTTTACCTTGGGGCGGGAGAAACTGGCGATTGTCGGTGAGTCCGGCTCAGGCAAGTCTACCGTCGGGCGCAGCTTGCTCAAGCTGCATCCGCCCAGCGCCAGAATCACCGCCAAGGCCATGGCGTTTGGCGAGGTCGACCTGCTCTCGGCCAGTGAAAAGGCGATGCAGAAGATTCGCGGCCAGCGCATCTCGATGATCATGCAAGACCCCAAGTACTCGCTGAACCCGGTGGTCAAGGTGGGCGACCAGATTGCCGAAGCCTACCTGGCCCACCACAAGGCCAGTCGCAGTGATGCGCGCGAACGGGTCATGCAGATGCTCGAGCAGGTGCATATCCGCGATCCGAAGCGGGTCTACAACCTGTACCCCCACGAGGTGTCCGGCGGTATGGGCCAGCGCATCATGATCGCGATGATGGTCATCACTCGCCCGGAAGTGATCATTGCCGACGAGCCCACCTCGGCCCTGGATGTCTCGGTGCGCCAGCAAGTGCTCAACGTGCTGGAAGAGTTGGTGGACCAGCAGCAGATGGGGCTGATTTTTGTCAGTCACGACCTCAACCTGGTGCGCAACTACTGTGACCGCGTGTTGGTGATGTACGCCGGGCGCGTGGTCGAATCCCTGGCTGCCTGCGACCTGCAATACGCCGAGCATCCCTACACCCGTGGCCTGCTGGCCGCGCTGCCGAGCATGGATAACCGTCGCGTGCACCTGCCGGTGCTCAAGCGCGATCCACTCTGGCTGACTCAATAAGGAACCTGACCATGCCCATGATCCAAGCGCACGCCTTGAACCTGAGTTTCGGCACCGGCGCTGCCATCAACCAGGTGCTGCACGATGTGAGCCTGAGTGTCGCCGACGGCGAATCGTTCGGCCTGGTGGGGGAGTCCGGTTCGGGCAAGACCACCGTGCTGCGCTGCCTGGCCGGGCAATACCGGCATTGGCACGGGGAGCTGAGCATCGCCGGCGCGCCGTTGCAGCACAAGATTCCCAAGGAGCACTTTCGCAAAGTGCAGATGGTCTTCCAGGACCCCTACGGCTCCCTGCACCCCAGGCACACCATCGACACCGCCCTGCGCGAGCCGCTGATTATCCATGGGGTAGGGGACAAGGACGATCGGATCAACGAGATCCTGCTCAAGGTCGGCCTGAACGACAGCTTCCGCTTTCGCTATCCGCATCAGCTGTCCGGTGGGCAGCGCCAACGGGTGGCGATTGCGCGCGCATTGATCCTTGAACCCCGCGTGTTGTTGCTGGATGAACCGACCTCGGCCCTGGATGTGTCGGTCCAGGCCGAGATCCTCAACTTGCTGGCGGACCTGCGCCAGCGCGAGAAACTCACCTATCTGCTGGTCACCCACGACCTGGGTGTGGTCACTCACTTGTGCGACCGGGTAGCGGTGATGCAGCACGGCCGGATCGTCGAGTTGCTCGACTGCCAGGCCTTGAGCCAGGACCAGGCCGTGCACGACTACACGCGCATGCTGGTGCAGGCCAGTCGTGATTTCAGTCAGGAGTCTGTCGGGCGTAAGGTCGGCTGATTTCTGTAGTCATAGTATGACTATGGGTGGGTGAAGATGCGTGCATTCATATTTATTGCACGTAACTATCTGTTTTTATTAATCAAATGATAATGGCGCAAACTAAAGCGCTTAGAGGCTAGCTAACGCTCTCTTACAGTTGTACGATGACTTACCTCTTTAGGTATCCCCCTTTATTTTTTGATTTGAGGTTTGCGAACATGACGCCACAAGAACTAAAAACAGTCCTGTCTTCCGGCTTGCTCTCGTTCCCGGTTACCGACTTTGACGCGGCCGGTGACTTCCGTGCCGACACCTATGCCCGCCGCCTGGAATGGCTGGCACCCTACGGCGCCAGCGCGTTGTTCGCGGCCGGGGGCACCGGGGAATTCTTCTCCCTGGAAGCCAAGGAATACACGCAGATCATCAAGACTGCGGTGGACACCTGCAGGGGCCAGGTGCCCATCCTCGCCGGGGCAGGGGGCCCGACTCGTCAGGCCATCGCCTACGCCCAGGAGGCCGAGCGCCTCGGTGCCGCCGGTATTCTGCTGATGCCTCACTACCTCACCGAAGCCAGCCAGAAAGGCCTGGTGGCCCACGTTGAGCAGGTGTGCAATTCGGTGGATTTCGGCGTGGTGGTGTACAACCGCAACCTGTGCCGTCTCAATGCCGACAGCCTCGAGCAGTTGGCCGAGCGCTGCCCGAACCTGATCGGCTTCAAGGATGGCATCGGTGAAGTCGAATCCATGGTGTCGATCCGTCGTCGCCTCGGCGATCGCCTGACCTACCTCGGCGGGCTGCCGACCGCCGAAGTCTATGCCGCGGCCTACAAGGCCCTGGGCGTGCCGGTGTATTCCTCGGCGGTGTTCAACTTCATCCCGAAAACCGCGATGGATTTCTACCGCGCGGTGGCCGCCGACGACCACGCCACCGTGGGCCGCTTGATCGATGATTTCTTCCTGCCGTACCTGGCGATCCGCAACCGCTGCGAAGGCTATGGCGTGAGTATCGTCAAGGCCGGTGCACGCCTGGTCGGTCATGACGCCGGCCCGGTGCGCGCGCCGTTGACCGACTTGCTGCCTGAAGAAGTGGAGCAGTTGGACGTGCTGATCAAGGCGCTGGGCGCCCAGTAAGCTGTCAGTCTGCGGCGCCCTGTGTGGCGCCGCTGTCCTTTCATCAATCTGAGGTTTGACCATGCCCCACTGCATCATCGATTGCCCGGCGGCCTTGGCCCAGCGCATCGGCGAACACACCCTGCTGGCGACCGTACACGATGCCCTCGACAGCTTCGGCGTATTCAAGCCCGGCGACATCAAGGTGCGGCTCAACGGCTTCAGCCATTACCGCTGTGGCAGCACTCAAGATGACTTCGTGCACGTTGCCCTGTACCTGTTCGCCGGGCGCACTGCCGAACAACAGCGCAGCCTGGCTTCGGCGACGCTGGGCGCCCTGATTGAACTGCTGCCGCAGGTCGAGGCGCTGTCCATGGACGTGCGCGAAATGCCCCGCGAAACCTTCGTCAATCGCAGCCAATACCTCGAAGAATCCGGGCGGCAGAGGTAGCGCCCCTCGGTGTGAATACCGGCAAAAACAAGGAGAACAACATGCCGTATCAACCCTCGAAAAAAAAACCGGTGCGTTGCGCGCTGGCCCTCGTGGCGCTTGGATGCAGCCCGCTGTCATGGGCGCTGCAAGCCCCGTCAAAACTGCAGGTACCGACGCTGGCCTTTGATGACCGACAAATCATCCTGGTGTGGGAAAAACCTGCCGAGCATGCCGGCATCAAGGATTACCGGGTCTACGCCAATGGCACGCTGCTGGGCAGCGCCAATGCCAATAATGACCAGGTGTCGCCGGCCAAACCCTACATCGACCAGTTTTATCGGCAAGACACCGCCAACTTCCACCATCGCATCGGCATTCACAGCTTTACTGCCCAAGGCTTGAAGCCCGACACTGCGTACCGTTTCACCGTGCGTTCGGTGGACGGCAGCGGCAAGGAATCCGCCGACAGCGCCCCGGTGCTGCAACGCACCACCCCGGTTGCGGCGGTATTTGACGTGAAAAAATACGGCGCCAAAGGCGACGGCAGTCACCTCGATACCCAGGCGATCCAGAACGCCATCGATGCCTGCACCGTCGGTTGCACAGTCTTGCTGCCTGAAGGCACCTACAAAAGCGGCGCGCTCTACCTCAAGAGCAACATGACCCTGGAGATCGCCGAAGGCGCGACCCTGCTCGGCTCCGAGCGCGCCGAAGATTACCCGCTGGCCGGCTATATCCAGTACCCGTATTCCACCACCGTGCGCCCGGCTTCGCTGATCAACGCGTTGCCCCGCGATCCACGCCAGCATCAGTCATTCGAAAACATCCGCATCGTCGGCAAGGGCACCCTCGATGGCAATGGCTGGAAGCGCAACGCCGATGTCGTCGACGAGCGTGGCCAGGCACTGCCGTTCTACCTGGCCAGTGACAATACCCGCTATGCCCAGGACGGCATCCTCGCCAAGGCGCAGGTGGAACAGGCCGTGGCACGCGGCATGAACGTCAAGGATGCCTACGGGCAGATGCGTTCCTCGCTGATTACCCTGCGCAATGTGAAGAACGTCTTCTACGGCGGCTTCACCGTGGTGAACCCGGCGTTCCACGGCATCATGAACCTGGAGACCGAAAACGTGGTGCTGGCCAACACCACCCACACGACCTACGACGCCAACAACGGCGACGGCATCGAGTTCGCCAACAGCAAGGGCGCGATGGTGTTCAACAACTTCTTCGACACCGGCGATGACTGCGTGAATTTTGCGGCCGGCACCGGTGCCGATGCCGTGCACCAGCCGCCGCAGGAAGACGCGTGGATCTTCAACAACTACTTCCGCAAGGGCCACGGCATGGTGGTCGCCGGCAGCCACACCGGCGCCTGGATCCAGAACATCCTGGCCGAAGACAACGTGTCGGACGGCACCGATGCCGGGTTGCGCATGAAGAGCACCAACTTCATGGGCGGCGGCGCGCGCAACGTCACATTCCGCGACTCGGCGATCCGCAACACCGTCAAGCAGGCGTTCATTTTTACCCTCGACTACAACGACCCTAACGCCAAGCTCGACTATCAGCGCTCAACCATCGCGGGGCAGTTCAAGGACATCCGGGTGAGCGACGTGAGCGTCGAGAATGCCCAGGGGGCGGCGATCGAGGTCAAGGGTGATGCAGCGCACAACGCCTACCATCAGGGCCTGGTGTTCGAGCGCGTGCGCTTTCGCGGCGCGGCCAAGGCGCGTATCGATGGACTGAAAGACTCACGCTTCGACCACGTGGTCTTCAGCCAGACCGGCGCTGCCAACCCATGGCAGGTCAGCGATAGCCAAGGGCTCGTGTTCAAGGAGGTGGAGCCGACGCCGTAAGCGCAAACGTTATGGCGAATGGACCCTTGTAGTGAGCGGGCTTGCCCCGCGCTGGGCTGCGCAGCAGCCCCAAAACACAGCCCCGGAACTGTCTGGCACACTGCGGCGTTCTTATTGGGGCTGCTACGCAGCCCAGCGCGGGGCAAGCCCGCTCACCACCGGTACGGTGTTCGCTCTTAACTGAACGGCGCGCTCACCACCGGGGAATCTATTGCATCCCGCGTTAATAGACCTGCGGCACGATGATTTCCACCGGCGTCGGATTGCGCGAGTAGTCCTCCTGCCTGACCCGTTGCGGCAGCTCGATCACCGGCAGTTCCACTTCTTCATAAGGCATTTGCCCAAGCAGGTGGTGGATGCAGTTGAGGCGGGCTTTCTTTTTGTCGTCGGCCTGCACCACCCACCATGGCGCTTCGGCGATGTGGGTGCGCTCGAGCATGACTTCCTTGGCCTTGGTGTACGCCTCCCAGCGCCGGCGCGACTCCAGGTCCATGGGGCTGAGTTTCCACTGCTTGAGTGGGTCGTGAATGCGGCTGAGAAAGCGCAGGTGCTGTTCCTGGTCGGAAATGGAAAACCAGTATTTGATCAACTGGATGCCGGAGCGGGCGAGCATGCGTTCGAACTCCGGTACAGTGCGGAAGAATTCCTCGTACTGGTCTTCGTTGCAAAAGCCCATGACTTGTTCGACGCCGGCGCGGTTGTACCAGCTGCGGTCGAACAGCACGATTTCACCGGCGGCCGGCAGGTGCGAGACATACCGCTGGAAATACCACTGCGTCTGTTCGCGGTCGTTGGGCGCGGGCAGTGCGGCGACGCGGCAGACTCGCGGGTTGAGGCGCTGGGTAATGCGCTTGATCACACCGCCTTTGCCGGCGGCATCACGCCCTTCGAACAGGATCACCACCTTGGCGCCGGTCTTGACCACCCAGCTTTGCAGCTTCACCAGTTCGCCTTGCAGGCGGAACAGTTCGCTGAAGTAAATCCTGCGCGCGGCCTTTTCGGGGCTTTCCTCGACGTGCTCGTCGAACAGCGCGTTGAGGTCGTGCCCGTCTTCGGATAATTCCAGTTCCAGCTCTTCGTCACTGTGATCCAGCAGCTCTCGGTGGATGCGCTGGATCAAGGCGTCGTCTACTGCAGACATGGGAGGCACTCGCGTCGTGGGGGAGATGGCAAAGTCTTAGTCGCATTTTGTTACCAACCAATTACATCGAAATACGTGGCTGTGGCGGAAAGACGGGACGAAATAGCGGTTTGCCACCCAATTTTCATAAAAGCGTAACAAAGCTGCTGCAAAGTTCCGGGAGCCCGTAATCACAAGGATTTCCCTGAATGAAACGTCTGATGAAGTCAGCTGCACTCGCCGTTGCGGTTTCTCTAAGTGCCACCTCGGTATTTGCTGCCGAGAACGTCCGTCTGACAGGTTCTGGCGCCAGTTTCCCAGCGCCGATCTACCTCACCTGGTTCAAGGATTTCAGCAAGAAGACCGAAGGCGTCACGGTTGACTACCAGTCCAAAGGCAGTGGCGCGGGTGTACAGGACTTCCTGAACAAAACCGTGGACTTCGCCGCCAGTGACTCGGCCATGAAGGACGAAGACATCGCCAAGGTCGCCGAAGGCGTGCAGCTGCTGCCGATGACCGCAGGCGAAATCGTCCTGGCGTTCAACCTGCCGGGCAATCCTAAAGAACTTAAGTTGCCACGCGATGTGTACTCCAACATCTTCCTGGGCAAGATCACCAAGTGGAACGATCCGCAGATCGTCGCCGCCAACCCTGGCCTGAAACTGCCGGACATGCCGATCACCGTGGTCGTGCGTGCAGACTCCAGCGGCACCACAGCCGTATTCACCAAGCACTTGGCGGCCATCAACCCGCAGTTCCAGAAGGACTTGGGTGAAGGCAACACCGTCAACTGGCCAGCCAGCGACAAATTCATCAAGTCGCCGAAGAACGATGGTGTGACCGCCACCGTACGCCAGACCCCAGGCGCGATTGGCTACATCGAATACGGCTTCGCCAAGCTGGCCAAGGTTGACTTTGCCCAGCTGCAGAACAAGGCCGGCAAGTACGTGGTACCTAACGCCGAAAGCGGTGCCGAAGCCCTGGCTGCGGTGAAAATGCCGGAAAGCCTGGTGGCCTGGCTGCCGGACCCGGACGGCGCCAAGTCCTACCCGATCACGTCCTACACCTGGATGATCTTCCGCAAGGACAACGGCAACCCGGCCAAGGCCAAGGCCATGCGTGAAATGGTCGAGTACAGCCTGACCGAAGGGCAGAAAATCGCCGATTCGATGGGCTATATCCCGCTGCCGAAGTCGGTGGTCGATCAGGTTCGTAAAGCGTCCGCCAACATCCAGTAACGCTTGTGAGGCCTCTCTCGGCGGGCGCTGTCAGCCCGGCCGGGAGGGTTACCCCCCTGTTCCGGAATTAGCCAATGAACACACCGTTTGTCGTACCGGGTAACCCGGATTCTGCCTGCCAGCCACCTTCTGCGAAGGATTTCCTGGTTGATCGCACCTTCCGTGCGCTTGCACGAATAGGCGTGGTTCTGGTGCTGGCGTTGGTGTTTGCCCTGGTGTTCGAAGTCGGGCGCAAGGCCCTTCCAGGCATGGAAAAGCACGGCTTTGACGTGCTGCTGGGCAGCGTCTGGGATGTCAACCAAGGCAAGTACGGCATTCTGCCGGCCATCTGGGGCACGCTCTACAGTGCCTTTATCGCGTTGCTGATCGCAGGTGTTTTCGGCGTCAGCATGGCGATTTTCCTCACCCAGGATTTTTTGCCGGCGAAGCTGGCGGCGGTGTTTCGTACCATCGTCGAACTGCTCGCGGCCATCCCCAGCGTCGTTTACGGCCTGTGGGGCATTTACGTGGTCATCCCGGCGATCAGGCCGTTGACCGCATGGTTGAACACTGAACTTGGCTGGATTCCCTTTTTCGGCACGTCCCTGAGCGGGCCGGGGTTGCTCCCGGCGGCGCTGGTGCTTGCAATCATGATTCTGCCGACCATCGCCGCCGTGTCGCAGGATGCGCTCACCGCCGTGCCGATGAAAACCAAGCAAGCCG
The DNA here is from genome assembly GCF_032424295.1 of Pseudomonas sp. JV449. Taxonomy (NCBI): domain Bacteria; kingdom Pseudomonadati; phylum Pseudomonadota; class Gammaproteobacteria; order Pseudomonadales; family Pseudomonadaceae; genus Pseudomonas; species Pseudomonas sp. JV449. The sequence continues at coordinate 29,235 of NZ_VYKD01000020.1, read as the reverse complement.
CCTACGGCATGGGGACCACCCACTGGGAAGCGATTCTCAAGGTGATGGTGCCGTCCGCCGCCACCGGCATCTTCGGTTCCCTGGTCTTGGGCCTGGGCCGCGCACTCGGCGAAACCATGGCCCTGGCCATGCTGGTGGGCAACGCCAACAACATCTCGCTGTCGCTGTTCGCCCCGGCCAACACCCTGGCAGCCTTGCTGGCGCTGAACTTCCCCGAAGCCGGGCCGAACGAGATCGAAGTACTGATGTACGCCGCACTGGTGCTGATGTTGATCACGCTGATCGTGAACATCTTCGGCTCCATGATCATGATGTACGCCCAACGGGGTAATAAGTGATGACTGACCTCACTGCTGCAACCGACCTGACGTCCCCCGCAGGCGCAATGCCCAGCCTCCAGCGCCGGTTCGAAGGCCGTGCCCTGCGCAGCCTGGTGTTGACCACCCTGGTCTGGGCGGGCGCGCTGCTGGCCAGCGTGCCGCTGATTTCCGTGCTCTACATGCTCATCACCCGCGGCGGTGCGCGCCTGAGCCTTGAAGTGTTTACCGAGCTGCCACCCACCGGTTTCGAGACCGGCGGCGGTTTCGGCAACGCGATGGCCGGTACCTTCGTGATGGTCGGCATTGCCGCTGCCATCGCCGTGCCGGTCGGCATCATGGCGGCAATCTTCCTCGCCGAACTGGGCCCGGACAGCAAGCTGGCGAACGCCGCACGTTTTGCCGCGAAGATGCTCACCGGCCTGCCGTCGATTCTGGCCGGTGTGTTTGCCTACGCCCTGGTGGTGATGACCACCGGCACCTACTCGGCCCCGGCCGGTGGTGTGGCACTGGCGGTGCTGATGCTGCCGATCGTGGTGCTGACGGCTGAAGAGTCGATGCGCATGGTGCCCAAGATCATGAAGGACGCCGCCTACGGCATGGGTTGTACCCGCTCCCAGGTGATCTGGAAAATCGTCCTGCCCACCGGCCTGCCGGCAATCCTCACCGGCGTGATGCTCGCCGTGGCCCGCGCCGCCGGCGAAACCGCGCCGCTGTTGTTTACCGCGCTGTTCAGCAACTACTGGATCTACCACGACGGCAGCCTGGCGGTGATGAACCCGACGGCCTCCCTGGCCGTGCTGATCTACAACTTCTCCGGCATGCCCTTCGACAACCAGCTTGAACTCGCATGGGCGGCGTCGCTGGTACTGGTAATGATCGTGCTGGTCGTGAATATCGTGAGCCGTATCTTCGGCAAGCCAAAGTATTGAAAACGGGAGCATCTGAATCTTGAACGTATCAACTGCGCAAATAGCCGCTCCGTTTGTCACCCAGGCGCCTGTGGTCATGGACTGCAAGCTGGACAAGATCTTCTACGGCAACTTCATGGCCGTGCGTGACAGCCATGTGCCGATCGAAAAGAACAAGATCACCGGCTTCATCGGCCCTTCCGGTTGCGGTAAAAGTACCGTGCTGCGTAGCCTCAACCGCATGAACGACCTGGTCAAGGGCTTCCGTTTCGAGGGCCATGTGCACTTCCTTGGCCAGGACGTCTACGGCAAGGGCGTGGACCCGGTGGTCGTGCGCCGCTACATCGGCATGGTGTTCCAGCAGCCGAACCCGTTCTCGATGAGCATCTTCGACAACGTCGCCTTTGGCCTGCGCCTGAACCGCTACAAGGGCGACCTGGGCGACCGCGTCAAGCACGCCCTGCAAGGCGCCGCGCTGTGGGATGAGGTCAAGGACAAGCTCAAGGTCAGCGGCCTGTCGCTGTCCGGTGGCCAGCAGCAACGCCTGTGCATCGCCCGCGCCATCGCCACCGAGCCGGAAGTGCTGTTGCTCGATGAACCCTGCTCGGCGCTTGACCCGATTGCCACGCGCCGGGTCGAGGAGTTGATGGTCGAGCTGAAGAAGGACTACACCATCGCCCTGGTGACCCACAACATGCAGCAGGCCATCCGTGTGGCCGACACCACGGCGTTTTTCTCGGTGGATATTTCCCAGGGCACGCGCACCGGCTACCTGGTGGAAATGGGCCCGACGGCGCAGATCTTCGAGAACCCGCGTGAACAAATGACCGGGGACTACATCAGCGGCAAGTTCAGCTGATGCCCCTGCGGGAGCTGGGATGCTCCCGTATTTTCAACTGCTTATGGGAATGCCGATGCCTGCAACACGACGCCTTGATTTGCCCGCGATTGAACGCGCACTGCGTGAGGTGCAACAGCGCTTTGCCGAGCTCAGCCGGGACTTTACCGAGCCGCGCGACCCGTTGACCGACGAAGTGCTGCACAACGTGCTTGAAGGCTACGCGCTGATTGACGACTATGTGGCGCGGGGCGTCGACCTGTTCGACCTGCAGCAGCTGGACCTGATGCTGGAGATCAACGCCACCGTGCTCTGTGGCAGCGACCCGGCACGGCGCCTGGAATACGCCCACCACCTGGCGGCGACCGAAGAACACTTCTTCAACAATGTCGAAGGTGGCATCAAGGACTTGTACAACTGGTACTGCGCGTATCGCAGTGAATCAGTCTGGAAGCGCGCCGCCGGGGTGTATGTACGCATCCTCAGCAAGCCGCAGCTGTTCATTGAAGGCAACAACCGCAGCGGTTCGCTGATCGTCAGCTATTTGCTGATGCGTGCAGGCCTGCCGCCGTTCGTGCTGACGCTGGAGAACGCCGAGGGCTACTTCAACCCTTCGTCGGTGATCCGCAACTCAGCCAAACATGGAGTCAAGGCGTTGTACGAATTGCCCAAGATCAAGAAAAAATACGCTGCCTTCCTGGAAGAACAGGCGCCGGATCCGCACAAGTTTTTTCTCAAGGACCCGCGCCAGCCCGTTTCTCAAGGAGGCCATTGATGAGCGGTTCTCCGGTATTCGCCAGGGCAGGGCGGGCCCTCCAGCGCATCCTGCCGATGCAGCAGCGTCCGCGCATCCGCATTTCCTTCGATATCGACGACACCCTGGCCTGCCAGCTCCACCACTGCGACGTCGAGCCGAGCCGGCTGCCGGCCTGCGTGCACCGTTGGCTGGGTGAGCCCTTGCGGATCGGCACGCGCTCCCTGACCCGCGAGCTACGCCGCCAGGGCTGCAGCATCTGGGTCTACACCTCGTCCGGTCGCACGCCGTCGTATATCCGCCGCTGGCTGATGCTCTACGGCATCCGCGTCGACGGCGTGGTCAACAGCGTGCTGCACAACCATGCCCTGACGGCGCGCGGGCTGTCGAACGCACCCTCGAAATTCCCCCCGGCCTTCGACATCGACCTGCATGTGGATGACTCCGAAGGCGTGCGCAGTGAAGGCCATGACCACGGTTTTCGCGTGGTAGTGGTGGACCCTCAGGACGAAAACTGGGCGCAGCGGGTGTTGGAGGCCGTAGCGCAGGTCCAGGCGCAGTTGGCCTGGCAGCAGCCGCTCCGGTACAAAAAGACAACACGGCAGCGCGCGGAGGTTTTTTCTTCCTGAGGCGCTGTGAAAACCCAGAAAAGCCACTCGAACGAGTGGTTTTTTTGTCTTGCCGCAGCGCCCCGAGCGGCCTCAGTCGGAGCGCGCAGCCTCCATGCCGCGCCGGATCCGCATCAGGTCCTGATACGCCTCGGTGCGCTTTGCATCGGCTATCTGTTTCGCTTCGGTAAAGCGCAGCCAGTCACCGGCATCGGCCAGGCTGCTGCCTATGATGGCGTAGGCCTGTGTTTCCAGGCGGTCGGCCTCGTAGAACAGCTCGGTGTTCCTGGCCAGCTCTGCTTCCCAGCCGGTGTGTTTCGACGCTTCACGCATATTCGCTGCCATGGCCTTCACCCCAAGGTCGTCATGTGCGAGCGAAGAGAGCAGGGGCCTGGTCGAGGCCGCCGGGTTCGTTGCTCGCGTAGGAGCGACACAAGCCGTTCTCGTGTCTTATAGATCCTTCAATGTTGATGGATAAACGTGGAGGTTCGTTCAAATTAGTTCGGAGGGCGGACCGCACCCTCGGCTCGATCTATGTGATACCGGCAGCAGGTCTGGTGCTGGTACTGGGCGTCTACCGGTTTATCTCCGAAGGCGGTGCACTGATCAATGTGATCGGCAACGGCGTGGCCATCCTGTTCATTGCCCGCTGGGATGGGGCGCTGGACCGTTAGCCACTCAAGCGGGAGTTGGGGTAGGTCGCAGAAAGCCTTGGTCAATCGGCCGGTTTGGCTGTGCCCAGCACGCGATTCAACTCGCCAGCGACAGCGATGAGTTGTTGTTCCAGTGCTTCAACTTCAGAGAGGCTAATGCCATTGTTGATAACTTGCAGGGTTTTAGCCCGCTTCTTTAGGGCGGGCGCCAGATTGTGTGCGTGTTGCGAAATCAACGCCTGACGCAACAGATTGTTGATCACGGTTTGATAGCCCGTACCGGCGCTTTCTGCGCGTTCACGGGCGGCATCGATAACCGCATCGTCAAGCATGATGGTGATGCGGGTCTTGCCCTTGTTGCTGGCGACAGCACCGCGTTTGCTGTGGGTGAAATCGTATTCGTCTTTCATTGTTCAAGCCTCCAGATAACGGCGCCGTTCATTTTTTGATGCGAGCCTGGCGCTGATAACGCGTACGAAATTCGGATCGCGGTAAGTGTATGTCACTACCAAAATTCGTCCCCTCGCGTCAGTGCCCATGGTCACCCAGCGCTCTTCATCGTGATCGTGGTCTTGTATCGTCAGGGCGATCTCATCGTTGAACACCGGCTCTGCCTCCGCCAGGCTTATGCCCTTATGCTTCTGCTGATTGGCGATGTTTTTGCCTCATCGTATTGAATCCTGAACGTCTTCATTATGCATACTTTATATGTATGAAAAAGCGGTTGAAGGAACCGTCAGTCAGGAAGATGGCCAGCCATAAATAGCGGTAGTGTGAATTTGCCATGTTCCGCTCGGTCAGTTGGGTCTCGATCTTGCTGAGGTTGCCAACATATTTCCGTGCGTAATGGTTAATCCGTTACGTAGAAGGATTCTGTTTTGATTGTCGGAAGAGGCGAGCTTGAACAGGTGAGTAATCGGACAGATCAACGTTCGCGGGGCCGGATCAATACTAAGTTTGTTCACATCAACCCTTATTCCCCGGCATGCTCATTTCACTGACCACGCCGGGGAAAAGATCAGGACAGCGACTTTTAACGCATATGCAAAATAATCGGACTGCTGCTGGCCGGGTCGGTATGCCCGCGCAGCTTGCCGACTGCCTTGGCGTCGACCGCCTCTGCGTGGTTACCCCAGGTGCTGCGCACGTAGGTCAGCACCTGGGCGATTTCCGCATCGGACAGTTGTTCACGAAACGCCGGCATGCGGTAGGCGTCCGGTACGCCGGCGGCGACTACCCGCTGTGAGCCGTTGAGGGTGATGTTGATCGCCGAGGCACTTTCCTTGGCCAATGCCGAGGTGGCGCCGGCCAGGGGCGGCATCCATTCGGGCTGGCCCTTGCCGTCCGGGCCATGGCAGGAGGCGCAGCGGGTCGCGTAGGTGTGGGCACCGGGGACGTCCTGGCGTGTATCGGCGGCTACGTACTGCCAGGGCGTGCCGTCACGCTGTGGGTCGCCGGGCAGTGACTTGAGGTAACGCGCGATGGCGGCCAGGTCGTCGTCGGCCATGAACTGCGTGGAGTTGTTGAAGGCTTCGGTCATCGAGCCATAGACCACCGCATGGGCGTTGCGCCCGGTCTTGAGGAACTGCACGATCTGCGCCTCGCTCCAGCGCCCCAGGCCGGTGTTCGGGTCCTGGCGCAGGCTCGGTGCGTACCAGCCGTCGAGCAGGGCGCCGGCGAGGAACGGCTTGCCGGATTCGTCCAGGGCTTTTTCGTTGAAGGCCAGGCCGCGCGGCGTGTGGCAGCTGCCGCAGTGGCCAGGGCCTTGGACGATGTAGGCGCCACGGTTCCATAGCGCGTCCTGGTTGGGTTTGGCCGCGTAAGTGGCGGTCGGCGCGAAGAGGCCGTTCCACAAGGCGATGGGCCAGCGCAGATTGAGCGGCCAGGGAATATCGCTGGGGATGTTGGGCTCGTTGGCCGGTTGTACGCCTTGCATGAAGAACGCATACATCGCGCGTATATCGTCGTCGCTGAGCTTGGCGTAAGACGGGTAGGGCATCGCCGGGTAGAGCCGGCGGCCGCCCGGTGCTACGCCGTGGCGCACTGCACGGTCGAAGTCGGCGAGGCTGTAGGTGCCGATGCCGTGGGTGCGGTCCGGGGTGATGTTGGTGGCGTGAATGGCGCCCAGCGGCGTGGCCATTTCCAGGCCCCCGGCGAAGGGCGCCTTGCCCGGCAGGCTGTGGCAGGCGACGCAGTCACTGAGGCGGGCGACATATTCGCCGCGACTGACCTGTGCGGGGTCGACGCTGGCGGCTTGTTCCTGCGCGAACGGGGTGGCGGGCTGGCGGGTGACATACCAGGCCAGCAGGGCTGCCGCGAGCAGGCAGGGCAGCGCCAGCCAGCCTGCGGTTCTTGCGAATCGACGGTTGTTCATGGGCGGTCTCGCTCGGTTAGCTGAAGGTGTGTCGGCTTAATGGCAGGCTGCGAACACGCTGGCCGGTCAACTGCGCTACCGCATTGACCACGGCCGGCGCCACAGCGGGGAGCGGAGGCTCACCGATGCCGCCCATCTTCTCGCCACTCTCGACAATCTTCACGTGCACCTGCGCCATCCGTGAGGGCGGCAGGATCGGGTAGAGGTCGTAATTGCGCGCCCGTGGCTTGCCGTCCACGTACACCGCTTCTTCCAGCAAGGTTTGCGAGAGCCCCAGGGCCACCGCGCCATTGACCTGAGCTTGCACAATCGCCGGGTTGACGATGCTGCCGGGGTCGATGGCTTCCCAGATGTGGTGGACCTTGACCTGGCCGTTTTCAATCGACACTTCGGCGATCACTGCCGCGTGGGAGCCGAACGGCGAGGCCATGGCCACGCCACGGGCACGCCGGGTACCGTCTTCGGCAGTGTAGGGGCCCCGTTTCCAGCCACCGGACAACTCGCCCACGGCCTTGAGCAGGGTGGTCAGCCGTGGGTTGTCGCGCAGCAGGTGCAGGCGCAGCTCATAGGGATCGCGGCCGCCTTTGTCCGCCAGCTCATCAAGGAACGCTTCGTAGAAGAAGTCATTCAGCGAATTGCCCACCGAACGCCAGTAGCCGAGCATGGCCGGGCCCTTGACGTAGATCTGCGCGATGCGTTTGTTGGGGATGGCGTAGCTCTTGCCCGACAGGCCTTCAAGGGCGGTGGGGTCGAGTTTTTCGCCCTGCTTGCCGGCGATGGCCTCGGTGGGGCCTTCGGTGGCGCTCACCGCTTCGATCGCCACCGGCAGGCCGTCGGCGTCCAGCGCGGCGCGGAACTTGACCACCGCCACCGGGCGCAACACGTCGCGCAGGAACTCTTCCTCACGGCTCCAGATCAGCTTGACCGGACGGCCCACCGCCTTGGCCAATGCAATCGCCTGGGGGTAGGGGCTGGCCGAGTCATACAGGAAGTGCCGGCCGAAAAAACCGCCCAGCAGCGGCGAGTGCAGGGTCACTTGCGCAGGGTCGAGCCCGGCGCGCTTGGCGATGTCGGCGCGGAACATATCGGGCGCCTGGTTGGGCAGCCAGATCTCCAGCGAACCGTCGGGGTTGAAGCGCGCCAGGGCTGACGGCGGCTCCAGTTGGGCATGGTTGAGGTACTGGTTGTGGTAGGTAGCCTCGACCTGGGTCTTGGCGTTTTTCAACGCGCCGGCCACATCGCCTTCGTTCTCGTCGTCACGGGCCGGACCTTGCTGGGCCGCGAGAAAGTCGCGAAAGCCGTCGCTGGAAAAATCCGCGGGCATGCCCCGCACTTTTGAGTCGGCCGTCGGTTCCTGCCAGTCGACCTGGATCGCCTCCACCGCACGCTTGGCGTGCCACCAGCGTTCGGCCACCACGGCTACCGCACCGGGCAGCACATGCACCGAGTGCACGCCTTTCATGGTTTCGACCTGGGATTGGTTACGCAGGCTGCCCACGGTCATGCCCAGGCGCGGCGCGTGCTGCACGGCGGCGTGGAGCATGCCGTCGACCTTGATGTCGATGCTGTACTGCGCCTTGCCGGTGGATTTGTCATAGGCATCCAGGCGCTTGACCGGCTTGCCGATCCAGCGGAACTGGCTCGGGTCACGCAGGGTGATGCTGGCCGGGTCGGGCACCGGCATGTCCAGGGCGCGGCCGGCCAACTCGCCGTAGCCCAGGGAGCGCCCGGAGGCGGCGTGCACCACGCGGCCAGGCTGGGTGGTCAGTTGGGCCACCGGCACACCAAGCTGCTCGGCGCCGGCCTGCAACAGCATGGCGCGGGCGAGGGCGCCCAGGCGGCGCATGACCGGGTAGCTCATGCGCACCGACATGCTGCCGCCGGTGATGCGCATGCCGTTGTCCATCACCACATAGGCCTCACCGGGTGGCGCGGCTTCGACGATAAAGGTGGCAGGGTCGGCATCCAGCTCTTCGCCGACGATCTGCGCCATGGCGGTGTGGGTGCCTTGGCCACCTTCCATAAAGGGGCTGAGCAGGCGCACCGTACCGTCCGGGCGAATCTCCAGGAACGCCGGCACCTGGGTGCCGCGTTCTGCGGCGGCAGCGGCCTGCACTCGGGCCGAGCCCAGCGGCAGGCCAAAACCGATGACCAGCGCACCCACGGCCGTGCTGGCCAGGAAGCGGCGACGCGACAGGTTGATCGGCTCGCCCAGGGTGATGCCAGGGATGACGGATGGCGTGTTCATCAGGCGCTCTCCTTCCCGGCGGCCAGGTCATGCATGGCGGCATGGATGGCGTTGTAGGTGCCGCAGCGGCACAGGTTGACCATGGCCGCGTCGATCTGCGCATTGGTGGGGGCGGGGGTGTGCTTGAGCAGCGCGGTGGCTGCCACCACCTGCCCGGACTGGCAGTAACCGCATTGCGCCACCTGATGCTCGACCCAGGCACTGACCACCCGCTTGCCGACTGCATCGGCTTCGATAGCCTCGATGGTGGTGATCTCACGCCCGACCACCCCGGCCACCGGCGTGACGCACGAACGCACGACATTGCCGTCCACCAGCACCGAGCAGGCGCCGCATTGGGCCAGGCCGCAGCCGTACTTGGTGCCGGTCAGCCCCAGGTCATCGCGGATCACCCACAGCAGCGGCGTGTCGGCGTCGGCGTCGACCTGATAGGTTTTTTGGTTGATGCGTAATTCCATGGCTGGCTCACCTGCTGATCATCGGTCGGGATGGCGTGTTTCTTATAAGAAAGGCGATGGGCGCCCATTGTCGAACTCTAGATCAGGGCACAAGGGCCATCTACGAAAAAACCGAACATTCGGAGGATCAGGCAAGTATTCGAGAGGATTGAGTCAGTCAAGCAAGGTGCTCGATCAACACAGGGGCCGGCAGTCGATTGGTTTGTGAGGGTTTATTGATCTGGGTCAGTACAACCCCCTATTGGCTCCAGATGGCCGTCCGAGAGCGGTAGCGCTGTTTTCATGGGTGATATTATGGCGCCACTATCTTGGCGTGACAGGCGCCAGTCTGATCCATGGACATGAGGCTTTAGGGAAATGCTTAAGAACGCTCCGCTGCGTCTGAAACTGTTGTTGATTCTGCTACTGCCCATGCTCGGGTTCCTGACCCTGGCCGGCGTGTTTGTGGTGGACAACTACAAAACGCTGCGTGACATGAACACCACGGTGATGGCCAGCGCCACCGCCCAGAAGTTGAGCCAGTTGATTACCACCTTGCAGCGTGAGCGTGGTGCCAGTGGCGTGTTCCTTGGCAGTGGCGGCAAGTCCATGGGCGAACGAATGGTGCAGATGCGCAGGGACTCCAGCGCGGCCGTCGAGGTGGTGCGCGGTTTGTCCACCTCCGGCGGTGCGAACCTGGACAACGTCCTGCGGGCCCTGGACCAGTTGCCGGCGATGCGCGGGCAGGTCGATAAACTGAGCATCAACAGCACCGAATCCGGCGCGCGGTATACCGAGATCATTCAAGTGCTGACCGGTTACACCCATTCCCTGGAAGCGAGTGTCAACAACGCGACCATCGTCTACGCCCTGGGGGCCCTGAATCAATTTATCGAAATGAAAGAGCGGGCCGGACGCGAGCGCGTGGTGCTGGGCCTGGTCTTCAGCCAGGGGCATTTCGATGAGGCCCTGTTGTCGCGCTTCAGCCGCAACCTGGGCGAGTTCGGCGCCTATTACGATGCGTTCCGACGCAAAGCGCCCGCGGCCTCGCTTGCGCAGTTCGATACGCAAATGCAGCAACCGGCCGCCGTCGAAGTCGCCAAGTTGCAGCGCCTGGCGTTTGAGGTGCCGATGGGGCAGGCGCTGGGGATCAAACCCGAAGCCTGGTTTGAAACCTCTACCCAACGCATTGACCTGATGAGCCAAGTGGAGGAAGCCCTGGGCCAAAGTGTCAGCAGCCTGGCGATGCACGAGCGGGATGACGCCCGCCGCGCCCTATGGTTGACCGTTGGCGCAGTGATCGTGTCCCTGTTGGCGGTGGCGGTGTTGTCCTGGCTGATCATCCGCATGATCGATTCGGCGGTGCGCGACCTCAACCGCGTGCTCAATGACCTGGCACAGCGCGATCTCACCGCGCGGGCGACTTATGACAGCAAGGACGAATTCGGTCAGATCTCGCGCAACCTCAACCGCATGGCGCAAGAGATCAGTGGCGTGGTGCAGGAAATCGGCAACGCCACCGCACAGGTTGCAACGGCGGCGGAGGAGTCTTCAACCGTGACGATGCAGACCAGCCAAAGCGTCGAGCAGCAGCGCCAAAGCACTGAACTGGTGGCCACGGCGATCAACGAAATGAGCGCCACCGTGCGCGAGGTGGCGCACAGCACCAACGATGCGGCGCAACTGTCGCAACGGGTCAATACCAGCACCACCCAAGGACGTACCGAGATCGAAGGCACCATCACCCTGATCCGCCAGCTCTCCGGGCAGGCCGAGGACACCGCGCTGATCATTGGCGAACTCAAGCAGGAAAGCGATGGGATTTCCTCCGTGCTCGACGTCATTCGCGGCATTGCCGAGCAAACCAACCTGCTGGCCCTGAACGCGGCCATCGAAGCGGCGCGGGCAGGGGATCATGGGCGCGGATTTGCCGTGGTGGCGTCCGAGGTGCGGGTACTTGCGCAGAAGACCCAGGAGTCCACGGGGAACATTCAGCAGATGATCAGCAACCTGCAAAGTGGTTCGGATCGGGCGAGCTCGTCCATGCAGGAGACTCTGGGCAAGGCCCAGGACGGTGCGCGCAAGGTCGAACGTGCAGGTGAATTGTTGTTGGAGATCGCCGAAGGCGTGGCCAGTATCAGTGATCGCAACCTGCAGATTGCTTCGGCGGCCGAAGAGCAGAGTGCGGTTTCAGAAGACATCAACCGTAACGTCAACGAGATCAACGACCTGGTCATCCAGGTCAGTGCCGGCGCCGAGCAAACCGCAATCACCAGCCAGGAATTGGCGCGTTTGGCCGAGCACCAGCAGCGGCTGGTCAATCGGTTCAAGGTGGCGTGAGGCGGTGGTGAGGGGGGCTTTGATCGTTCCCACGCAGGTGGGAACGATCAAATGCTCAATCCGTCACACAACCCTGGGGTTTTTTCCCGGCGAAACTGTCCAGCAGACTCGCCACCACCATGTCCCCCATGCGCGTGCGGGTTTGCAGCGTCGCGCTGGCGCGGTGGGGTTGCAGCACCACTTGTTCATTGGCGAAGAGCGCCTCGGGAACATTCGGCTCGTCGACAAACACGTCCAGGGCCGCCCCCGCGATCTCACCGGCGGCCAGCGCGGCCACCAGGTCCGCCTCGTTGACCAGCTTGCCGCGTGCCACGTTGATCAAGTAGCCGTCCTTGCCCAATGCCTGCAACACCTGGGCGTTGATAATGGCTTCAGCCTGGTCGGCGGCGGCGGCCAGGATCAGCGCATCGCTTTGGCTGGCCAACTGTTTCAGGTCGGCGATGAAGGTATGGCTCACATCGCTCATCGGCTGCAGGTCGGTGTAGCAGATCGGGCAACCGAAGGCCGCCGCTCGAGTGGCGACTGCCCGCCCGACCCGACCCATGCCGACGATGCCGATGCGCATGCCGGACACCTGGCGCGCCAACGGTAAGGGCGCCAGCGGTGTCGGACTCTGCGGCCACTGGCCCGAGCGCACATAGCGATCACTGGTGCACAGCCCACGGCACACGGCGATCAGCAAGCCGATGGCCAGGTCGGCGACGTCCTCGGTCAGCGCGCCGATCGTTGCGGTCACGCGGATCCCGCGATCCCGGGCATACGCCAGGTCCACCGCATCGGTGCCCACGCCGTTGACCGCCACCACTTCCAATCTCGGCAGTTGCGCCATCAGCGCCTGGCTGATGCCGGTATGCCCGCCGGTGATCACCCCGCGAATGTTCGCACCGTGTTCCTGTAAATAAGCCGGCTTGTCGGCCTGCTGGAAGTAACGTCTGACGGTAAACAGCTCATCGAGCCGCGCGTTGATTTCAGGGATCAGGATCGGGCTGAGCTGCAAGACTTCTGGTTTCATTGGGAACCTCGTGTCACGGAATAAAAAGGCCGGTTTAACCGCGACCGGCAAACGGCATGGCGCTGGCCATGACGGTCATGTTCAGGACGTTCGCTTCCAGGGGCAGCGCGGCGATGTAGCGCACGGCATCGGCCACGTGCTTGACGTCGACCATCGGCTCCACGGCGATGGTGCCGTTGGCCTGGCGTACGCCTTTGGTCATGCGCACCGACATGTCGGTCAAGGCGTTGCCGATGTCGATCTGGCTGCAGGCAATGTTGAATTCGCGCCCGTCCAGGGCCAGGGATTTGGTCAGCCCCAACACCGCATGTTTGCTGGCGGTATAGGCGCTGCTGAAAGGCCGTGGGGTATGCGCGGAAATCGAGCCGTTATTGATGATGCGTCCACCCTGTGGCTGTTGATGGCGCATCAGCCCGAAGGCGCCACGGGCGCAGAGGAAAACCCCGTTGAGGTTGGTATCGATCACGTTGCGCCACTGCTCGAACGTCAGTTCATCCAATGGCACGGCAGGGGCGTTGACCCCGGCGTTGTTGAACACCACATCGAGACGTCCGTACACCTCGGCAATGGTTGCAAACAGCGCGTCGACACTGGCCGGGTCGCGCACATCAGTGGGGACGGCCAAGGCTTCGTGGCCTTCGCTGGTCGCCAACTCGGCCAAGGCCTGCAACGGCTCCGGCCGGCGCCCGGCCAGTACCAGGGTGAAACCGTCCGCCATCAAGCCCAGGGCCACGGCGCGGCCGATTCCGCTGCCGGCGCCGGTGACCAGGGCCACCTTCAAAAGATTCGACATGGTGTTATCTCCTTTTTCCATTTACGGGTAGGTGTGCCGGGTTCAAGCGCGCTGGCCGACGCGCATTTCGAGTTGGCCGATGCCGTCGATCCCGGCGTTGATGAGATCGCCCGGTTGCAGCACATCCACGCCCGCCGGGCTGCCGGTCATGATCAGGTCACCGGCCCGCAGCGATACCGACTGGGAGATCCGGCTGATGATCTCGCTGACCGACCAGATCTGGCTGTCGAGGCTGTCACGCTGGCGCTCCTGGCCATTGACGTTGAGCCACAACTCGCCGCTCGGGTGCCCGGCGTGAGTCACCGGCACAATGGCGGTCATGGGCGCGGCGCCGTCGAACACCTTGGCGCCTTCCCAGGGCAAGCCCTGGCTTTTGGCTGCGCGCTGCACATCGCGGCGGGTCAGGTCCAGGCCGGCGGCATAGCCCCACACATAAGCCAGCGCCTGGCTCTCAGGAATATGAGCGCCACCCTCACCGATGGCCACGACCAATTCGATTTCGTGGGCAAACTCTTCGGTCAACGGCGGGAACGTCACCTCGCCCGTCGCGTCCACCACGCTGCTCGCCGGTTTCATGAAGAACACCGGCGGCTGGCGGGACTGGCCTTGGGTATCCGGCCACGGGTAGTTGCGGCCGACGCAAAATACCCGGCCGACGGGAAAGCGCTGCAGGCTACCGGCAACCGGCAAGGTCACGGGCAGATCGGGGGTAAACACATACTCGGTCATGGTCATTTTTATCAGTGTCCTGTTGGAAGCAGCAGCCTACGGCGGCATTCATGGGTGAAGTTGGACGATTGCGGCCTGGTGTTGGAGAAAAACATGTTGTTGACTCAGCGCGCCTTGAGTTCGATGCGGTACAAGCGGCCGAGCAGCAACGAGTAAGACAAGGTGCCAATCAGCGCGACACCGCCGATAAACCAGAACGCGTAGGCAAACGAGCCTGTCGCGTGAACGATGCCGCCAATCACGATCGGGGTGACGATCCCGCCGATATTGGCGGCCAGGCTGGTGATCCCGCCGGTCAGGCCGATCAGCTCCTTCGGTGCCACTTCCGATACGGCGGCCCACGACGACGACGCGATGCCTTGGGCAAAGAAGGCAATGGTCAGTATCGCGATGCAGATCACGTTCGAGTCGGTGAAATTGACCAGCACAATCGACATGCCCAGCATCGAGCCGACCACCAGGGGCAACTTGCGCGCGAAGGACATTGAGTAGCCACGGCGTATCAGCAAGTCGGAGACGATGCCGGCCAATAGAATGCCGACGGTAGCGCCCACGAACGGCAGCACCGCGAAGATCCCGGCCTTGATCATGGTCAACTTGCGCTCTTCGATCAGGTATGTCGGGAACCAGGTCAGGAAGAAGTACAGCGCCGAGGTGCTGGCGAACTTGCCGATGCAAATGGCCCATATCTGCCGGTAGCCGAACAGCTCGGTGATCTGTCGCCAATTGAAGCGGGTGCGCTCCTGGCTGCTCTTGACCAGCCCACCGCCGCCTTCGATGTACTTCAATTCTTCCTGGCTGACGCGCTTGCAGTTCAACGGGTCGCGGTACAGGTACAGCCAGGCCACGCCGAACACGATGCCGAGCAACCCTGTGCTGTAGAACACATGGCGCCAGTCATAAGTGGTGGCCAGCCATAGCAGCACGCCGGTAAACAGAGCCGTGCCCAGGTACTGGCCGCACACATAAATGCTGCTGGCCATGCCGCGTTCGCGGGCCGGGAACCACACCGTCACTGCCCGGCTGTTGGCCGGAAACGCCGGTGCTTCCATGGCGCCGACGGCCAGGCGCAAGCCGAATAACGATGCAAACCCTGTGGCGAAACCCTGGCACACGGTCACGGTTGACCAACTGATCAGCGACACGCCGTAGGTGAGCCGGGAGCCGAAGCGGTCGGCCACAAAGCCTGCTGGTACCAGGGCGAGGGCATAAGTCCAGGCAAACGCGGAGAAAACCAGGCCCATTTCGATCTTGTCCAGGCCCAGGTCCTTGGCCATGAACGGTGCCGCAATCGAGATGTTCACGCGGTCGATGTAATTGATGATGGTTGCAATCAGCAGCAACGACAGCATGAACCAGCGACGCCGGGTTGGCAGCCGCTGGGGCAGGACGGCGTCCCGTACGCCGGCACTCACCGACGGCGCGGTGGACGGGGAGAGGTGCGAGTTCGACATGGGTAGACCTTTTTATTGTCAGGTGAATCGTGAAGTTCGCGCGCAGCCGAAGCCGATGCCCCCAGTACCGGGGCAGAGCAATCGCTGCATTAATGGGAGGCGCGAACAGCCGCTGTCAGGCGCTCAGAGATGCCTTCGCACGGGTCGGGCCGGGGGAGGGGGGATAGGGCAAAAAAGCAGGTTCATGGGGTGCGCACCTTTTGATTGTTTTTGGAAGGTTCGGGCTGCATGGGTGATTACAGTGGTCGTACAACATTCCAAAATCAACGCGTGCGTTAGATCGTTTTTTCTTTATGAAAAGGCCTTGAATGCAGGAGTCCAAGAAAAAACGGATTAATTTATTTGGCTAAAACCGCTGCGTTTTTTAAATAATCTATTGTTTTTTAATGATTAATTATTTTGTGGTGCGCCCGATTTTTTTGGACAGAGAAAATCGCCAACGCAGGTGAAAATAATCCGTCACACCTGGCTGTCATCCGATGACATATTGAAGCCGCGCCGGTCCGCCTGCACAATCACCCCGACCCTGTACCTGTCGAGGAGCCTCAGGCAATGTCATCACCCAGTCGAGTCCCCACTTACGTCATGCAGCAACGCAGCGAGTTGACCGACTTTTACATCCGCGACAAAAAAGGCCGTCGCGCGGAAACCAGCCCCCACCGCCATGAGTATTTCCAGATCCAGGTCAACCTGGGTGGCGACACCGTGCAGCACATCGGCAATGCCGAACGGCCGTTTCCGCGCAATGCGCTGGCGTTCATCCTGCCGCATCGGGTGCATGTGATTCCCCATCCGGCAGACAGCAACTTCATTGTGATCAATTTCTCCCAGACCTTCCTGCTGCCGCATTTGCAGTGCGACCCGATGGATCTGGAAGAGGTTTCGATCCTGCTGGCGCCCGAGTTGTCACCGTTCCGCTTCCAGGAGCATCTGGATTTCATCCTCGGCGATGAGGACTTCGGCATCGTCCGTGGCTTGATCGAACAGATGCGCGCCCTGGATGAAAACCGCCAGTTTGGCACTCGCGAGATGCTCAAGGGATTGTTGCTGCAATTGGTAGGGCGCGTGTGCGCGTTGTATGCCGAACCGCTCAAGCGCTTGGCCGAAGAGAATGCCGCCGAAGTCAGTCGGCGCGATGCACTGAGCAGAATGTCTGAGTACCTGCGCAAGAATATTGCAGACCCCGATCTGAACCTGATCAAGGTGGCGGCGGCGACTTACCTGTCACCGACCTACCTGACGCATTGGTTGCGCAAGGAAATCGGCAAGACCTTTACGGAGTTGGTGCTTGAACGCCGGATGCACGCGGCGCGCAATTATTTGCTCAATGGCACACGACCGGTGGGTGAGGTCGCCAGGTTGTGCGGTTTCGCCGACGAGGCGTATTTCTCCCGACGTTTTCGCCAGATACACGGCCAGCCACCCGGGCAATTCAGGCGCCAGCAGCTCAACCCTGACACGCCGCAATCACCCACCGGCACCTGAGTCGGCACGCGCCGTCAGTCCGCCCACCCGTCACGCACCGCACTGCGAATCCCCTCCAGCAACATCGCGAACGCCGGGTTGTCATTGTTCTCGCGCCAGATCAGGTGCAGTTCACTTTGCGCGCCTTCGCCCAGGTCGATATCGCGAAACACCACGTTCTTGAACACCACACTGCTGGCGCAACGCGGTACCAGCGCCAGCCCCATGCCGGCGTTGACCAGGGCCAGGATGGTCAGGGACGAGCCCAGCCACTGTACGTATTCCGGTGCGACACGGGCCGAGCGCAGCAGCCCGGTGAGCAGTTCGTTGAACGGCGGGTAGGCCGCATGGGCGTACATCAGGAACGGCTGGGCGTCGAGGTCGTGGACGCTGACGCTGTCGGCACTGGCCAGTCGATGGCTGCTCGGCACCGCCAGCACGAAGGGCTCGCGCACCAGGCATTCGGTGGCATAACCGGGTTCCAGCAGGGGCGCGCGGACGATGCCCAGGTCGATGCGCCGCGCGCGCAGGGCTTCGTATTGCTGGTAGGTGTTCATCTCCGAGAGGTCGATCCTGACCTGGGGCTGCTTGAGCCGTGCCTCGGCGATGACCCTGGGCAAAAACTCATACACCGCGCTGCCGACGAAGCTGATATTCACCGTGCCGATATCGCCCTCGGCAAAACGCCGTGCGGTCACGGCTGCCTGCTGGGCGCGCTCCAACAGGTTCTGCGCCTCGATGAAAAACGCCCGGCCGGCGGCGGTGAGGGCAACGCTGCGGGTGGTGCGGGTAAACAGCTCTACGCCGAGGTGATGCTCCAGTAATTGGATCTGTCGGCTGAGGGGCGGCTGGGTCATGTTCAGCCGTTCGGCGGCGCGGCGAAAATTCAGCTCGGTGGCCACGGTGGTGAAGCAGCGCAGTTGCGTCAGTTCGAACATTGATCTAATCCAGGTATCAATCGAATGCCAAGTTAGATTAGACGGGAACAATCCCCGGCGTCCATCATCGGTGCGTCCCTAAAAAAACAATGATTGGGAGTTGCCCTTGGATACCGTCCAGAATCCGCCCGACCCGAGCGTGCTCGCCCGCGCAGCCGCCAAGGTCAAGCGCCATGTACTGCCGTTGTTCGTGGTGATGTTCATCGTCAATTACATCGACCGGGTCAATATCGGCTTTGTGCGCAGCCATATGGAGACCGACCTGGGCATTGGCGCCGCCGCCTATGGCTTGGGTGCCGGGCTGTTCTTCATCGGTTACGCGATCTTCGAAGTGCCGTCCAATCTACTGCTGCAGCGCTACGGCGCACGGGCCTGGTTGACGCGCATCATGTTCACCTGGGGCGCGGCTGCGATGGCCATGGCCTTTGTCCAAGGCGAAACCAGCTTTTATATCCTGCGCTTCGTGCTCGGCGCGGCCGAAGCCGGTTTTTTCCCCGGCATCATCTACTACTTCACCCAATGGTTGCCGGCCGCCGAGCGCGGCAAGGCGATGGCGATTTTCCTCAGCGGTTCGGCCATCGCCTCGGTGATTTCCGGGCCGGTGTCGGGGGCGTTGCTCAACGTCAGCGGCTTGAGCCTGCATGGCTGGCAGTGGATGTTCCTGATCGAGGGTTTTGCCTCCATCCTGTTGTGCGGGTTTGTGTGGTTCTGGTTGCAGTCCCACCCCCATCAGGCCAAGTGGCTCAGCGACGAAGAAAAACACGCGCTGGTGACGGCCATCGCGCTTGAGCAAACGGCCCGCGAAGCCACCCAGAGCGTGCGGCCGTCGATGTTCAAGCTGCTGGCCGACAAGCAGATCGCGCTGTTCTGCTTTATCTACTTTTCCATCGCCCTGACCATCTACGGCGCCACGTTCTGGTTGCCGAGCATGATCAAGAAAATGGGCAACCTGGGCGACTTCCAGGTGGGGTTGTTCAACTCGATCCCGTGGTTGATTTCCATCGTCGCCATGTATGGGTTCGCCGCCCTGGCGAGCAAGTGGAAACACCAGCAGGCGTGGGTGGCGCTGATGCTGGTGATCGCCGCCGTCGGCATGTTTATGTCCACCACTGGCGGGCCGGTGTTTGCGTTTGTCGCCATCTGTTTTGCCGCGATTGGCTTCAAGGCCGCTTCCGCGCTGTTCTGGCCGATCCCCCAGGGTTACCTGGATGCGCGCATCGCCGCGGCGGTGATTGCCTTGATCAATTCGGTCGGCAACCTCGGCGGTTTTGTTGCACCCACCACCTTCGGCCTGCTGGAGCAGACCACCGGTTCGATTGAAGGCGGGCTGTACGGCCTGGCCGCGACCTCGCTGGTGGCCGCGGTGGTGGTGTTTTTTGCGCGCACCGCACCACGGCCCGGTGTGCCGCCCACCTCCAAACCGACTCATCATCATGCCTTGCGTCCAGGCCCACAGGGAGCCGCCTCTTGAAAATCGTCCGCGTTACCGTCACCCCCATCGCGTTTCGCGACCCGCCGCTGCTCAACGCCAGCGGTATCCACGAAGCCTTCGCGCTGCGCTCGATCATCGAAATCGAGAGCGACACCGGCTACATCGGCCTTGGCGAAAGCTACGGCGATGCCCCGGCGCTGGCGATCCAGCAACAGGTCAAGGATCAACTGATCGGCCTTGATCCGTTCAACCTCAACCAACTGCGCGCCATCGTGCAGGCCACCGTGGCGGCGCACAAACCCGCGAGCATTGCCGGCGCCGAACTGGCCCCCGGTTCCCATGCGAGCAAGGCAGTGAGCAATGCCTATTCGGCGTTTGAGGTGGCGTTTCTCGACCTGCAGGCGCACTCACTGAATGTGCCGCTGGTGGACCTGCTGGGCGGCGCGATCCGCGACCGGATCCCGTTCAGCGCCTACCTGTTCTTCAAGTACGCCGAGCACATCGACTCGCCCTATAAACCCGACAGTTGGGGCGAAGCCCTCAACGAAGTACAGATCGTCGCCCAGGCGCGGCGGATGATCGACACCTATGGCTTCAAAAGCATCAAGCTCAAGGCCGGTGCGCTGGACCCTGAGCATGAAGTGGCGTGCATCAAGGCCCTGAAAAAAGCCTTCCCCGGCGTGCCGCTGCGCATCGACCCGAATGGCAATTGGTCCCTGGAAACCTCGATCCGCATGGCCGAACTGCTCGGCGACGACCTGCAGTATTACGAAGACCCCACCCCCGGCCTGGAAGGCATGGCCGAGTTGCACACACGCACCGGCTTGCCCCTGGCGACCAACATGGTGGTCACCGATTTTGACGAGTTCCGCCGCAGCGTGGCCCTGAACAGCGTGCAGATCGTACTCGCCGACCATCACTACTGGGGCGGCCTGCGCGACACCCAGGTATTGGCGAAGATGTGCCAGACTTTTGGCCTGGGCGTGTCGATGCACTCCAACTCACACCTGGGCATCAGCCTGATGGCCATGGCCCACGTGGCCGCGTCGGTGCCCAACCTCGACTACGCCTGCGACACCCACTACCCCTGGCAAGAACCGGACGAAGAAGTGATCAAGGGCGGCAAACTGCCGATTGTCGACGGCTGCGTGAAGATCACCCGCGCACCGGGGCTGGGCCTGGAACTGGACCCTGATCAACTGGGCAAGCTGCATGACCAATACCTCAGCTGCGGCATTCGCCAGCGCGACGACGTGAAGCAGATGCAGCGCTATCAACCGGATTGGAAGACCGTCAAACCGCGTTTCTGAAGCTGGTCGCTTCGTTTTGCCCGGTGACTTGCGTCACCGGGCTTTTTTTAGCTGAAATCTTCTTCGAAGTGCTCCTGTTCACCCCGTGTGTCGCTCTGGCGCCGCACCACCTCCATCTGCCGCAACTCCACCCGGCGGATTTTGCCGGAAATGGTCTTGGGCAACTCGCTGACAAACTCGATCCGCCGCACCCGCTTGTAGGGCGCCAGATGCTCGCGGGCGAAGGCGAGGATGTGCGCGGCCAGTTCGGCGCTGCCCGGGGCGTCATGGGCCAGGATCAGGAACGCCTTGGGCACCGCCAGGCGCAACGGATCGGGGCTGGGCACCACGGCCACTTCCATCACCGCCGGGTGTTCGATCAGCGCGCTTTCCAGCTCGAAGGGGCTGATGCGGTAGTCGGAGGCCTTGAACACGTCGTCGGCGCGCCCGACAAAGGTGATGTAGCCGTCGGCGTCGATCTGCGCGGTGTCGCCGGTGCGGTAGTAGCCGTCGCGCATCACCTCGGCGGTTTTCTCCGGGCTGTCTTCGTAGCCGAGCATCAGGCCCAGTGGGCGTATATCCAGGGGCAGGGCAACTTCACCCTCGGTGCCCGGCACGCCGTCGGCGTCCAGCAGGGCCACCTGGTAGCCCGGCAACGGGCGGCCCATGGAGCCTGGCTTGAGCACCTGGCCCGGCGTATTGCCCACCAACGCGGTGGTTTCCGACTGGCCGAAGCCGTCGCGCAGCGGCAGGCCCCAGGCCTGTTGGATCTGCTCGATGATCTCCGGGTTCAGCGGTTCACCGGCGCCCACCAGTTCGCGCAGGTTCAGGCGCGATTTGTAGCTGGCCAGGTCTTCCTGGATCAGCATGCGCCACACCGTGGGCGGGGCGCACAGGCTGGTCACCCGGTACTTCTCCAGCGCGCCGAGCAACGCCTGGGCACTGAACCGCGCGACGTTATGGATAAAGATGCAGGCGCCGGCATTCCACGGTGCGAACAGGCAGCTCCAGGCATGCTTGGCCCAGCCCGGCGAGGAGATGTTCAGGTGCAGGTCGCCTGGTTGCAGGCCGATCCAGTACAGGGTCGACAGATGGCCGACCGGATAGCTCTGGTGGCTGTGCAGCACCATCTTCGGTTTTGAGGTGGTGCCGGAGGTGAAATACAGCAGCATCGGGTCCGTGGCCAAGGTACGGCCCTCGGCCTCGAACCGCTCGGGGTATTCAAAGGCGGCGCTGTGCGCGACCCAGCCAGTCGGCGCCGCTCCCACGCATACGCGGCTGCAACCTTCGCCCAGGCCCTCGAACTTGCCGACATGCGCCGCGCCGACCACCAGGTGGCGGACCTGGCCCCGCTCGATGCGGTCGTGCAGGTCAACCGGGTTGAGCAGGGCGGTGGCGGGGATCACCACCGCGCCGAGCTTGAAGGCCGCCAGCATGGTTTCCCACAGCGCCACATCGTTGCCGAGCATCAGCAGCACGCGCTCGCCACGCCGCACACCGAGGGCGCGCAGGTGGTTAGCGACCTGGTTGGAGCGCGCGGCCAGTTGCTGGAAGCTGTAGCGCTGCTCGCTGCCGTCCTCTTCGACGATCCACAGCGCGTCGGCGGCATTGCCCTCGGCCATGGCATCGAAGTAGTCCAGGGCCCAGTTGAAGGCGTCCAGTTGCGGCCAACGAAAGTCACGGGCGGCGGTGGCGTAGTCGGTACGGTGCGCGAGCAGAAAATCCCGGGCAGCCAGGAAGGACTGGGTCATGGTCGGTGTCCTTAATTATTGTTGTGGGGACTGGCCCTTCGGGTGCACCGAGAGGCTGGACCGAGTATAGGCACGCATAAATAAGAGCAAAACGCTCAAAAACACCGGAGCGTTGTGCAAAAAAGTCATGGGTGATAAGGGCTGGCGAGTGGTGATTGACGGGTTATACGTAAAAGTCCAGTATGGAATTATAAGTACAAAAGATCCCGCTCCAGCTTTTTCTTCACGCTTGCCAAAACCAATAACAACTCGCGAGACACGACCATGAAGAAACTCCCCCTCATCACCGCCCTGGCCTTGGGCCTGATCGCCTCCAGCCACCTGCTGGCCGCCGAGAAAACCCTGCGTATCGGCATCGAAGCGGCTTACCCACCGTTTGCGTCCAAGACCGAAGAGGGCAAGATCGTCGGCTTCGACTACGACATCGGCAATGCGCTGTGTGCGCAGATGAAGGTCAAGTGTGTGTGGGTCGAAGGTGAATTCGACGGCCTGATTCCTTCCCTCAAAGTGAAGAAAATCGACATGGCCTTGTCGTCCATGACCATCAATGACGATCGCAAGAAGTCGGTGGATTTCTCCCACAAGTACTACTTCACCTCCTCGCGCCTGGTGATGAGGGACGGTGCCGTGGTGGATGACCAGTACGCCAGCCTCAAGGGCAAGACCGTGGGTGTGCAGCGCGCCACCACCACCGACCGTTACGCCACCGAGGTGTTCGAACCCAAGGGCATCAACGTCAAGCGCTACAGCAATAACGAAGAGATCTACATGGACCTGGCGGCAGGCCGGCTGGATGCAATTTTTGCCGACACCATTCCCTTGAATGACTTTTTGCAGATGCCTCGGGGCAAGGGCTACGGGTTTGTCGGCCCGGAACTCAAGGACCCGAAATACGTGGGCGAGGGCGCCGGGATCGCGGTGCGCAAGGGCAATACCGCGCTGGTCAGCGAACTGAACAGCGCCATCGATGGCATTCGCGCCAGTGGGGAATACCAGAAGATTTCACAGCAGTACTTCAAGGCTGACATCTACGGCGATTGAGCGTCCTGCGCGGGCAAAATGTGGTGGGAGAGGGCAAGCCCCCTCCCACATTTGATCAGCCCTTGAGTTCCTTCAAGTGCTTGTAGACCGTGGCCCGCCCCATGCCCAGCACATTGGCCACATAGTTCGAGGCGCTCTTGCCCTTGAATGCCCCCTCGGCATACAGCGCCAGCACCAGCTCACGCTTGTGGTCACGGGTGAGCAGGTTCAGGCTCAGCTGGCGCTCGCGCATCCAGGCATGCAGGAACGTGTTGATGCGCTCCTGCCAGTCATCGCGAAACAGCGATTCCGGTTGCGGGATCAGCTTGCTCGGCGACAGGAACAGGTCCAGCGCCGCCTTGGCGTTTTCGAACAGTGAGATATTCAGGTTGATGCACAGCACTGCCAGCCGGCGCCCTGTGTGGTCATGCAACACGGTGCTCAGGCTGCGGATTTTCTGGCCATCCCAATTGAGCTTTTCGTAGGGGCCGATATTTACGTCGCTGACGTCGGCGCTGAGCATGTCCTCCAGCGCCGAGTCGTCGCCAATGCCCCTTTTGGACAGGTTATTGGCGATGTAATCGACTTTTTGCGTGCGCAGGTCATGCAGCACCACTTCAGCGTGGGGGAAGAACAGCGTGGCGATTGCATCGGCAATCGCACGGAAATTCTGCAGGACTTTTTCGTGTTCGGCGCTGTTCATCAATGGGGCTCCAGGCGGGCGAGGGAGAGCATACCAGCGTCGAGGCCGAACCGTGTCAGTGGTTCCGGCAACGCTTCACCGCGCACCAGCGCTGCACTGGCCTGGCCCATGGCGGGCGATGTCTGGATCCCATAACCGCCTTGCGCCGCCACCCAGAACAGGCCGGGTACCTGTGGGTCGAAGCCGCTGAGCAAATCACCATCGTGCACAAAACTGCGCAGGCCGGCCCAGGTGCGCGTCGGGCGGCGGATAGCCAGGGTGGTGGCTTCTTCTATCTGATAGATGCCCATGGCGATGTCCAGCTCTTCGGGCTGTACATCCTGGGGCTCCACCGGGTCGGCATTGGCCGGCGAGCCGAGGAACATGCCGGCGTCGGGTTTCATGTAGAAGGCTTCGTCGAGGGCCACCAGCATCGGCCAGGCGTGGCTGTCCACGCCTTCGGGGCCGGCGAAGATAAATGCCGAGCGCCGCTTGGGTTGCAGGCCGATGGACGCGGCGCCCGCCAGCCCGCCGATATGATCGGCCCAGGCGCCAGCGGCGTTGATAATGATCGGCGCGGTGTAGGTCCCGTCCTGGGTGTTTACGTGCCAGAGGCCCGCGCTGTCACGGCTCAAGCCCAGTACATGGCTGTCGGTACGCACTTCGCCCTGATTGCGTCGGATACCGCGCAAATAGCCCTGGTGCAGGGCGTCGGTGTCGATGTCGCTGGCGGTCGGGTCATACAGCGCGCCATGGACTTTTTCCCGGCGCAGGATCGGCAGGCGCGCGCAGGCTTCATCCGCCGTGAGCCGTTCGACCTGGGGCACCGTGGCCTTGGCGCTCAGGTACTGGGCCTGCAATTCGGCGGCGTCACCGTTGAAGTCCACGGTCATTTCGCCGCGTGGCGTCAGCAGCGGGTGCTCGCAGAAACCCGGCGGCGGGTTATCGAAAAACGCGCGGCTGGCCTGGGTCAACGCGCGCACCTGCGGGGTGCCATAGGCCGCCGTGTAGAGCGCCGCCGAGCGTCCGGTGGAGTGATAGGCTGGGTGGGATTCACGCTCCAGCACCAGCACCTTGCCATGGGGCGACAACCAGAAACCCGTGGACGCGCCGGCAATGCCGCCGCCGATGATGATGAAGTCGGCATGGCTCATAACAGTCTCCAGAGGGCATTGGCCAGGGCGATGTCTTCCAGGCCCAGGCCGATGGAACGGAAAAATACGTGGCGGTCATAGGCCGGGCGCTGTACCTGTTCACTGAGCAGTTCGGGCAGGTCGCCGACGATCGCGTTTTTGTCCCAGCCGTGCTGTTCAGCGGCGATCAGCATCTCGCCGGCCGAGCCGGGGGTGGTCTGGCGATAGTCGCAGAACACCTGCATGGCGTTGAGGCTCTGGGGCGGCACTTCATGGGCACGCGGGGCGTTGGTGCTGATCGAGGTGATCAGCGCCGGCTTGCTCAAGCGCGACGGGTCGATCACCGGGCCGGCCGATGAGGTGCACAGCAGGATCACATCGGCGTCGGCCACCGCCGCATCGCAGCTGTTGGCGATGCTCAAACGTGGATCCAGGCGTTTGATGGCGTCGGTATTGGCAGTGGCCAGGCTGGGCGAAAACACACTGATGCCCTGCCAGTCCCGCAGGTTTTTCACGTAGTGCAGATGCGCCTGGGCCACCTTGCCGCTGCCGATGATCGCCAGGCGCCGCGCCGTTTGCGGGGCCAATGCCTCCACCGCCAGCGCAGTGGTCGCGGCGGTGCGCGCGGTGGTCAACTCGGCGGCATCGCACAGCAACAGGGGCTCCCCGGTTTGCATCGACATCAACAGCGTCCAGGCCGTTACCAGCGGCCCTTGCTCGCGCACGATATACGGCGAGGTCTTGACCCCGTACACCCCCTCTTCAGCCAGCACGCCCAGGTAATTGATGAAATCGCCGGCGCCGTGGGGGAACGCCACTAACTGCTGCGCCGGTTGCACCGCGTGCCCGGCGGCCAGGGCGCGAAACAGCGTGTGCAGGATCTGCGGTACATCGACTTGGGCGAGCAGTTCACGGGCCTGGGCCTGGTTGATTACATGGGGCGCGCTGGACATGGATATCTCCGATATCTGAACTTATTTGTCCATTATGGACTTTTAGTTCCGTTGGGCAAGCTAAAAACCTCAGCCCTCGAAGCGGAATCCCGTCGATAACTTTTCCTTCAAATACCCCACCAACGCACTCACCGACTTCGGCACATGGGGCGAATACGGCCGAATCAGGTAGATCTCATCGGCAAACGCGCCCTTGAGTGTCCAGCCCTTGAGCACCTGTACCAGCTTGCCGCTGGCCAGCGCAGCGTGGGCGCTGAAGTCCGGGAGCAGGGCGATGCCCAGGTGGTTGAGCGCCGAATCACGCAGGGCTTCGCTGTTGTTGGTGGCGAAGCTGCCGGCGATGGGCACGGTGAGGCGTTCGACCTTTTTGCTGCCGCGCTCGAAGGTCCATGCGGGCTGGTCGGTGCCGCGCGGGTAGAACAGGCAGTTGTGCGCCGACAGGTCGCCGGGTTCGCGCGGTTCGCCGTGGCGTTGCAGGTAATCGCGGCTGGCGACCAGCACCGAACCGGTGTCGCACAGCTTCCAGGCCACATGGGTTTCCGGCACCTGGAAACCGTGGCGCACAGCGAGGTCGTAGCCTTCGGCCGCCAGGGAGCTCAGGGCATCCGAGACATCCAGCTGGATACGCACCTGCGGGTATTGCTGCAGGAACTCCGCCAAGTGCGGCACCAACTGTTGCCGGGCAAATGCCACGGGAGCGGTCAAGCGCACCAGGCCACGAATCTCCCCGGCGGAATCGCGCACCGACGAGAAGCTGCGCGCGATTTGCTCATAGGCACCGCGCACTTCACGGGTCAGCGACAACCCGGCATCGGTCAACCGCACACTGCGCGTGGTACGGGTCACCAGCCGTGTGCCGGTGGCTTTCTCGAGGTCGGAAATGCGCTGGCTGACCGCGGATTTACTCACCCCCAGGCGCGCAGCGGCGGCGGTGTAGGTGCCGTGTTCCTCCAGCACTGAGAGCCAGTGAATGTGGGTCCACAGCCCTTCGATCTCGGATTTTTCCATGGGCTTATTGTTCGCTTATAAGGACAATCAGTTCTTGATTCTGCTCTGGTTTGGAACAAACCGAAAGCCTATCGTGTGTCCCAACGCAACCCACCTGGATCGACTGCCATGACTACAACCATCGAGCACTACATCAACGACCAGCGCGTCAGCCGCGATGATCGCTATCAGGACGTCTACAACCCGGCCACCGGCGAAATC
Source organism: Pseudomonas sp. JV449 (assembly GCF_032424295.1). NCBI lineage: Bacteria > Pseudomonadati > Pseudomonadota > Gammaproteobacteria > Pseudomonadales > Pseudomonadaceae > Pseudomonas > Pseudomonas sp. JV449. Next base: position 1,896 of record NZ_VYKD01000020.1, on the reverse strand, counting down.
ACCGGCCGCGTCGCCCTGGCCAGCAGCCAGACCGTGTCCGAAGCCGTCGCCGCTGCACAGGCCGCTTTTGCCGGTTGGGCCGACACCCCGCCTATCCGTCGCGCCCGCGTGCTGTTCGAATACCTGCACCTGCTGCGTGAGCGCAAGGACGACCTGGCGCGCATCATCGTCGCCGAACACGGCAAGGTCTTCACCGATGCCCAGGGCGAAGTCGACCGTGGCATCGACATTCTCGAATTCGCCTGCGGCATCCCCAACCTGCTCAAGGGCGAGCATTCCGACCAGGTCTCCCGTGGCATGGACAACTGGACGATGCGCCAACCCCTGGGCGTCGTGGCCGGTGTCACGCCGTTCAACTTCCCGGTGATGGTGCCGATGTGGATGTACCCGATCGCCATTGCGGCGGGCAACACCTTCATCCTCAAGCCAAGCCCGACCGACCCAAGTGCTTCGCTGTTCATGGCTGAACTGCTGCGTGAAGCCGGCCTGCCCAAAGGCGTATTCAACGTGGTGCAGGGCGACAAGGAATCGGTGGACGCGCTGATCGCGCACCCGGACGTCAAGGCCGTGAGCTTCGTCGGCTCCACGCCGATTGCGCAGTACATCTACGAAACCGGTGCGCGCAACGGCAAGCGTGTGCAAGGCCTGGGCGGTGCGAAGAACCACATGGTGGTGATGCCGGACGCGGATATCGAAAAAACCGTCGATGCCTTGATGGGCGCCGCCTACGGCAGTGCCGGCGAACGCTGCATGGCCATTTCCGTAGCGGTGCTGGTCGGCGATGTCGGTGACAAGGTCATCGCCGCCCTGACCGAACGCGCCAGGCATCTGCGCATCACCGACGGCCGCGACCTCAAGGCCGAGATGGGCCCGATTGTGTCCCGCGCCGCACTGGAGCGCATCAGCGGCTACATCGAACAAGGCGTGCAGGCCGGCGCGCAGTTGCTGCTCGACGGACGTGACTATGTACCCACCGAGGCTGGCCTGGAAAACGGCTTCTGGCTCGGCGCGACCCTGTTCGACCACGTGACTCAGGAGATGAGCATCTACCGCGAAGAAATTTTCGGCCCGGTACTGGCCTGCGTGCGCGTGAATGACTTCGCCGAGGCGGTGAAGCTGGTCAACGACCACGAATTCGGCAACGGCGTCAGCTGCTTTACCCGCGACGGCAATATTGCCCGCGAGTTTGCCCGGCGTATCGAAGTAGGCATGGTCGGCATCAACGTGCCGATCCCGGTGCCGATGGCCTGGCACGGGTTTGGTGGCTGGAAGAAGAGCCTGTTCGGCGACATGCATGCCTACGGCACTGAGGGTGTGCGCTTCTACACCAAGCAGAAATCGATCATGCAGCGCTGGTCGGAGAGCATCGAGCAGGGTGCGGAGTTTGCGATGCCGGTGTCCAAATAACGGCCAAAAGAACACAGCGGAACCCTGTGGGAGGGGGCTTGCCAGTCAGTTAAGGAAAAACACTGTAACTGTGGTGAGCGGGCTTGCCCCGCGCTGGGCTGCGAAGCAGCCCCAATCAGGCTCCCTGTGTTCTGTCAGGTAAACCGCAGTGCCTGGTTTTGGGTCTGCTTCGCAGCCCAGCGCGGGGCAAGCCCGCTCACCACAATAAGCTTGCGCAGGCTCACCCGATAACCCATTCGAGATTGCACCTCCACGCGCCCACGTGATCTGGGGACTACTCCTAACCTGTGGTGAGCGGGCTTGCCCCGCGCTGGGCTGCGAAGCAGCCCCAATCAGGCTCCCTGTGTTCTGTCAGGAAAACCGCAGCGCCTGGTTTTGGGTCTGCTTCGCAGCCCAGCGCGGGACAAGCCCGCTCACCACAGCAAGCCCGCTCGCCACTGGTTACTGTTTGCCCGTTCTATCTCTCTACTGATCAGCATTAGGGCAAGC